>NZ_QTPO01000008.1 GCF_003853645.1 Burkholderia sp. Bp9143 | reverse complement strand
CGCCATCGCGCTCCCCGCGGTCGACCTCGTCGCGTTTGACCCAATCCAGCAGCGTCTGCGGCGTACAGCCGATCATCGGCGCAATCGATTCGACCGCTGCCCACATCGACGGGTGTTCGCTACGCTGTTCGCGTACCAGACGCACTGCGCGCTCCCGCACTTCCGGGGAAAATTTGCTTGCCTTCTTGTTCATGACTCGATTCTCTCAAGAATACGAGCCTCCACAAAATCCGGTGCGGTTCAGTGCTCGACTACTGGCAGGAGACACCCCCGTTGCGGCGTGCAGACTGGCCATATCACAACGCGGGGAGTGAGCTGAAGGGTATAGATCCCACAGTCACCGAGCTCGTGGAGTGGCAGCGCGTTGCTCAACGTAATCGTCAAGATTATCCGGGCTGGCTCGTGGCACCTGCCAGCAATCGCGAACGGCTGTACAACGCATCGTCGGTTGGGCGAGTATCGATTGCCATTAAGAAGAGTTCGCCATTGATGCCTCAATGGTTCAGGTTGGTGCTTCTAAGGGAAATTGCCTGGATTCACGAGACGACGTTATCTCGTCTATCTAACCCGATCGTTGAGCTCATCGTCGAAGACTTCGCTCACACAGTACGGCGCACCGCTACGCCAACCGCTGCTTTGCCCGATGCAGTCACAACTGCCCAGCCCTCTCTGGAGGAACTCGAGCACACCAGAGTTCGCCTGGCACTAGAGATGCTCCGTCACGCACGCGAAGGCAGCGATTCAACGAGGTTCGCGAATTGGCTTCTTGAACTGAAGCGACTGTCGGCCGTGCCGTTGTCGGCGGAACTGCGCTGTTCAATGCTCCATGAACAGATTCTGTTTCACCTTGAGCAGAGAGACAAGCGGTCGGCGATCAACTTGCTCGGCGACCTCGAATTGGTGGTCAAGCAAGACGTCGACCCATACTGGCCAATTCGGCTCGGCGCACTTTTCGGAGAGGTTGGCGTCGTTCGACGCGCTTATGGAATTGTAGAGGACGGCCTGCTAGCTATCAGGCAGGCGATTCAGTTCGAAGGAGAAACTGCTCACCTATTATCACGCGAACAGTGGGCGGAGTGGCTTCTTGGGGCACTTAGATATGCTGTCGAGGTTGCTGATGAACCCCCGTTCGGTTCTACCTCTCGTCATAAGCGTAGCGGTAGCTGGTCTCCGGAGCCGGGCCTCAAGGCGCGTATCTCCGAAGAGGAGGAGAAGTCTGCGAAGACCTCTAAACGCGAAGTGATACGCGACCAAAATGCGCGCGATAACGTCGAGCATCCCAATTTCCTCACGGACGAGGTGCGATACGAGATAGATATCGCAGAGGAAGCTCTCAACCTCAGTGCCATCGAGCTCGACTCGACAAGCATACCGACTGGAAAGTATGCGCAAGTGGTTCGTAAAGAAGGGACGAGCGCGGCTATCGCATACATTCGGCTAGTGGAACGTGCATCGCTGCCGCCGTCGGTCGGCATGGTGTCGTTCACGGCTCAGAGTCTGTTGGCCTGCTACAGGATCCTCGCGCGGGACAATGCGACGGCGAACTTGCGAGTTTTTTCGCGGGCCAGTAGCAGGGAAGATAGTAGCTCGGGAAGCGCACTGGATCTTCCCACGATTGCGTCCCTGGATGCAGACGTGGCGCGCCAATTGTTTCAGCAAGCAATCGGAATTGTCCGGTCCATCACAGTCAACACGCGCTGGGACGATGGGGACGCGTCCACCGTGAAGTTCTTGCTGGATATCGCATCCCGAGTTGCGTTTCGCCTCGAGCCGTCCGATGCCGTGGCGCTTTGCGAGGCTGCCGTGCAGCTATACAGCGTACCGGCGATTCGGGACGACTACTCTTTCCACGATGTCTTCGCGAAGTTCTTCGAACGCGCTGTTCGTCTGTTACCCGACACGGAAATCAATCGTCTAGGACCCCAGCTCTTGTCGCTGTCGCCGAAGGGGATTCGCTATCTCGAAAGGCGAACATGGCCGGATGTCGTGCATTCCATCGGCACGCCAACGAAGTTGAAGCCAAGTGACCAGTGGGAAGCCGCCGCCGCGCGAGCGTTAGACGAGATGGAGGAACTTGCCTCCGCCGAGCAACGGCATGAGCTTGCAGACTGCGTAAAGCGTCTTGACTGGTTTTATCGCACGGGCCTAATGACGTCGGCGCAGAAGAAAAGATTTTCGCTCTTGATATGGCGGAATGTTGGTCCCAACGACATTCCGAAATTCGAGAATTTCTACGCGGCAGCATTTGTCAAATGGCCGTTGCCTTCGAAGACGTCGACCGTCAAGGAGAAGTTCGTTCAGTGGGTGTCGAATGAGAACATCAGTCCGATTGAGAGAATGGCTGATTTCATGGGGGAGCAAAGACTGGCGATCGGTTCCCCCGACGAAGGGTTTCTGATTGGACTCTTGCTGTCCGTCAGTAAGGGCGTAGATCTGAAATGGACCGAGCCGGAGTTGATCAAAGAGATCAATAAACTGCGCGATTGGTCACAAGCCGAAGGTCGGCGGCTCGTTCTGCGCGCCACGACGGAATCGAATTGGGACAGCGCGCGAGATCTGGTTGGCGCACGACTGCGCCTCATAGCAAATGTTGTTCATCGAGTTTTTTCGGAAAGGCTCTCTATCGAAGCTGTCAGGAAAAATAAACTTGATGAATGGTTTAAGGAGCTGTGGGACGCCGGTGTTGCGGTGGGTTCTCCGCTTTCTCCACTTTTGTTCGCATGCCTGCGCTGGTGGCCCACGCGAACGGCGGCTGTACTCGACATTACGACCAGTACGATTGAGTTGAACCCGAACAGATATGTGGTGGTTTCGGCGTTGAATGCTGCATCGGTGTGGGTGAAGGAAAGTGTGCGGCCAACACTAGACACCCGGCGCTATATTGCCTACCTGGTTGACGGGATTTGCAGCGGTCCGGAGCCTTTGATCGAGCACAAACTCGATGCTATTTTTGATATGTTGGAATACGTCGATTCGATGCACTTCCAGGAGCACCGAAGCTCTCTCACGGCATCCCTCTACGCATTGCTCAATGGACTGCAGTACAGGACGCGAAATGAAACGGCCAAGTTCAATTTGCATGCTATCCCGTTGTTGAGGGTTGCGGCGGTGAGAGTGCTTGTCGCCATGGGGCGCCACATTGAAGGCTGCGCTTCGGAACCTTCCTGGGTGGCGGCAATGGAATTGGCGCGAAATGACCCACTTCTCATTGTTAGACAGCTTACACTTTGACAGGCCCAGAAGCAGTCTCCCTGTTTCGGTGGTGCACGGTTTGCGTCGGCCGCTGTACAGGGGTGTGCGCTGTCTTTCCTGCATGCAGCGAGGCTTATTTCGGAGCGCCGCAACACGCGTACAATCGTGAGCCTATAAATATCGCGCGTTTGTGCGCTTCGCCACCCCAGACCAAGGTGCGTGTTCCATGGAAAAGGTTGTCTCCTCCGCCCGTTTAAAAAACGATCCTGTCGGTCGCTTGCTGATCGATGACCTTCAGGCTCATGCAGCCGAACTGCAGCTCGAACGCGCAATTCTTTATTACGATTTTCCGCTGTTTCGGGACTACGAGGAGGAGCTGTTTCAGCCCGCGGTGTTCATTTTGCACCCCGAGAAAGGCGCGATCGTCGTCTCCATGCCCGACACCGCATTCGACGTCGACAAGAGCGACGCGATGCTGGATGAGTTCCACAGCCTGCTGTACTCGAAACTGCTGGCAAGCAAACGCCTACGCAGTGGTCGGAACGCGCTGAAGCTCAACATCACGACGATCCTCTATCTGCCGCAGGGCGTCGATGTTGGTGGACGAGAGAGCGAAAATGTCATCGTTTCGTCATTTGAAGGCGTTCGGAGCGCGATCGCCGAGGCGCAACGTGATGCGCTTACGGAAACCGAATTTCTGGAAGCCCGTAGCGTCATCGAAGGTGTCAAAGCGCTCTCAAAAAGCGGG
The DNA here is from genome assembly GCF_003853645.1 of Burkholderia sp. Bp9143. Lineage (GTDB taxonomy): Bacteria > Pseudomonadota > Gammaproteobacteria > Burkholderiales > Burkholderiaceae > Burkholderia. Next base: position 197,771 of record NZ_QTPO01000008.1, on the reverse strand, counting down.
AGTCGAGAGGCTGCGGTCGACGAGTCAAAGCCCAAGGCAATGGTTCTGCGTGCCCTAGAGGACGAGATCGCGAATTTTGATGCGAATCAGCGGCGCGCGGCACTGACCGTGGCGCTCGGTCCGCAGCGGATTCGCGGACTTGCTGGATCGGGCAAGACAATCATTCTTGCCTGGAAGGCCGCGCACATTCTGCTTACGAACCCCGAAAAGAAGATACTTTTCACGTTCTACACGCGGAGCTTGTACGAGACGATCCGAAAACAGATCACCCGCTTCTATCGTCATTTTCGGGATTCGGACCCGAACTGGGACAATCTGCATGTCCTGCATGGATGGGGCGGCACACGCGAACCAGGTGTCTACTACAACACCTGTGTCGAGCATATGATCCCGCCGCGCACGTATAGCCGTACCGCTCCGGTCACGTTCGACGGGATATGTGCCGAGCTTAACCAGAAAGCGCGCGTTGAGCCCAAATACGACGTTGTGCTAGTCGACGAGGCTCAAGACCTGCCCGAGAGCTTCTTCCGATTGCTGTACAGCCTTACCAAGGGAGTGCGCGACGAAAAGACGATCATCTGGGCGTATGACGAGCTTCAATCGATCTTCAGCCCGCAGATGCGAACGCCGCGTGAGCTCTTCGGGGTCGACGCGAACGGCGAGGCGTATGTTGACCTCGATCGTTCTGCCGCGCGTCTTGGACTGGGCGAGTACGTGAGCAACGATCTAGTTCTATATAAGTGCTATCGTAATCCGCGGGAAGTGCTTGTGTGCAGTCACGCAGTTGGTTTGGGAATATATGGCCAGCACATTGTGCAGATGCTGCAGGATCGTGGACATTGGGAGGACGTCGGCTATGTGGTCGAGCAAGGAGATTTTACGACCGGCTCGCCGACTGTCATTACCCGGCCCGCCGAGAACAGTCCGCTCTCCATTCCAGCTTTGGAGCCTCGCGAAGAACTGATCAAGCTCTATCGAGCGGATAGCTTCCCGGAGGAACTCGATATGATAGTGGTCGAGGTCATGCGACTGCTTGAGCAAGGGCTGAAACCGGACGATATCCTGATCATCTGCCTGGACGATCGGAATGCGAAGAACTATCACGAGGGGCTGACGCAGCGATTCGCGGAGCGCAGTATCGGCACGCACGACGTCCTGAACAACCCATTTTCGGCATCGACGTTCCGTTTTGAAGGGCGCATCACCCTGAGTACTGTGCATCGGGCGAAGGGCAACGAAGCGCCGGCAGTTTTCGTCGCGGGAATCGATGCAGTGGCATCCGGCCTATCCGGTCGTACCGCTCGCAACCGGCTGTTTACCGCATTTACTCGTACCAAGTGCTGGCTGCGCATCAGCGGCTTGGCGAAATATGCCGGCACACTCTTCGATGAAATCGAGACTGCCCTTGCCAAAGCCCCGAAGCTTGAATTCCAATGGCCGAATCTGGCCAACGTGGAGACGCTTCAGCGGGACCTGAGTCAGAGGCAAGCGAAGGCGCGGCGAGCACGCGAGGAGTACTTGCGCACGATGTCCGACCTGGGATTCTCGGACGATGACGCACAGGCGTGGACGGACGGGGTGAGCAAAAGTGAATGAAAAGGCATTCACGCTCTCGCTGCGAGATGCGCATGACTTCTTCTCGCAGCTCGGACTGGCGCAGCCGTTGGCTGGCCCTACGTCCTTGCCGGTCCGCAAAGAGTTCAACCGGGTCGCGCTCGACACGGAGCGTCCGTACACCGACGTGTTTTTCACGGGTCTCAAGCTCGGTCAATACAACTTCGCGCTGAAGGACTTCTCGTATTTCCAGTTTTCGTACACCAGCGCAGAGGATGTCCGTTACGCATTCTACCCATCGCCATTCACGACTAACGCGCTCGACCTGATCGCTCAGCTGCAGCAGCGGCTTGGTACGGACGAAGCCGCAGACGTTGAGATGATGATGACTTTCGCAGAGTCCCAGCCGGTGAACTATCGGCGACCGGTCGTTCGGTATGAGTACAACGTCGAGCAGTATGACGCAGGCGTGCATCCGGTCTCGCACTTTCATATCGGTACTTATGGGGACGACCGATGGGTGCTGCAGCCGCGCCTGACGCCGCTTGCGTTCTCACTGGTTATTGCCAAGCTGTACTTCCGACCTCACTGGGAGGCCGTTACCGAAGGCGAGGGCGAAACGCGGACGAACGAATTTGATCGGTTGCTCGAAAAGGAGCGAGGGGCGTGTGAGCCGACGCCCGAGGACAAGTTTGCGCACGAAACCAAGGCTTTCTATATGGCGTAGTTTTCGCCGCCGACTATACCCATGCCCAGTGAACCAGAAAAATCCGATCACGGCGGCTTGATCACTGGCGCATCCCGCGAGGCGTATGCATACAGTTGCCGGCAGCTGATCAACGAGAATTTCTATACTGCGGCGGAGGTTGCACCGTGGAGCCAACCGGAGCTCTTTTCGTTCACGCTCTCCGTCTCCGCTGCCAGGTTGTCCAGGTATCCGTGTGACTACGGTAGGCTAGTCAGCGTGCGACTTGGCTAGCCCTGATCGCTTTCTGGTTGTTGGTTGTCTTTCCCGGCTTCTGGGGCTTATAGCTGCAAGCAGGGAAGTTAGAGCATGAACGGAACTCTCCGTAGCGCCCAGGACGCATGACCAGAACCCCTCGTTTGCACGAGGGGCATTCTTCCTCTTGAACGATCTCGCCGTCGGTGTCAGTGATCGACGCCGCGCCGTCCTGCTCGAGTTGGGTCCGGAAGGTTGCCGAGCGGTCCTTGAGCTGGTCGACGATCTCGGTGAGCTTGCGGATGCCGCCGGCAGTGTCTGTGGCCCAATCTGGGATGTCAGGCTTTTCCTTCGTGGCCTTGCCGATGATGCGAAGGCCCAGGGCGTGAAAGGTTGAGGCTTCCACCGCGACGTCGTTCATGCCCAGCCGCTCGAAGGATTTGGCGGCACGGTCCGCCAGTTCGACGGCGGCCTGCTTGTTGAAGGCCAGCATGACGATCCGCTTGGGCGCGACGAAGCCCCGGTCGATCGCGTAGGCGGCTTTTGCCACCATGGTGGACGTCTTACCAGAGCCGGCTGAAGCAACGACCTGCACGCGGTTGTCGAAGCAGATCACCGCCCGCGCTTGCTCCTCGGACAGAGGCTTACGTTCCACCCGGTCGAACAGCTCCTTGCACGCCCTCAGCTCCCGCTCTGTATGGGCCGCGTTGAGGGAGGCCCAGAAGGGCCGATGGTTGGTTTCCCATTGGACGAGGGAGCGCTCCATATCGGCAGCGTCCTTTCCCAGCCTGGCGTGCACGTTCGCCCTCTTCATGCGCGCACGAATGGCCTTCACGTCGATGGACGGTCGGGCCGCTTCAATGGCCGCCTGCGCCTCGTGCGTGAGCCATCGCCGACCGGCTTCCGCAGCCTGCTCTTGCTGGGTCTTGTGTTCCAGCCAGTCGAGCACGGTTTGATGAACGTTACGCAGGAACGCCACGTCCTCGCGGATTTGCTTCTCGACCAGCGCGGCTTCCACGGCACTGGTCAAATCGGTCCCTCGGGCGTTGGGCAGCCCGTCCACCTTCACGATCCGCGAGGGGCCAGGGTGGAGCGTGATGTCGGTCCAGAAGACTCCCCGATTCACACGGTACGAGCCGGTGTTGTCGACGTTGACGTCGTGCGTTTTTCCATCCACCGTCACCGACAGTTTCAAGCCTTCAAGGATGAGGCGCCAGTTCGGCGATCGTGTCAGTTTTCGGCCCCACGCGGAGGGAGCCCATTCTTTTTTCATTGTCTACCCTGCAATATCCCCGGAAACCGGTCTCGTCCGTGGACCAGAGAGCCGGTCGCGCCATGATCGCCTGACGCTGCTTTGCGGTCAGGCGATCATGCCACGTTAAAGCATTTGCGTCTCCGGTGCGACGGCATAGGAGGCTTCGGATCTGTCAGATCTCAGCGGGAACCGTACAGTTTCTCTTCGATGGCCGCGTCGAGCCAGGCGACGAAGCGCTCCACGGTGTTGATCGTGGCTTCGAGGGAGGCCTGGCTCACGTGCACCGTGGGCGGTGCCAACCAGGTCTGCGTGTCCGGGTCCAGGCGATCGAGCAGCTCGACCTCGCGGGCGTCCAGGAACACCGACCGCGCGGCGCCCGGTTTCCGGTCGGCGTGCTTGGGCCGGTTGGTGGTGACCTCCAGGTCGTGCTGGATGCTGTTCCGCGTCAGTACGATGTCTTCCAGGGCGGCGATGGGCACAGGGCCGTCGGCGAAGGGGATCTTGAACGCTTCGGTGAAGATCAGGTCGTAGCCCCGCACCCAGCCCTTCTTGAACACACGTTTGCGGTTCTCGGCGCTCAACTCCTCGCAGTGGAGCCTGACGCGCGTTTGCAGGTAGCCTCACCTCACCCGATCGTCGTTGCCTTGAACCGTTCCTCGACATGGGCGGCGGATTTGTGCTGAACTTCTCGGACCGAACGATGGGTGAATTTTTCCAGGAGCAGGTTGGCCTCAACATCGACGACGATAAGTACCAGTTCAAAGGCACGTCGAAGGCCAAGCGGATGCGCGCATTCTGGGAGCTGGAATCCGACCACATAGTGGCTCAGGCGCTCGACGCGCTGATCGAATGGGGTGAGGAGTTCCGATGCTTGCCGGACGACCCGCAGCAGCGCGCTGCCGTCGAAGCGATCATTGCCCGCCTGAAACTCAGCAGTCTGGTCCCCGAGATGGACGCCTTTACGGCATGCGTCAACGCCCTGGACTTTACCGCAGCGGCGAAGCACATTCGGGCCGCGATCGGGGCGAACGAGCGTGCTACAGCTCTGGACCGCGTGCACGTCTTCATGATGAAGTTTTTGCGCACGCTTTGCGAGCGATGCGGCATCGCTGTCACGCGCGAGAAGCCGTTGCACAGCCTGATGGGCGAGTACATCATCCTCGAGCGCATGAGCGCCGCAGCACGCGAGATCATCGCCGCGCCGGCGCTGCTGCGCGAGTTGCGTGCGCGCGGCTAGATCTGCCTCAATCTCCGCTGATCACGATCCGCAAACCGGCACTTTAGCTGTGCAGCTAAAGTGCCGGTTTTCGCTAAGGAAAGCCTTATTCCTGGATCAGGGGTTGCGGTTCCTCGCATCTTTCGTCCACGCCGGTGCCATCATCAATGGTGACCAAGAGATTGATCTTGTAGTGCACCGCCAAATTTATCTTGGCGGGGCAAGGCTTTTACATTGATTTTCGACGTCAGTTTACATTGACTTACGATATGCCCCTGATTGCAAGTCCATGATATTGCATACGAAATTCATCATAGAACTTTTGGCCACGACAGCATCTCCTGGCCAACTTTGGGTTCGTCGCGGAATTCCGCAGACGTTTGTGCGCGGCCCCGGGGAACGTGATGCTAAGCGATTGCGGGCCTTCTTCGACTCAACTCGTGAGTTGATTACAGACCCGATTCGACTCGCGATCTGAGATGGAATCGTGGGCGACCTCGGTGGGTTCATGACGGCGTTTCAATGGGAGCGGGAGATGGTTGCGCAGCTTGTCGGCTGATCAATCGGTTATCCGAACCCTAGGGCTGACGTATTCGCGTCAAGGGGCAGACCAGGGAAAGGGGGACGATTTTATCGGATGGGGTCGGCTCGATCCGCTCGCCTATCTGAAGGACGTCCTCACACGCTTGCCGACCCACAAGGCCAGCGACATCGACGCGCTGCCGCCGCATCGCTGGCAGCCTCTCTCGACCGCCGCCTAAACTCGCTCGTCAAGACGCGTTGGCTGGCCGTACCGTCAAGGGGCCGCGGTTCGAACAGGAAATCACGGGCAGCGCAGGCTCAATATTTCCCGTGGAAGTTTTATGGTTCAAGGAAGCGATACACGGAAGCTATTTGGGGAATCGTTCGCCGGATGGAACTGGTTCTATTGCAGATATCGAGGCGCGCAGCGGAAGTTAAGTGGGGAATCCCTCGGAAGTTTTATGGTTACCTCAACAACCTGGCCGTTCGGCCAGGGTCAGCGCGCCGGCGCGGCGATGTGGGCGGCCGGCGATCCGGTGATCCGGGCGGCAGGCTCGGCGGGGGCGACGTGTGGGACGAGATTCGCGTAGCGCGCGTCGGTCAGCGTGCCGAGGAACGCGACGATGTCGTCGATTTCCGCATCGGTCAGCGCGGGCGGCGTGCCCGGCCGGCGGTTCATCGGCGTCGAATTGACGTTGATGTTGCCGCGATACGCGGCCGGCACGTCGTCGAACGTCCTGGCACCGTGATACCAATGGCCCGGGTCGGTCGAGCGCGTGTTGTAGAACGCGACCGCGTCGCGCAGCGTCGTGAACACGCCGTTGTGCATGAACGTCTGCTTGACCGCGACATTGCGCAGCCCCGGCGTGCGCACGTAGCCGCACCATTGCGTCGGCTCGGGCCAGCGCAGCCGCATTGCCGTGTCGCACAGGCCGTTGTCGAAATGGCGCGGATCGCGGTTCGCGGGCAGCGCGCGGTTGCGCGGCACCGCGATCGCGTCGTAGCCGAAATCGGTGAAGAGCGAGCGCTCCGGCCGGCTCGATGTCTCCGACAGCGTATGGCAGCTCATGCAGTTGCCCTTGTCGGGATTGCGGAACAGCGCCAGGCCGCGCATCTCGGCCGGCGCGAGCGGCTCGCGCGTGCGCAGGAACGCGTCGAAGCGCGACGTGAATGGCGCCATGTCGTCGCTCTGCAGATAGGCTTCGACGGCCGTGCCCAGCGCGCGCACCAGCTGCTCGGGATCGCGCCGCACCGATGCGCCGAAGCGCGCGGCGAGATCGTTCGCCAGTCCGGTGTCGTCGGCCTTGCGCAGCAGCGCGGCCGGCGACCGGTTGTTCATCTCGTTCGGGTCGAACAACGGCCCGCGGATCTGTTCGGCGAGCGTGTCCGCGCGGCCGTCGCTGAAGAGTCCGCCGAACGGCGACGGGGCGGGCGCGTCGTCATCCTGGTAGAGGTGGCGGCGCGGCACGTAGCGCACGTAGAGTAGCGACGGCGCGTTGCGCTGGCTGAAGCGCCCGGGGCGGCTGCCTTCCGGCACGCCCGGCCCCGCGAGCGAAGCGGCCGACAGCGTCGGCGCGAACGCGCGCCCCGGATCGTGGCAGCCCGCGCACGACATGCCGCGCGGCTCGGACAGCCGCGGATCGAAGAAGATGCGGCGGCCCAGCGAGACGAGCGTCGGGTCGGGCGCGAAACGGGCGGTCGCCGCGTCGACCTTGCCGGTCACCTGCGGCGTGCCGTTGCCGATCGTACTGACGACGCGCGCCGGCGGCGCGCCGGGTAGCAGGATCGTTTCGGACGGTGCGGCATGGGCCGCGAGCGCGGCGCTGGCGAGCGCGGCCGCGGCAAGCATGCGCACCGTCCGGCCGCCGCCGGCGACCGGAACCGAAGCGGAAACCGGACGCCCGGCAGCCGCCGCCGACGAAACCGTCGGCCTCCGCGATCCGGCCATCGATTGCCGCCGGCCGGTCGAATCCGTCAAATCGTCATCCAATCGAACTTCGTCACTCACGGCGTGATGAACCCCGTCTTGTCGCATGCGAGCGTGTTGCCCGACTGGTCGCACGACGCGAGCAGCTTGCCTGCCGCCGAATACGCATGGAACACCCAGCCCGTCGCCGGCGCCGCGCGTCGCTCCATGATCAGGAAGCCGAAGCTGTTGTGGTGCGACAGCCGTTCGATCACGGCGCCCGGCGCGGGCGTCAGGCCGGCCGGGAACGGATCGGGCAGCGCGACGTCGAGGTTGTCGCCGCCGTTGCCGGACACGATCGTCGCCGGATGTCCGGACGAGAAGTTGATTGCCTGGAAGTCGTGCACGTGCCCGTGCAGCGCGACGTGGATGCCGGGCGGGTAGTACGCCTGCGCGTTCAGGCTCGCCATCACCGACTGCAGTGCGAGGTTGCCCGGCGCGGGCGTGCTGCCGGCGATCGGCGCGAATGCGAGGATCGGATGGTGGTTCGTGAAGATCGTCGTCGACATGCCGGCCTTCGAAGCGAGCAATGCGACCGTCTGGAACTGCTTCTGATAGATGCGGAATTGCGCGTCGGTCGTCTTCAGCGGATTGCGGCCGACCTTCGCGGTGTCGAACACGATCACCTGCGTGCCGCCGCCGAGCGACACCGCATAGGGATCCGAGTAGTTCGCGTCGTTGTCGTTGGCAGGATCGTCGCACGAACGGGCGGCCGAATACGGGCGCGGATCGAGGAAGCGGTACCAGCCCTGGCCGGCCCGCGCGCATTCCTCGTGGTTGCCGCGCACGACGACCCACGGCGCCTTCGCGAACAACGGCGCCGCCGGGCGGAACAGGTCGGCCTGCCACGTATCCCAGCCGTAGCCCCACGGGCTGTCCTTGCAGCCGGCGATGTCGGACGGGCACGCGTTCTCGCGGTAGTGAAAGTCGCCGACGTGCAGCACGAGGTCCGGCGACAGCTTCGCGACGCTCGCCGCGATCGTGTCGAACGGCCAGACCATCGCGTCGCTGCACGCCTGCCATGCGTTGTCGGCCTTCTTCATCCGGCAGCCGGTGTCGGCGATGATCGCGATGCGCTGCGGCTGCGCTTTCGGCAGCGGCAGCGCGCGGCCCGCGACGCTCGCCGTCTGCGCATCGGCCGGCAGCGTCGCTTCTCAGACCGACACCGGGAAGCTCGACGGTTTCGAGTCGGCCGGGGCGCTGGCGGTCGTCCGTTGCGCGACGGTCGCGGCGCCGGCACGCAGCGTCATGCGCGACAGCTTGCCGTCGACGGACAGTTGCGGACACAGCGGATCGCTCGCGGATGCGGGGCTGTAGTTCGTGATCACGCGCGCGATCGCCTGGTTCGCATCGCCGATCTCGACCCACGCGGCCTGGACGTTGATCGCGGCACTGGCCGGATCGGCGGGCGTGTCGATGTGATTCGAACACGCGGACAGCACCGCGAGGGCAACAAACGGAGCGCAGCGCACGAGCAGCGCGCGAGAGAGGAGTCGTCGCATGGGAGGCACCGTAGGAAAGCCGTCAACGATACGCAGCACGAATGTAAGAAATGTGAAGGGCGGGCACGACGGGCGCACGGCGTGCGCGTCGTGCCGCGATCGCGGCCTTGACTTCAAGCCGGCTTGAAGCAGCATAGTCCGGATCACGGTCAACGACGCGGACAAAAAGGAGAATCGACGATGGAAGACAGCCGGGCAAACGAAGCGCAGTCTGCGCTGTGGAACGGCCCGTCGGGGCTGGCGTGGGTCGATGCGCGGCGTGCGCTCGACCGGATGTTCGAGCCGTTCGAGACACTGCTCGCGGATGCGGCGGTGGCGGCGTCCGCCCGCCGCGTGCTCGACGTCGGCTGCGGCACCGGCGCGGTGACGCTCGCGATTGCACGGCGGCTTGGCACGGATGCGCACTGTACGGGTGTCGATATTTCGGCGCAGATGATTGCCGTCGCACAGGCACGTGCCGAACGCGACGGCCTTGACGCCGGCTTCGTGCATGCCGATGCGCAGACGCATGCATTCGCGCCGGGTCGGTTCGACCTGATCGTGTCGCGCTTCGGCGTGATGTTCTTCGACGATCCGGTACGCGCCTTCGCAAATCTCCGGCACGCGGCGCGCGCGAACGCGCAACTGCGATTGGTCGCATGGCGCGGCGCCGCCGACAATCCGTTCATGACGACGGCCGAGCGTGTCGCGGCGCCGTTGCTGCCGAACCTGCCGGCGCGGCAACCGGGGGCGCCGGGCCAATTCGCGTTCGGCGACCGGCAGCGGATCGCGTCGGTGTTGTCGGACAGCGGCTGGACCGACATCGCGATCGAGCCGATCGATATCGCGTGCGCGTTGCCGGCGTCCGCGCTGGACGACTACATCGCACGACTTGGGCCGGTCGGGCTCGCGCTTCGGCAGGTGGACGACGCGACGCGGCGGCGCGTGATCGATACGGTTCGCGCCGCGTTCGAGCGCTACGTGCAGGGCGCGGACGTGCGGTTCGACGCGGCGTGCTGGCTCGTCACGGCACAGGCGCCGTCCGCATGACGCATCACGAGAAGGACGGCGGCCCGCCATTCGACACGCGCGGAGCTGTTCACGCGTGACGAAGCGGTGCCGTGCAACAGGCGGGGATCAGCCGCGCCTTGCGCGTAGCATCAGCCACGCGCAGCCGGCCGCAACGAGCGCGAGCCCGAGCAGCACCGCCTCGACGCCCAGCGCGAAGCCCGGCGGCATCTCGCCGCTGTTCGGCACGGGCGACAGGTTGGCGGTGATCGCGATCGCGCCGCCGGCCAGCAGCGCGATGCAGACGATCCAGTAGATCCTGCCGCGCGGCGTGGCGGTGCGAATCCGCCACAGCGCGAGGCCGACGCCGCCGAGGTAAAGCACCGCGAGCGTCGCGAGTGCGACGAGGTCGCCGGTACGGTCGAGCGGAAGGCCGCTCATCGTGCGGCTCCGTCGGGTGCCGCGCGTCTGCTCAACGCGATGAACACGGCGGTCTCGTTCATTCTGCCTCCGTTGCGTGCCCCGGCGCACGGCTCAGCAGGTGCGTACGCTGGTCGGCCGCGAGCGAGACGTAGCGTTCGTATTGACGCAGCACGTCGGCGCTCAGTTCGTCGCCGCGCAGGTATTCGACGTCGTAACCGAGTCGGCCGTCCTCGAAGAACGTGACGATACCGTACACTTGCGGACGCTCCGATTCCGGCTCGGCCGCTTCGCGTACGAGGAAGGCGGCCGCGGATTTCGCCGTCACGCGCGCGCCATAGACAAAATCGCGGTGCTCCGCGGTCGGCACGGTCAGCCGTACCGCGTCGTCGCCGTCGCGTTGCACGTGCGCATCGACGCCGCCCGCACGCAGTGCGTCGGCGACTTTGCGCAGTGCGGGCTCGACGGTTTCCGCGACGAACTGGCGCGCGTCGGCCTCGGTCGTTTGCCGCAGGATGTGCGTCAGGCGATGGCGCCAGTGCTGGCCGGTCCAGAAGCTCGTCGCGGGCGCGACGTCCTGCGAATAGTGCACGCGATCGGCCGCGAGCCCGCGCCACAGCCCGTAGCACAGCGCGAGCATGATCAGGGCGACCGGCAACGCGGCGATCAACGTCATTGCCTGCAGCGCGCCGAGCCCGCCCGCGACCAGCAGCACGGCCGCCGTCACGCCCAGCAGCGCAGCCCAGAACAGCCGCTGCCAGACCGGCGAATGCGCGGCGCCGCGCGTCGCGATCTGGTCGATCACGAAGGCGCCCGAATCGGCGGACGTGACGAAGAACACCGCGATCAGCACGATCGCGGCGATCGACAGCAACTGCGGCAGCGGCAGGAAATCGAAGAAGCGGAACAGCAGCGCGTCGACACTGCCAGCCGTTTGCGCGAGCGCACCGGCCGCGCCGTGCGTGTCGAGCCAGATCGCGCTGTTGCCGAACACGGTCATCCACACGAGATTGAATGCGGTCGGCACGAGCAACACGCCGATCACGAACTGGCGGATCGTGCGGCCGCGGGAGATCCGCGCGATGAACATGCCGACGAACGGCGACCACGATACCCACCATGCCCAGTAGAGGATCGTCCAGCCGCCGAACCAGCCTTCCTCGCGCGGCGGCGCGTAGGCATAGGTGCGGAACGACAGGTCGACGAGATTCGACAGGTACTGGCCGATGTTGTCGCCGAGCGCGCGCAGCAGGAACGACGTCGGACCCGCGACGACCACGAACGCGAGCAACAGGAAAGCCAGCAGCAGGTTCAGCTCGGACAGCCGCCGCACGCCCTTGTCGAGGCCGCTCGCGGCCGATGCGCCGGCCAGGATCACGACGATCGCGACGAGCCCGATGCGGAACGCGTTGCCGCTCGTGTCCCAGCCGGCGACCGTATGCAGGCCCGCGCTCATCTGCATCACGCCGTAGCCGAGCGTCGTCGCGATGCCCGCGACCGTGCCGACCAGCGCGAACGCATCGACCGTGTGGCCGATCCAGCCGTTCACGCGTTCGCGCAGCACCGGATACAGCCCGGAGCGCAGCGTCAGCGGCAGGTTGTAGCGGAAACCGAAGTACGCGAGCACGAGCCCCATCAGCCCATAGATCGCCCACGCATGGAAGCCCCAGTGGAAGAAGGTCATCAGCATCGCCTCGCGTGCGGCGGCAGGCGTGCCGGGGTCGACGGTCGGCGGCTTCAGGAAGTGCTGCATCGGCTCGCCGACGCCGAAGTACATGAGGCCGATTCCCATGCCCGCCGCGAACAGCATGGCTGTCCACGACAGGAAGCTGAACTCGGGTTCGGCGTCGTCGGGGCCGAGTCGGATGTTGCCGAAGTCGCTTGCCGCGACCAGCACGAGGAACACGAGGAAGGTGGTGACGGCGAGCACGTAGAACCAGTCGAAGCGTGCGACGACCCATTGCTGGCCGGAGGAGAACAGCGCGCCGGCTTCGTTCGGGAGCAGCGCGCATACGACGAGCAGTGCGCCGATGACCGCGAGCGCGGGCAGCACGACCTGCGGCTTGAATGTCGTGCGGGGCGAGGGACGGGAATCTGGCATGGCTGGCATCCAGTTGTGGGCGCAACGAGGCGCGACGCCGCCCGGCGCGCAGGTCGCGCGTCGGACCCTGATACGGCGTGCGTCGAGTGTACCGCGGTGTCAGGACTGCAAGAAGGGGCATGCAGCAGGGATCAACCTGACGAATTGTAAGGTATCGGGGTGATCGCGAAAACCCGCACGCCGCGCGCTGCGTGCGAATGAAGCAGAGGACGAGGAGCGTCAGCCGGCGCCCCGGACGGTGCCGATCGTCCGGGGCGGAGGCGGGCGATGCGCTGCCGGGTGGGTTCAGAACGTCACGGCGATCCCGGCCATGCCGACGAACTGGCCGTGCGTCGTCGACGGCGTGAGCTGCTGCGAATCGCCGACGATCGGCATCGCGTCGACGATATGGCCGGCACCCAGCGCGCCGAGCGTCTGCCCGCTCGAATGCGTGTACGCCTGCAGCGCATAGAGCGTCGTGCGCTTCGACAGGCTGTACGACTCCTTCAGCGAATACTGCTGGTAGCGGGCCGCGTCCGACACGCCGTTCGCCTTCGACGCGAGCGTGTACGAGAACGCGCCGGCCACCGAGAAGGTCGGCGTGAAGCGGTACGCGGCGAGCGCGCCGTAGGTGTTGAACACGGCCGTGTCGGTGAACGCGGAGCCGTTGCCGGGCAGGTACTTCACGTTCGAGTAGTTGAGGCCCATCGTCAGGTTGCCGAGCGTGTAGTTGCCGGCGGCCGCGACCTGCTCGACGGCCTTCGCGGTCAGGTAGCCCTGGTTCAGCGCGGACACCGCGAAGCTGCCCGACGCCGCGGTCGCCGGATTCAGGAAGCCCGCCGACGAACCCGAGCTGTTGATGCGCAGGTAGCCGGCCGCGATCCCGACCGGCCCGTTCGCATAGCGCAGCGCGGCGCTGAACGTGTTGCCCTTGCCGGTCGCGCCGGCGATGCCGCCGAACGCGTACATCGCGCTCGCGGTCAGTCCGGAGAAGGTCGGCGACGTGTAGGTGACCGAGTTGTTCACGCGGACCGTCGTGTCGAGGCCGTCGATGTCGCCCGGATGCGCGCCCGTCGCGCCGGTCAGCCAGCTGCTCGACGCGTACGGGCCGACCAGCAGGAAGTACGGCGTGTACTGGCGGCCGGCCGTGACCGTGCCGTAATGGTCGTTGCGCAGCCCGACGAAGGCCTGGCGGTTGAAGATCGTGCCGGCGGAAGCTTGCGCGCCGGTGTTCAGGTTGAAGCCGGACTGCAGGTCGAAGATCGCGTGCGTGCCGCCGCCGAGATCCTCGTCGCCGCGCAGCCCGAACTTCGACGCATACAGGTTGCCGTCGCGCATGTACACGTTCGAGTGGCCTTGCTGGTTGTTCACGTACGCGAGCGAATCGTCGACCACGCCGTACAGCGTCACGCTGCTCTGTGCATGGGCGACGGAAGCGCCGAGCGACGCGGCCGATAAAATCAGGATTGCATAGCGATGTTGCGCTGATTTCATTGTCGATCTCCAAGTCTCTTCAGGGGGGCGGGAGGCTGACCGGCCTCCTCTTTGGTGGAGGGGGGAGGGGCGGGCCGCGGGTACGGCCCGCCCGATCAGGGTTCGGCGCTTGCCCGCGCTTGCGCGGTCAGTCGTCGAGTGCCATGACGATGCGACGCCACGCGCCGTCGCGGGCATCGTGTTCGATGCGCGCACCGCGTACGGCAAGCGCGCCTTGCAGCGACGCCGGCAGCAGGATCTCGACACGCTCGGCCGGGCGATGCATGCGGCCGTCCCAGCGGACCGACACGCCGAGTTCGCCCGACGCCTGGCGTCCGGTCTCGATGCGCCACAGCCCGTATTCGCCGTCGCGCCACGCTTCCGTTTCGCCGTCGTCCTCGACGCATTCGCCGTACGCGACGCCGTCCCCGAGGCGCGGCGCGACGAGGAAGCCGCGCGTGTCCGCGCGCGCGCCGAACCGTTGCCCGGCGACGTTCAGCGGCAGCACGCGGCCTTCACGCAACAGCATCACCGGCGTGTCGAGCGGCGCGGGCAGCGTCACGCTCGCGCCGCCGTCGAACGATTGCGCGCTCGCGCAGCACAGCCAGCGCGCACCGGACGGCAGGTAGACCGAGCGCTCCGTGCGACCGGCGTCGACGACCGGCGCGACCAGCAGCGCGTCGCCGAGCATCATGTCGTCGCATTCGTCGTAGCAGCGCGGGTCGCCGGGGAAGTCGCCGAAGGTCGGCCGCAGCACGGGCTCGTAGCGCGTGGTCGACAGCCACAGCAGGTGATAGAGATAAGGCAGCAGCCGGTAGCGCTGCTTGATCAGCGACGCGATCTGCGCGGTGATCTCCGGATACATCCACGGCTCGTTGACGGTGCCGTCGTCATTCCACGAATGGATGCTGAAGCGCGGCATGAAGATGCCGAACTGCACCCAGCGCAGCAGCAGTTCGGGCGACGGCGCGGGACCGGAAAAGCCGCCGATGTCATGGCCGATGTTCGACACGCCCGACAACGCGAGCCCGAGGCCCATCTTCAGGTTGTAGCGCAGCGTTTCCCACGACGTGGTGTTGTCGCCGGACCAGGTCTGCACATAACGCTGCATGCCGGCGCCGCCGGAGCGCGACACGAGGAACGGCCGCTGCGCCGGCGCATGCGTGCGCTGCGCTTCGCGCGATGCGCGCATCATCAGCATCGTCTGCAGCACCTTCGCCTCGCGCGCGGGGAACGGTTGGCCGAAACCGTGCGCGATCGCGTCGGGCGACCAGATCTCGTATTCGTTGTTGTCGTTCCACGTCGACTCGATCCCGTAATCGAGCAGCGCCGACGTGACCTGTTCGCGCCACCAGCGGTAGGCGTCCGGCTGCGTGAAGTCGATATATGCGCCGACCTCGTCCCAGAACTGCACCCACGCCGGCTCGCCGGACGCCGAGCGGATCAGCAGCCCGCGCCGCGCGGCGTCGTCGAAAGCGGGGTGGTCGCGCAGCAGGCACGGCTTGATGTTCGCGCACAGGCGGATGCCGTGGTCGCGGTAGTGCTGCACGAATCCCTTCGCGTCGGGGAACTTGTCGCGGTTCCAGTTGAACACGTAGCGCTTCGCGCCGATCGACGTATAGCCCGACGACAGGTGGAACGAATCGCACAGGATGTCGTGCGCGTCGCACTGCTCGACGAACTGGTTCATCTGCCGTTGTGCGTCCGGCGCATCGGTGTAGCTCATCGTCGAGCCCGAATAGCCGAGCCCCCATTTCGGCGTGCGCGCCGGGCGCCCGGTGAGCCACGTGAAGCGCCGTGCGGCCGTGAGCGGCGTGTCCGGCGACGCGATGAAGTAGTAGTCGAGATCGCCGTGCTCGGCGACGAAGTAGCGATACAGCCCGTGGTAGTTGTCGAGCTCGCGGCCCATGTCGAATGCGCAATCCGACAGCGTGTCGTAGAAGAGCCCGAAGCCCTGGCACGCGTCGGGCGACCACGTCACGTAGAACGGAATGTGCTTGTAGAGCGGGTCCGTGTGCTTCGCGCTGTAGCCCATCGCGTCGATGTTGCGCATCTCGAAGCGCGCGCCGGTGCGGTCGAGGTCGCCCGCGCGTTCGCCGAGGCCGAACACCTTGTCGCCGCGTTCGCGTGCGACATAGTGATAGGCGCGGTTGTCCCACCAGCCGAAGTTGTACGCCTGCGTCGCGCGGTCGGCGAGCACGACGCGCCACGCGCCGTCGGCGCCGCGCATCGACCACGTGCAATGGCCGCCTTGCCGGCTCACGGCGAGACGGATCTGCGTGGTCTCGATGCGCACGCCGCCGCCGTCTTCGGCGAAGTCGTAGGCGGGCAGCGCGAAGCCGCTCAGGTCGAGACGGTCGCGGCCTTCGAGCGGCACGTCATCGAGGCCCGGTGCGATCGTCCACGTGCGCGGATTGCGCGCCGTCGCGTCGGGCAGCACGCGCACGCGCACGATGTCGTCCTCGAGCACGAAGATCTCGAGGGTCGCGCCCGTGTCGGACGCGAGCAGCACACGGTTCGCCTGCCGGGCGGCGACGCGGAACACGGGCGGATGAAGAAGCGAAGTCATGAAGGCGATTCCTGGTGAGTGCGGAGGTCAGGCGTGCTGCGCGAGCAGGCGTTCCTGCTTCGACTGACCGCGGATCAGCATCGCGAGCAGCGTGACGCCGATGATGTCGAACAGGCCGAGGCATGCGAACAGCGGGGCGTAGCCGATCTTGTCGGCGAGCGCGCCGACCAGCAGCGAGAAGCCGAGCCCGCCGATCCACGCGGCCATGCCCGCGAAGCCGCTGGCGGTGCCGACTTCCTCGGGATCGAACACGTCGGCCGACAGCGTGTTGACGAGCGCGGAGATCATCTGGTGCGCGAAGCCGCCGACGCAGAACAGGGCAATGGCGGTATACGGCGACGACACGAGCCCGATCATCGCCGGCCCGAGCATCAGCACCGCGCCGAGCGCGACGCCGGCGACGCGCGACCATACGAGCGGCAGCTTGAACCGGTTCGCGAGGTAGGGCGACAGGTAGCCGCCGGCGATGCCGCCGAGGTCGGCCGCGAGAAACGGCATCCACGCGAAGATGGCGATCTGCGTGAGCGCCATGTGGCGCTCGGTGGCGAGGTACAGCGGAATCCAGAAGCTAAAGGTTTGCCACGCGGGTTCCGCGAAGAAGCGCGGCAGCGCGATCGCCCAGAAACGGCGCGCGGTGACGACGTCGCGAATCCGGCGCTTCGACACGGCCGGCATCGTGGCCTGGCCGTCGCGGATCAGCATGCGCTCCTGCGACGTGAGGCGCGGATGATCGGCCGGCGACCGGTACTGCGTGTACCAGAGCGCGGCCCACGCGAAGCCGAGCGCGCCGGTGACCATGAACGCGGATTGCCAGCCGAACCGCATCGACAGGAACACGACGAGCGGCGGCGCGATCGCGGCGCCGAGCGACGTGCCCGCGTTGAAATAGCCGACCGCGACCGATTTCTCGCGATCGGGAAACCATTCGGCGACGGCCTTCATCCCCGACGGAATCGCGGCGGCCTCGAACAGCCCGAGCAAGCCGCGCAGGATGCCGAGCGACAGCCAGCCCGACGCGAAGCCGTGCGCGACGCCGACCACCGACCACAGCATCGCGAACAGCGCGAACCCGAGCTGCAGCCCGATCAGGTCGACGACGAACCCGCACACCGGCTGCATGATCGTGTAGCCGATCTGGAACGCGCCGACGATGTACGAGTATTGCTGCGTCGAAATGTCGAACACATGCTTCAGCTCCGGCGCAAGCACCGCGAGGGAATTTCGTGCGAGGTAGTTGAGGATCGTGCCGAGACATACCAGCACGATGATCCACCAGCGCAACGCCTTGACTGTTTTCACTGCTGTCTCCTGATCCATGCAAGTTGCCCGGCGGGGGGGCTCGCCGCGTCTTATTTGTACGATGTCCGATCTTGATAGGCGCCGATACGCCCGATTTTTCCCGGAATAACCGTGTTCAATCGAACATTCCACTCCGGTTGGAAGCCAATGTTATCTGACGACTGATCATTTTCGAACATCCTATGTTCGAATTCGAATCCGGTCAACGTGAATCTGCATTCGAACGAACGTGCCCGGGGTTTTCCCGATGAGTCTGCGGATGCGGTGTCTGGTGCGTCGCACGACGACTGAGCGCCGAACGCCCGCCTGACGGTGCCGAGCGGCCTTCGCGCGAGCGACTGCATCAGCCGGGCCCGGCAGGGGGCGTGACAACCCTGATGAAAATTTATTTTTTTCCGGTCGGCGGATTGTGTAAATTGATTTTCATCCACCTTGCAAAACCATTCGCATGACGCCTCTCGTTCCGCACGATGCCAGTCAGGATGAATCCGTGATCGCGGAGCGCATCGCGTCGGCCATGCCGCGAATGACGCCGATCCACCGCCGGATGGGCGAGTTCGTGCTCGCGAATCCGTTCCGCGCGGCGACGATGCGGATCGACGAACTCGCGCAGGCGGTGAACGCATCGATCGCGACCGCGAACCGCTTCGCGAAGGCGCTCGGCTTCGACGGCTATCCGGCGATGCGCGCGGCACTCGTGCGCGGCTTCGAGGCGACGCTTGGGCCCGTCGAGCGGCTGCGGTCCGCGCAGGAGCAGGAACAGGAGCAGGGCGTGCGCGGCGCCGCATGGATCGACGCGGTGTTCGACCAGGCCGTCGCGAACATCGAGAACACGCGCGCGCAGCTGAATGCGGCCGATGTCGAGGCGGCCGTCGAGGCGATCGTCGGCGCGCGGCGCGTGCTGATCCTTGGCGCCGGCTCGAGCGCGTTTCTGGCCGGGCTGGTGGAACATGGCTTGTCGGTGTGCCACGACAACGTGCAGTCGCTCGCGCTGCTCGGCGGCCCGTCGCATGCGGCGCGGCGCCTGTACACGGCCGACTCGCGCGATCTCGTGATCGCGCTCGCGTTTCCGCGCTACGTGAAGGACACGATCGAGCTGGCCCGCCGCGCGGCGGCGCGTGGCGCGCGCGTGCTCGGCATCTCCGACGGGCCCGCTTCGCCGCTTGCACCGATCGCGTCGCTGAATCTGTACGTCAAGGCCGAGCGGCGTTTCGCGGCCACGTCGGAAGCGGCCGTGCTGACGATGATCGAGGCGCTGATCGACGCGGTCGCGCTGCGCACGCACCGCTCCGCGAAGTCTGCCGCTGAAATGACCGAATTCCTGTTGCCGTGGCTGGTCCAGCCGCAAGCGGCGCTGCCGGCCGTCAACCCTTCTTCCTCCGGTCCGAAAAAATCATGACTTCACCCGCGATCGTCGCGATTCATGGCGGTGCAGGCACGATCCTGCGCGATGCGATGGACACCGATACCGAACGCCAGTACCGCGCCGAACTCACCGCGATCCTGCAGGCCGCGCAACAGGTGCTCGCCGACGGCGGCAGCGCGCTCGATGCCGTCACCGTCGCGGTGCGGATGCTTGAAGACTGTCCGCTGTTCAACGCCGGGCGCGGCGCCGTCTATACGGCCGAAGGCAAGCACGAACTCGACGCGGCGGTGATGGACGGCACGACGCTCGCGGCCGGCGCGATCTGCTGCGCGACCCGCGTGCGCAATCCGGTCCTCGCCGCACGGCGCGTGATGGAGGCGAGCGAGCACGTGCTGTTCGCGGGCGCGGGCGCCGACGCGTTCGCGGCCGCACAGGGCCTCGAACTCGCCGAGCCCGGCTACTTCGACACCGAAGCGCGTCGTGCGCAGTGGCTCAAGGCGCGCGCGGCGGCCGCCGGCACGATGCTCGATCACGATGCCGCGACCTTCTCGTTCGGCGCCGGGCAGCCGGCCGAGCCGCTCGATCCCGACCGCAAGCACGGCACGGTCGGCGCGGTCGCGTGTGACATGCACGGCCATGTCGCGGCGGCGACGTCGACCGGCGGCATCACGAACAAGCAGCCCGGACGCGTCGGCGATTCGCCGATCATCGGCGCCGGCTGCTATGCGGACGACGCGACCTGCGCGGTATCCGCGACGGGCACCGGCGAGATGTTCATCCGGCTCGCGACCGCGCATGACGTGGCCGCGCAGATGGCCTATCGCGGCGCGTCGCTCGCCGACGCCGCGCACGACGTCGTGATGAACAAGCTGCCGCGCCTGGCAGGGCGCGGCGGGATCGTCGCGGTCGACGCGCACGGCAACGTCGCGATGCCGTTCAACACGGAAGGGATGTATCGCGGCTACGCGCGCGTCGGCGAGACGCCCGTGGTCGGCATTTATCGCGACGATGCGGCCTGATTCCGGATCGTACGAGGAGACCTTCGCATGACTTCGAGCCGAACCCCGTCCGCGCTGGTGCTGCCGGAACAGCGTGTCATCGCCGTCGACGACCTGTCGGTCGTGTTCCGCCGCGAACACGCGACGTTCGACGCGGTGCGCAACGTGTCGTTTCACGTCGATCGCGGCGAGACGCTTGCGATCGTCGGCGAATCGGGCTCCGGCAAGTCGGTCACGTCGCTCGCGCTGATGCGGCTCGTCGAGCACGGCGGCGGCGAGATCACGAGCGGCCGGATCGCGTTGCGGCGCCGAGGCGGTGCTGTCGTCGACCTCGCGCAGGCGAGCGCCGCGACGATGCGCGGGATCCGCGGTGCGGACATCGCGATGATCTTCCAGGAGCCGATGACGTCGCTGAACCCGGTGTTTACGGTCGGCGACCAGATCAGCGAGGCGATCGCGCTGCACCAGTCGAAGAGCCCGACGGAAGCGCGCGCGGAAGCGTTGCGGCTGCTCGATCTCGTGCGCATTCCGGAGGCGCGCCGCGTGTTCGCGCGCTATCCGCACCAGTTGTCCGGCGGGATGCGGCAGCGTGTGATGATCGCGATGGCGCTGTCGTGCCGGCCCGCGCTCCTGATCGCCGACGAACCGACCACCGCGCTCGACGTGACGATCCAGGCGCAGATCCTGCAACTGATCCGCGGCCTGCAGGACGAAATGAACATGGGCGTGATCTTCATCACGCACGACATGGGCGTGGTTGCCGAAGTGGCCGATCGCGTGCTCGTGATGTATCGCGGCGAGAAGGTCGAGGAGGGCGAGTCCGAGCGCATTTTCGCGACGCCCGCGCATCGCTACACGCGTGCGCTGCTCGCGGCCGTGCCGCGGCTCGGCTCGATGCACGGCACCGATATCCCCGAGAAATTCCCGCTGCTGAAGGTGGACGGCGCGAGTGCCGCCGCGCCGGCGCCTGCCGCGAACGACGCGCGCGATGCGGCCGCGACCCCCGCCGCCGGGCAGCCGCATGTCGATCCGGCCGCACCGCCGATCCTGCGCGTGCGCGATCTCGTCACGCGCTTTCCGGTGAAGAGCGGCGTGTTCGGCCGTGTGTCGCAGTACGTGCACGCGGTCGAGCGCGTGAGCTTCGAACTGCGCGCGGGCGAGACGCTTGCGCTCGTCGGCGAATCGGGCTGCGGCAAGTCGACCACCGGCCGCTCGCTGCTGCGCCTCGTCGAATCGCAGAGCGGCTCGATCGAATTCGACGGCCGCGACATCAGCGCGCTGAAGGGCCATGACCTGCAGGCGCTGCGCCGGAACATCCAGTTCATCTTCCAGGATCCGTTCGCGTCGCTGAACCCGCGCCTGACGGTCGGCTTCTCGATCATGGAGCCGCTGCTCGTGCACGGCGTCGCGAGCGGCCGCGAAGCGCAGGCGCGCGTCGACTGGCTCCTCGACAAGGTCGGCCTGCCGCCTGAGTCCGCGCGCCGCTATCCGCACGAATTCTCGGGCGGCCAGCGCCAGCGGATCGCCATCGCGCGCGCGCTCGCGCTGAATCCGAAGGTCGTGATCGCCGATGAATCGGTGTCCGCGCTCGACGTGTCCGTGCAGGCGCAGATCGTGAACCTGATGCTCGACCTGCAGCGCGAGCTCGGCGTCGCGTATCTGTTCATCTCGCACGACATGGCCGTCGTCGAGCGCATCAGCCATCGGGTCGCGGTGATGTATCTCGGCCAGATCGTCGAGATCGGCCCGCGCCGTGCGGTGTTCGAGGCGCCGCAGCATCCGTACACGAGGAAGCTGATGAGCGCGGTGCCGGTGGCCGACCCCGCGCGCCGGCATGCACCGCGCCAGCTCGCCGCGGACGAGATTCCGAGCCCGATCCGCGCGGCCGGCGACGAGCCGGTCGTCGCGCCGCTCGTCGCGGTCGGCCCCGATCACTACGTCGCGACGCATCGCGTCGGCGGCGCGTATTGATTGCACGGCGAGGCGCATATGGACCGCAGCTGCGCACGCGCCAGGCAACGGCGTCATTTTCCCGAGCGGATGCAGTCACGCCGCGATTTCCACCACGCGTTACCGAATCATCCACAGGAGCCAGACAAAATGAACAAGCCGCATTCGTTCCCGATGTTCCGTCCGCGCGCGTTCCTCGCTGCGGGAGCCGGCGCGCTCGCGCTGTCGGTCGCGGCGCCCGCGTTCGCGCAACAGAACGTCGTGGTCGCCGTGTACTCGACGTTCACGACGATGGACCCGTACGACGCGAACGACACGGTGTCGCAAGCCGTCGTCAAGTCCTTCTACGAAGGGCTGTTCGGCTTCGACAAGGACATGAAGCTCGTGAACGTGCTCGCGACGAGCTATGAAGCCAGCCCCGATGCGAAGACATACACGGTCAAGCTGCGTCCGGGCGTGAAGTTCCACGACGGCACCGATTTCAACGCCGCCGCGGTGAAGGCGAACTTCGACCGCGTGACCGATCCGGCGAACAAGCTGAAGCGTTACGGGCTGTTCCGCGTGATCGAGAAGACCGAGGTGGTCGATCCGATGACGGTGCGGTTCACGCTGCACGAGCCGTTCTCCGCTTTCATCAACACGCTCGCGCACCCGTCGGCGGTGATGATTTCGCCCGCCGCGCTGAAGAAGTGGGGGCACGACGTGTCGCTGCATCCGGTCGGCACGGGCCCGTTCGAGTTCGTCGAATGGAAGCAGACCGACGACATGAAGGTGAAGAAGTTTGCCGGCTACTGGAAGAAGGGCTATCCGAAGGTCGATTCGATCGACTGGAAGCCGGTGGTCGACAACAACACGCGCGCAGCGCTGCTCAAGACCGGCGAGGCGGATTTCGCGTTCACGATTCCGTTCGAGCAGGCGGCCGACCTGAAGAGCAACCCGAAAGTCGAATTGATCGAGCGGCCGTCGATCATCCAGCGCTACATCTCGCTGAACACGCAGAAGAAGCCGTTCGACAATCCGAAGGTGCGTGAAGCGCTGAACTACGCGGTCAACAAGGAAGCGCTCGCGAAGGTCGTGTTCGCCGGCTACGCGACCCCGCAGACGGGTGTTGCTCCGGTGGGCGTCGAATATGCGACCAAGCTCGGACCCTGGCCGTACGATCCGGCGAAGGCGCGCGCGCTGCTGAAGGAGGCCGGTTATCCGAACGGCTTCGAGTCGACGCTCTGGTCCGCGTACAACCATTCGACGGCGCAGAAGCTGATCCAGTTCGTCCAGCAGCAGCTCGCGCAGGTCGGTGTGAAGGTGCAGGTGCAGGCGCTCGAGGCCGGCGAGCGGGTCGCGAAGGTCGAGAGCGCGCAGGATCCGGCGACCGCACCGGTACGGATGTACTACAGCGGCTGGTCGGCCTCGACGGGCGAGGCGAACTGGGCGCTGTCGCCGCTGCTCGCGTCCACGTCGGTGCCGCCGAAGCTCTACAACACCGCGTACTACAAGAACGGTGCCGTCGACGACGATCTCGCGAAGGCGCTGGAGACGACCGACCGCGCGAAGAAGGCCACCCTGTATGCCGATGCGCAGAAGCAGGTGTGGGCCGACGCGCCGTGGATCTTCCTGGTGCAGGAGAAGATCGTTTATGCGCGCAACAAGCGCCTGCACGGCATGTACGTGATGCCGGACGGTTCGTTCAACTTCGACGAAATCTCGGTGAAATGACGGCGGTTTGCCCGCTGTGCGGCGCCGGCGGCGCAAGCTGCCGGCGCGCTGATTCGATCGGTGCCCCATGCTGAATTTTCTCGTCAAACGCCTGTTCGGCCTGCTGCCCACGCTCGCGATCGTCGCGGTGCTGGTGTTCCTGTTCGTGCACCTGCTGCCGGGCGACCCGGCACGGCTCGCGGCAGGCCCGGAAGCCGACGACGCGACGGTCGCGCTCGTGCGCGCCGATCTCGGGCTCGACCGGCCGCTGCCCGCGCAGTTCGCGAACTTCTTCGTGAAGATCGCGCACGGCGATTTCGGGACGTCGACGCGCAGCAAGCGGCCGGTGTCGACCGAGATCGGCGAGCGCTTCATGCCGACGCTGCTGCTGACGCTCGTCAGCATGGTCTGGGCGACGGCGTTCGGGATGGCGATCGGGATCGCGTCGGCGGTATGGCGCAACCGCTGGCCCGACCGCCTCGGGATGACGATCGCGGTGTCGGGCATCTCGTTTCCGGCGTTCGCGCTCGGCATGCTGCTGATGGAGATCTTCTCGGTGAAGCTCGGCTGGCTGCCGGTCGTGCCGGACGGCACGTGGAAGAGCTACGTGCTGCCGTCGCTGACGCTCGGCGCCGCGGTCGCGGCCGTGATGGCGCGCTTCACGCGTGCGTCGTTCGTCGAGGTGCTCAACGAGGACTACGTGCGCACCGCGCGCGCCAAGGGCGTGCACGAGCCGATGGTCGTGCTCAAGCACTGCCTGCGCAACGCGATGATCCCGGTCGTCACGATGATGGGGCTGCAGTTCGGCTTCCTGCTCGGCGGCTCGATCGTCGTCGAGGCCGTGTTCAACTGGCCGGGGCTCGGGCGCCTGCTGGTCGATGCGGTGACGATGCGCGATTACCCGGTAATCCAGGCGATCGTGCTGCTGTTCTCGCTCGAGTTCATCCTGATCAACCTGACCGTCGACGTGCTGTACGCGGTCATCAACCCGACCATCCGGTTCAAGTGAGAGTGAGGCGCGCATGAACGCGACTGTCCAGCCCGCGGCGTCGGCCGCATCGAGCGCGATCCGCACGCCGTGGCGCGAATTCTGGCGCAAGTTCCGCAAGCAGACCGTCGCGCTGGTCGCCGGCGGCTTCGTGCTGGCGCTCGTCGTGCTCGCGTTCGTCGGCCCGCACATCGTGCCGTTCGATCCGGAGAACTATTTCGACTACGAGGCGCTGAATTCGGGGCCGTCGGCCGTGCACTGGTTCGGCGTCGACTCGCTCGGCCGCGACATCTTCAGCCGGATCGTCACCGGCACGCGCATCTCGCTCGCGGCCGGCTTCTTCTCGGTCGCGCTCGGCGCGCTCATCGGCACGTTCTTCGGGCTGCTCGCCGGCTACTACGAAGGCTGGTGGGACCGCATCACGATGCGCGTGGCCGACGTGCTGTTCGCGTTCCCGGGGATCCTGCTCGCGATCGGCGTGGTCGCGATCCTCGGCAACGGGATGATCAACGTGATCTGCGCGGTCGCGATCTTCAGCATTCCGGCGTTCGCGCGGCTCGTGCGCGGCAACACGCTGATGCTCAAGCACATGACCTACGTGGAAGCCGCGCGCAGCATCGGCGCGTCCGACTGGACGATCATCATGCGGCACATCCTGCCGGGCACCGTGTCGTCGGTCGTCGTCTACTTCACGATGCGGATCGGCACGTCGATCATCACGGCCGCGAGCCTGTCGTTCCTCGGGCTCGGCGCGCAGCCGCCGACGCCGGAGTGGGGCGCGATGCTCAACGAGGCGCGCGCGGACATGGTGACCGCGCCGCACGTCGCGATCTTCCCGAGTCTCGCGATCTTCCTGACCGTGCTCGCGTTCAACCTGCTCGGCGACGGGCTGCGCGACGCGCTCGACCCGAAGCTGGAGCGGCGCTGATGCGTGCAGTCCCGATGTGGGCCGCGACGCTGCCGGCCGGGCCGCGCGGCACGATCGCCGACGTGCCGGGCGTGACGGTCGGCCATGCGACGCTCGATGCCGGCGACGTGCAGACGGGCGTCACCGTCGTGAAGCCGCATCCGGGCGACCTGTACCGCAGCAAGGTGCCGGCCGGCGCGGCCGTGATCAACGGCTTCGGCAAGAGCGTCGGGCTCGTGCAGGTCGACGAACTCGGCACGCTCGATACGCCGATCGCGCTGACCAACACGTTCGGCGTCGGCGCGGTCGCGCAGGCACAGATCCGCGCGGCGATCGCGGAGAATCCGCACATCGGCCGTGACTGGTCGACCGTCAACCCGCTCGTGTTCGAGTGCAACGACGGCTATCTGAACGACATCCAGGCGTTCGCGGTGACGGCCGCGCATTACGACGACGCGTGCCGCACGGCGGCGCGCGACTTCGCGCGTGGCGCGGTGGGCGCCGGGCGCGGGATGTCGTGTTTCGACCTGAAGGGCGGGATCGGCTCCGCATCGCGCGTGGCCGTCGCGGCCGGCCGGCCATATACGGTCGGCGCGCTCGTGCTCGCGAATTTCGGGCGGCTGCCGATGCTGACGCTCGGCGGCGTGCCGCTCGGGCGTGTCGTCGCGCAGCGGCGCGCCGCCGCGGACGCGCACGCGGCGGCGCCCGAGCAGGGCTCGATCATCCTGCTGCTCGCGACCGATGCGCCGCTCGACGCGAGGCAACTGTCGCGGCTTGCGCGCCGCGCCGGCGCGGGGCTCGCCCGCACCGGCTCGGTCTACGGGCATGGCAGCGGCGACATCGCGCTCGCCTTTTCCACCGCATACACGATCGCGCACGACGCGTCGACCGTCGCGCTGCCGGCCCTCGTGGCCGATGCGGCGCTCGATCCGCTGTTCATGGCCGCGGCCGAAAGCGTCGAGCATGCGATCGCCGACGCGCTGCTGCAGGCCGTGACCGTGGCCGGCCGCGACGGCCACGTGCGGCAATCGCTGCGCGACGCGGTGCCCGATCTCGATCGGTTATTCAACGAAGGCAACGAAGGAAGTCCGATCCATTCATGAAGATTCTGATCTCGACCGACATCGAGGGTGTCGCCGGCGTGTTCGCCGTCGAGCAGACGCGTGCCGGTAATCCGGAATACGAACGCGCGCGCCGCTGGATGACCGCCGAGGCGAACGCGGCGATCGAAGGCGCGTTCGCGGGCGGCGCGCAGGCCGTCTGGGTCAACGATTCGCATGGCGGCTTTCGCAACTTGCTGCCCGACGGGCTCGATGCCCGTGCACGCGTCGTGCTCGGCAAGCCGCGCCCGCTGGGGATGATGGCGGGCCTCGAGCAGCAGCCCGACCTCGTGTTCATGATCGGCTTTCACGCGAAATCGCAGACGCGCGGCGTGCTTGCGCACACCATCAACAGCTTCGCGTTCACGCAGGTGTGGCTGAACGGCGTCGAACTCGGCGAAGCCGGGCTGTACGGCGCGCTGGCGCGCGAATACGGCGCGCACGTCGCGCTGGCGTCGGGCGACGACGTGTTCGCCGAGGAAACCCGGCCGTTGTTTCCGGACGCGCGTTTCGAGACGGTCAAGACGGCCGGCGGCGCATCGAGCGGCGACACGCTCACGCCGGCCGCGTCCTGCGCGCGCATCGCGATCGCCGCACGCGAAACGGTCGCGCATGCGCTGTCGTCCGGCTGGCGCGCGACCGTGCATCGGCCCGCGCCGGCCGCTTGCACGCTGCGCGTGCAGACGGCCGCGCTCGCCGATCTGTTCTGCGTGCTGCCGTCGCTCGAGCGGGTCGACGCGGTGACGCTGCGCTTCGACGGGCCGTCGGTCGAGCACGTGGTGCGCACGCTGAACAGCCTGTCGGCCATGTCGTTCATGCTGCGATGACGCGTGCCGACCGGATGCCGCCGATGCGATGGCGGCCGTCCCCCACGCGATGAAACGTATTGGGCATGTCCGCTCCGATGAAGTCGCTATCCGGCCGATTCGGCCGTCGGGTCTTGCGGCCATCCGGTCACGCAAGCGCGGAGCGGATCGTAGACCGATCGAAGGTGACCCGCCTTCGATATCGGGTCATTCATGATGGAATTCGGGCCTTGAGAAATACGCTGCTGGATCCCTGCGAACACATTCCCCGTAGCGTCGTGGTGACCGCCAACGACTACGCGGCGGGTACGACGTTTCCTGAGCGCGCGCACGGGCGCGGGCAGTTCGCGTTCGCGTCGTGCGGCACGATCAGCGTGTCGACGCCGCACGGCCACTGGCTGGTGCCGCCGCAGCGCGCGTGCTGGGTGCCGGCCGGCGTACGGCACGAAATGACGATGACCGGGCCGGTCACGATGCTCAACACGTTCGTGTCGGAAGACGCGGCCCGGGCAGCGGGGCTGCCGGCCCAGTGCGGCGTGTACGGCGTGTCGCCGCTCTTGCGGCAGCTGATCGACGATGCGATCGACCTGCCGGCGATGTACGACGTCGACGGCCGGGCGGGCAAGCTGATGGCGCTGCTGGTCGCCGAAATCGCGACGATGCCGCGGTTGTCGCTGCACGCGCCGCTGCCGGCCGACGCGCGCCTCGCGAAGATCTGTCGGCATCTGTTCGCGTCGCCGTCGATCGCGGCCGATCTCGACCAGGTGGCAACCGATGCGGGCGTGAGCCGGCGCACGTTTACGCGGCTGTTCCGCGCGCAGACCGGCGTGAGTTTCGCCGCGTGGCGTCAGCAGGTCTGCATGCTGGCGGCGATTACCCGCCTGAGCGACGGGCAGCCGGTGACGCGTGTCGCGCTCGATCTCGGATACGCGAGCGCGAGCGCCTTTACGTCGGCGTTTCGCCGCATCCTCGGCGAAACGCCGAGCCGGTATCTGGAGGTTCGCCGCTAGCCGGAGCGGACGCGCGGCGCGTGCGGCGCCATGCTTCGGGCGCGGACGAAAAAAACGCGCCTGCCAGGTTTCGGTCAGACGCGCTTAAAGGCACTCGGTCAGAAAAAATGCGCGACCAGCCAGCGGGGCAGCGTTCGCGCATCGAATCGTGAAATTGTTGCTTTTTACGATTCAATTCCATCGGTGATAGGCAGATAGCAAAGCATACGCCGCATAACGCGCAAACGATATCGTGCGGCCCGAACGATTCATGTGCTGTCGCAGCATGCGTTTCAATCGCGCGTTTGAGAACGGGGTCGCAAGCCGTCAACCATGGGCGTTGGCGATGCAGACCGGATGTGGTGCGGCACGGCATCGAATGTTGGGGCCCGAAAACGAAAACCGCCGCGTGGCGTAATACCTGTTGGTATCGCGCCACGCGGCGGTTTGGTGCAAACACAGCCGGCCAGCGCCGGCTCGCGCGTCACACGTCGAAGAACACGGTCTCGTCCGGCCCCTGCATGCGGATGTCGAAGCGATACACGACGGGCCGGCCCGGCTGCGCATCGCGCTTCGCGACGAGCGTCGTGCGGCGTTCGGCCGGCACCAGGTTCAGCACCGGATCGGCCGCGTTCGCCGCGGCTTCGTCGTCGAAATACACGCGGGTGAACGCGTGGGTCAGAATCCCGCGCATCATCACGGTCACGTTGATGTGCGGTGCTTCGTCGTCGGCGATGCGGCCCGGCTTCACCGTCGGGACGACGAAGCGGTGCTGCGCATCGGTGCCCGTGCCGACGCGTGCGAAGCCCGTGAAGCCGGACTTCGCGATGTCGTCACGCGATGCGGGATAGCGGCCCGCGCCGTCCACCTGCGTGAATTCGAGCACCGCGTCGCTGACGACGTTGCCGTCGCCGTCGAACACCTGACCGACCAGCAGCACGTGCTCGCCTTCGGCGTCCGGCGTGGCGATCGTCGGCGTGAACAGGCTCTTCAGGTCGTAGTCGTATTGCTGCGGGCACAGGCCGTACGCGAAGTACGGGCCGACCGTCTGCGAAGGGGTTTGCTTCAGCGTCGTCATGGTTCAGCGCTCCATCGGGGTAGCGTCGCGGCCGCGCAGCACGATGTCGAATTCGTAGCCGAGCGCATAGCCTTCTTCGGTGATGTCCATCGAGAAACGCGAGATCAGGCGGTCGCGCGCCGCTTCCGGCGTGCCCTGGAAGATCGGGTCGTACGCGAGCAGCGGATCGCCGGGGAAGTACATCTGCGTGACGAGGCGCGAGCCGAAGTAGTCGCCGAACAGCGAGAAGTGGATATGGTTCGGGCGCCACGCGTTCGGATGGTTGCCCCACGGATATGCGCCGGGCTTGATCGTCAGGAAGCGGTAGCGGCCTTCGGCGTCGGTCATGCAGCGGCCTGCGCCGAGGAAGTTCGGGTCGAGCGGCGCGTCATGCTGATCGACCTTGTGCACGTAGCGGCCGGCCGCGTTCGCCTGCCATACCTCGACGAGCGTGTTGCGCACGGGCTTGCCGCCTTCGTCGAGCACGCGGCCGGTGACGACGATGCGCTCGCCGAGCGGCTCGCCGTTCTTCACGGCGTTCTTCGTCAGGTCGTGGTCGAGCGCGCCGAGATCCTCGGCGCCGTAGACGGGCGCGTACTGGTCGCGCAGCTTTTCCTTCAACGGGATCATCGGGCGGGTCGGGCCGCGCTTCACCGACGAACGGTACTCGGGGTGGACATACGCGGGATGCGACGGCCAGTCGCGCGGTGTGAGGATCGTGGGGGAATCCATCGGGCGTCTCCTGATAGGTATTTCGCGAAGTGGATGGCAAGACTTTAGCCAATCCGTAAAGTTATGCAAAATGACCTTTTTTCGCGAATCGCATAACCGTTCGTTATGTTCGACGGCGCCAATGAAAATCCGCCGGACAGGCGGCCTGTCCGGCGGAAAAAAGCGATCGGGCTTCGCGGCGTCGGCGACGACGCCGTGCACGGCCCTCCAGCCAGCCCGTCGCTGCTTTTTTATATGTCGTCGTTGTTATCCGGTCTCCCCGAGCGTGCCCGTCGTTGGTCCTTCGTCCCTCGTCGTTAGGGCCGGGCGGGATCGAATACGATCCCGTCGAATTCGAGCGACAGCGTGCCGCTGCGCAGCAGCGCGGCCGGTGTCGCGGCGCGGTCGGCGCCGAGCACGTCGCTCGCGTAGTGCTCGCAAAACCCGCGCTGCGACAGCAGGTTGAAGCGGCCGCAGAGCAGCGCGTCGATCCGCTGTTCGGCCAGCGCGTGCACGTTGCGCTGCGCGTCGGCGGTCGGTGCCGCGACGCGGCGAGCCAGCGCGATGCGTCCACCGTCGGCGCGGGCGACGAAGCGCGACAGCGGCGTGAGCTTCGTCCGCGCAAACGCGGGCTCGGCGATCAGCGGCTCGTCGCCCGACGTATCGACGACGATGCCGAAGCGAGCGGCCCACGCGCCGGCGTCGCCTGCCGCGTCGCGGGACGCGCCGCCCGGTACGCGGATGAACACGAGATCCCCGACGTGCGCGCTGGCGGCCAGCGTGCGCACCGTGGCGAGCGGCAGCGTGCGATCCGTGTCGCGGGCATCGCGGGGCGCGATGTAATGCGGGTCGCAGGCAGGCGTGTCGATTCGGGTGTTCATCGCGGCTCCGTCGGGGAGTGACAGGACGGAGCGGATTATGCAGACAAGTACCCAAAAGTGCTTGTATGGATACTTGAGTAGCCTAATATCCGACCTTGAGCATCGTTTTTCGATACCGGCATGACCGAGACCGCCCAACTCATCGAAACGCTGAAGCGCCAGCTGAAGGCGCAGGGAATGACCTACCGCGACGTCGCGCGTGCGCTCGACGTGTCCGAGACGAGCGTGAAGCGGCTGTTCGCGAGCGGCCGCTTCACGCTGGAGCGCGTCGCGGAGATCGCGCAGCTGCTCGGCTATACGCTCGCCGAGCTCGTGCAGGAGGCGTCGGCCTCCGCGCCGCGCTTGCGCGTGCTGACCGAGCAGCAGGAGGCGCTGCTCGTATCGGACGAGAAGCTGCTGCTCGTCGCCGTTTGCGCGGTCAACTACTGGACTGTGCAGGACATCGTGTCGGCCTATTGCCTGACGCAGGCCGAGTGCGTGAAATACCTGCTGATGCTCGACCGGATGAACGTGATCGCACTGCTGCCGGGCGACCGGATCCGCGTGCGCGTCGCACGCGATTTCGACTGGCTGCCGGGCGGGCCGATACGCCGGTATTTCCGTGCGCACGTGCTCGACGACTTTCTCGGCAGCCGCTTCGACGGCCCGGGCGAGACGATGACGTTTTCGCAAGGAATGCTGACCGAGGCGGCCGCCTCGGAGCTCGAGCAGGAGCTTCGGCGGCTGAGCAGCAAGGTGGCCGCGCTGCATGCGGAATCGTCGTCCGCGCCGCTCGGGCAGAAGCGCGGCACGGCCCTGTTGATCGCGAAGCGGATCTGGGAGCCGACCGGATTCCATGCGCTGCGGCGTCATGCGTGACGTCGTGGCGAATGCTTGGGACTTTCCGGAAAGTTATGCAGAATGGTATTTCATCGCCACTCGCATAACCACCCGTTATGAATAACCGTATCGCCGACGGCCGCGTCAAATTCCGGCACCTGCAGTGTTTTCTCGCGGTCGCGCAGTTGGGCGGCGTGCAGAAGGCGGCCGAAAGCCTGTCGATCACGCAGCCGGCCGTGTCGAAGACGATCGCCGAACTGGAATCGATCCTCGGCGTGAAGTTGTTCGAACGGGGGCGGCACGGCGCGCAGCCGACCCGCGAAGCGCAACTGTTCATCCCGCATGCGAATGCGTGCGTGCTGGCGCTGCGGCAGGGCGTCGGGCTGCTCGCGCGAGAAGGCGGCGCGGCTGCGGCGACGCTCGAAATCGGCATGCTGCCGACGGTTGCGGCATCGCTCGCGCCGGCGCTGATGAAGGCGCTGACCGCACGCTGGCCGCGCATCGTGGTGCGGATCGCAACGGCCGCGAATGCCGAACTGCTGGAGCGCCTGAAGGCGGGGGCGATCGAATGCGCGATCGGGCGGTTGTCGGAGCCGGAGCGGATGATCGGGCTCGCGTTCGAGCAGTTGTACAACGAACCGCTCGTCGCGGTTGTGCGCGCCGGCCATCCGCTGCTGGCGAGCATCGCGCCGGCCGCCGAACTCGCGCGCTACCCGGTCGTGCTGCCGCCGTTCGGCACGCTGATCCGCCAGTCCGCCGAGCAACTGCTCGGTGCATGCGGCGCGCCGCCGCTGGATTCGTTCATCGAGGTGCTGTCGGTGTCGGTCGCGCGCGCGCTCACGCTCGAGAACGATGCGGTCTGGTTCGTGCCGCTCTATGCGGCCGAGTACGACCTGTCGGCCGGTGCGCTCGCGCGGCTGCCGCTGCCGTCCGCGGGCACCGACGAGCCGGTCGGGCTCGTGCTGCGCACCGATGCGCAACCGTCTCCCGTCGCCCGGACGCTGATCGACGCCGTGCGCGACATCGCGCAGGCACGGTTCGGCGCCGCGCACACCCATCGCGCACCCCGCGGCGCGCGCAAGCCGGCTCGCCGCGAGCGTTGAGACGCCGGGCAGGGCGTGGGCGGGTAACGTCCGGCTGCCGTTCTTTCCGCGTCATGCGTTAGCCGTTCGGTCAGTAGCGGGTTTCGTCGTGCTTGGCATATCGTACCGTTTTTGATACGCTCGATGACACGACGATGGCGAGACAGCAGATTCAGATCACGCTCGGCGTGCGGTTCTTCCGCACCGCGCGTGGCAACGAGCCGGTGCGCGAATGGCTCAAGGCGCTCGGGCAGATCGAGCGCCGGGTGATCGGCGAAGAGATCAAGACCGTTCAACTCGGCTGGCCGCTCGGCATGCCGCTGGTCCGGAAGATGTCGAGGGATCTGTGGGAAATCCGCGTGATGTTGCCGCGGCGAAGCGCGCGTGTGCTGTTCACGGTCGTCGGCGACACGATGGTGCTGCTGCACGCGTTCTTCAAGCAATCGCAGGCCACGCCGTCCGACGATCTCGACGTGACCGTCGCGCGGCTGAAAGCGCTGACGTGCGCCATCTGAATTCCCCGGTTGCGCCGGCACATGCGATCGCCGCCGTGCCGGCCGGCCACGCCATGCACTGGAGTACCCATGACGACCACGAACAACCCGCATATCGGCAGCGACTTCGACACCTTCCTCGAAGATGACGGCCAGCTCGAAGCGGCCACCGCCACCGCGATCAAGCGCGTGATCGCGTGGCAGATCGGACAGGAAATGAAGGCGCAGCACATCACGAAAACCGCGATGGCCGCGCGGATGAAGACCAGCCGCGCCGCGCTCAACCGGCTGCTCGACGAAACCGATACGAGCCTCACGCTCGCGACGCTCGCGAGCGCGGCCACCGCACTCGGCAAGCGGCTCAGCTTCGCGCTGGTGCCGGCCTGACGCGGACGAAATGGTGCGCGGCCGGTTCGCGGTGGGCCTGCGCATTGCTGCGAGCGGACGCATGCGCGTCCGCACACGGGCGCCGGCACGCGATCACGTGCGTTGCCCGGCCATCCGCAGATAAAGCAGCGCACCGCCCGCGAGCAGCAGCGGGCACAGGAAATACCATCCGGTCGTCAGGAACAGCCCGGCGACGGCGACCAGCGAAATCCACGCGCAGCGATACGCGATGCCGCCACGCGGCAGCAGTTTCAGCGCGGCCGCGGCGCCAAGTCCGTACACCATCACGAAGCACCCGGACGTGACGAGCACGAGTGGCTTCGGCCCGACGTCCGAGAGCGTCGTCGCGGCCAGCGCGACGGCCGCCAGCACCGCGATCACGCCGAGACTGCGGCGCGGCACGCCGCCGACCTGGCTGCCTTGCGCGAGCCACGCGGGCAGTGCGCCGTCGCGCCCGAGTGCCGCGCCGAGCTTGGCCGCGCCCGCGAAATACGCATTCATCGTGCCGAGCGTGAGCAGCAGCGCGGCCGCGGCTGCCAGCACCTGTGCATGACCGCCGATGCCGCCCGCGATCAGTTCCGCAAGCGGCGCACCCGACGCGCCGGCCGACGGCCCGAGCACCATCACGCTTGCGGCCGCGACCGACAGATACAGAAAGCCGACGACCACGACCGCGATGCCTGCCGAGCGCGGCATGTCGTGCGCGGGCCGGCGGAATTCGGCCGCGAGGTGCGTGATGGCTTCCCAGCCCGCGAAGCTCCACACGAGCAGTGCGGCCGCCTGGCCGACCGCGAGCCAGCCGTGCGGCGCGAACGGATGCAGGTTGGCCGTGCTCGCATGCGGCGCGGACGCGAGCACGGCGGCCAGCAGCAGCGTGACGAGCAGCGCCGACAGAACGAGCTGCATGCGGCCCGACACCGTGACGCCGAACGCATTCGCGGCCGACACCGTCGTGATCAGTGCGGCAGCCGTGACGATGACCGTGGCATGCCCGCCGCCCGTGACGGCCGCGACGTATGCGCCGCCGAACATCGCGGCGGCCGGCGCACCGGCCGGCACCGCGAAATAGAAACACCAGCCGACGATTGCCGCGGCCTTCGGCCCGAATGCGCGTCGCGCGTAGGTCGATACGCCGCCCGCGTCCGGATAGCGCGCGCCGAGTGCGGCGAAGGTGGCCGCAAGCGGCCCGGACAGCACGACGAGCGCGGCCCACGCAAGCAGCGACGCGGGGCCCGCGACCTCGGCGGCGAGCGCGGGCAACGCGATGACGCCGGTGCCGAGCACCGCGCCGATATACAGCGCGGCGCCCTGGAAAATCGTCAGCGAACCCGCGTGATGAACGGCGGGCGAATCGGCATGCGAGGACATGAACGGCAGTCTCCGGAAGGCTTGTCCTGGGCGCGGTCGGTCGCGCAGGGAATCGCTCGATGCTACCCGAACGGGCGCGGCGATGCGGCGCGGCGTTCAGTAGTCCGCGACGTGTCGCATGTCAGCCGATGTCAGTAGCGGCGTGCGAGGCGCAGCCGTGCATCCTCGCGAGCGGCGGGCGGCAACTCGGGCGCGTAGTGGAACGTGCCCGACACCAGCGACGCGACCGGCACGCCGTCGCGGAACAGCACGCGATTGCCGGCCAGCGCGGGTACCTTGTCGCCGGGCAACAGCGTGCCGGCCAGGTTCAGCGGATCCGCGCCCGTCACGCACACGTACTGGCCGTCGCCCGGTTGGCGACGCAGTTCGCGCAGGACCGGGATCGCTTCCGGCAGCGCGAACTGCTCGCCCGCGAGCCCCGCGACGAAGCGTCCGCCGCGAATTTCGCCACGCGCTTCGAGACGTTGCAGCACGCGCACGAGTTCGCGCCAGCTCGGCAGCCAGTCGGCTTCGCGTTCGAGCAGCCGCCAGAACACCACGCCATAGCGGCGCAGCAGCGTCCAGGCGATGTGTTCGAGCGCATCGGGATCGGTCGCGGGCGCACCGCGCTTCGGTGCGGGTGCCGGCGCATCGTCCGGTGCCGAAGCGCGTTGCACGAGCGCCCAGCGGCCGGCGTCGTCCATCCCGCCGATCAGTGCGCCGCCGCGCCTCGTGCGCGGCGCATACGTCGCGCTCCGTTTGACCGCAGGCTTCAGGAGCGCGCGCAGCCCGGCGAAGCTGTCAGCATTCACGAGGCCGGCCGAC
Source organism: Burkholderia sp. Bp9143 (assembly GCF_003853645.1). Lineage (GTDB taxonomy): Bacteria > Pseudomonadota > Gammaproteobacteria > Burkholderiales > Burkholderiaceae > Burkholderia. The sequence goes on along the minus strand of NZ_QTPO01000008.1, from coordinate 161,589 downwards.
ACGAGTTCGCCGAGCGCCTGCTCGAGTTCGACAGGCAGCATGTGCAGTTCGTCGAGCAGCGCGTCGAAGAACATCGCGCCGTGTGCGGCGAGCACATCACGCACCTGCGCCGCGCGCGCGGACAGCGCCGGTTGCGCGTCCGGGTCGCGCAGCGCCTGCCATGCGCTGATGTGGCGGCGCGGCAGCAGCACGACCGGCGTCGTTTTCACGGGGGTGCCGGCCGCGCGGGCCGGTGTGCCGATGCGGGTCCACACGAGCTTGCCCGAGCGGCACAGCTCGTCGAGGCCGCCGGCCGTGTAGTCGGTCAGGCGCGCGGGCAGCAGTGCGTCTTCCCACGCGCTCGCCGCGGCTTCGTAGCCTTCGAGTTGCTCGACGACGGCCGCGAGCGCGTCGCGGCCGGCGCCGCGCGTGTCGGGTGTCAGGTGCTGCCAGTGGAACAGGAAGCGCATGAAATCGGCGCGCTCGACCGGTTCGATCTCGCGGCGCAGCCGCTTGACCGTATAGCGATGAATGCGCGCGAGCAGGTGGCGCTCGCACCATTCGTCGGTCGTCGCGCCCGGCGTGAAGCGGCCGTGCATCACGTAGCCTTCGCGCTCCAGTGCCGCGAGCGCGGTCGCGATCGCCGCAGGCGGCAGGCCGAGCGGCTGCGCGACGGCGTCGAGCGTCAGCGGCCCGAATCCGGTGAGCCGCGCGCGGATCACGTCGACGAGCGCGGCATCGGCTTCCCATGGCTGCGCGCAGGGGGCGGGTACCTTCAGCGCGGGTATGACGCGCGCGTCGGGATGCAGCGCGCGCATGCAGACCAGCCGTTCGACCGGCACCCACAGCGCGGCGCCGCCGGGCGTGACGAATTTCGTCGCGCGGCGGCGTTCGGCCAGTTCCGCGAGCCGCTCGGGCCAGCCTTCGTGCGCATGTGCTTCGCTGTCGGCGACGCAGGCCAGCGTGAGCAGGGCGTCGTGCATTTCGTCGGCATCGCGCACGAGCGGCCACGCTTCGTCGCGCACCGCATCGATTGCGTCGGCGTCGAGTGCGCCGAGATCGTCGGCCGATTCGGGATCGCTCCAGCGGCGCGACTGCACGGCCTGCGTGCGGCGCTCCTCGAGCGGCGCGTCGTCGAGAAACGCGTAGGGTTTCGCGTTCAGGATTTCGGCCGCGAGCGGCGACGGCGCGGGCAGGTCACGCGCGATCAGTTCGATCGCGCCGCTTTCGATCCGGCGCAGCAGCGCGAGCCAGCCGTCGGTATCCATCGCGTCGTGCAGGCAATCGTCGAGCGTCTGGTCGACGAGCGGATGGTGCGGGATCTCGCGTTCGCCGACGATGTTCTCGAGGCACGCGACCTGGTCGGGAAACACGGTCGCGAGCAGGTCCTCGCTCTTCATCCGCTGCAACTGCGGCGCGGTGCGCCGGCCGCCGGTGAAGCGCGGCAGCGCGAGCGCGGTCGTCGCGTTCCAGCGCCAGCGCACGCCGAACATCGGCGCGTCGAGCAACGCCTGGACCAGCACGTGCTCGGCGCTCGCCGAGCGCAGGTAGCGCCACACTTCGTCGAGCGCGAAGCTGTGCGCGAGCGACAGCGAAAGAATGATCGCGTCGTCGGTCGCGGCGGCCTGCAGCTCGAAGTTGAAACTGCGGCAGAAGCGCTTGCGCAGCGCGAGTCCCCACGCGCGGTTGATGCGGCTGCCGAACGGCGAATGGATCACGAGCTGTGTGCCGCCCGATTCGTCGAAGAAGCGCTCCATCACGAGCGTGTCCTGCGTTGGCAGTGCGCCGAGCGCCGCACGCGTGCGTGCGAGGTAGTCGGCGATCTGGCGGGCTGCGTCGGGCGACAGGTGGAGATCGTCGACGAGCCAGCGCAGCGCCGGCGCGAGGCGGCTTTCGGCCGGGCCGATCGCGGTGCCGTCGGCATCGTTGCGCGGATCGGCGACGGCACAGGCTTCCGCTGCTTGCCTGGCCTTGCCGCGCGTGCCGGTCTTGCCGGCCGCGTCGCTGCTCGCGCGCTTGCGTTCACCGGCCGCCGTGTGCCGATCGTCTTCGGCGAACAGCCCGTCGAGCCGCGCGCGCAGCCGGCCGACCGCGGCCGACAGCTCGTCGCTGCGCCCGGGCGCCTCGCCGAGCCAGAACGGGATGCTCGGCGACTGGCCTTGCGCGTCCTCGACACGCACGCGGCCCGTTTCCACGCGAATGATCCGGTACGACTGGTTGCCGAGCTGGAACACGTCGCCCGCGAGGCTCTCGATCGCGAAATCCTCGTTGACGGTGCCGACCTGGATGCCCTGCGGTTCGAGCAGCACCGCGTAGTCGGCCATATCGGGAATCGTGCCGCCCGACGTCGTCGCGGTCATCATCGCGTTGCGGCGCCCGCGCACCGTGCCGCCGACCACGTCGCGATGCAGATACGCGCCGCGCACGCCGCGGCGGCTCGTGAAGCCTTCGGCGAGCATCTTCATCACGTCGTCGAAGCGTTCGCGCGACAGGCGTGCGTACGGTGCCGCGCGCGTGAAGCTCGCGTACAGCGTGTCTTCCCGCCATTCCGCGCAGGCGACTTCGGCGACGATCTGCTGCGCGAGCACGTCGAGCGGTGCCTCGGGAATCCGCAATGCATCGAGCTCGCCGCGTTGCACGCAATCGAGCAGCGCCGCGCATTCGACCAGCTCGTCGCGCGACAGCGGGAACAGGCGGCCCTTCGGCACGCCGCCGACATGGTGCCCCGAGCGGCCGACGCGCTGCAGGAACGGCGCGATGCCGCGCGGCGAACCGACCTGGCACACGAGATCGACGTCGCCGATGTCGATGCCGAGCTCGAGCGACGCGGTCGCGACGAGCAGCTTCAGCTCGCCGCGCTTGAGGCGTTGTTCGGCGTCGAACCGATGTTCCTTCGCGAGACTGCCGTGGTGTGCGGCGATCGCGTTCTTGCCGAGACGGTCGGCGAGATGGCGCGCCATGCGTTCCGCGGTGCGCCGCGTGTTCACGAACACGAGCGTCGTGCGATGCGCGGCCGCGAGCGCGGCGATCCGGTCGTACACCTGTTCCCACACGTCGGTGGCCATCACCGGTTCGAGCGGCACGTTCGGCAGTTCGAGCGCGAGGTCGCGTTCGCGCGTGTGGCCGGTGTCGACGATCGTGCAGTCGCGCGGCGCATCGGCCGGGCCGCCGACGAGGAAGCGCGCGACCGCGTCGATCGGTTTCTGCGTGGCCGACAACCCGATGCGCGGCAACGCGCGTCCCGCCAGCGCGTCGAGGCGTTCGAGCGACAGCGCGAGGTGGCTGCCGCGCTTGGACGACGCAAGTGCGTGGATCTCGTCGACGATCACCGAACGCACGTTCGACAGCATCTGCCGCCCCGAAGTGGACGACAGCAGCACGTACAGCGACTCGGGCGTCGTCACGAGGATGTGCGGCGCGCGCTTGCGCAGCGCCGCGCGTTCCGCCTGCGTGGTGTCGCCGGTGCGCACGGCGGTGCGGATCGCCGGCACCGGCAGCCCGAGTTGCGCGAGCGATTCGGCGATGCCGGCGAGCGGTGCGTCGAGGTTTACGTGGATGTCGTTCGACAGCGCCTTCAGCGGCGACACGTAGACGACGAGCGTCGCGTCGGGCAGCGCGCCGTCGTGCGCGAGTGCATCGCGCACGAGGTCGTCGAGCGCGCACAGGAACGCGGTGAGTGTCTTGCCGGAGCCCGTCGGCGCGGCGACGAGCGTCGACCGGCCGGCCTTGATGTGCGGCCACGCGAGCGCCTGCGCACCGGTCGGCGCGGCAAACGTGCGGCGGAACCACGCGGCGACGGCCGGGTGGAACACGTCGAGCGCGTGGGCAGGGCGGGTGGCGGTGACGTCCATCGGAGCGTTGAAATGGGGTGCGAGCGCACGGGCGGCCGCGCGCGAATCGTCACACGGGCGGCCGCGCGCGAATCGTCAGTGTGCCAGACGTCGCGTATGCGTGCCGGGCACCGCGGGCGAGGAGCGCGTCGCAGATTCAGATGAGGCGCGGTGCCGGTATTTCAACAGACGTCGCGCGGAACGGCGCCCGTTCGGGCCCGGGTGCCGGTTCGGCGGGAGGGGAAAGCAGCGTTCGATGTGCGCGGGGCGGATGCACGGCGCGATCCGCGACTCCACGCGACTACACGCGACTACACGCGATGCAGCCAGCCGAGCCAGTGTTCGAGAAACGGTGCGCGCGTCCACAGCGACTGCGCGAGCCACAGCGTTCCGCCCCATGCGGCAGCCACGACGATCAGGTCGCAATGTCCGCTGTTCCACAGGTTCAGCGAGTGACGCCGCCAGATCCACGGCACGCCGAGCGGATTCGGCCAGTCGGCGAGCAGGTGCATCACGCCGCCGCACGCGAAGCCGAACAGCGGCGCGGCCCACAGCGGATGCGGATGATGCGTGAGCCCGTGCCATCCGAGTGCGAGCAGCGCGATCCAGCCGATGCCCCAGTGCGTGACGGTGCGGTGCGTGATCCACAGGCGGCGCTTGCGGGTCCACCACGCGACTTCGAGCCAGTCGGGCGCGGTACCGCCCGCGACGCCGGCCGCGAACGCGGCGAGCAGGCCCGTGTGCCAGGGGCCGGTCGCGCCGGTTTGTGCGACGAGGACGGCGGCGGCGACGCCGGCCGCGAAACCGGACGCGTGATGCGCATTGTGTGATGCCATAGGAAACGAGACGAAGAAGCGTGGAGCGACGGCTGACGAGCGCGAACGATCGGGCGCGAAAGCGGGGCGCTATCTTCTCAGATCGGCCCGCGCAGCGGTCGGTTCGATCGCAGATTTTTTTGCATGCAGCGTGGCCTCGCAGGCCACGCGTGCCGTGATTTTCCGATTGCGCGTTGCGCTTCGACCCCGCCGCATGCAATTTCGACCGATCCGCTTGTTCGCCTGTGCTCCGCCGTGTGACCGACCGCACACGGTTCGCGGCGGTTCGTAACACGCGGCGAGTTTCTTGCTCGCATCTCCCCTTTCCTACGAAACCGGTATATGGCCGACCGTGCGCCAGCGGTTATAAGCGGATCAGGGGCTATTTCCAGCCCGCCGTAGATCCACATTGGGGGACATGCAATGACTACGCTGAATCGTTTCAAATCATCCGCTGCGGTGCTCGCAACGGTGGCCGGCATCGGCTTCCTGCCGAACGCGCCGGCCTATGCGAAGGGGCCGCAGCCGGCGGTCCTGACGAGCTCGGCGGTCGCGGTGGCCGACAAGTACAGCGCGGACGCCGCGGAGCGAATCTTCAAGGAGGGCGGCAACGCGATCGACGCGGCCGTCGCGATCGCGTTCACGCTTGCCGTCACGTACCCGGAGGCCGGCAACATCGGCGGCGGCGGCTTCATGACGATCTACAAGGACGGCAAGCCGTACTTCATCGACTACCGTGAGCGCGCGCCGCTCGCCGCGACGAAGGACATGTATCTCGACAAGGACGGCAACGTGATCAAGGGCATGTCCCTGTACGGTCCGCGCGCGGCCGGCGTGCCCGGCACGGTCGCGGGCATGTGGGAAGCGCAGAAGCGCTTCGGCAAGCTGAAGTGGAAGCAGGTGCTCGCGCCGGCGATCCACTACGCGCGCGACGGCTTCGTCGTCGACGAACAGCTTGCGCAGCGCGGCGTCGACGCGTCGAAGGAGTTCGGCGGCAAGACCAACTTCGACAAATATTTTTCCACGATGAAGGCCGGTGCGAACTTCAAGCAGCCCGATCTCGCCGACGTGCTCACGCGCATCGCGAACGACGGCGCGAACGGCTTCTACAAGGGCAAGACGGCCCAGCTGATCGCCGCGTCGATGAAGACCGGCGACGGCAACGGGCTGATCACGACCGAGGATCTCGCGCAATATCGCGCGGTGTGGCGCCAGCCGGTGCAGGCGAAGTGGAACGGCTATGACGTGATCACCGCGCCGCCGCCGAGTTCGGGCGGCATCGGCCTCGTGCAGCTGCTGAAGATGAAGGCGGACCTCAAGCAGGACTTCGAGGGCGTGAAGCTCAACTCGCCGCAATACATCCACCTGGTCGCGGAAATCGAGAAGCGCGTGTTTGCCGATCGCGCGCAGTATCTCGGCGATCCCGATTTCTACAAGGTGCCGGTCGCGCAGCTGACCAATGACGCGTATATCGCGAAGCGCGCGGCCGAAGTGAGCCCGACGCAGATCGCCGACACGAAGAGCGTACAGCCGGGCCTCGGCACGTCGATGCCGGAGAAGGCCGAAACGACGCACTTCTCGGTCGTCGACAAGTGGGGCAACGCGGTGTCGAACACGTACACGATCAACGGCTATTTCGGCTCGGGCGTGATCGCCGACGGCACCGGGATCGTGCTGAACGACGAGATGGACGACTTTTCCGCGAAGCCGGGCGTCGCGAACATGTTCGGCGTGGTCGGCAGCGATGCGAACGCGATCGAGCCGAAGAAGCGTCCGCTGTCGTCGATGTCGCCGACGATCATGACGAAGGACGGCAAGGTGTCGCTCGTGATCGGCACGCCGGGCGGCTCGCGAATCTTCACGTCGATCTTCCAGGTGATCAACAACATCTACGACTTCAGGATGCCGTTGAAGGAGGCCGTCGGCGCGATGCGTTTCCACCATCAGCTGCTGCCGCCGAACACGATCTTCTGGGAGCCGTACCACCCGATCGAAGGCGAACTCGCGAAGCAGCTCGAGTCACGCGGCTACACGCTGACGGGGCAGGACTTCAGCGGCGACATCCAGGTGATCAAGATCGATGGCAGGACGCCGGAGGCGATGGCCGATCCGCGCGGGCGAGGTGTCACGCGGATCATTCAGTGACGGGGCAGGCCGGATGCGCGACCGTCGCGGCGGTCGCACCGGCGGAGCGCGATGCCGGGCGCGGGCCCGGCATTTTTCATGGGGCGGCGCGTGTCGTCCGCCGCTCGGCGCCGGTCGTTCGCCGCGTTGCGCTCGATGAAGCGGTCCAGCGCGATCAGCGACTGCTCGTCGACTGTGCCGGGCACGCTTTGCTGGCGTCCAACACCATCCATCGACAGTTCCGCGAACCCGGTGCTGGCGAGCGTGCTGCCAGGATTCCGCCTCTGAGGGGCGGATCGGCCCCTTTTTCATCAATTTGACGCGCGACGCTGGGATAATGGAGGCGTTTGGCTGCGTCAATTGCAGGAAGGAGGCCCCATGGGCGATAACGATACCCGCACCGAGACCGACAACTTCACCGATACAGCATCGCTCGAGTCGCGCCAGCGACGTTTCGAGGAAGACCTCGTCGACGCGTACGACGAAGAACTCGAAATGGAGCTCGACGACCGCCGCTTCGACAGCGACGAGGATCTGCTGTTCTCGCCGGAGCGCCGCGAAGCCCGTAAGCAGTATTTCCGCGAGCTGTTCCGACTGCAGGGCGAGCTCGTGAAGCTGCAGGACTGGGTCGTGAACACAGGGCACCGGCTCGTCGTGATTTTCGAGGGGCGCGACGCGGCAGGCAAGGGCGGCGCGATCAAGCGCATCACGCAGCGTCTGAATCCGCGCGTGTGTCGCGTGGCGGCGCTGCCGGCGCCGAGCAACCGCGAGCGCACGCAATGGTATTTCCAGCGCTATGTCGCGCATCTGCCGGCCGGCGGCGAGATCGTGCTGTTCGATCGCAGCTGGTACAACCGCGCAGGCGTCGAGCGCGTGATGAACTTCTGTACCGACGACGAATACGAGGAGTTTTTCCGCTCGGTGCCCGAATTCGAGAAAATGCTCGCGCGCAGCGGGGTCCAGATCGTCAAGTACTGGTTCTCGATCACCGACCATGAGCAGGAACTGCGCTTCCAGAGCCGGATCGAGGATCCGCTGAAGCAGTGGAAGCTGAGCCCGATGGACCTCGAGAGCCGCCGCCGCTGGGAGGCCTATACGGCCGCCAAGGAAGAGATGCTGCTGCGCACGCATATCCCCGAGGCGCCATGGTGGGTCGTGCAGGCGGTCGACAAGAAGCGCGCGCGCCTGAACTGCATTCACCACCTGCTCCAGCAGGTGCCGTATCACGAGGTGCCGCGTCCGACGATCGATCTGCCGCAGCGCGAGCATCACGAGGATTACATTCGCCGTCCGGTACCGGACGACATGATCGTGCCCGACGTGTATTGAGCGGTTCGGGCCGAACGGACCGGCCGAAGGGCGCGCCGTGCAACGCGGCGCGCGTTACTCCCGGATCAGGAATGCGGCGCGGTCGCGGCCGGCGATCCAGGCGGGGGTGCGACCGCGTCCGCTCCAGGTTGCGCCCGTCGCCGGATCGCGATATTTCGCACCGATCGTGAACAGCTTCGTGCGGTCGCTGTAACCCTGCCCGAAGATTTCCCGCGCGGTCAGCGCATAGTTCGTCACGAGTTGGCGCACCTGCGCCAGTGCTGCCTGGCGCTCGCGGCGACGCGCCGCCCGGATCCGTCGATCGAGTACCGCGAGCTGGGCTTGCAGTTTTTGCAGTTGCATGCGTCCGATATCCCCGTAGCTGAATTCTGATGGCTGGCGACGCGCGATGTGCTGCGTGTCGGCACGTCCAGCACGTGACGTGCCGCCGGCGTCGGTTCGGCCCGGCCAAACGTTGGCGGGACACGTTGCCGGGAATGCGGGGAGAGTATGTTTAGGCGGGCGTTTTTGCTATCGGACGTATCTGATTTTTCGCAGGAATCTATGTGAAACCGCTACGGCGAGCGGGTGGGCGGTCACCCGCACGTCACAGGGCGGGGAAGCCCGAACGCCCTTGCGTCAGGTCGAACAGTTCGGTTTTCGCCGCCGCCTCGGCTGTTTCCGGCAGCTTGATCACGAGCCTCACCGTCATCCCGTACGCACTGTCCACCAGGTCGTAACCCGCCTGCTCGATCCAGCGGCGCACGCGGGCCTCGTCCGGGTAGCCGATTTCGATCGCGAACCGCGTGTGGCGAATGCGCTCGACGCGCTCGGCGTCGAGCAGCGCCGAGGCGATCGCATCCGTATAGGCGCGCACCAGGCCGCCCGCGCCGAGCTTCACGCCGCCGTAGTAGCGGACGACCGCGCCGAGCACGCCGTCGAGATCGTGATGACGCAGCACCTCGAGGATGGGCCGGCCGGCGGTGCCGGACGGCTCGCCGTCGTCGGACATGCCGGACTGGCCACCGGCGAGCAGCGCCCAGCAGACGTGGGTAGCCGTCGGATGTTCGTCGCGCAGGCGTTGCAACGCCTGCATCGCGGCATCGCGGTCTTCGACCGGGATCGCGAACGCGATGAAGCGGCTTTTGCGGATTTCGAGTTCGCGGGTGTAGGCGGTGGCGAGTGAATAACTCATTGAACGGGCAACAGGGGATTTGGCATCGAGCGCATTATGAGCCATCTCGGTGCATAACCGGGCAAAGGCACGCCGGACGGGGATCGTCGGGATAACCGACAATGCATGACTTTTCTAGAAACTCATAAATGGTCAAATGTCGAAGACGACTCGCGCCGTGGCGTTGATCTTTTGTAACAGCCCTGTTACAGTTCCGCCGCACTGAGATACCGGCCACTCGATCGCAGCGGTTGATAATCCGGCTTCCGGCTTCGCAAGCATGACGATTTCCTTTCTTTTTGCAGGTGTTGCCGGAAGAGGTGGGTCGATTGCACGTGTCCGGCGGTCCATGCGCGCGGCGGGTTTCATGGAAAGCGGAACGCAATGCCGGATACAAGGCAGCGTTATATAAAAACACTTAAGAGAAATCACCTCAACGAGAACAACAATGGCCGATTTGCATTGGACCATGCCAATCGCCAGATGGACGTCGATTTCGACCGCGGGGGTGCCGGGCGTCGAAGCGCTCGATCCGATGGTGCGACGCCGCTTGAGCCGGCTGTCGCGTCTCGCGCTTCAGGCGGCCTACGACTGCGCCGGCGCGGAGAATCCGTTGCGCATGGTATTCGCATCGCGTCACGGCGAACTGGCGCGTACCACCGGTATTCTCGCCGACATCGGCGCCGCGGAGCCCGTCTCGCCGACGGCCTTCAGCCTCTCGGTCCTCAATGCCGTCACAGGCATATTCGGAATCGCCAGACGCGACCGATCGGCCGCGACCGCGATCGCGGCCGGGCATGAAACCCTCGGCTACGCGCTGCTCGAAGCTTTTTCGCAATACGAATCGTCGCCGGCATCGCCGGTGTTGCTCGTCTATGCGCACGAGCCGGCCGATCCCGTATACGGCGATGTCGACGACGACCCGGAGAGCGTCGGGCTGGCCATTCTGCTCGGCGCCGGCGAGCCGGCCGGCTATCTGACCTGTGAAATGGCGGTGGACCGCGCGCAGGTTGCCGACGACGCGGCCGGTACGCAAAGCGCGGCGGTGCTGCATTGCCTGTCGGCGCGTGCGGCGTCGTCGTGGCGCGGTCAACACGCATCCTGGCGATGGAGCTGGCATGATCGCGCGGCTTGACTATGGCTGGCGCCTGTTCGCGACCGGCGCGAGCCTGGCCGGTTTCGCGCTGTGCGGGTCGGTGTTCTCTCTGCTGGCGATCGTCGTCGGCGCGCTCTGGCCGAATCGGCGCTCGCGCCAGCGTGGCGTGACGCTCGTCATCCATCATTTCTTCCGCGCGCTGGTCGCGTTGCTGCAGCGCATCGGCGTGATGAAGCTCGAGCTGACCGGCATCGAGCGTCTCGCCAAGGACGGCCCGGCAATCGTTGTTGCCAACCACCCGACCTGGCTCGATGTCATGGTGCTGTTGTCGCTGACGCCGAAGGCATGCTGCGTCGTCAAGCGCGGCCACTGGGGCAATCCCTGTTTCTGGGGCATCGTGCGTGCCGCCGAGTACGTCAGCAATGCCGATGCCGTCGATCTCGTCGAGGCCGGGGCACGGCAGCTGGCGGCAGGCTACACGATGATCATCTTCCCGGAAGGAACACGCAGCCCGGGCGGCAACCGTCTGCATGCGTTCTCGCGCGGCTTCGCGCATATGGCGCTGCAGTCGCGCAGCCGGATCCAGCCGGTGCTGATCGATTGCGATCCGCCGGTATTCACCAAGACCCTGCGCTGGTATCACGTGCCGTCTCGTGCGTTTCGCATGCGCATCGACGTGCTCGAGCCGATGGACCTGGACCGGCTGGCGCCGGGCGTGGTGCCACCGGCGATCGCCGCTCGCAGCATTGCCCGCGAGGTGGAAGTGCACATTACTCAAAGCCTGTTTCAGCATGGATACTTTAAAACTGCAGATTAAGCAGCTTCTGATCGAGATGCTCGATCTCAACGACATGACGGTCGACGATATCGACGACGACGCGCCGCTGTTCTCGACCGACGGAATCGGGCTCGATTCCGTCGATGCGCTCGAGGTCGGCATCATGCTGCGCAAGAAGTTTCACCTGACGATCGCCGCGAACGACGAGCGCACGAAAGCGCATTTCCGTTCGATCAACACGCTGGCGGCTTTCATTGCCGACCAGCAGTCGCATCACGCATCGCAAGAATTCGTGCTGGAAAAGGGGAGTCACTCGTGACCGACGCAGAAATCCTGGAGCGCATCCGCGCCATCTTTCATGAGAATTTCGCGATCGAGCCGGAACGCGTGACGCCCGACACGCACCTGTTCGAGGAACTCGACCTCGACAGCATCGACGCGGTCGATCTGGCCATCAAGCTCCAGGAAATGACCGGCAGGCGCATCAAGCCCGAAGAGTTCAAGTCCGTGCGAACCGTCGGCGACGTCATTGCGGCGGTTCACGCGTTGCTCGCGCGCGCGTGACGATGGCGGCGACGGGCATGCGGGCGATCACCGGCACCGGCTTGCCGCGCTGGACAGGCGTCGCGGCCAGGGTGGCGCTGCGCCTGGCCTATCCGCTCGTCATCCTGTTCGCGTGGCAAAGCCTGTCGCCGCGCTACGTCGGTTGCCTGCTGGTCGCGTTGCTGTGGCTGCAGCGCACGATCGGCAAGGGCACGCTGGCGAACGCGCTCAACCGGCTCACGACGCTCGACTGGTGCGTGGCCGGTGCGTTGACCGCCTTGTCCGTCGCGATTGCCGTGACCGATAGCGAACGGCTTCTTCATCTCTATCCCGCATGCGTGAGTGCCGGCTTGCTGGTTGCGTTCGGCGCGACGCTGCGGGGCGGCCCGACGATGATCGAGAAATTCGCACGATTGACCCATCCCGAGCCGACCTCGGAAATTGTCCGGTACACGAGGCGCGTCACCCAGGTGTGGTGCGCATTCTTCCTCGTCAATGGCGGCTTTTCGGTCTATACGGCGCTGTACTGGAGCCGTGCGTCGTGGGCGCTTTACAACGGGCTGGTCGCGTACGTGCTGATCGGTGCGTTGCTCGCGGGCGAGTGGCTGTGGCGCCGTTTCGTCGTCGCCGGCCGGCGAAAACGGGCAGGTGTTGCATGATCGCGCTGCACGAGATGCTGTCCGCCGAGGCGGATGGCGCAACGGCGGTCTGTCGCGATGGCGCCCAGGTACTGACGCTGGGCGATCTGCGTGCTCGCGCGGACGCCATCGCGCGGACGGTAACGGAGCGCGGCGCGCGACGCGTCGCGATCTGCACCGACGATCCCTACGATTTCGCGTGCGCGTTCTTCGCGGTGGCGGCGGTGGACGCGGAAGTCGTGATTCCGGCCAGCAACGCGCCCGGCTATCTCGGCGATCTCGCCCATGCATACGATCTGGTGCTGGATGCGCCGGCACTGGCTGCGTGCGTGCGCGACACGGAAGGCGAACCGGCGTCCGCCCGCCCGATCGACGCTGCCGCCGCGGTGACGCTTTACACGTCGGGCAGCAGCGGCACCGCGAAGCCGGTGCGGAAGTCGCTCGCGCAGTTCGATGCCGAGGTGCGCACGCTGCAGCGCGAATGGGCCGGCCGGGTCGGTGCGGCCGTGACGCTGTCGAGCGTGCCGCATCACCATATCTACGGACTGCTGTTCAGGATCCTGTGGCCGCTGGCGGCGGGGCGCGCGTTCGACCGGACGCTGGTGCTCGAGCCGCTGCAACTGCAGCAGCGGCTGGCCGAATGCGGCGGCGGCGTCGTGGTCTCGACGCCGTCGCAATTGATGCGCTGGCCGGCCTTGTCCGGCTTTCCGATGCAGGCGCCCGTACCGTGCGCGTTCTTCTCGTCGGGCGGCCCACTGCCGGCCGAGGCGGCGGCGGCTTATTCGAATGCGTTCGGCGCGGCGCCGCTCGAGATCTTCGGCAGCACCGAAACCGGCGGCATCGCGTGGCGGCGCCAGGACGTCTCGCCAGCATGGCAGCCGCTGACCGGCGTCGACGTGCGCTGCGACGACGACGGCGTGCTGTGCGTTCGTTCCGGTCATCTCGGTCACGATCGCTGGCACCGCACCGACGACACCGCGCGGTTCGATGCGCACGGCCGCTTCGCACTCGCGGGGCGGCGCGATCGCGTCGTCAAGCTCGACGGCAAGCGCGTTTCGCTGCCGGAACTCGAGTCACGCATACTCGCGCACGCATACGTCGAGCAGGCGGCGGCCGTGGTGGTCGACGGCACGACGCGCGCGCACGTGGGCGTCGTCGCGGTATTGACCGAGGCGGGGCGCGACGCGCTGGCCGCGCAGGGGCGGGTTGCCGTTGCCACGACCTTGCGGCACGCGCTCGGCGCCTATGTCGATGCGGCCGCATTACCGCGCCACTGGCGATTCCTGCACGCGATGCCGTTCGATGCACGCGGCAAATTGCCGGCCGCCGTGCTGGCGGCCGCATTCACGGCCACGCCGGAGGGCTTCGAGCTGCTCGCGTCGTGGCGCAGCGACGACGCGCTGCATTACGAACTGCGCGTGCCGCCCGCGCTTGCGCATTTCGACGGGCATTTTCCGGGGCTGCCGATCCTGCCCGGGGTCGTGCAAATCGACTGGGCCGCGCGCCTTGCCGGCCGCGAGATGCCGGCCGTGCGCGAAGTCCGCTCCATCGAACACCTGAAATTCAAGGCGCCGGTGCCGCCAGGCGCGGTGCTGGCGCTGCGTATCGCGCATGATCCCGTACGCGGATGCGCGCGTTTCGCATTCAGCCGCGGCGGGCGGGAATGCACGTCGGGCGTGCTGGTCTACGGCGTGGCGGCGAGATGAACGGCACCTGCATCGTCATCCCGATCTACAACCATCGCGACGCGATCGGCGACACGCTGGCGCGACTGGTCGTGCATGGCCTGCCGATCCTGGTGGTCGACGACGGCAGCGATGCGCCGACGCAACAGGTGCTGGCCGCGCTGGCAGCGCGGTACGCCACCGTCGTGACGCTGCTGCGGCTACCCGTCAATGGTGGAAAGGGCGCGGCAGTCATGGAAGGATTGCGCGCCGCCCGCGCCCGCGGTTATCGGCACGCGATCCAGATCGATGCCGATGGCCAGCACGACGCCGCCGACGTGCCGAAGTTCGTGGCGGCCGCGCAGGCCGAGCCGGACGCCGTGATTCTCGGCCGGCCGCGCTTCGACGACAGCGTGCCGAAGGCACGCCTGTATGGCCGCTACCTCACGCACGCATGGGTCTGGATCGAAACGCTGTCGCTCGACATTCCCGATGCGATGTGCGGGTTTCGTCTTTATCCGGTCGATGCCGTCTGCGAACTGATCGACGCGGTGTCGATGCCGACGCGGATGGCTTTCGACAGCGAAATCCTGGTCCGTCTTCACTGGCGCGGCCTGGCGTTCAGGACGATCCCGACGCGCGTCGTCTACCCGGCCGACGGCGTGTCGCATTTCGACGTCTGGCGCGACAACGTGCGCATCAGCCTGAGCCATACGCGGCTCGTCGCGGGGATGCTCGCGCGCGCGCCGATGCTGCTGACCCGCCGGCTGGTCGGGTGGCGCGGCACGCCGCGGACGGAGCGCACGCACGCATGGTGGCGCATGCCGGAACGCGGCAGTCGTGTCGGCATGGCGTTGCTGGCGCTCAGCTGCCGCTGGTTCGGCAAGGGCTTCACGTCGTTCTGGCTGCATCCGATCGTCGGCTATTTCGTGCTGACGAACCGCACGGCGCGCACCGCGTCGCATGCGTATATCGCGCGCCTGCACGCCGCGGACGCGGCGGCCGTGCCGAAGCCGGGGTGGCGCAGTGCGTACCGGCACATGCTTGCCTTTGCGCAGGCGGGATTCGACAAGTTCGTCGCCTGGTCCGGCCGTCTCGGCGAGCTCGACGTGCGTTTCGACGACTCGTCGGCGTTCGATGCGCTCGCGGCGAGCGGACGCGGCGCGCTCGTGATCGGCGCGCATCTGGGCAACCTGGAGATGACGCGAGCGCTTGCGCTGCGCGATGCGCACACGAAGGTCACGGCGATCGTCTACACCGAGCATGCGAAGCGCTTTACGGGCGTGCTTGCCGGCGCGAACCGGGAGTTCGGCAAGCAGCTCGTCGAGGTGTCGGACTTCGGACCGGATACGGCGATGATGATGCAGTCGCGCATCGATGCGGGCGAGTTGCTCGTGATCGTCGGCGACCGCGTGCCGCCGCACGATTCCGGCAAGACGGTCGATGCCCGTTTTCTCGACGCATCGGCCCCGTTCGCGCAGGGCCCGTACATCCTCGCCCACGCGCTGGGCTGCCCGGTCTACCTGTTCTTCTGCCTGAAGGAGGCGCACGGCTACCGGCTCTATTTCGAGCCGTTCGCCGACCGCATCGAGCTGCCGCGCCGCGAGCGCGCCGGACACGTCGCGGCGTGGGCGCAGCGCTATGCCGCGCGGCTCGAACACTATTGCCGCAAGGCGCCCTACCAATGGTTCAACTTCTTCGATTTCTGGGCGCGGCCCGATGGAGGTCCGCGTGGCGGAGCATGACATGAACGACGTCGCGGCAACCGCCGCTGCGGACGCGAACCGGCCGGCCGTCGTGGTTGGCGGCCGGCATCTGACGATCGAGGACGTCGTCGCGATCGCCCGCGACGGTGCGCCGGTCGCACTGAACGCGGGGCCCGAATGGCGCGCGCGGATCGAGCGCGGCGCAACCTGGCTGCGCGACTATCTCGCGAATGGCGGCACACTTTACGGCGTCACGACCGGATACGGCGATGCGTGCGTGGTCGAGGTGCCGCCGTCGCTCGTCGAAGCGCTGCCGCTGCAGCTGACCCGATATCACGGGTGCGGCATGGGCGAGTGGTTCGACGCGACGCAAACGTTGTCCATCATCGTCGCACGGCTCAACTCGCTCGCCTTCGGCTACTCGGGCGTGCGGTTCGCGTTGCTGGAACGGCTCGCCGACCTGGTCAATCACCGCATTCTGCCGCGCATTCCGTCGGAAGGCTCGGTCGGAGCGAGCGGCGACCTGACGCCGCTGTCCTATGTCGCCGCGGCTCTGGTCGGCGAACGCACCGTCGTGTTCGGCGGCGGCGAGCGGGACGCTCGGGATGCATGGTGCGCGATCGATCGCGCACCGCTGACGCTCGCGCCGAAAGAGGGGCTGGCGCTGATGAACGGCACGGCGGTCATGACGGGGCTGGCCTGTCTCGCGTTTGCGCGCGCCGAGCACCTGACGCGGATGGCGGCCCGCCTGACGGCGTTGACGACCGTTGCCCTGGACGGGCGGGCGGGGCACTTCGATGCGCGGCTGTTCGACGCGAAACCGCATGCGGGGCAGGCGGAAGCCGCGGCGTGGATACGCGCCGACCTGGACGGTCGGGACGAATTGCCCGGACGTCGCCTGCAGGATCGCTATTCGGTGCGGTGCGCGCCGCACGTGATCGGCGTGGCGCGTGACGCGTTGTCGTGGATGCGCCGCGATATCGAGAACGAGCTGAACAGTGCGAACGACAATCCGCTGATCGACCCGGACGAAGGGTGCGTTCTGCACGGCGGCAATTTCTACGGTGGTCATATCGCGTTCGCGATGGATGCGCTGAAGACCGCGGTGGCCAACCTCGCGGACCTGATGGACCGCCAGCTCGCGCTGCTGGTCGACGACAAGTTCAGCAACGGACTGCCGCGCAACCTGACGGGCGCCGCCCCGGAGCGCATGGCGATCAACCACGGGTTCAAGGCCGTGCAGATCTCGTCTTCCGCGTGGACGGCGGAGGCGCTGAAGCACACGATGCCGGCGAGCGTGTTCTCGCGCTCGACGGAGTCGCACAACCAGGACAAGGTCAGCATGGGAACGATTGCCGCGCGCGATTGCCTGCGCGTGCTGGCGCTGACCGAACAGGTTGCCGCGGCGCACGTGCTCGCGACCGTGCAGGCCACCCGGCTGCGACTGCGCGACGATCCGCGAACGCAGCTTTCGCCCGCGCTGCGCGCGTTCATCGACGACGTCGGCCGTCACTCGCCGCTGGTGGTCGAGGATCGGCCGCTCGAAGCCGAGTTGCGCGCGCTGACCGCGCGCCTCGCCGCATGCGAGCCGATCGGTGGATCGCTCGACGGATTCCGGCGCGGGGAGGCGGCATGAACGCGTTTCGTTCGCCGTTGACCGCGACGGCACGCGTCGAGGTTCTCTTCCACGATGTCGATGCCATGAACGTCTGCTGGCACGGTCATTACCTGAAGTACTTCGAAAGCAGCCGCGCCGCGCTGCTGCGCATGATCGACTACGACTATCCGGCGATGCTGGCGTCAGGCTATGTGTGGCCGGTGGTGGAAGCGCATCTGAAGTACGTTCGTCCGGCCCGTTACAGCCAGCAGCTCGACGTGCGCGCGACGCTGCTCGAATTCGAGAACCGGCTGAAGATCGGTTATGACATCGTCGACGCGGCTTCCGGCGAGCGTTTGACGAAGGGGTATACGGTGCAACTGGCGGTCGATGCGACGACCCACGAACTGCAGTTCGTGTCGCCGCCGGCCCTGATCGAAAGGGTGCAAGCGCAATGGGCCTGAAGCTGCGCTACAGACGGCTTGCGACGATGCTGCTGGCCGCATGCGTGACGCTCGCCGACGGCGCGGCGATGGCCGCTCCGGCGACGGGCGCGACGTCGCGGCCGGCGAATGCCGCGCTGGTGTCCGACATCGCGGCGCGGCTCGCGCGGGTCGGGGCGATTCGCGCGGATTTTCGGCAGACCCAGACGCTGTCGGCGATGAAGCAGCCGCTCGTCAGCACCGGATCGATGTTGTTCGATCGCAGGTCGGGCGTCATCTGGCGCATCGATACGCCCTACAAGGCCACTTATGTGATTACCGACGGCGGCGTGCGCGAGGTCGGCGCGGACGGACGTCTCGTCGCGCCCGGCGGCGCCGGCCGCGGCGTCGCGCAAGTGTCGCGCATGATGCGTGACATGCTCGGCGGCGACCTGTCGGCGCTGTACGCACAATTCGACGTCGATGCGAGCGGCACGCCGGAGCGATGGCGGATGGCGTTGCGACCGAACCAGCCGCAGCTCGCGCAGGCGGTCCGCATGCTCGAAATGAGCGGCGGCGCGTATCTCGGCCGGCTCGACATGACGTTCGCGAACGGCAATGCGACCGTGCTCGAGTTTGCCCGGCCGACGCCGGTCGATGCTCCGGCGCCGGCCGAGCGCGAATGGCTGGAGGCACGGTGATGAATACGGCGCGCGGCGAGATCGACGCAGCGGGCGAGCGCGCTCGGCGGCGCGTGCTGTGCGCCGCCTGGCTGTTCGTCGCGCTCGCGGCGGTCGCATACATCCTGTGGCGCTTCAGCGGGCCCGCGCCGCTGCAGACGAACCTGCTCGCATTGCTGCCGGCCACCGAGGCGAATCCGGTTGCCGAACGCGCCGTCGACATGCTCGGCGATGCGCTCGGCAACCGCACCGTCTACCTGGTGACCGATCGCGACGCCGCGCGCGCCAAGGCCGCCGCGAAGCAATTCGGCGCACGGCTCGATGCAAGCGGCGCATTTCGTTCGGTGACGGTCGAGGTGCCGCCGTTCGACCTGTCGCAGATCGCGGCCACCTACATGCCGGCGCGCTTCGGTCTGCTGACGGATGCGGATCGAGGATCGCTCGAGCAGGGCGACGCCACGCTCGGCGAACGGCTGGTCCGGCGGCTCTATGCGCCGCCGGTCGACGGCCTGCAGACCGCGGTGGCAGACGATCCGTTCGGCTGGCTGCAGCACTGGCTCGGCGCGTTGCCGCTCGCGGCATCGAATCTGTCGCTCGAGGACGGCATGCTGGTATCGCATCGCGACGGCGCGACGGGCGTGCTCGTGATGACGTCGCTGCCGGGCTCGGCCTATGAATCGACGGTCCAGCACGCGGTGCGTGTCGCGACGGCCGATGCGGAGCGCGTGCTCGCGGCCGATTTCCGCGGCGTGCGCGTCGATCGGGCCGGCGCGGTGTTTTATGCGGAAGCGGCGCGCGCGAGTGCGGAGCGCGACGTGCACGTGATCGGCGCGGTGTCGCTGGCCGGCATCGCGCTCCTGCTGATGAGCGTATTCCGCTCGCCGCGCCTGCTGGCACTCGCGTTCGCGTCGACGGCGTTCGGTATCGTCTGCGCGCTGGCGGCGACGCTGTTCGTATTCGGCCAACTGCACCTGCTGACGCTGGTGTTCGGCGTCAGCCTGATCGGCGAGGCCGTCGACTATTCGATCCAGTATTTCGTCGCCTGCCTGGCGGCGGGGCGGCAGTGGGATGCACGGCGCGGCGCGGCGGCGGTCCGGCCGGCGCTCGTGGTGGCGCTGGCGACCAGCCTGCTGGGATACGCGATCCTGATGTGGGTGCCGTTCCCGGCGCTCAAGCAGATCGCGTGCTTCGCGATCGTCGGGATCCTCTGTGCATTCGCGGCGGTGACCGGCTTTTTGCCGCTGATGCTGACGCAGGCGCCGCGGCGCGCGCCGTCCCGCGTATTCGCGGGCGCCGCCCGTCTGCTGAGCGGATGGCAGTCGCTGCTGGCAGGCCGGCGCGCCGTGGCCGCCGCCGTGCTGGTTGCGCTCGTGGCAATCCCGGGCTGGGCCGTCCTGAAGAGCGACGACGACGTTCATCTGCTGATCCAGCGCGATGCGGGTCTCGCTCGGCAGGAAAGCAATATCCGCGCGGCGGTCGGGCTGGCGAACACCGCGCAGTTCTTCGTCGTCGAGGGCGCGTCGTCGGAACAGGTGCTCGAGCGGTCGGAGGCGCTGGTCGCAGCGCTCGATCGGAAGCAGGCCGGTCGCGTCCAGTCGATCGCGACGTTCGTGCCTTCGGCGCAGCAGCAGGCCCGCAACCGGGCCGTGCTCGGCAAGCACGTGTTTGCCGATGCCGCCGCACTGCGCGAGACCCTCGGGCGCGCGGGCTTCCGCGACGAAGTCGCCGATGCGTGGATTCAGGCGTTTTCCCGTCAGGCCGAGGCGACGCTGTCCGTCGACACCTGGCTCGCGGCACCCTGGTCGGCGCCGTTCCGGCATCTGTGGCTCGGGCGAATCGACGGCCGTGCCGGTCCCGTCGCGGCGGCGCTGGCGATTCCCGAACGGGTCGATGCGACGAACGCCGCGACATTCGCGGCGCTCGCGCGCACGCTGCCGGGCGTATCGTGGGTTGACAAGGCCGCCAGCGTGTCGAACCTGTTCGGCGCCTATCGGGTCGACAGCGGCCTGTGGCTGGCCGGCGCGCTGGTCGTGGTCACCGCGCTGCTGATGTGGCGATACGGCATGCGCGGCGGCATCGCGACGACGTTGCCGGTCGTGTTCGCCATCGCGCTGACGCTTGCCGCATTCGGCTATGCACGGGTGCCGCTCACGCTGTTCAACTGGCTCGCGCTGATGCTGGTGCTCGGCGTGGGCGCCAACTACTCGGTGTTCCTCCGCGAGGGGTGCATGCGGGACATGGCCGGGCTCGGCGCGGTGTGGACCGGCGTGCTGCTGTCGGCGGCCACGACGTTGCTGTCGTTCGGCATGCTCGGCGCGAGCGCGATGCCCGCGTTGCGCAGCTTCGGCACGACCCTTTCGATGGGCATCGTATTTTCGGTGCTGTTCGCGCCGCTCGCCACGCCGTCCCCGCAGAAGAGGCGCGCATGAATCAGGAACAGACGCCGGTCTACCTGTCCGCCCCCGGCATGATCAACGCGCTTGGCGCAACCACCGACGAAATCGTCGACGCATTGCGCGTCGGCATCGCGCCGGGCATGGCGCCGCGCATCGACGCTCCAGCCGGTGGTTGGGTCGGGCGCGTGCGGCCGGTGCTCGACATCGCGCCGCCCGAATCCGCCGCACATTTCGACTGCAGGAACAATCGGTTGCTGCTTGCGGCGCTTGCGCAGATTGGTCCGATCGTCGACGCGGCGATCGCCCGTCATGGCCCGCGCCGGGTCGGTGTCGTGATCGGCACGAGCACGTCGGGCATCCAGGCGGCAGAGCAGGCGCTCGCACAGCGCGTCGCGACGGGCACGATGCCCGCCGGATTCGATTATCGACAGATGGAAATCGGTACGGCCGCGCCGTTCGTGCGCGCGGTGCTGGGCGTGACCGGGCCGGCCTACACGCTGTCGACGGCCTGCACGTCGAGCGCGAAGGCATTTGCTGCCGCGCGCCGCCTGCTGCGACTGAAGCTGTGCGACGCGGTCGTCGTCGGCGGCGCGGATTCGTTGTGTGAGCTGACGCTGCAGGGCTTCGCCTCGCTCGAATCGGTCAGCCCGGGCCAGACCAATCCGATGAGCCGAAACCGGAGCGGCATCAATATCGGCGAAGGCGCCGCGCTGTTCGTGATGGGCCGCGACGAAACCGCGGTCCGGCTCGCGGGCGTCGGCGAGTCGAGCGATGCGCACCACATCTCGGCACCGGACCCGGCGGGTTACGGCGCGGAGGAGGCGCTGCGCGCCGCGCTCGCGGATGCGGGCGTGGCTTCGTCCGCGATCGGCTACGTGAACCTGCACGCGACGGCGACGCGGCTGAACGACGAGATGGAAGCGAACGTGACGGCACGGGTGTTTCCGCACGGCGTGCCGGCGAGCGGGACCAAGCCGCTGACGGGGCACACGCTCGGCGCGTCAGGCGCGACCGAACTCGGATTCGGCTGGCTGACGCTGGCCCGGGGGATCGCGCTGCCGATGCACGTCTGGGACGGCGAGCACGATCCGGCACTGCCGAGACTCGATCTCGTCGACAGCGAGCGCCGCCTGGCCGGCGATGCAACGGGACGTTACGTGATGAGTAATTCGTTCGCTTTCGGCGGCAGCAATGCCAGCCTGATTCTGGGGGCCTGACATGCATGCCGGACCATTGATCGACGCGTTGCACGGCGGCGCGGATATTCCCGTCGGCAACGTGGAGGACGTGTTGCCGCATCGCGGCACGATGCTGCTGCTCGACGCGATCGAGCGCTGCTCGGAAACCGGCATCGAGGTGCGCGCGGTCGCGCGCCGCGATGCATGGTACGCCGACGGCAACGGTGCGATGCCGGCGTGGATCGGCGTCGAGCTGATGGCGCAGGCGATCGCCGCGCATGTCGGCCTGCTCGCCACGCATGCGGGCGGCCGCGCGAAGCCGGGCGTGCTGCTCGGCGCCAACCGCTATGTCGCGCATCGCGCGGCGTTCGGCGCGGACACGGCGCTGCGCATCGTCGCGCGTGAACTGCTGCGCGGCGACGAGGGGCATGGCGCGTACGAATGCGCGATTCATGCCGAAGGCCAGTGTTGCGCGGAAGCCGTCGTCAAGGTGTACCAACCGAACGATTTTCAATCTTTTATCGAAGGGAGCTTCAATTCATGACTCGGCGAGTTCTCGTGACAGGGGCGAGCCGCGGCATCGGCCGTGCCGTGGCACTGCGCGTGGCGTCCGACGGTTTCGCCGTGACGGTTCATTGCCGCACCGGCCGCGACGACGCGGAAGCGGTAGCCGCGACGATTCGGGCGCAGGGCGGCACGGCGAGCGTGCTGCAGTTCGACGTGCGCGATCGCGCGGCGTGCCGGCGTGAACTGGAGGCCGACGTCGAAGCGAACGGCGCGTACTACGGGATCGTCTGTAGCGCGGGCGTGACGCGGGACGGCGCGTTTCCGGCGCTGTCCGAAGAGGACTGGGATATCGTGATCGAAACCGGGCTGGACGGTTTCTACAACGTCGTTCATCCGTTGACCATGCCGATGGTGCGCCTGCGCAACGGTGGTCGCATCGTGACGATCGCGTCCGTGTCGGGCGTGATGGGCAATCGCGGGCAGGTCAATTACAGCGCCGCGAAGGCCGGCCTGATCGGCGCGACCAAGGCGCTGGCGGTCGAACTGGCGTCGCGAAAGATCACGGTCAACTGCGTCGCGCCCGGGCTGGTCGACACCGGCATGCTCGACGACGTGCCGTTGGAGCATGCATTGAAGACCGTGCCGATGGGCCGCGTCGGCCAGCCTGACGAGGTCGCGGCGGTGGTTGGCTTCCTGATGTCGGATGCGGCGACCTACGTCACCCGGCAGGTGATCGGCGTCAACGGCGGGATGGTGTGATGAAGCGCGTGGTCGTGACGGGGATGGGCGGCGTGACCGCCTTCGGCCAAAGCTGGCCGGAAATCGAGGCGCGCCTGCGCGACGGGCGCAACGCGGTGCGGCGCATGCCGGAATGGGACTGCTACGAGGCGCTGCATACGCGGCTCGCGTGCCCGTTGCCGGCATTCGAGCTGCCGGGCGCATATCCGCGCAAGAAGACGCGTTCGATGGGGCCGGTGTCGATGTATGCGGTGCGCGCGAGCGAACTGGCGCTGGCGGACGCGGGGCTGACCGACGACCTGTCGATCCGGGACGGCCGGATGGGCGTCGCGTACGGGTCGTCGTCGGGATCGGTCGAGCCGATCCGCGCATTCGGCACGATGATCGAGACGGGGTCGATGCGGGATGTCACATCGAACAGCTACGTGCAGATGATGCCGCATACCACGGCGGTCAACGTCAGCCTGTTCTGGGATCTGAAAGGCCGGATCGTGCCGACGTCGTCAGCGTGCGCGTCCGGCAGCCAGGCGATCGGCTATGCATACGAGGCCATTGCAACGGGGAAGCAGGCGTTGATGCTTGCCGGCGGGGCGGAAGAATTGTCCGGCCCGGCGGTCGCGGTGTTCGATACCTTGTATGCGACCAGCACGCGCAACGATGCCGCGAACCTGACGCCGCGCCCGTTCGATGCCGATCGCGACGGCCTGGTGGTCGGGGAAGGGGCGGCGACGCTCGTGCTCGAGGAATACGAACATGCGATCGCGCGCGGCGCGACGATCCATGCGGAGATCGTCGGCTTCGGCTGCAATTCCGACGGTGCGCATATCACGCAGCCCACCGCGGAGACTATGGCGGTTGCCATGCGGCTCGCGCTTCGCGATGCGCGGCTCGACGCCGCGGCGATCGCCTACGTGAACGCGCACGGCACCTCGACCGATCGCGGCGACGTGGCGGAGAGTCATGCGACGGCGTCCGTGTTCGGCGAACGCATGCCGATCAGTTCGCTGAAAAGCTATGTGGGCCATACGCTCGGCGCATGCGGTGCGCTCGAGGCGTGGTGGACGATCGAGATGATGAAGCGCAACTGGTATGTGCCGACGCTCAATCTCGAAACGGTCGATCCGGCCTGCGCACCGCTCGATTACATCATCGACGACGCACGCCGGATCGATGCGGAATTCGTGATAAGCAACAACTTCGCGTTCGGCGGGATCAACACGTCGTTGATCTTCCGGCGGGGCGCCGCGTGACGGCGGCCGGCAGCGCGGCGGCGCGCGTCGTCGTCACGGGGCTTGGCATCGTGTCGTGCCTCGGTAATTCGCTAGACGAAGTATCGTCCGCGCTGCGCACCGGTCGCTCCGGCGTAAGCCGCGTCGACGCGTGGCGCGAGCGCGGCTTTCGCAGCCAGGTCGCCGGGGTGGCGTCCGTCGCGTCGGCGCCGCGGTTCGCGCGCAAGCACGAACGTTTCATGGGCGACACGGCGCGCTTTGCCGCGCATGCGGCCGCGTCGGCGCTCGACGATGCGGGCCTCGATGCCGGGATGCTGCGTTCGCCGCGCGCGGGCGCGATCGTGGGGTCGGGCATCGGATCGATGGCCGATTACGACGACGCGATGACGGTCGCGCGGCAGCGCGGCATCGACAAGACGCCGCCCTATGTCGTCCCGAAGGCGATGAGCAGCACCGCGTCGGCATGCGTTGCGCAACTGTTCGGCATCGAGGGCGTGTCGTACTCGCCATCGTCCGCGTGCACGAGCGGAGCGCTGGCGATCGGGCAGGCGACGCAACTGATCCGCTCCGGATGCCAGGACATCATGCTGGCCGGCGGGAGCGAGGCGCTGCACGACAACATGACGTTGATGTTCGACGCGATGGGCGCGTTGTCCGGCGGATTCAACGACACGCCGGCGTGCGCGTCGCGCCCGTATGCGCTCGGCCGCGACGGCTTCGTGATCGCGTCCGGTGCGGGCATGCTCGTGCTCGAATCGCTCGAGCATGCGCGCGCGCGCGGCGCGCGCATTTACGCGGAGGTCAGCGGGTTCGGCCAATGCACGGACAGCGCCGGCATGGCGACGCCTCATGCGCCGGGGATCGCGCGGGCGATGCGCGGCGCGCTCGATGGCGGCGGAGGGCGTCCGGACTACGTCAATACGCACGCGCCGTCGACGCCGCTCGGCGACATCGAGGAACTGAAGGCGCTCGGCGACGTATTCGGCGACGCCGTGCCGGCGTTCTCGTCGACGAAAGGAATGACGGGACATCCGCTCGGCGCGAGCGGTGCGCATGAAGCGATCTATACGATCCTGATGATGCGCGACGGTTTCGTCGCGGGCACGGCCGTCGGCCGCGAGCCCGATCCGGCCATTACCGGCATGCCGCTCGTGCGCGCCGCGCGCGAATTTGCGATCAAGCGCGCGCTGTCGATTTCGTTCGGATTCGGCGGCAGCTGCGCGAGTGTGTTGTTGGACGCCTGGAAGGGCGATTGAAGTGAACTTACTGAGCTGAGAGGACGATAACAATGAAGCACAAAGGACATCTGGCCGGCATGTTGGTCGCGGCATCGTTGCTGACGGGGTGCGGCACCGTGGTGCGTTCGCTGCCGCTGCCGGCGGCGGCAACGGCACCGGACACGAATGGCATCGCGATCTATTTCGGTGCGCAGCCGCACCCGGAAGTCAAGACCAGCATCGGTCCGCGTTCGGAGTCGGTGCGCGTGTCGCGGGCGACGCAGGCGGAGCAGCCGACGTGCGACCAGGCGCTCGCCGAAGCGCTGAACCGTCTTCGCATCTATGCGAAGAATCATGGCGGGAATGCGGTCATCAACGTGACGACGCGCTTTCATGAAAAGCGTTCGAATTCGACGACAGAATATACGTGTGGCGTGAGCGGCAGTGCCGGCGCGATCGCCGTGTCGGGCGACGTCGTGCAGCTGAATGCGCAATGACGGGAGCACACGTGAAATACCGCATTGCACTGGCGCTGCTCGGCGCGACGTTCGCGGCCTCGGCCGCATACGCACGGGATACGATCAACGACTATCCGATCGCAACCGCGTTGAAGAGCGAGGAAGGAAAACTCGACGACGGCGTCGCGCTTTATTTCGGCGATCAGCCGCATCCGCGCGTGATCAAGTCGTACGGCGCGTTCGCGACCAACAAGAAGACCAACGCGTTCGGCAAGAGTGACGAGGCGGCGTGCCAGCATGTATTCCTGTCGGCCGTGATCGAGCTTCAGGCGCGCGCGCGAAAGGAGGGCGGCAACGCCGTGGTCGGCATCAAGAGCAACTACCGCAACGTATTGCGTTCCAGCGCGACGGAGTTCACGTGCGGCGCCGGCGCGGTCGTGGCCGGCGCGGCGCTGACGGGCGAGGTCGTGACGCTGAAGCCGTAATCGGCACGCGTCGGGAAGGGGCCGCCGAGCGGCGGCCCCGCTCGTTCAGGCAGGCTTGCGCGCGGCGACGTTGACGAGCGTCTCGCGGCGCTTGCCGGGCTTCGGTGCATACAGGCCGATGCGCTCGAGGAGTCCGAAGTCTTTCGCGCGGCTCCACCACAGGTAGGGAAACGAAACGTTGCGGGATTCGAACGCGAATCCGGCCTCGCGGAGCATGGCGAGGTAGCCGTCGGCGCTTTTCTGAACCTCCATCGGGTGACGGAACAGCAGCCGGATTACCCACGACTTGATGTATGCGTCGGTCGATTCGGCGAACAGCAGCAGACCGCCGGGTTTCAGCACGCGGCGGAAGTCGGCCAACGCATGCTCCTGGTCGACGAGATGGTGAAAGGTTTGATGGCAGAACACGATGTCGACGCTCGAATCGGCTAGCGGAATCTGCGTGCAGTCGGCATGATGCAGTTCGACAGGCGTTGCGCAGTGATGCGCCGCTTCCGACGCATGTCGGAGCGAGTCGTCGTGGCAATCGATACCGATGATCCTGTCGGGCGAGAACGCTTCGCTCAGCAGGCGGAACGACTTGCCCTGGCCACATCCCGCATCGAGGATGACGGGGGCCTTCGGCAGCGGAGCCGCGATGAGCCGCTTCAGATCGTCGATGGCCACGCTGAGCACGTGATGTTCCCATGTATGCGTGCGAAGAAACCAGATGCCGAATCGGGTTTCGGGAACATAGGCGGGGGCGTGCGTGCGGTAGGACGTCATGGGCCTCTCGTCGGAACCTTGGATTTGTTGATCGGCTATTGTAGTGGGCAACGCCGGATCGTGGCGCGAGAAACGCAAGATGCCCGATCCATCGAAATGGACTGGCAAGCAAATGAATGAAATGAAATCGAATTCCATCGACGTCGCGATCATCGGCGCGGGGCCGTCCGGTGCGGTCGCGGCCGCACTGTTGCGCAAGGCGGGACGTTCCGTGCTGGTGCTCGAGCGCCAGCATTTTCCGCGCTTTTCGATCGGGGAAAGCCTGTTGCCGCAGAGCATGCAGTATCTCGAAGAGGCGGGCATGCTGCAGGCGGTTGTCGAAGCCGGATTCCAGTTCAAGAACGGCGCGTATTTCGTTTATCGCGACAGGATGTCGTCGTTCGATTTTCGCGAGAAGTTTTCCGAGGGCTGGGGGACGGCCTATCAGGTCGAGCGCGCTGCGTTCGACGATCTGCTGATCCGGTGTGCGGCCGGACAGGGCGCGGACGTGCGATTCGGCCATACCGTGCGTGCTTTCCAGCCCGGCGACAAGCCGCGACTCGACGTGGTCGACGAAGCCGGTCACGAATATTCGGTGCAGGCGTCGTTCGTGCTCGATGCGAGCGGTTTCGGCCGCGTGCTGCCGCGACTGCTGGATCTCGAGGCGCCGACCGGCCTGCCGACGCGTGCGGCCCTCTTTTCGCACGTCGAAGACAGCCTGCCGGCCGGATCGACCGATCGCGACAAGATCTGCATCGCCGTCCATCCGGAGCGACGCGACGTGTGGTTCTGGATGATCCCGCTGACGAACGGACGCTCGTCGGTCGGCTGCGTGGCCGACGCCGGGTTTCTTGATGTGCCGGAAGCGCGGCAGGCATCGCTGCTGCGTGAATTGCTGCAGAGCGAGCCGACCCTGTCGCGACTGGTCGGCAGCAAGCCGTTCGTGATGCCGGTGCGGCGCATCGCGGGCTATGCGGCAAATGTCGAGCGCCTGCACGGTCGCGGCTATGCGTTGCTCGGCAATGCGGGCGAATTCCTCGATCCGATCTTTTCGTCGGGCGTGACGATCGCGATGCGGTCGGCGCATCTGGCGGTTGCCGCACTCGAACGGCAGTTGCGCGGCGAGACGGTGGACTGGTCGCGCGACTACGACGTCGCGCTGCGCAAGGGCATCGACACCTTTCGCGCCTTCGTCGAGCGCTGGTATTCAGGCGCGTTGCAGGACATCGTGTTTCATGAAGACAAGGCGTCCGACGTGAAGCGCATGGTCTGCTCGATTCTGGCCGGCTATGCGTGGGACGAGTCGAATCCGTTCGTGCGGGAACCGGCGCGCGGCCTCGACGTGCTCGCCGAATTCTGCCGCTCCGGCGGCCTCGGATGATTCGCTGGATTCGCGTGCGTGACACGGGCAGGCGCGGACGTCGCGAGACGTCCGCGTTTCCCGACCTGTCGAGCGTATGTGTTTTTTCGGTCGTGCTTTTCCCTTGACGCGGCGGGCGGTAACCACGCCCGCCGGACGTCGAGCGATGTTTCGCCCGGCGCCCGGCATCGCGGCGTCAGTCGCTCAGCTACCCTGCAGCCGGATATCGCGCGACGATGCGCCGACAAACACGGTCCCGCCCGGCACGACCTTCCAGCCGTTGCTCGACGTATCCCACACGCTCTGCATCCGCGCCGACACGATCACGCGTACGTGCCGTGCCTCGCCCGGGTTCAGGCGGATCTTCTCCCAGCCGACCAGCCGCTTCGGCGGTTCGTCCTTGTACGGCACGCCGAGATAGACCTGCGGCGTTTCCGCGCCGGCGACGCGGCCGTCATTGCGCACGGTAAACGCGACGCTCAGCGAGCCGTCCCGTTGCCGCGACACCGACAGGCCCGAATACGCGAAGTGCGTGTACGACAGCCCGTAGCCGAATTCGAACATCGGCTTGATGTTGCGCGCGTCATACCAGCGATAGCCCATGTTCAGCTTCTCCGCGTAGACGGGATCGTTGTCGAACGCGCCGCCTTGCCCCCACGTCGGCGTGTCCTGGTCGCGCGCCGGGAACGTGACGGGCAGCTTGCCGGACGGATTGACCGCGCCGAACAGCACGTTCGCGATGGCCTTGCCACCGCCTTCGCCCGGATACCACGCCTCGACGATCGCCGACACGTTGTCCTTCCACGGCATCAGCACCGGATTGCCGCTCTGGACGACGACGATCGTATGCGGATTCGCACGCGCGACCGCTTCGACGAGCGCATCCTGGTTCGACGGATTCGCGAGGCTCAGGCTTTGCAGATCGCCGAAATCCTCGCCCGCCGGCTGCGCGACCACGACGATCGCGACGTCCGAGCGGCCCGCGAGCGCCGCGGCCTGGTCGATTTCCTGCTGCGTGTACGCGCGGAACGGCGACTGCTGGTCGCTGTTGCCCGCGAACGTGACCTGTGCCGCCGGTGCGAGCGCGCGGATCGCCGCGACGATCGGCACGTCGACCTTGAGCCACGGATTGCGCCACCAGCTGCAGCCGGTCGACGACCCGAACGTCAGGCCGCCGCAGCCCGCGAACGAACCGGTGACCGGATCGCGCGTGTTGCCCGAGCCGCCGCCCGACAGCACGGCCGCATCGGCGTGTCCGCCGATCACGGCGATGCGCGACAGCGCCGCCGCCGCCAGCGGCAACTGATTGCTGTCGTTCTTCAGCAATACGATCGACTGCTCGGCGACACCCTGCGCGAACCGGTTCGCGGCCGCGAAATCGATCGTGCCGCCGCCCTTGGCCGGGTCGTCCATCACGCCGACGCGGATCATCACGGCCAGCTTGCGACGCACCATGTCGTCGAGGCGCGCGGTCGACACCGAGCCGTTCGCGATGGCCTGCTTGACGGCGGCCGGCGTCAGGTAGACGGTCGGCCCGACGTCCTCTTCCTCGTCGAGCCCGGCGTTGATCGCGGCGGCGGTGCTGTGCGCCGCGCCCCAGTCGGATTGCACCTGGCCCTGGAAGCCCCATTCATTCTTCAGCACATCGTTCAGCAGATGATTGTTTTCGCACGCGTACGCGCCGTTCAGGCGGTTGTAGCTGCACATCACGCTGCCGGGTTGACCGCGTTTCGCGGCGATCTCGAACGGCAGCAGGTAGAGCTCGCGCAGCGTGCGTTCGTCGATCTGCGTGTTGCCGCCCATCCGGCCATGCTCCTGCTCGTTGCCGGCATAGTGCTTGATGGTCGCGATGACCTTCTGCCGCTGCGTGGCGAGCGTGCGCTCCGCGAGCAGGTCGCCGGCGAGCAGCGGATCCTCGCCGAGATATTCGAACAGCCGGCCGCCGCGCGGCTCGCGCGCGAGGTTGGTGCCGCCGCCGAGACCCATGCCGAACCCTTGCGCGCGCAACTGGATCGCGACCTGTTTGCCGTAGTCGTACGACAGTCGGCGGTCCCAGCTCGCGGCGACGGCGATCGTGGCGGGGAAGGTCGTGCTCTCGAGCGACGTGCTGCCGGAGCCGGTCGCGGAGTCGACCATGTTGAGATCGGGAATGCCGAGCCGCGGCACGCCCTGGATGTAGCCGGCACCACCAGCAGGTACCTTTGACATTTCGTATTGCGAATGAATGAACTGCAGTTTCTCGTCGAGCGTCATCTTGCGCACGAGGAGGTCGGCGCGCCGCTGCGCGGCGGACGACGCGAATGCGTCGGCGGCGTCGCCTGGTGAGTTGAAATCGGCGTTGCCCGCATGGGCGCCGGTGCAGAGGGCCGCTGCCAGCACGGCGGCAGGCCAGAGTGTGTCTCGCATGTTGTTCTCCATGATCGTATTGCCGGTCGTTCGGATGATGTCTGGAGCTGCGCGCGTCCGGTGGATTCGCACCGGACGCATTCGGCTGGCGATGCAGGGTGATTGCGCGTCGGCATGCCAGGCCAGGCGGGGAATCGTTACGGCCGGTTGGGCCCGATCGAGCAACGCGGACGGCGACGCGGACCGTCCGATACTGCCGAATCGGATGTAGCGATTCTCTGCAGCGACCAATCGTACGAATGTAGTTTGACTACAGCATCGGTGTTTCTACTGATACGTATGATCTTTTTTCGACGCGATTGCGTGGCGTGGGGAAAAGGCGGTCATCGTTCCCGATCGGGCGTATGCGGCGGAGTAAGAAGTACCTGCGTGCGAATGTCCAGAGGAGGCGGGAAGCCAGGAGGCGTGCGCCTGCGCGATACGGTTCGTTGCGTGCGCATCGAACGGAACGCCGTCGGATTCCGTTCGCCTCGGGGGAAACCGGGCAGCACGGGCGGTGCGCTAGCCGCGCCGCGCGACTTGACTGCCGGGCAGCGGAATCCCGGCGCGATAGACGACAGTCGCGAGCGCCGCGGCGACCGCGGCTTCGGCCGTCAGCACGGCGGCGGCGGCGCCCAGCTCGGCAAAGTACTTCGCGAGCACGGGCACCAGCACGATGTTGAGGATGCCGGACGACATGAGGACTCTCGTGAATGCCGACTTCATGCCGAGCGGCAGCATCGTTTGCACACCGAAAAGGTCGGTCATCCCGGCCATGAACGGAATGAATGCCATCCAGCGCAGGACGTGGACCGTCGGTTCGTACGACGGGCCGTACAGGATTCGCACGGCGAGCGGCGCGCCGAAGAAGATCGCGAGCGAGATGCCGAGCACCATCGCGACCTGCACGACGAACAGCTTGCGCAGGAACGAAAACGCGTCGTTGCGCGCGTGCCGCATCAGGTAGCTGATACGAGGATAGGTGGCCGCCTTCAGCGGCTGCAGCATGCTGAGCGCCGCGCGAATCAGCTTGTCGCCGGCGGCGAAGTAGCCGGCCGCGACATTGCCCGACACGAAGCCGAGCAGCACGGTGTTGGTCGACGCGTAGAACGCGATCGACGTGGACGCGAGAAACACCTGCCAGCCGCCTTTCAACGATTCCGCGATGTCGGAGAAACCCACGCGAACGAAGTCGATTTCGCGCTGGGCATAAAGGTAGACGGCCAGCACGATCGCGGAGAGCGTCGGGACGGCGGCATTGACGATCATCGCGCGGTCGATGTCCGCGGGGCGGTGCACGAGCGCGAACATCGCGGGCAGGCTCAGGATGCGGCCGATGAACAGGATCACGCTCAGCGCGCGCAGCTTCTCCATGCCCTGGAAATACCAGCCCGGCGTGAACGCCACGCCCGCCACCATGCCGAAACCGATCAGCAGGAGGTCGCGGTCCTCGCCGAAGCGCTTGAACAGGACGGTCAGCGCGACCAGCACGATGAAGCAGATCGCCGCGATGCCGATCTGCGCGTACAGCGTCGCCCAGAAGATGCGGGAGCGTTCGGCGCGGTCGTCGCGGGCGAGCGCGATGCGCGGCGTGGCGGTCAGGTCGAAGCTGTAGCTCGTGCAGTTGGTGAGATACGCGATGACCGCGAGCGAGAACGCGAGCTGTCCGTAGCCTTCCGGGCCCAGCGCGTGCGTGAGCAACGGTGCGATCAGCAACGGCACCGCGTACATCGAAATCTGCAGCGTCAGCAGCAGCAGGAAGTTCTTCTTGAGGTTTGACATTCGCTCGGTCGGCGCCGTGGGTATCGCAGGGGGGCGGAGTGCGGGCCGCCGTGCGCTCGCGCCGCCGGTCGGCGTTGGCCCGGCGGCGTGGATTCGCGGCCCGTTCCGGCGGGCGCCGGTTCCGTCCGGCGATGCCGGGCACGGCCACATCGTATGGTGGCCATGATACGGGGCGCGAGAGGGGCCTGTGTTCGCAAGCCTACCGTTCGCGGATTCCGTGCGTCCGCGCGGCGCGAATCGCGACGCCGAACGCGTCGTTGTATCGCGGCAGTGAACAATGCATTTGTAAGCTGGCGCACCGAAGGCGGATCAGACCGGATGATCTAATCGGATGCACTGTATTCGTCCGCGATGAACGAAGACACCGTCCCGGCAAAGCGGCGGATTCCGCACAAGCGGGCCGGCACGTGTGATCGCACGAGACCACGCCGGGAGCAGGAGCGGGGCAACGTACCGAGCACGATGAGCGGGCCGCGCAGGGGCGCGGTGGTCGTCCGCTGCCGGTCGGCCGTGCGTTCGTCGAGCAGTTGCACCATCGTCGAGTCGCCCATGCCGGTGGAGCCGCCGGAACGGGTGTCCGCGTCCGATAAAAACACCGATCCGAGGAGTACCGATTGAAGCCGATAACGTTCGGCGGCTGCGTGGGGTGGCTGCACGAAGGACAGACGACACAGGGCGTGATCCTGTGCGAATCGCTGGGTCACGAGGCGTCGTGGACGCACAAGCTCATGCGGGCGATCGCGGAGCGGCTGGCCCGCGAGGGTGTCACGGTATTGCGATTCAGCTATCCGTGCACCGGCGACTCGGCGGGCGACGATCGCGACGCCGGTCGGCATGCCGCGAGCATCGCCGGCATTCACGACGCGATCGACCTGCTGCGCGATCAGGCCGGCGTGATCGCGCTGACGCTCGTCGGGATCCGCGCGGGCGCGCTGTTCGCGATGCTGGCCGCCGCCGGCATGGGCCCGCGCCCGGCGCCGCGCGTCGACGCACTGGTGGCGCTGGCACCGGTCGTGCGCGGTCGCGCCTACCTGCGCGAGCTGTCGTTCGTGCATCGCCAGTGGCTCGATACCACGTCGCCCGCAATCCGCGCCGCGCATCGCGACGAACCGTGCATGAACGTGCTAGGGCACCGCTTTCCCGCCGATTTTGTCGATGCGCTGAAGGCGGTCGATCTGTGCGACGTCGTGCGCGATGCGCCGACGTTGCCGGGCGCGATGCTGCTGATCCAGCCCGATCAGGGCGACGGGACGGCATTGCGCGACGCGTTGCTCGAGCGCGGCGTGGACGTGGCGAGCGATCCGTTCCGCGAATGGCCGACGACGATGCTGGACGGCACGCGCTCGCGCTTGCCGCTCGCGGCGATCGACACGCTCGCGAACTGGATCGCCGAACGCGCGCCGCGTATGCCGGCGGGTGCCGGAAGCCCGTCGCGAGCGGACCCGGCGTGGAATGGCGAGTCGGCAGTCGCGCTCGACATGCACGACATGACCGAGCAGGTCGTCGCGGTCGGTCCGGACCGGCTGGTCGGCGTGCTGTGCCGTCCCGCCGAGGCGCGACCGGCGAATCCGGTCGGTCCGGCGGTCGTGATCGCCAATACGTCGACGAATCCGCGCAGCGGCGAAGGGCGCTTCAGCGTGCGGCTCGCTCGCACGCTGGCACGTGCCGGCGTGACGACGCTGCGAATCGACGTGCATGGCGTCGGCGATAGCGGGCCTGCCGCGCTCGACGACCAGTCGGGCGTCGTGTATTCGACGCAGTCGAGCGACGACGTGGCCGCCGCCGCGGACTGGCTGCGCACGCTCGGTCACCCGGAGGTGGTCGCGGCCGGCATTTGTTCCGGCGCCTATGCGGCGTTGCATGCGGCTGTGAAGACACCGTCGCTCGGCGGCGTGATCGCGATCAATCTCGCCCGCTTCGTGTGGCCGGCCGGGCTTTCGCTCGAGGCCGTGCAGAAGCAGCGCAACAACTCGGTGCGCGGCTACTGGCTGTCGGTGCGCAATCCGGCGAAGTGGAAGCGTCTCGTGCAGGAGCGGCGCGACCTGCGGCCGATCGTGCGGGCGGTGGCCGCGAATGCGATCGCGCGGGTCAGCGTGCCGGCGAAGGAACTTGCCGCGTGCGTCGGCTGGAAGCCGCGCATCGACACGCCGCGCGGCGTGATGCGCGAACTTGCGCAGCGCAACGTGCGGACGACGCTGGTGTACGGCGCACTCGACCCCGGCATCGACGATGTCCGGCGCCACTTCGGCGCGATCGAGCGTGCGTTCCGGTGCTCACGTCACGTGCGCCTGCACCTCGAGCCGCAGGTTGACCATGCGGTGTACGGCGCGGTGGGCACGGACATCGTGATCGACCTGTGCATGCAGGCGCTGGGCCGCGACTCGGCCCGGCCGGTCGCGTGGGTCACCGATCCGGCCGCGCCGGAAGCAGCCGCGCGATCGTACGCGAGCGTGTCGGTCGGCCGGTCGTGATGCGTGCCGCGTCGCACGCGTCCGCGCTTCGGGGCGCGATCCCGGTCGGGTATGAAGATCGGCGTTCGGTGAGGTCCCTCACAGACGCGCCGTTCGCAGTGGTGTCCAATCCCGTATCGACGCATGGCCGGTCATGTCGCGGCATGACCGGCCGGGATGCGTCAGTCCGAATTGCCCGGTTGCTCATAGGGCGACTTCGCGTAGGGCGACTCGTACAACCTGTCGTCGCGCCATACGTCGTCGGCGGGCGTACCGGCCACTTGCGGGCGATGCGGGCGCACCGGCACGAGCGGCCGGCGCAACGTGCCGCGGGCGCGCGTTTCCGGTTGGACGGCGGCGGGAAGCGCGAACGCGGGCGCCGCGGCCCCTGAGGCGGCTGCCGAGGGTTCGGCGGTGTCGCTTGTCGCGGTGGCTTGCGCCGGACGTTGCAGCGGTACCGGCGGGCGCATCACCGACGATGCGAACACCGGCGCGTCGGCAGGGACGGCGGGCAACGTCTGCGCATTGACGGCGCAGGCAGCGCCGACCGAGACGATGCAGACGAGTGACGAAAGCGACGAAGAGCAGTTCATGACGAATCGTACGGAGTGACGTGCGGTGAAGAGGGAGGCGCGGCACCGCAATGCGAGCCGCGCCGGCAAGCGTAATGCCGGAATTCGCCGCGTTCGGCGGGTTACCACACAGTTTTGGAAGGGCACGATGTCAATCACCACGCAACCGGAATCGACGCTCGGGACGCCACGGCCACGCACGGTCGGCACCCGTCGCGGACCGTGGCTGTCGCGCATGGCGATCGTGGCGACCGCGTGCGCACTGAGCGCATGTGCGCTGTCGCCTGGCATGACTTACCGGGCGCCTGCCGACCGCGACGCGAATGCACGCGTGAGCGCCGACGCATCGGGCTCGGGCGGCCTCGACGGCGTGCAGGACGTGTCGAGCGAGGACCTGATCGAAATCACACCGACGTTCGTCGCGCAGCGGCATGCGGCGCGACCGACCGATGTCGATGCCGAGATCCGGCAATTGTTCGGCAAGCCGAAACCCTATGCGATCGGTCCGGGCGATGTGCTCGGCATCGTCGTATGGGATCACCCCGAATTGAACCTGCCCACGACGCAGACCACGGGCGGCGGCGACGGCGTCGGCGCGAGCTCGGTCGCGACCGGCTACACGGTGGATGCCGGCGGCAACGTGCAGTTCGCGTATGCGGGCCTCGTGCATGTGGCGGGGCTGACCGAGGCGCAGGCGCGCGCGCTGCTGACGAAGCGGCTCGGAGAGTATGTGCGCAAGCCGCAGATCGCGCTGCGCGTGCAGAGCTACCGCAGCAAGCGCGTCTATCTCGATGGCGAAGTGCGCACGCCGGGCCTGCAGATCGTCAACGACATGCCGATGACGCTGCCCGAGGCGATCGACCGGGCGGGCGGCTTTACCCCGACGGCCGACCGCTCGCAGGTGTCGGTGACGCGCGGCAACAAGACCGTGAACGTGAGCCTGCCGGCGATGATCGCCGCGGGCGTGAATCCGTCGAACATTCTGCTGCGCGACGGCGATCTCGTGCGCGTGCGCGCGGCGAGCGACGCGAAGGTGTTCGTGCTCGGCGAGGTGTCGCGGCCCGCGACGCTGACGCTGACAGATGGCTGGATGAGTCTCGGCGAAGCACTCGGCGACACGGGCGGCGCGAGTCAGTACACGTCGGACGCGCGCCAGGTGTTCGTCGTGCGCCGCGGCCCGGACAACCGCCCGCGGGTGTACCACCTCGACGGCAGCTCGCCCGCGTCGTTCGCGCTGGCCGACCAGTTCCCGCTCGAGCGTCGCGACGTCGTGTTCGTCGATGCGTCGCCGCTGGTGCGCTGGAGTCGTGTCGTCAACCTGCTGATTCCGTCGTCCGCGCAGGGTGCGCTGACGGCCAAGGCGATTTCGCCGTGACCCTCGTGACCCATTTCGTCATCGCGACGGTGTGTCGTGCCTACGGGACTGATGCCGTATGACTTCTTCGAACCTGCCAGACCCGCACGGCGGGCCCGCCCTGCGGCCCTCCTATCCGGTGCGCCGCTACTGGGGCATGCTGTACGGCGGCCGGCGCCTGATCCTTTGCACGGCGCTCGCGGGCGCACTCATTGGCGCCGTGTATGCGCTGTGCGCGGCCCCCGTCTACCGGACCGACATCCTGTTCCAGGTCGAGCAAAGCCCGACCGACACGAAATCGACGTCGCCGCCCGGCGATCCGTCGTCGGTGTTCGACCTGAAGACCGACGCGTCGACCGAGATTGAAGTGCTGAAATCCCGAGCGGTGCTCGACCGCGCGATCGACAGCACCAATCTGGCCGTCGACGCGCGGCCACATTACCTGCCGTTGATCGGCTGGCGGTTCGTGAACGCGGCCGACGAGTTGTCGTCGCCGTTGCCGGGCGGCTATGTGTACGGCACCGAGCGCATCGACGTGCCGACCTTCGACGTACCGAAGCGCCTGCTCGGCAAGCGGTTCGCACTGACCGTTGGCGACGACGGCGCCTACACGCTGCAACGTACGGGCTGGTTCGGCCGGAAGGGACCGGCATGGCAGGGCCGCATCGGGCAGCCGCTGCACGTCGAGACGTCGCAGGGGCCGCTCGACATATTCGTGCGGGGCGTGGCCGGCAAGCCCGGCGCCCGCTTCGACCTGACGCGCTACAGCGACGAGGAAGCGACGGCCTGGCTGCAGAAGAACGCGCTGATCTCCGAGCGCGGCAAGCAGTCGAACTTGGTCGGCGCGACGCTCGACGGCACCGATCCCGTGCACGACAGCCGCGTGCTGAACGCGATCGGCGACGCGTACCTGGCGCAGAACACACAGCGCAAGTCCGAGGCGGCCGACAAGCTGATCCGCTTCATGGATGCGCAGTTGCCGCAGCTCAAGGCGCAGCTCGAGAAAGCGGAAAGCCGCTTCAATGCGTTCCGGGCCTCGCACGGGACGGTCAATACGAGCGACGAGGCGCTGGCGTTGCGCCAGCAGTCGGTCGACATCGAGACGCGCGTGCAGACGCTGCAGCAGCGGCGCGAGGAATTGCTGACGCGCTTCATGCCGAAGCATCCGGCCGTGGTCGCCGTCGATGCGCAGCTCTCCGACGCGCAGCGTTCGCTCGACACGACACGCAAGCAGATCCAGCGGTTGCCGACCGTCGAACAGGGCGTGCTGCAGCTGCAGCGCGACGTGGCCGTCGATACCGCGCTATACACGAACCTGCTCAACACGCGCCAGCAGATGATCCTCGCG
Organism: Burkholderia sp. Bp9143; assembly: GCF_003853645.1. Classification (GTDB taxonomy): domain Bacteria; phylum Pseudomonadota; class Gammaproteobacteria; order Burkholderiales; family Burkholderiaceae; genus Burkholderia. Next base: position 123,032 of record NZ_QTPO01000008.1, on the reverse strand, counting down.
CGGGCCAGCAAGACCGGCACCGTGCGCATCGTCGATACGGCGAAGGTCGCAGAGCAGCCTATCGGCCCGCATCGCGGTGTCGCGGTGATCGCCCTGCTGATGGTGGGCCTGCTGGCAGGCGCGGCGATCGTGATCGTCCGGCAGCGCGTCGTCGGTACGATCGGCGACGCCGAGGAAATCGAATGGACGACGGGGCTGCCCGTGTTCGCGACGGTGCCGCACAGCCCGGTCGCGGCGCAAGCGGAATTGCGCCCGAAGGCCGGAAGGCGCGTCACACGCACGGCGATGCCGCCGGTCGCCGCGCAGGACGCGGCGCTCGAAAGCCTGCGCAATTTCCGCGCGTCGCTGCAACTGTCGATGCCGGCCGCGTCGAATCCCGTCGTGCTGATTTCCGGGCCGACGACGGGCGTCGGCAAGTCGTTCGTCGCCGCGAATATCGCGTCGCTCGTCGGTGCGGCGAAACGGCGGGTCCTGCTGATTGATGCCGACCTGCGCAAGGGGTCGCTGCACGAACGATTCCGCTACAGCCGCGCACCGGGCCTGTCGGACGTGGTGGCTGGCACCCACAGGCTCGACGAGGCGATCAAGCGCGGCGTCGTGCCGGGTCTGGATTTCATCGCGATGGGCAGCGTCGTGCCCGATCCGGGTGAACTGCTGCTGCAGCCCGCGCTCGCCGAGCTGATCGAGCAGGTCGCATCGCGCTACGACATGATCGTGATCGACGGCCCGCCGTTGCTGCCGGTGGCCGACGCGCTGGTGCTCGGGCGCCTCGCGGGAACCGTGTTCCTCGTCGCGCGCAGCGGCGTGACGACGCTGACGGAACTCGATGAGAGCGCGCGACGGCTCGAACACGCGCAGATCGACGTGCGTGGCGTGGTCCTGAACGATTACAAGGGCGCGCCGGGACGGTACGACTACGGCTACACGGATACGAACACACATCAGGCCGGGTCCGGATATCCAGGGGTGATGGCGCCGCGGCAACGGGCGGAACGCGCGTCATGAGCGGCCGAGCGGGCAGGGCGGGGTCCGGGCCGCGGCAGGCCCCCGCGACGCTGCGCAGGATGGCGCGCGTGCACGGGGCCGCGGGTGGTTATGCGGGTTACTGGTGGGAGGACCCCGCACGTCTCGTGCTGATGTTCATCCTGCCGTTGTATGGCTTGCTGTCGCTCAGCCTGCTGGGCGACCAGAAGTCGATTGCCCGGATCTACTTCGACAGCTACTACGCGTTCGTCGGCGCGTTGTTCCTGATGGTGGTGATGGTGGCGGCATGGCTCGCGACGACCGAAGCGCAGACGCGGCGGGGGCCGCCGCCCGCCGCGGTCGAGCTGTCGCCTCGCGTGCTCGATTTCGTGTTCGCGCTTGCGCTGTTCGGCTATGCGCTGTTGCTGAGCGGCATCGTCACGCATCCTGCACTGCTGGTCGCGTTCGTCCGAGGTGAAGCGAATGCATACGACATGCTTGATCTGAAAGGGCGCATCACGGGCCTCAGCACGTTCACGCAGGCGACCGCACCGTACGTTGTGCTGTATTTCTATGTGTTCAGGACACCCGTAAAGGGGCTGAATCGCTACAAGATCTACTTCGCCGTGCTCGCGCTGCTGACACTGCTGCGCAGCTTCATCTTCGCCGAGCGGCTTGCGCTGATCGAAATGGTGATGCCGCTTGCGCTCATGGTCGTGCGGTTCCGGCTCGGTTGTCGGTATTCACGGCTGTTGACGTTCGGTCCGTATGCGGCGATTCCGTTGCTGTTCGGTCTGTTCATCGCGAACGAGTACAACCGGTCGTGGGAAGCCTATTACGTCAACATCTACGACAACCTGTTCGATTTCGCGCTCGAGCGTCTCGGCCTGTATTACTCGACGTCGTTGAACAACGGCGCGGGAATCCTGAGTGTGCTGGGCTGGGACCAAGGCCACCCGATGTTCACGTTCGACTGGCTGCTGCGCTTCCCGATCATCGGTGCGACGTTGCAGCCGTGGCTGGACTCGAGCGACAGCATCAACCTGTTCCTGAACAGCTACGCCGATCCGGAGTTCAACAATCCGTCTGGAATCTTCGTCCACTTCTACGAGTGGGGGTGGTTCGGCCTGTTCGATGCACTCGTGCTCGGCTGGACGGTCGGTCGCAGCTATGCGGGCTGGCGGAGCGGGAACGGGTTCTGGTGCTGCGTATATGCGGTGCTGTTCGTGTCGGTCATGGAAATCATGCGAACCCCGAACCTGTTCAGCGGACGGAACTTCGTGCCGATCGTACTGCTGGTCGGCGTATTCCACTGGTTTGCGAAGGCGCGGGCACGCGCTGCGTCCGATGCCGCCGGCGCCGGATCCGATGGAGAGGGAAGCGGACGCGCCATCGCGCGTGAGAACCGGGCCACGGACATTGATCCAGTGTTGTCGCGATAGCAGCGAGGGTCGAGCAGTACGGGGCATGCGACCACTTTGTAGATTGCCGGGTCCCAAAACCAATATTTCCCGGAGCCACTACCTTTCATGGCCAGTCACAAGCAGAAGTTTGAAATTCTGGACGGATTGCGCGGTATTGCGGCAATCAGCGTGATGTTCATGCATTTTCTTCAGGATCTGCCGATTCCGATACTGCAGAGCGCGTATCTTTCCGTCGACGTCTTTTTCATGCTGAGTGGATTCATCCTGACCTACTCTTACGGCGAAAGACTGCATCAGGAGTCCTGGCGGGGCGAGTATTTGAAGCGACGCGTGATACGCCTGTATCCGATGATATGCATCGGGCTCACGATCGGGTTCGTGAGCCTCGTCGTCATGCGCATGCATTCGTCAGCGGCATTTTCGTTGGGTAACCTGGCGGCGGCCACCGGCCAGAACTATTTTCTCGTTCCGTATCTCGGTCGCTTTTCGGTGTCGGGCTTTGTCGGCGCGGCGAATCACGGCTTGCCGGCGGTCAACGACCCGGGGGTGTTTCCTCTGAATCCGCCCGCATGGTCGCTGTTCTTCGAATTGTTCGCGAGTGTTGTCCTGATCGCGGCAATCAGGATGACAGCGCAGAATCTGCTGCGGCTGGCGTACGCATGCCTCGGTGCGTTCGTCGTGTATGGATGGCTCGTGGGGCTCGACAACGACAAGTTGACCGTCATCCTGAATCAGGGCTGGTCGGCCGACAATTTCATCGGCGGATTCTTCAGGGTCGGCTACGGGTTCTTGCTGGGGGTTGCGATCGGGAAGATGCATGACGCCAATCTGTCGGCGAGGCCGCACTGGTTTGTCGCCGGACTCGTGAGGAACGACTACACGCTGTTTGCCGCTTTCCTGCTGGTCGTCCTGTTTCCGACGTCGATCAGGGGAATTTACGCGCTGGCAGTGTTGTTGTTCGTCGCACCTGCGCTGGTCTATCGGGGCGCCATGCTGGCTCCGAGCGGCAAGTTGATTGCACGGATCAGTTCGTTTCTCGGCTGGATCTCGTACCCGCTCTATTGCGTGCATTACCCGATCGGAAGGCTGGTGTTCGCGTATGCACCGCATGGCGACATTGACGTCGTCAGAACGGCGGTGCTTGCCGCGTGCCTTTCGATCATGTCCGCTGCCGTCCTCGCGAAATTCGTCGAGGAGCCGATCAGGTCGTATCTCGGCAAACGCCTGTTCGGAACTCGACGGGCATCGACCGGCAGCCCGGTCAACGTCGCGTAATCGCGCCGATTTGCCGAGCATGCCGGCCAGCGGTGGCGAGCATGCGGGCGACTGAGCGAGTCTCGATCCGGACGCCGGGCAACGCATGAGGGCGGGCGTGTCGGTCCGCTCGTCTCCCGGTGACGACACGCAGCGATTGCGCTACAGCGTCTCGAAGATCGCCTTCAGCATCTCGGCACTTCGGCTCCAGCGATATTTCTCCGCGTGCAGGCTTCCCTTGCGTTTGAGCTCGACCCTGAGGTCCGCGGAATCGAGCAGGCTCCGCAATTTCCGCGCGATGTCGTCCTGCGAATACGGATCGCAGTACAGCGCCGCATCGGCACAGACTTCCGGCAGTGCGGCCGATTTGCCGACAACCGTCGGACAGCCGTAGCGCATCGCCTCGAGAGGCGGGATGCCGAAGCCCTCGTAGATCGATGGGTAAAGGAAGCACGCGGCGTTTTGATACAGCGCCTTCAATTGCTCGTCGCTGATATAGCCGACGTACTTGATGTTCGGTTCCGCCGCCGACATGGGGTCCTGCTTGCCGAACACGGTGGTGTTCTGCATTCCGACGATGACGAGATCGACCGACGGATCGTTGATCTGCCGGAACGCTGCGATCAGCCGGCCGAAGTTCTTGGTGGGGTTCATGCTGCTGACCGCGAGCACGAACCGGTCCGGCGTCAGCGCATGCTTGTCGAGCACGCTCGCGTCCGGTTCCAGGACGTCGAGATGATCCGCACCAAGCGGCACGACGCTGATCTTCTCCGCCGAAACGCCGCAGTGATGCGCGAGGCGATCCCGCGAGAAATAGGAGTTGGTCAGCACGCAAACGGAGGTTCGCGCCAGGATCCAGAACATGATCCGGTACCACATCCGAAAAGGGCGAGAGAAATGTGCGGGCGTGTCGAATACCGCCGCGTCGTGCATGTAGATGATCTGGTTGCCGATGAAAATGGATGCCGAATTGCTGAGATTGACGATGCGGCCGCGGCGCGCGAATAGCGGGAGGACCAGTTGCTCCCAGACCACGCCCTTGTAAAAGCCGACCTTGACCGTCGTCGCACCGCGTACCTCGACGCCGGGCTGCGGAGGCACCAGCACGGTCACCGGATCCTGCGGCTGAAACTTGATCAGTGCGGCGATCAGCTCGCGTGCGACGCGTTGCACGCCGGTCGTCTTCTGCGTGGTGAATCGGCCGTTGTAGACGAGTTGCTTCGGTTTCTTGAAATCGATCATGTCAATAGGGGGAGGTCGAAATCGAGGTCAGGCTTTGACGTGATCCGGGGCAACCGGCTTGAAGTCGCGCGTGTCGACACGCGGCTCGCCGGTGTCGAGTCCGTAAAGGGCGTTCCACTGCCGGAAGATCGCGCTCATCGAAAACCGCTGAATCGCCCGTTGCCGGGCAGCCGCGCCCATTTGCTCGCGAAGCTGCCGGTCGTGGCGGAGCATGGTCAGATACGTGGCCATCTCGTCGGCATTCGACGCGACGTAGCCGGTCACGCCGTGAATCACCACGTCGCGATTGCCGACGACATTCGTGACCACGGCAGGGATGCCGGCAACCTGTGCTTCGATCAGTGCGACCGGCATGCCTTCCCAGCGGGAGGTCTGGACGTAGATGTCCAGTTCCGACGTAAGATCGAGCGCACGTGCGCGGGTTACCCAGCCGCTGCAGACGACGGCCCGGCGCTGGTCGGGGTCCGGAATCTCGGCGGCGTTGCCGCCGATCCAGAGAAACTCGACGTCCGCGCCGTGCAGTTTGTCGGCGAGGCGCACGAATGCCTCGTGATGCTTCTGGAACGACGCACGACCGCTCATTCCGATGACGACTTTGCGATCGTCGCGTGTTTGGCGCGGGGGGATCTCCGCCACATTGACGCCGTTTTCCACCAGTACCGCCGATGTCGCCCCGATCTTTTTCCGGATCTCGGCGAGTTCGCTGCCCGAGCACGCGACGATGGTTCCGCCGATGCGCGCCGCAATGCGTTCGAAGCTCAGGTACGCGTATTGCTTCGTGCGCGACACGTCGCAGCGCAGGAACGATAGTCCGTGCGGTGAGTAGAGGACCGTCGCATTCGGGGCGGCGATCCGGGCGGCGACCCGCCCCAGCACGCCGGCCTTCGACGAGTGCAGATGAATCGCGGTCGGCTTGCAGGCGCGCAGGTTCCGCACCAGCGCACGCAAGCTCCGCAGATCCTGTTTGACGCTCACCTCGCGCGCCATGTCGACGCACACGAGTTTCACATCGGGCCGGAACAGCGTTGAAAAATCGGTCGGCGTTTCCGGTCGGATCGAGTGCAGCACCGTCACGTCGACGCCGGCTGCCGCAGCATGGTTGGCGAGATGGGTCAGCATCGAAAGTACGCCGCCACCAAACGCTTCGGCAATATGAACGATCTTCTCTTTGGTCATCTTTGGGTCTAGCGATCCGATCGCACATTCATCTCTCACCATGACGCTGGGTCGACTGAGAGTCGTGCAGATTCGGCATCCGGTTCATTGAACTATGCATTCCTAATTGATAAATGCATGCCAGTCGTTGCCATTGGATCCCGCTGTCTTGACCGCTTGCTCGACCTGGCGAGGCGGTTGATTGATTCCTGTCGGTGCGATATCGGTTCGACGTTGTCGAAGGGCGGCGAGCACGATGCGGCGTGAGAAATCAATGCCGCGTTCTACGTACCGGTTCGACTCCTCTTAACATCCGATGCCGGGTTCGACTTGGGCGACTGCAGGCGAGAAAACGGGGAAATCCGGTCAGTGCGCGTGAATCCACTGGTCGGGATCATTGTGCAGCGCATGCACGAACGACTGGGTGCGATGGCTTACCGAAGAAGCGATTCGGCGCCGGAGAGCCGGGTTCGACGACGCTATCGAGTGACGGCGCGATGCGCGGATGACTTGCGCACGCGCGCGAGCGGATTGGAGATATAGCGAATCGCGCGGTTGCTGAGCGTCGCCGACGGCAGCAGGCATGCGAGCGACAGCCCGGCGACGGCCACTTTCTTGGCCGGTCGCCAGAACGGATTGCGCAGCACGGTATGCCAGTAGCGTCCGGATTCGCACAGGAACCAGCGCCAGCGCCGCATGAGCGGCGCGTGATACAGCGTGCTGGCGAAGCGGGCCTTCTCGATCGCGAAGTCGAGCGGCGCGGTCGGCAACGCTTCGTGCAGCCGCGTGCCGGCAAGCATGCGCAGCGTCGACCATCGGCGTTCGGCCTTCAGCGCGCCCGTGGCGGCGTCTTCCGAATTGGTGAGGGCCAAGGCCGGCGTGTCGGCGGACGCGTCGTCGACGGCGCGCGTATCCAGCTGCTGATGCACGCGATAGCCACCGAGCGTTGCGTCGATCATGTGCACGGCGCCGAGCAACGCGATCCCGTAGATCGCGTAGAAATCGGCGCCATGCAGGTTGTCCGGGGTGACGGGCACCGGAAAGATGCGCTTCAATGCGTCGACCCGATACGCGTTGCCCGATGCGGGCGGCGACGGGTACAGCCAGCCCGCGCGCAACAGTCGGCCGCAATCGGTGTCGACGGCCGACTGCGGCACGCTCGCCCCGGTCATCGCACCGTCCCGCGCGAGCACGTCGAGCCGGAAATGCACCTTCACGAAATCGCCGGACACGAACGCGGCCAGCACGCGGGCCGCGGCGTCGGCATAGAGCAGGTCGTCCGCGTCGAGCAGGATCACGTAATGCGTCGCGACATGCTCGAGCGCGCGGTTGTACGCGGCGACCTGACCGCGATTCTCCTGGAACACCGCCGTCACGCGCTCGCCGTACGAGCGAATGATGTCGCGCGAATCGTCGGTGGAGCCGTCGTCGACGACCAGCACGCGGACATCGTGCGCGGTCTGCGCGAGCGCCGAGTCGATCGCGTCGCGCAGGTACGCGCCGTGGTTGTAGTTGCAGATGGCGATGGTCAGGTCGGTCATGAACGGTTTCTGGACGAGCGAAGAGCGGGCGATCAGGCGGCCCGGCGCGTGCGGTGCCCGAGCGCACCGCACGTCGGGGCCGTGACGCGGAATCGGATGCGACCGGTGCCTTCCGGCGATGCCGGAGCACGGCCGCGTCGCATGATGGCCATGATATGCGTCGTCGGCCGGCAGTCGGTTCGCGAGCCTACCGTTTGACGATTCGCTTCCTGGGAAGCGCGACGAATCGTCGAACGGCCCGTGAGATCGCGCAGCGCGGACGGGATGCATTGGTCTGTTGACGCACCGAAACCCGGCTGGTTCGAATGATCTAATCGAACGTATCGCGTCGCCGGTTTCGGCGGTATCGCGGGCGGGCAACGCGGCCGGCATGCAGCGATTCGGAGGCGCCAGCCGACGTGTGCGAAGTCATTCCAGGGAGTCGATTCGATATGCGTAGATCACACAGCCCGTTCCTTGCATGCGCGGCGATCGCCGGCATGTGCATGGCAGGCGGGCTGGCATGGCCGGGCAGTGCCGCGGTGGCATCCGGCACGCCCGCGCCTGGTGCGCTTCATGCGAATGTGCCGGATGCGTACGTTCGTCCCGCTGCGGACGCGGCCGATCAGGCCGACATGCTGCAACATGCGCTGGACGCGCTGCAGCCGGGCCAGCGACTGATATTCGCGCCGGGGCGGTATGTGACCGGCCGTTCGCTGGTCGTGCGGCAGCCGAATGTGGTCTTGTCGGGCTACGGCGCGACGCTGATCGCGACAACGCCCGACGACCAGACGATCGAGATGCGCGGCGACGGTACGACGCTCGTCGGGTTCCGGCTCACGGGATCCGGCGCGACGCGCCTCACGACGCCCGCGTCGACGAAGGTCGAGGTAACGGGACGCGGCGTGCAGGTGCTCGACAACGTGATCGACGGCTGCGCCGGCGCGGGCATCTTCGTGTTCGGCGGCGCCGACGTCGCGATCGTCGGCAACGAGGTGCTGTCGACGCTGGCGGACGGCATTCACATGACGCACGGCTCGCACAACGTGCTCGTGCAGGGCAACGTCGTGCGGGGCACGGGCGACGACATGATCGCCGTGGTGAGTTACCAGGCGGAAGGCGTGCTGACGCGCAACGTGCTGATCACCGGCAACTCGCTGGAGGGCAATCCGTGGGGCCGGGGTATCACGGTGGTCGGCGGTGCGAACGTCACCATCTCGAACAACATCGTGCGCAACGTCCAGGTGAGCTCGGGGATCCTCGTCGCGCAGGAAGACAGCAACCGCACTACCGGCTCGTCCGACATCCGCATCGAGAACAACCAGATCGCGGATATCCAGACCGCGACGGGCCGGTCCGATCCTCGCCAGATCACGCAGCAGGGGGCGATCGAGGTCAGCACGTGGTCGGGTTCGGTGTCGCGCGTGACCGTGATCGGCAACCGCGTGTCGCATGCGCGATTCGACGGCATTCGCCTGTGGGGAAACGTGTCGGGCGTACGTCTCGCGGACAATCAGCTGTCGGAGATCGGCGGAATGCCGGTCCGGGTCGGCCCTGCGCAGGATTGCGCAACCGGACGGCCGGCGGGGGCATCGAAAGGGCAGGCGAAGGGCGCGCCGTGTGCGGCCGCGCGTCAGTCGCTGTCGGCGGCAGATGACGCGGTGGGTGCGGATACGTCGTTGCTGCCGCACGTGCGGGAGTCCATCAGGCAGGCGCGCTGGTCGCAAGGCGGCATCGACTGATCGTGCGTCGCGCGGGCCGCCGGCCGGCAGCGGCATGCGGAGAACGGGCCGCCGCCCCTTGGTTGCGCGGCGGTGTCCGTCGTCGTCGCGTGCGCCGTCGCGATCCGCACGCGCTTACCGGGTGACACCGCGCTCCTCGGCTTCCTCGTCCGGTTCGTGCGAGGCGAGCGGCGGCGCCGGTCGCCGCTGCGCGGCCTCGACGACCGGCCGTCCATACTGATCGTCGAACCGCACGATATCGTCTTCGCCGAGATAGTCGCCCGACTGCACCTCGATGATCTCGAGCGGAATCCGGCCGGGGTTCTCGAGGCGGTGGACCTCGCCGACGGCGATGTAGGTCGATTCATTTTCGCTGAGCAAGAACGTCTCGTTCCCGCGCGTGACCTTCGCGGTGCCGCGCACGACGATCCAGTGCTCGGCGCGGTGATAGTGCATCTGCAGCGACAGCCGCTTGCCGGGTTCGACGACGATCCGCTTCACCTGGAACCGCTCGCCGAGATCGATCGAATCGTAGTGTCCCCACGGCCGCTGTACCTTGCGGTGTTCGCTCGCCTGCGGACGCTGCTCGGTCTTCAGGCGCGCGACGATGTTCTTCACGCGCTGCACGTCGTGCTTGTTCGCGACCAGCACCGCATCGGGCGTCTCGATCACGACGACGTCCTTCATCCCGACGCACGCAATCAGCCGGCCCTCCGAGCGCACGAGACTGTCCTGCGTGTCCTCGAACACGATCGGGCCGCGCGCGACGTTGCCGCGATCGTCCTTCGGCATGATTTCCCAGATTGCATCCCAGGTGCCGACGTCCGACCAGCCTGCCGAAAGCGGTACCACGATGCCTTCGATGCCGAGTTCGGGGCTCTCCGCGATGCGTTCCATGACCGCGTAGTCGATCGAGTCGGATGGACAGGCGTCGAAGGCTGCCGCGTCGATCCGGAAGAACGGATCCTCGGCGGTGCCTGCGCGCCATGCCGCGTCGCAGGCCGCATGGATGTCGGGCGCGAGCGCGCGGATCGCCTTCAGCCAGGTCGATGCGCGCGTGACGAAAATCCCGCTGTTCCACCAGTAGTCGCCCGAGTGCAAGTAGCGCTCGGCGAGCGCGGCGTTCGGCTTCTCGACGAAACGCCCGATCGCATAGCCGCCTTGTCCGCCGAGGCGACCGGCGCGCGGTTCGCCGACCTGGATATAGCCGTAGCCCGTTTCCGCGCGGCGCGGCAGCACGCCGAGCGTGACGATCGCGCCTTCCAGTGCGTAGCGCGCCGCGCGCCCGATCGCGTCCTGGAACGCGGCGACGTCGCCGATCACGTGATCGGCCGGCATGACCGCGAGGATGGGGTCGTCCGCGCGCACGCTTGCGTCGAGCGCGGCGAGCGTGAGTGCCGGCGCGGTGTTGCGCGCGGCCGGCTCGAGCAGGATGCGGGCGGGGGCGCCGCGCCCGACCACTTGCGCGGCGCTCATGATGCGATGCTGTTCGCCGCATACCAGCAGCAGCGTGTCGCCGAGCGCCGCGTTCGCGATGCCGTTCAGGCGGCGTGCGGTCGCCGACAGCGGCGATTCGTTCGAGGTCAGCTCGATCAGTTGCTTCGGATACTGCTCGCGCGACAGCGGCCAGAGCCGCGTGCCCGAACCGCCGGCGAGAATGACCGGCAGGATGCAGGGCAGCTCCGGCTCGGGAACCGGGCGAAGGGTGGCGGTCATCGATTGGCTCCGGTATCGGCGGGCAGCCGGTCGTGCGCGCGGCCGTCGACGCGCGCGTCCTCGTTTCGCGATCGCGGTGCCGGGACGGTCCGTGACAGCAGCTGACGCAGCGCGCCGGCAGCGCGGTCCGCCTGCCGCACGAGACCGACGAACGGTTCACCCTGCTCGAGATAGGGACCGTATGCCTTGCGGAATCCGAAACGTTTGTAGAAGGACTGGCGCTGTGCGGACACGTGCGTGCGCACCGCGGCGTCGGGCCATGCAGCCTGCGCGGCCGTGAGCGCGCGCTGCATCAGCTGCTCGAGGGTGCGATCGTCTCGACATGCCTCGCTCGTCAGCACCTTGTCGATCATGGTGTCCGGATCGGCGTCGTCGCCGGGCAGCACGCGGGCGTAGGCGACGACTTCCGTCGTGTCGCCCTTGTGCATGCATGCGAATACGTGCAGCGCATGCGCATCCTTGCCGTCGATGTCGAGGTGCGTATGTGCATCCTCGACCACCAGCACCGCGTTGCGCGCGCGCAGGATTGCATAGAGATCGACGGCGCTCAGATGTTCGAATTCACAACAATGCCATTCCATGATGCGGTCCTCGTGTGAAGCCTTCAGCACGCCGAGCCGCATGAACGCGTTTGTGCGGTACGACTCGACGATATCCATGATGAGGATGTGGGGCGAGCCGGTCTGTTCGAAAGCCTACTCACATTCCCGTTACTTCCGTTTCGCGCGGCCGCTGGTGGCGGCGCGAAACGGGCCGCGTGCCGCGAGCGGGGGCAATGTGCGGTAGCACACAGTGGCCGCGTGGTGGCTTTCCCATAATTGATCCGTCGCGGCGGCCCGCTGCGAAACGCGCAGTTGGACCGGCATGACGCGGCGACGCCGCGGCCGCGGTCGATACTGCCGTCAGCTTCGTTACGACGTTGTAACGAACGCGCCCGTTGCGCCTGCGTTCGATGTGGCATGCTGGTGTCGCGCGGGACACGCGATTACCGACAGAGGCAACATGCTGCCCGGGTTTTTTGTGCGATTCAGTCGAGAATCGCGGGCAATGGAGGGCGCCGATCTTGCAGAAAAGTGGCATTTGCCACTGATTGACGGGAATGGTCGTAGATAATCAAATCCGAGTCGCTAAACGCGCGCCGCGCCGGCGGGGTGGCAGCGTAATCGGCTGAATCGATGTTTATCGTTTGGTAACAAGGCCATCTCGAAACGGGGTGTAAATTCAGGAGCGGATGAAATGAGGCAACCATTCCGAAAGCGGGTTGGCGGCCATCCGGTTCAGCATCGAGCGCGGCTGTCGTGTACGACGCGACGCAAATGCGGACGGAATTCCCGTTTGCCGATGCGCTCCGCCTGACGGCGGGTCGCATCAAAGCCGGAACGCCGTGGCTCCCGCGGCCACGCGTTCCCTTCGAGTTCGATGACAACGAGGCCGGATGAGATCCGGCTCGACCTCCGGGGGCTCTCGCCGTGTGCAGTTTCGATCTTCGCCAAAGCTGCGGAAACGCAGCGCGGACAGGCGGCCATGCGCCGCCGCCCGCAGCGCACGCGAACGGTTCGCGGAGTGGAGAAAGTGATGGTTCGTTATGAATATGCCAATAGCGCGCGATAAGAGCGCCGACGGGGGGAGGACTACCGGGCAGCGTCCTCTGATTTACTGGACCCAGTCGCCGTCCGTCATGCTTCGCAAGGAGCTCGCGCGACGCGACTGGAAAGTGACGACCGTCGCGCACGCAAACGAGCTGCGCGACACCTCCGGCAAAATCACCTGCGGCATCCTCGACCTGAGCGGCGGCCATGCCGACGCGATCGGCAGCATCGCGTCGACCTGCGCGTCGATGCGCGATGTCGTGTGGGTCGCGCTCGTCGAGACCGGTCAGACCGCCTCGCCGAACGTGCGCGCGCTGTTGCGCGACTATTGCTTCGACTACATCACGTTGCCCGCGTCGCATCAGCGGATCGCCGATACGGTTGGCCATGCATACGGGATGGAATGCCTGTTCGCGCGCGATCGAGAGCGCCTCGAATCGGAGGAGCACGGCATCGTCGGCACCTGCAGCGCGATGCTGCGGTTGTTCGATACGGTGCGGCGCTTCGCGCGCACCGACGCGCCGGTGTTCGTGTTCGGCGAGACAGGCACCGGCAAGGAACTGACGGCCGTCGCGATCCATCGTCATTCGGAACGGCGCAACGGCCCGTTCGTCGCGGTCAACTGCGGTGCGATCCCGCCCCACCTGCTGCAATCGGAACTGTTCGGCTACGAGCGCGGCGCATTCACCGGCGCGAACGTGCGCAAGATCGGCTACGTCGAGGCCGCGAACGGCGGCACGCTGCTGCTTGACGAAATCGGCGACCTGCCGCACGAGAGCCAGGCGAGCCTGTTGCGCTTCCTGCAGGAACGCGCGATTCATCGCCTCGGCGGCAGCGATCCGGTGCCGGTCGACGTGCGGATCGTCTCCGCGACGCACGTCGACCTGCGCGAAGCAATGGAAGAAGGGCGTTTCCGTGCGGACTTGTTCCACCGTCTTTGCGTGATGCGCATCGACCAGCCGCCGCTGCGCGCGCGCGGCAAGGACATCGAGCTGCTCGCGCATCACATGCTCGAACGCTTTCGCGGCGACGCGCGCCATCGCGTGCGCGGCTTCTCGACGGATGCGATCACCGCGCTCTACAAGCACGACTGGCCGGGCAATGTCCGCGAACTGATCAACCGCGTGCGGCGCGCGGTCGTGATGACGGAAGGGCGCCTGATCACCGCGCAGGACCTCGAGCTCGAATACTGTCTCGACGCGGCGTCGCCGTCGGTGGCCGACATCCGCAAGTCGATCGAGCGTGAGGCGATCGAGACCGCGCTGCTGCGCACGCGCGGACGCGTCGCCGCTTCCGCGCGCGAGCTCGGCGTGTCGCGTGCAACGCTCTATCGCTGGATGGAAGCGTACGGAATCGAGCGGCCGCGCGGCACGGGATCGTCGGATTGACGGGCGCGGCGCGGCCGGGCGAGGGCGGTCCCGGTCCCGGTCCCGGTCGCGTCAGCCGGTCGACGCCGCGCGCACGGTTCGCGCGGCGTTGACCGCGCGGATTTCAACGGTCGGCGGCGTGCCGGCGGCAGGAAGGTCGCCGGCGTTTTCCAGCGGCACGAGCGCGACGCGCGCCGGGGTGCCGGGCGCGAGATCGAACCAGTCGTCGCGCGGCACGAAGCCCGGCGCGTCGATTTGCACTTGACGCGCGACGTGGCGCGTGTCGATGTCGACGTGCCACGTGTCGCCGGTGCGCGACACGCATGCCTCGATGCCGGGTTCGCGGCGCGCGAACACGGCCGGATGCGTGCGGGACGGGAAGTAGAACGCCTGCGACAGCAACGTGCCGTCGTCGGCGCGCAGCGTCGCGACGACGGTATCGTGCTCGCATGGGCCGAAGCGATACGCGTAGGTCCAGTCGAAGAACCGGCCGAGCAATTCGGCCGAATCGAACCGCACCGTGTCGTGCGCGGCGATCCGGACCGGCCCGCCGGCCCGCGCGACCGGGGTGCGGCCGTCGCGTAGCGCGACCAGCTCCACGGCCGCCGACAGTGGCGCCGGCCGCTCGTTGATCACGTGTACGTCGAGACCGTTCAGCCCTTCGTCGACGAGCAGCACCTGCACCGGCTGAAGGATCTGGCGCAGCGCATACCACGCCGATTTCGGCCGATGCGTCGCATCGAGCAAGCCCCATCCGGCGCCCGCCATCACGTCCTGGAACTGCCAGACGAGCGCGCCCGCGCAGCGCGAGCCGGAACGCCGCCATTCGGAGAACGTATCCCGCATCAGGTCCGCGATCACCGCGCGCGACAACTCGAAGTAGCGCGACGGATCCTCGCGCCGCAGACGGTCGGGCGCCACGTCATACAGCGTCTGCAGATAGTGATCGCGAATATCGTCGAAATCCCACGAGGTGCCGGGGTCGCGCGGCACGGCCGCTTTCCACCGTGGCTCATGAACGCCCGGCCAGCCGAGGCTCGCGAGCATCGCATCGCCCGGCACGTTCGCGAACGCGAGGCATTCGCTCGCGAAGCGCACGTCGGCGCGGCGCGCGTCGTCGAGCGGGCGCAGGTACGCGCCGACGCCGTAATAGTGCGACACGCGCTCGCGCGGCATGAACGGCAGCAAGCCGCCGTCGGGCGAGTCGGAGACGTACAGCGCGTCGGGCCGCCGGGCTGCCGCATGGCCGGCGAGGCGCTCGGCGGTCAGTTCGAGGAAGCGCTGCTTCGGCCCGAGCCCCGACATCGCGGCCTGCTGCGCGATCTCGCTGCCGCCGCACAGCACCGCGAGCGACGGCGACGCGCAGTGGCGCGTGAGGAACTGTTCGGCCTCGCGATCGACGGCGTCCGCGAAGGTGCGCTCGTCGAGCGCGTAGTCGAAGTTCGCGAACATGAAGTCCTGCCAGACCAGCAGTCCGAGCCGGTCGCACCACGCATGGAAAGCGTCGGCCTCGTAGGTCATCGTGCCGCCGACGCGAATCATGTTGAAGCCGGCGTCGCGCGCGTGTCCGAGCAAGCGGCCATAGGTTGCGTCGTCCGCGTGCAGCGCGAGCGGTGCGGCGCTGCTCCAGCATGCGCCGCGCGCGAACACGCGCACGCCGTTCACGCGCAGCCCGAACCCCTTTCCGTCGTCGCCCGCGTCCAGCTCGATCGTGCGAAAACCCGTCGCGCCGAGCGGCCGCCGTTCGGCGCCGATGTGCAATGCCACGTCGTAAAGCACCGGTTCGCCATGCGTGTGCGGCCACCAGCGGCGCACGTTCGGCACCGCGACGGTCGCGCGCAGCCGGTCGGCGCCGCTGCGTTTGAGCGCCGCGTGGTGTTCGCCGCACCACAGCCGGGCCGTGAACGCATCGGGCAGCGGCCCGGCGAACGCGAGTTCCGCATCGAGCCAGCCGGTGTCGCCGTCGATGCGCGCATGCAGGTCGCAATGGACGAGAACGGGACCGTCGGCGGGGGCCAGCACGTCGACGGGCCGCCATGGACCGGTCGGCACGCAGCGCGGAAACCAGCCGGGCATGTGCCCGAACAGCGACGTGCGAACGGTGCGCAACGTCGCCGGTTCGGCCAGCCGCGTGCGCCAGCGTGCACGGCGAGGTGCGCGCACCTCGCGCAGGTGCGGCGCGAGGGCGCGGAAGCAGACGGTCAGCCGGTGCGTGCCGGCGAGCGACACGGGTACGTCGTGCGCGACGAACATGCTGTCCGAGCGCAGGATCGGCGTGTCGTCGAGCCATGCCTCGGCGAGCGTCGCGAGGCCGTGAAAGCGCAGCACGCGCGGCCCGTGCCCGTGCAGTTCGACGCGATACCAGTGGTCGCGCTCGTCGAGCGGCGCCGTCTCGTCTGGCCGGCCGGCCAGCGCGAGCGCTTGTGCGACCGTGCCGGGGACGGGGGCCGCGATCCAGCCGTCGGCGGGGAGATCGAGCGGCCCGCGAGCGGCACCCGCGGCCGTGCCGAGCATCGACCACGCGAGCGCGGCGGGCGCGCGCGTCACCGCATCAACGGCACGGGGGCCGCGTCGACGCGAACGGGCACCGCATGCTGCAGCGGCGGGGTGATCTGGCGCGCACAGTCGATCAGGTCGGCGTAAGCCGCTTCGATCGCCTCGAGCGTCGCGTCGCCGCGCTCTTCCTTGCCGCGCGAGCAGGCTCGCGCCAGCCGGAATTCCAGCACCATCGCTTCGGACGCGATGCGATCGCAAGCAGTACGAATCTCGGCGAACGGCCCGACGCAGCCGCTCGCCTGCAGCCAGCGCGCGTAGTGGCCGAACAGCTCGAAGTTCGCGCCGAGCTGCCGCACCGAATTGAACGAGTACGCGTGGAAGCGTTCGAGCGGGGAATCGGCGAGCGATCTCGCATCGATCTGCAACTGGCGCCGGAACGCCGTGACCGGATTGACGGCCGGCAGCCGGCGCAGATGCCGCTGCAGCGACGTGAGCGAGACCTCGCACAGCGTGCGCTCGTCGAGCGGCGCGAAACGCCGCTTCGCGCACTCGACGTACGGCGGCAGTGGCATCGGCGAACTGCCCCCGATGAGCCCGTTGTAGTCGAAATCCTCGGCCACGTAATAGCCGCTGTTGTGGAAGTAGCCGATCTGGCGGCGCGTGCGATCGATCGAGTCGATGCCGATCGTCGTCTTCGTATGCTGCGTGCGGTAGCTGCTGCCGCGCGTGTCAGGCAGGAACCACGCGTCGACCTCGACGATCATCAGGTGACCGCGCGCGACCTGCGTCTCGATGTGCTGGTCGAGCGGCTCGTAGATCGAGTGTTCCTGCACGACGACCCCGTACAGCCGCTCCAGTTCGTCGTGCGGAAACTTGAAGAACGTGAACTGGTCGCCCTCGAAATCGAGCGCGATCGTAAACGGCAGCGCCGCGTACGGGTTGAGGCCCCACCACCGGAGTACCTCGAGCCACATGTCGACATAGCAGTTGGTCTGTTTCCAGACCATCTCCTGACTGTGCAGCGGGTGCGGCCGGTAGTGGCGTGCGCGGTGGCGCACGTCCTCGAACGACGCGTCCTCGCCGTCGCGGGACACGAATTTCATCGCATCCCCCACAGCACGTCGCGAACGTCGGCCGGCCATGCGTCGATGTCGAAACCGTGATGCCGGAACAGCGCGAGCGTCAGCCGCTCGAGGCCGAAGCCGACGCAGCCCGTGTGCGCGATGTCGCCCGTCGCGGTGCGGATGTCCCACAGCAGCCCGAAGTGATCCATGTGGTAGTTGAAGCTCAGGCACGCGGTCTGGCGGTCGTCGTGCTCGATCGGGATCAGCAGCTCGAATTTCAGGTTCTGCTCGCGCTGGCTGTTCGCGACGATCTTGCCGCCGCGCCCGAAGAACGGATCGTTGGCGAGATCGATCGCGTTCGGCAGGCGCAGCGCCTCGATCATCCGCGTGCCGCGCTCCATCCACGTCGCGCGGAACGCGACGATCTGCTCGGGGGTGCCGATCCGCACGTATTCGCGCATCCGGAACAGCTGCATGCGGGTCGGGTCGAGCGACGGCTCATGGCGGAAGCAATACGAGAACACGTCGATGATGCGGCCGTCGCCGGGCAGCGCACCCGCGCGCGCGACGACCGGATAGACCGGATAGCAGGCGGCCGGCGTCATCACGACGTAGGTCGGCTTCTGGCTTTCGGTCCAGTCCTCGCCGCGGTCGAGGCACTGCAGCACGCGCTGGTGCCGCTGTTCGTCGCCGCAGAACGCATGCACGCTGCCCGCGAGTTGCGGGAAGCTCTTCATGTATTCGCTGCGCTCGAATTCGGTGCGGCTCATCGCCGGCGGGAAGCGCAGTACTTCGGCCTGCTGGTCGGCGCCGAGACGCGTGACGAAGGCGTCGAGCGCTTCGACGACGCGCTCGAATCGCTCGCTGCGGCCGAACAGGCCCTGGATGCCGGTCGACACGAGCAGGCCCGCGTCGATCAGTTCGTCGCGTAGCGGATTGACGCCCGCACGGTCCAGCGGCGTGTCGGACGGGGTGGCAGCGGAGGGCACGGAGAGGCGGTCGTTCACGAATGTTTCTCCAGCGTCGCGGGACGCAGTGCGAGCAGCAGGCTCGAGGTATTGGCGGCAATGCGGTCGTTGCTGATCATCAGCGGCGCCGCGTGGAGGTCGCGAAGGTGGCGGCCGATGCTGAACGGCGTGCCGTGCTTGTAGCCGGCCATCCCGCAGATCATCATCGCCTGCTGTGCGACTTCGAGCGCGGTCGACGACACATAGGTCTTCAGCGTGTTGATCTCGGCGGCCCAGGCCATGCCGGCCGACCACGAGCGGGGCGACGCGCTGGCATGGAGGCGCAGCACGTTGTCGACGCGGGCCTGCATCGCCTGCATCAGCGCAAGCGATTCGGCGATGCGCCGCGACGCGGGCGACGGCGCGCCGTCGGTCTGGCGCGCCTGCGAGCGGAAAAACTGGTGCGCGCGATGGAACGCGTCGCCGGCCACGCCGATCCACACCGCCGCCCACAAAATGTGCGAAACCGGCACCATCGTCTGTTCGGCGATCTGCGCGAACGGCACGGGCAGGCATTGCTCGGTCGCGCCCTGTGCGTCGAGCACGAAGCCGTTGCTGCACGTGCCGCGCATGCCGAGCGTGTCCCATTCGCCGCGGCGTGTGAGCGTATAGCCGTCGCGCAGCACCGTGACGAGCACCTGCTCGGACGCGGGCGCGTCGGCGTCGCGCCGCGCGGTCGCGAGGATGCCGTCCGCGTAGTCGCCGTACGAGATCGTCGGCGCGGATTTGTGCAGCCGGAATTCGCCGCCGTTGGTCTCGAGCGCGCACTGGCTCGCGCGCAGGTTGCCGCCGACGCCGTCCTCCGACGTCGCCGACGCGAGCAGCCACTGATGGCGTACGAGCTGCTGCAGGAACAGCTTGTGCCAGCCCTGGTCGGCCGCGTGGTTGACGATGCAGGCGACCTGGATCTGGTGCATCGCGAACACCATCGCCGACGATGCGCAGGCTTGGCCGAGGATCGAGCATGCCGAGGCGATGTCGGCCAGCGACGCGCCGGCACCGCCGAGCCGGGTCGGGACCATTGCGCTCAGCAGGCGGCGCGCGCGCATGGCCTCGATCGCTTCGACGGGGCAGCGCGCATCGCGATCGACCGCGTCCGCGTGCTGGGCGGCGATTTGCGCGACCGCGTGTGCGGCCTCGTCGAGCCGGCGTGATTCGTCGTCGGCCGCGAGTTCGGGAAGCAGCGCGCTCATGCGGAATGCTCGGCGCGTTGCAGGGTCGCGATCGTGTCCGCGAGTGCGTCGATGCTGCGGAACAGATTGCGGTTCAGCATCTCGTCGGGAATTTCGATGTTGAACTGCTTCTCGATCGCGAGCATCAGCTGGATCGTGTCGAGCGAGGAGAGGCCCGCTTCGTAAAGGTCGTCCCCGTCACCGATCGAATCGATCGCGGCTTCGAGGTGGGCGACGTGCTTGAGGATGGTTCTGATGTCGTTTTTCACGTGCTGCTCCGGCGTGTGTGGTGTCGTCCGCACGGGCGGACGCGCACAGCGCGCTGACATCCCCCCGGCAGTCCGGCATCAGTAGACCATTCGCACGCACGGCGTTCTGTTCGCCACCCTACAATCGGCTGACTCGGATCGCACGCGTGCGCCGAAATGCCGTGCGCATCACGCGCGTGCCGCGGCGGTCACGCTCGAGTCGGCCGACAGGATGCGCTTCATCTCGTCGCGCACGATCGCACGGCAGCCGCACGACAGCTTCTCGAGGCCCGCAAGGTCGGCAAGCTCGATCGAGCTCCGGTACTGGCGGATCAGGCCGAGCTTCTGGATCTCCCCGGCTGCGTCCGTGACCGTCTCGCGTCGCACGCCGAGCATCTGCGCGAGCATGCTGTGGGTGACCTGGATCTCGATGCTGCGCGACCGGTCGTACGCGAGCAGGAACCATCTGCATAACTGATGTTTGAGCACGTGATGGCGGCTGCAGAACGTGATCTGCGATACCTGGGCCATCAGCAGCCGCACGCAGACGAACACCAGATGGCGAATCACCGGCGACGCATCGAACGCGGCGGCGAAGATGCGCCGGTCGAGCCGGTAGACGAAGCCGTCGCGGCATGCGACGGCACGGCATGGCATCCGGCCGCTGCCGCCGATCACGTCGTCGCACACGACGCTCTCGCTGCCGATCTCGGCAACTTCCAGCGTCATGCCGCCGGACGACACGTACTGCAGCGAAATCGCCGTCGTGACGGGCAGGTAAACCGCGGCGAGCATTTCGCCGGGTTGGCACAGCACCTGGCCCGATTTCAGGTGAACGAGTTGGAGGTTGGCAATCAGCGTGGCGCGTTCGTCGCGGTCGAGGGCCGCGAGGAACCGGTTGGCGTCGAAGCTGTGGGATAGCTCGATCATGCCGCTCGCGTGGGCGACGGCGTCATTGGCCTGGTGGGTCACGGCGCATCCTCGTAGGGGCGATCGCACATTGCGCGGCGCCATCCATGGGGATTTAGCACGCACGTGCGGATTTGTGTTCGTCGAAAATCAAATGCCGATGGCGGGAAAAGGCTAGCACGTAATTGAATTCGATAAATTACGCATTACGTCACTTCACAAAGTTTGACGATTCATGGCAAATGAAAACGTTATATGGATTTGAAGATCATGTTTTCATGAATTAATCGCCTGAAATGGATTGTCGGATAAATCGCGAATTCGGTGTCGATCGAGAATCAATCGGGCGGCGACGTGGATCGTACGAGGAAAACATCTCGAATGCATTGAACATTATTTGACAATCGATATTTGAAATAATGTTTTGTCAATTGAATCATTGGGTTGCGTTTGATATGTGCGATTCCTTACAGATCCGGAAATTAATTTGCCGATTCATATTTGAGACAGTTTCAAACGACCATTACAGACGTGGTGTGCTGCGCGGGCGTCGTGTGAGACGTCGCGGAAACAATTGAAAACGGGGCGTAAGTATTTGAACGACAAGCGCTCGTGCGCTGCTGCTGGCGTCATTGCGCGCGCGGTTGCGATTGATCAGTCGAATTGCCTGTTGTGTCCGCGGCGTGTCCGCGGCGGCAGGAGGTGTCCGAAAATGAGACGTTTTTTGCACTTTTAAGCCGGCTATTCGGGGGTTCTAAATCGCCAGTCATTTATATATTAAGGATGGAGCGGGTATTGGCACGTAAATCGCTTATTGGGACGGGCGTGTCGAAACGGGACTGCCGATTCGATCCGGCGGCGCGAAGCCGAAGGTCGATTGGATCGAGGGTTGTGGGCCGCAACCCGCGTCGCCGTCCGGACGCGCATCGCGACAACGAGTTCCGCTGACGCGGCTGCACGCGGCGCGGACGATAAAAGGGATACAGACATGCTTCATCTTCACTCGAGCTATTCGGCGAATGCCATCCTTGATGCCCTCCCGGAGGACAGCATCCGTGCCATTGCACCGCACCTCGAACTGGTCAGGATCAAGGCCGGCATGCTCGACCGTGTCGGGGAACCGATGCGTCACCTGCATTTCCCGACGACCGCCATGATGTCGGTGCAGCACCTGATGGAGGACGGTGCGATGGTCGAGGTCTCGGTGGTTGGCCGGGAAGGCGTGGTCGGCCTGGCGACGCTCGTCGGCGGCACCGCGGTATCGAACCGCGTCGAAGTCCGTATCGGCGGGATGGCTTACCGCGTGCCGACCTGCGTGATGCGCTCCGAATTCGAACGTTCGCCGGCGACGTATCGGCTGCTGCTGAACTACTGCCAGGCGATGATGGCGCAGATCTCGCGCAGCGCGTTGTGCAACCGGCATCACTCGGTCAGCGAGCAGTTGAGCCGCTGGCTGCTGCTCGCGCATGACCGGATCGACGGCGACGAACTGGCCGTTACGCAGCAGACGATCGCGAACATGCTCGGCGTGCGTCGCGAAGGCGTGACGGAAGCGGCCGGCAACCTGCAGGAAGCCGGGCTGATCCGTCAGCGTCGCGGCCGCATCACCGTGCTCGATCGCGACGGTCTCGAGCGCCAGGCGTGCGAGTGCTACGAGCTGATTCGTGCCGACTATCGCCGGCTGCTCGGCACGCGGGCCGGCGCGCGATCGCTGCCGGTGCGGCCGCGCATGCAGGACATGCACGGCGGATTCCCCGCGCGCGGTGCGTGACGATGCATGCGATGGCGGGTGGAACGAATGCGATGCGGCGCGCCGCGATCGCCGCGGTCGGTCTTGCGCTCGTGCTGGCAGGCGCGCTCGCCGCACAGGCTGCGATGGGGCTCGCGTGGCGCGATCTGTCGGACGCGCAACGCGGCGCGATTGCATTGCTGTGCGTGTTGACCGTCGCGCTGTTGCCGCGCAGCGTGCGCGTGCCGCGCGGCGCGACGTCGCGGCACGACAGCGGTGCCGTGCTGACGCGCACGGTGGTTGCCGTCGTGTGCTCGGGCGCGCTGACGGTGGCCGGCACGATGTGGATCATGAACCGCGGCGGCACGGTCACGACGCGCTGGATCGCACGGACGGTGCTGTCCGGCGACGCGGCACTGCTGCTCGGCAGGCTGGCGCTGTACGCGCTGGCGATGAGGCGCGGCGATCCGCGCGCGCGGCAGCGGCGGGTCGCGATCGTCGGCGCGACCCCTTACGGACGGGTGGCGATCGAGCGCATGCAACTCGAGCCGGCCGGACCGTTCGCGGCGGCCTGCGTGTTCGACGACGATGCACCGGCCGCGGTTGCGGCGGACGGGATCGGCGGCGTGCCCGTGATCGACGACTGGGTCGCGCTGCGGCGCATGATCCGCAGCGGCGAGATCGACGAAGTGTGGCTCACGCTGCCGCTGTCGCACGAGTCGCGCATCCAGCGCATCGTGCGCGAACTGCGCGACGAGTTCGTCGAGTTGCGGCTGTTGCCGGACGTGCGGCAGATGGCGGTCGTCGAGCGATCCGCGACCGATGTGCTCGGCATGCCGGCCATCAACCTCGCGACCACGCCGCGTTCCGCACCGGAACTGTGGGCGAAGTTCGCGTTCGACCGGCTGTTCGCGTTCGCCGTGCTGATTCCGCTGCTGCCGCTGCTCACGGTGCTGGCGATCGCCGTGAAGCTGTCGTCGCCGGGGCCCGTCCTGTTCAGGCAGCGCCGCAAGGGTGCCGACGGGCGCGAGTTCCATATCCTCAAGTTCAGGACGATGCGCGTGCATCGCGCACAACCCGGTGTCGTGCGACAGGCCTCGCGCAACGATGCGCGCATCACGCCGGTCGGTGCGTTCCTGCGGCGCACGTCGCTCGACGAGTTGCCGCAGTTCTTCAACGTGTTGTTCGGCCAGATGTCGGTGGTCGGTCCGCGTCCGCATGCGATCGAACACGACGACTTCTACCGGCAACTGATCGACTGCTACATGTATCGCTATCGCGTGCGGCCGGGGATCACGGGATGGGCGCAGGTGAACGGCTATCGCGGCGAGACCCGCAAGGTCGAGGCGATGGCCGCGCGCGTGAAGTTCGACCTGTTCTACATGCAGAACTGGAGCTTCTGGTTCGACATGAAGATCATCCTGATGACGGTCGTGCGCGGCTTCGTCGGGCGCAATGCGTTCTGATGAAGAGGATTGCGAAATATTGGTGGCGTTGTTTTCGGCGTCGACACGACGCGTCCCGCCACAGCGAACCCGAAACCGTGCTTCAGCTGTCCGACGGCGGCTGAGCGGCCGCCGGCAGCGCGGCCGGCGAGGCGGCGGGGCTGGCGTCGGGCGCGGCTTGCGCGCTCGACGGCTGGATGGCGTGCTGGATCGTCGGCACGACCATCGTCGGGAACAGGGCCGCAAGGGCCACCCAGATGACGACGCCGAACAACATGACGTTCTCCCGGAAAGCAGCGGATTCTCCGCGCATGCTTTCAATCTATGACGCAACTTTTTACAGGGGATTGATCGACCTCAACGGCGGCTGCGTCAGACGAATGCGGGCGCGCGGGGTCTTCGCATCGGTCCCCGGTTTTCGCACGCACGGTGCTGGCGCTGACGCCGGTCAACACATGCGTCTGCATTGGGTTTATGCTGCGTCGAATGCATCCGGCGCTTCGTGCGGCCGGATGCGCATCCGGGCACGGCGAGCCGGGCATTCCGGCCCGTTGTGCACCGGCGCGACAACCGCGCCGCATGCCTCATTGCGCGGAACCCGGAAAAGGAGGGACGGCGATGGCGCTCGATCAAGAGCAACGGCAGACGCTGCGGCGGCGGCTGACCGAGAGCGAGCAGGCGTTGCGGGCGGATATCCGGACGAGCGAGGATCAGCGCGCGTCGGAGTCCTATGCGGAGCTTGCCGGCGCGGCGCCGGACGAGGGCGACGAGGCGAACGCCGATCTGTTCGTCGACATGGATCACGCGCTGATCGGGATGAAGCTGGCCGAGTTGCGTGCGATCGGGCGCGCGCAGCAGCGCATGCGCGACGGCAGCTACGGCGAGTGCATCGATTGCGATGCGCCGGTCGGCTACGAGCGTCTGCTCGCACGCCCGACCGCCGAGCGCTGCAAGCATTGCCAGTCGGTGTACGAGCGTCGCTACGCGACGACACCGCGCGCATCGCTCTGACGTCGGTGCAGGGGCAGCGCACGCAGCGTGCCCCGCGCGGCACGACACGGGCAATCGGCGCGGGATGACCAACGGGCGCCCGCCGCCGTCGACATGCGGCGCCGGGCGGGCAGACGCCGGCGCGCCAGCGCACGGCGCCAACCACGTGGAAGGGAGCCACGCCGATCATGCCGATCCACAATGCCGAGTGCGCGGCCGTCTTCGCCGAAATTGCCGACATGCTCGAGATCCAGGGCGCCAACCCGTTCAGGGTGCGTGCCTATCGCAACGCGGCCCGCACGATTGCCGACTACGGGCGCGACATTCCGGCGATGATCGCGAACGGCGGCGATCCCGGCCAGATTCCATCGATCGGTGCCGATCTCGCGGCGAAGCTGCGCGAGATCGCCGCGACCGGCACCTGCGAACTTCAGCAAACGCTGCGCCATGCGTTGCCGGACGCGATCGTCGAACTGCTCGACGTGCCGGGGCTCGGCGCGAAACGCGTCAAGGCGCTGCATGATGCATTGCACGTCGACTCGCTCGAACAGTTGCGCGCCGAAGCGAAGAGCGGGCACGTACGCGCGTTGCCGGGTTTCGGCGCGAAGACCGAAGCGCACCTGCTCGACGCGATCGACGACCGCCTGAAGCGCGAGCCGCAGCGCTTCCTGTTGCCCGATGCCGCACAATCGCTGATGCCGTTGCTCGAGTGTCTGCGCAAGGTGGTCGGCGTCGGCGAAGCGGTGCCGGCCGGCAGCTTTCGCCGCTGCCGCGAGACGGTCGGCGATCTCGACATCCTCGTGACGGCGCGCGATCCGGCCGCAGTGGCCGATGCGTTTGTCGGCTATGGCGAGGTCGCGCGCGTGCTCGCGAACGGCAAGACGCGTTCGAGCGTCGTGCTCGGCAACGGACTGCAGGTCGACCTGCGCGTCGTCGACGCCGACTCGTTCGGCGCGGCACTCGTCTATTTCACGGGATCGAAGGCGCACAACATCGCGTTGCGCCGGATCGCGCAGGCCGGCGGCCTGAAGATCAACGAATACGGCGTATTCCGCGGCGACGAGCGAATCGCGGGCGCGACGGAGGCGTCCGTCTACGAGGCGATCGGCCTGCACTGGGTGCCGCCCGAGTTGCGCGAGGACCGCGGCGAGATCGACGCGTCGCGCGTCGGCGCGCTGCCGGCGCTGGTCGAACGCAAGCACGTTCATGGCGATCTGCATGTGCATACCGACGCGTCGGCCGGACGCGACAGCCTGCGCGCGATGGCGGACGCGGCGCGTGCGCGCGGGCTCGCGTATCTGGCCGTCACCGATCGCACGCCGGATACCGACGGCGGCCGCACCGATGGCGACTGGCTGGTACGGCAGATCGACGAGATCGATCGCCTCAACGCGTCGTTCGACGACTTCGTGCTGCTGAAGGGTGTGGAGGCCGGCATTCGCGAGGACGGCAGCCTCGATGTGCCCGACGACGTGCTCGGCCGGCTCGACCTCGTCGTCGGCGCGGTGCGCGGAGGCTTCGACCTGTCGGACGACGCGCAAACCGTGCGGATCTTGCGTGCGATGGCGCATCCGTATTTCACGATCCTCGCGCATCCGACCGGCCGATTGCTCGGCGAACGCGACGCATGCGAACTCGACATGCCGCGCGTGCTCGCTGCGGCCGCCGCGCGCCATTGCTTCGTCGAACTCGACGGCGACCCGAGGCGGCTCGATCTGCCGGACGTCTGGTGCCGCGAGGCCGCGAAAGCCGGCGTCGCGGTGGCGATCGGCTCGGACGCGCAGTGCGTGGACGATCTGGACCACCTCGGATACGGTGTCGGCCAGGCGCGGCGCGGGTGGCTCACGCGACAGGACGTGCTCAACACGCGCACGCTCGCGCAACTGCGGCCACTGCTGGCGCGCACGATGGGCGCGAGCGGCGCGTCGAAGCGCGGCCGCCCGAAGGGCGCGTGACGGCGCACGTGCGCGCCGTCACGCGCGCCGAAGTCAGGTCAGCAGGTCTTCCGCCGGTACGTACGGCAGTCCGAGCGCCAGCGCGACGGCCTCGTACGTGATGTGGCCGTCGCATACGTTCAGGCCCGCGCGTAGATGCGGGTCGTCGGCCATCGCGCGTTTCCAGCCCTTGTCGGCGATCGCGAGCGCATGGCCGAGCGTCGCGTTGTTCAACGCGAACGTCGACGTACGCGCGACCGCGCCGGGCATGTTTGCGACGCAGTAATGCACGACGCCGTCGACGACGAAGGTCGGCTGCGCATGCGTCGTCGCATGCGATGTCTCGAAGCAGCCGCCCTGGTCGATCGCGACGTCGACGACGACGGCGCCCGTGCGCATCGTCGCGATCATGTCGCGTGTGACGAGCCGCGGCGCCGACGCGCCCGGCACGAGCACCGCGCCGATCACGACGTCGGCGTCGCGCACGGCTTCGTCGATCGTATGCGCGTTCGAGCAGACGGTCGTGATCCGGTTCGCGAAGACCAGGTCGAGCTGGCGCAACCGGGCCACGTTCGTGTCGAGCACGGTGACGCGCGCGCCGAGGCCGACCGCCATCTGCAGCGCACCGGTGCCCACCACGCCCGCGCCGAGCACCACGACGTGCGCGGCCGGCACGCCCGGTACGCCGGCCATCAGCACGCCGCGGCCGCCGCGGGGGCTTTCGAGGTGCGTTGCCGCGACCTGGATCGACATGCGTCCCGCGACCTCGCTCATCGGCGCGAGCAGCGGCAGTCCGCCGCCGGGGCCCGTCACGGTTTCGTACGCGATGCAGACCGCGCCGGACTTCACGAGCGCGGCCGCCTGCTCGGGATCGGGCGCGAGATGCAGATACGTATAAAGAATCTGTCCGCGCCGCAGCATCGCGCACTCGGCCGCCTGCGGCTCCTTGACCTTGATGATCATGTCGGCGCGCGCGAAGATGTCGCGCGCGTCGTCGCACAGGGCCGCGCCGGCGGCCATGTAGTCGTCGTCGAGCAGGCCGATCGCGGTGCCCGCGCCGCGCTGCACGAGCACGCGGTGGCCGTGCCGCGTGAGTTCGTGTGCGCCGGCCGGCGTGAGGCCGACGCGGTATTCGTAGTTCTTGATCTCTTTCGGCACACCGATCAGCATGAGTCGTCTCCATGGGTTCGTCATTGTTGTCGTGCCCGAGCGCGCCGCGATCGTTCGACCATGCGTGCCGGCGAACGGCACGTGTGCGACGGTTGCGCATGCACGGTTCGAGTGCCGTATTGGAATAAAAGGGTAGCGGTGCCCGGAGGGAAGTCAAGCGGCGGCCCGATGCGACGCGCACTGCACCGCAACACGCGGCATGGCGTATTGCGACCGGAGGTCGCAATGCATGCGGTACACGGTTTGGGTATCGTCTCGTGTGGCGCGAAACGAGGCCGCGCGCCGGAATCCTTCCGGCTGGATCGCGACACGACGACACGACGACACGATGAGACAAGGAACCTTACCGACATGACGGGCGCGTATTTCAGCGTGCCGACGCTTTGTGCGATCGCACTCGTTCACGTCTACTGGGCGTTCGGCGGACGGCTCGGCAAGCGGGCGGCCATTCCGGAACAGGACGGCGTACCGTTGCTGCGGCCGACCGTGCTCGGCACGCTCGCCGTCGCGGCGGCGTTGCTGGCCGGCGCAAGCGCGGTGGCGTCGCGCGCGGGCTGGCTGTGGCCGAACCTGTATCCGAGTGCGATCGCGTTCGCGGTCGTTGCGCTCGCATTGATCTTCGCGGTGCGCGCGGTCGGCGATTTCCGCTACGTGGGCTTCTTCAAGCGGGTTCGCGGGTCGCTTTTCGCGCGCCTGGACAGTCTGTGTTACTCGCCGCTGTGCGTGGCGCTGTCGTTGTCGATCGCGTCGATGCTGTGGCCGTGGTGAGCGCCACGCCGAGCGGGGCGGCCGTTTTGCCGCGAGCGAAGCCGTAACGCGCGTCGCGACGCAGCACCGCGATGGAAAGCGCCGACCGGCGCGGGGGGATCCCCCCAAGAAAACGACGGCGCCGATCGGGCGAAGCCGGTGCGTGCGTCCGGCCCGGCGATCGACGATACGACCGCACTACGGCTCTTGCGTATTCCGGAAAACGATTTCCCCATTGTTGCGGTTTTCGATGTAATGAATTGCATTGAACCCTTTGGAAATGGAACCGGTTCCATCTATAATTCGCGGCAATTTGTCGCCGGGCTCGGAGTGAGGGTCGTGCACGTTGCGCTGGCCGTCGGCCGGTGCGACGGCCAAGTTGAACAGAGCCATGGCGATGAGGACAGATGCGGGCGGTAAGCCGCTATTTGTCCGACGATCAGACCCGCGAAGAGGTCGACTCCGCAGTGCGCCGGAACCGGCACACGCGCGGCTCGATGACGGTGCCACCGCGCGGTGCGCGGCCGGCGCCCGCATCGAGGTTGTTCGCAACACCGCAAGAACAGGGCGGCCGGCCGCGCGCGGCACGGCTGCCGTGTCGGGCATGCCGCATGCGGAATGCGCGTGCCCGAGCCACGCTCCCCAACGATCAACATCCGACCATGTCCACGCCACTCGACAAACCCAACTCGCGTCGCCGCTTCCTGCGGACGTCGGTCGCGCTCGTGCCGATCGCGTCGGTCGCCGGTTGCGACCTGCGCGCGTCGTCGTCCTCGACCGCGGCCGGCAATGCCTCCACCGCGTCGGCCGGCGCCGAACGCGCGCCGTACAAGCCGACCTTCTTCGACGCGAAGGAGTGGGCGTTCATCCAGGCCGCCGTTGACCGGCTGATCCCGGCCGACGCCGAGGGCCCTGGCGCGCTCGAATCCGGCGTGCCCGAATTCATCGACCGCCAGATGGAAACCCCGTATGCGCACGGCGCGACGTGGTACATGCAGGGGCCGTTCCAGCAGGGCGTGCCCGAACTCGGCTACCAGCTCAAGCTCGTGCCGCGCGACATTTACCGGCTCGGCATCGCGGCGGTCAATCGCTATTGCGACAAGGCCCACGGCAAGGCGTTCGCCGACCTCGACGCGCCGACTCGCGACACCGTGCTCGGTGCGCTGGAGAAAGGCGGTGCGCAGATCGACGACGTGCCGTCCACGGTGTTCTTCGGCCAGTTGCTGCAGAACACGCGCGAAGGCTACTTCTGCGATCCGGTGCACGGCGGCAATCACGACATGGCTGCGTGGAAGATGATCGGTTTTCCGGGCGCGCGCGCCGACTTCATGGATTTCGTCAACCAGAACGGCAAGCCCTATCCGTACGGCCCGGTCTCGATCAACGGGGAGCGCACCTGATGGCCGCAGAAAAGAAGCCGCACGTCGATGCGGTGATCGTCGGCTTCGGCTGGACCGGCGCGATTCTCGCGAAGGAACTGACGGAAGCGGGCCTGAACGTCGTCGCGCTCGAGCGCGGCGAGTATCGCGACACCTATCCGGACGGCGCGTATCCGAACACGATCGACGAGTTGACCTACAACATCCGCAAGAAGCTGTTCCTCGACCTGTCGAAGACGACCGTGTCGATCCGCCACGGCGTGCACGACACCGCGCTGCCGTACCGGCAGCTCGCCGCGTTCCTGCCGGGCGAGGGCGTCGGCGGCGCGGGGCTGCACTGGTCGGGCGTGCATTTCCGGATCACGCCGGAAGAGTTGCGCCTGCGCAGCCACTACGAAGAGCGCTACGGCAAGAAGTTCATCCCCGAAGGGATGACGATCCAGGACACCGGCGTCACCTACGACGAGCTCGAGCCGTATTTCGACTTCGCCGAGAAGGTGTTCGGCACGTCGGGGCAGGCGTACAAGGTCGGCGGCAAGGTGGTCGGCGACGGCAACGTGTTCGAGGCGAGCCGCAGCGACAACTTCCCGCTGCCCGCGCAGCTCAATACGTATTCGGCGCAGCGCTTCTCCGAGGCCGCGAAGTCGCTCGGGCTGCATCCGTACCGGCTGCCGTCGGCGAACACGTCGGGTCCGTACACGAACCCGTACGGCGTGCAGATGGGGCCGTGCAATTTCTGCGGTTATTGCAGCGGCTACGCGTGCTACATGTACTCGAAGGCGTCGCCGAACCTGAACATTCTGCCCGCGCTGAAGCAGGTGCCGAATTTCGAGCTGCGCTCGAAGTGCCACGTGCTGCGCGTGGACCTCGACGACACGAAGAAGCGCGCGACGGGCGTGACCTACGTCGACCCGGCCGGGCGTGAAGTGCACCAGCCGGCCGATCTCGTGATCGTGGCCGCGTTCCAGTATCACAACGTGCACCTGCTGCTGCTGTCGGGCATCGGCAAGCCGTACGACCCGATCTCCGGCGAAGGCGTGGTGGGCCGCAATTTCGCGTACCAGAACCTGTCGACGATCAAGGCGTTCTTCGACAAGGACACCTTCACGAACCCGTTCATCGGCGCGGGCGGCAACGGCGTCGCGGTGGACGACTTCAACGCGGACAACTTCGACCACGGTCCGCTCGGCTTCGTCGGCGGCTCGCCGCTGTGGGTGAACCAGGCCGGCGTGAAGCCGATCAGCGGCATCGCGACGCCGCCGGGCACGCCGCAGTGGGGCGCCGCGTGGAAGAAGGCCGTGAAGGACAACTACGCGCACACGATCTCGATGGACGCGCACGGTACGAACATGTCGTACCGCGACGTGTACCTCGACCTCGATCCGACCTATCGCGATTCGTACGGCCAGCCGTTGTTGCGGATGACCTTCGACTGGAAGGACAACGACATCAAGATGGCGCAGTACGTGACCGGGCAGATGAAGAAGATCGCGGAGGCGATGGGGCCGAAGGCGATCGGCGTGTCGACGCGCGAGTTCGGCAAGCACTTCGATTCGCGCGCGTACCAGACGACCCACCTGGTCGGCGGCGCGATCATGGGCACCGATCCGAAGACGAGCGTGCTGAACCGCTACCTGCAGTGCTGGGACGTGCACAACGTGTTCGTGATGGGCGCGTCGGCGCTGCCGCAGGGCATCGGCTACAACCCGACTGGAATCATCGCGGCGCTGGCCTACTGGTCGGCACGCGCGATCCGCGAGCAATACCTGAAGAATCCCGCCCCGCTGGTGACCGTATGAAGAGGACAGTGAACCACCACAACGCCGCGCGCCGGATTTCCCCGCTGCGGCGCGCACTGGCGATCGGCACGGCATGGGCGGCGTTCGGTCTCGCCGGCGGGTCGGCCTTCGCGCAACCGGCGGCGCCGGCCGCGGCTTCGGGCCCGTCGGCCGCACCGGTCGCACAGTCGGCCGAGGCGAGCCTGGTCAAGCGCGGCGAATACCTCGCCCGCGCGGGCGACTGCATCGCGTGCCATACCGCGGGCGGCGGCAAGCCGTTCGCGGGCGGGCTGAAGTTTGACACGCCGATCGGCGCGATCTATTCGACCAACATCACGCCGGACCCGAAGACGGGCCTCGGCGGCTGGACGCTCGACGACTTCACCCATGCCGTGCGCGAGGGCGTGCGCAAGAACGGCGACACGATGTACCCGGCGATGCCGTACCCGTCCTACGCGCGCCTGAGCGACGACGACGTGAAGGCGCTGTACGCGTACTTCATGCACGGCGTCGCACCGGTCGAGCACGAGAACCGCGCGGTCGACATCGTGTGGCCGCTGTCGATGCGCTGGCCGCTGACGTTCTGGCGCAAGCTGTTCGCGCCGACGCCGAAACCGTTCGATGCGGCGCCGTACACCGATCCGGTGGTCGCGCGCGGCGCGTATCTCGTGCAGGGGCTCGGCCACTGCGGCGCGTGCCACACGCCGCGCGCGGTGACGATGCAGGAGCGCGCGCTGACCGACGTGGGCGGCCTCGACTTCCTGGCCGGCGGCGCGGCGATCGACGGCTGGGTGCCGACGAGCCTGCGCGGCGAGCCGCGCACCGGGCTCGGCACGTGGAGCCAAACCGAGATCGTGCAGTTCCTGAAGACCGGCCGCACGCTGCGCACGGCCGCGTTCGGCGGGATGACGGACGTGGTCGGCCACAGCATGCAGCACATGACCGACGCCGACCTGACCGCGATCGCGCGCTACCTGAAGACGCTACCGCCGCGCGTGCAGGGCGAGCAGCCGCACGTGTACGACGCGGCCGCGGCGAAGGCGCTGCAGACCGGCGATGCGGGCAGGCCGGGCGCCGCCGTCTATCGCGACAACTGCATGGCGTGCCACCGCAGCGACGGCCACGGCTACACGCGCGTGTTTCCGGCGCTCGCCGGCAACCCGGTCGTGCAGGGCGAGGATCCGACGTCGCTGATCCACGTCGTGCTGGAAGGCAGCGCGCTGCAGGGCACGCATGCGGCGCCGTCGACCTTCACGATGCCGCCGTTCGGCTGGCGCCTGTCGGATCAGGAAGTGGCGGACGTGTCGAACTTCGTGCGCACGAGCTGGGGCAATACGGGCGCGACGATCACGGCCGCGCAGGTCGCGAAGGTGCGCAAGGGCACGCCGTCGACGCGGCCGGAGCCGCCGCCGGGCGCACGGTTCCCGCAGGCGTCTCGCTGACGCACGCGGCGGGGCATCCGGCCCCGCCCGATCGATCCGCCTCGCGGCGCCAACCGGCCCGCGGGGTGCGTTCCGCCTGCCCGGGGTTGTACCCTGCAATGGCGTGCCACCGCGTGTATTTTTCGTCGTGGCGCGCCAATTTTTCGCCTCATCCCTTATCCTTCCATTCTTTAACCTTACTAAATCGTTACAAGAATTCGGGAGGGGGGATGCCTCATGACGTCAGCCTGATTGCGTTGCTCGCGGCCGGTTTCGGTCTCGCGATGATCTTCGGTTACCTCGCGTCGCTGCTGAAAATGCCGCCGCTCGTCGGCTATCTGCTCGCCGGGATCGTGATCGGCCCCGGCACGCCCGGTTTCGTCGGCGACCTGTCGCTCGCGCAGCAGCTCGCCGAAGTCGGCGTGATGCTGCTGATGTTCGGCGTCGGCCTCCATTTCTCGCTCGGCGACCTGCTCGCGGTGCGCAAGATCGCGCTGCCGGGGGCCGTCGTCCAGATTACCGTCGCGACGCTGCTCGGCGGCGGGCTCGCGCTCACCTGGGGCTGGAGCCTCGGTGCGGCGCTCGTGTTCGGGCTTGCGCTGTCGGTCGCGAGCACGGTCGTGCTGTTGCGGGCGCTCGAGGGGCGCGGGCTCGTCGAGACGGTGAACGGGCGCATTGCGGTCGGCTGGCTCGTCGTCGAGGATCTCGTGATGGTGCTCGTGCTCGTGCTGCTGCCGCCCGTCGCGGGGCTGCTCGGCGGCACACCGCCCGGCGACGCGCACGCGGCCGGCGGCAGCGTGTGGGGCACGCTCGGCGTCACGATGCTGAAGGTTGCCGCATTCATCGCGCTGATGCTCGTGGTCGGCAAGCGCGTGTTCCCGCGCATCCTGTGGCTCGTCGCACGCACCGGTTCGCGCGAGCTGTTCACACTGTGCATGATTGCCGCGGCGGTCGGCATCGCGTTCGGCGCGGCGAAGCTGTTCGACGTGTCGTTCGCGCTCGGCGCGTTCTTCGCCGGGATGATGATGCGCGAGTCGGAGTTCAGCCGGCGCGCGGCCGACGAGACGCTGCCGCTGCGCGACGCGTTCTCGGTGCTGTTCTTCATTTCGGTCGGGATGCTGTTCGACCCGAAGGTGCTGCTCGCCGAGCCGCTGCACGTGATCGAGGTCGCGGCGATCGTGCTGATCGGCAAGACGCTCGCGGCGGTCGCGCTCGTGATCGCGTTCCGTTATCCGCTGAACACCGCGCTGACGGTCGGCGCGGGCCTCGCGCAGATCGGCGAGTTCTCGTTCATTCTCGCGGGGCTCGGCCGGGCGCTCGGGCTGCTGTCGGCCGAAGGGCAGAGCCTGATTCTCGCGGTCGCGCTGATCTCGATCGCGATGAACACGCTGCTGTTCGCGATGATCGATCCGGCGCTCGCATGGATCCGCAAGCATTCGGCGTTCGCGCGCAAGCTCGAGGCACGCGACGATCCGCTCGCCGCGCTACCGATGTCGACGCCGCAGACGCATCTGACCGGGCAGGTCGTGATCGTCGGCTACGGCAAGGTCGGCACGCGGATCGCGCATGCGCTGGACGAGCGCGGGATCGCCTATGTCGTCGTCGAGCAGAATCGCGAGCTCGTCGAGAAGCTGCGCGCGGACGGTGTCGCGGCCGTGTCGGGCGACGCGATCGAGCCGGTCGTGCTCGTGCAGGCGCATATCGCGCGCGCCGGGATGCTGGTCGTCACGCTGCCGGACGTATTCGACGTGAGGCAGATCGTCGAGATCTCGCGCACGCTGAACCCGACGCTGGAGGTCGTGCTGTGCACGAACAGCAGCGACGAGGCCGACTTGCTGTCGAGCGAGGGCATCGGCACCGTGTTCATGGGCGAGAGCGAACTCGCGCGCGGGATGACCGAGCACGTGCTCGGCAGGATGGCGAAGCCGGTGGCGGCCGCGCACGCGCATTGACGATCGCGCGGCCGGGTTGGCGCGGATAGCGGGAGTGCGCCGGCCGTCGAAAGGGCGCGTGCGAGGCATTCGACTCGGCGAAAAGGCGGCCTGTTCGCTATGCGCGGTGCCCGGTACACCCCGGTGGCTTCAGCCTGCCGCGGCCTTCGTCTTGACGGCCGCGCCAGATTGCGCGGCCGTTTTCACAGGTGCCGATGCCTTCTGCTCGGCCGCCGTCTTCGGTTGCACTGCGGCCTTCGGCGCCGCGACCGTCTTCTGTGGTGCCGCCGCCTTGACCGGCGGATTCGGCGTCGGCTCGACCGGTGCGTCGGGCGGCACGCCGAGCAACTGCAGCGAGCCGCTCGTGACCGACGAGAACACCGGGCCGGCCACCGTGCCGCCGTAATAGCCCTTGCCGCGCGGCTCGTCGATCATCACCGCGACGATCAGGCGCGGGTTGCTCATCGGCGCCATCCCCGCGAACAGCGCGCGGTACTTGCCCTTCGCATAGGTCGCACCGACCTGCTTGCGCGCCGTGCCCGTCTTGCCGCCGATCCGGTAGCCGTCAACGCGCGCGCGGCGGCCCGTGCCGCCTTCGCCGACGGCCGACTCGAGCATCGCACGGATCGCCGCCGCGGTCTGCGGCGACGTCACGCGGTGGCCGCGATGGGCATTGATCGTCTGCGGGTCGGTGCCGTTCTTCAGCAGCGACACCGGGTGCAGCGTGCCGTCGCCCGCATAGGCGGTGTAGGTCTGCGCGATCTGCAGCAGCGACATCGACAGCCCGTAGCCGTACGCCATCGTCGCCTGCTCGATCGGCCGCCAGCGCTTGTAGCCGCGCAGGCGGCCCGACGCGACGCCCGGGAACGTCAGCTCCGGCGCGCGGCCGATCCCGTATTCCTGGTACTTGTTCCAGATCGTTTCGGCGGGCAGGTTCAGCGCCAGCTTCGCGAGCGCGACGTTGCTCGACTTCTGCAGCGCCTGCGAGACGGTCAGCGAGCCGTGGTTCGACGTGTCGTGGATCACGGCCGGGCCGATCTTGTAGGTGCCCGGTGACGTGTTGATGATCGTGTTCGGCGTGACCTTGCGCTCGTCGATCGACAGCGCGACGACGAGCGGCTTGATCGTCGAACCCGGCTCGAACGTGTCGATCACCGCGCGGTTGCGCAGTTGCTGACCCGTCAGCCGGGTGCGGTCGTTCGGGTCGAAGGTCGGGTAGTTCGCGAGCGCGAGAATTTCGCCGTTCTGCGCGTCGAGCACGACGACGCTGCCGGCCACCGCGTTGTTCTCGAGCACCGCGGACTTGAGCTGGCTGAACGCGAGCTGCTGGATGCGCCGGTCGATCGTCAGTTCGATCGTCGCACCGTGCTGCGCAGGCACGAGCGGACGCGTGTCGGACACGATGCGGCCCAGTCGATCGCGGATCACCTCGCGCTGCCCGGACGTACCGGACAGCCGGCCATTCGCGGCGAGCTCGACGCCTTCCTGGCCCTTGTCCTCGACGTTGGTGAACCCGACCACGTGCGCGGCCGATTCGCCTTCCGGATAGAAGCGCTTCGAGTCGGCGATCTGCGTGATGCCGTCGATCTCGAGCTTGTCGAGCCGGCTCGCAGTGTCCGCGTCGATCTGCCGCTTGAGCAGCACGAACGACCGGTCGTTGCGCAGGCGGCGCTTCACTTCCGCGAGCGGCATGTCGAGCAGCTTCGCGAGCTGCGGATAGTCGATTTCGGCGACCTGTTTCGGGTTCGCCCAGATTTCATAGGTCGACAGGCTGACCGCGAGCATCGCACCGTTGCGGTCGACGATGCGCCCGCGCATCGCGTCGAGCTCGATCGTGCGCTGGTAGCGCTTCTGGCCTTGTCCGACATAGAAATCCTGGTTCGCGACCTGCACCCAGAACGCGCGCCCGATCAGCGCGGCGAAACCGAGGGACACCATGATCACGACCAGCTTCGAGCGCCACATCGGCAGGCGCGACGCGAGCATCGGGTGCTTGGTCGCGGCAGCGTACGGATCGGCGGGGTGGGTCTTTTTTTTCACGCTCATGCAAGGGCCGGGTCGGGCCGCCGGACGGCGGCAAGTCAGTCTGAATAATGCGATTGTAATAAATGAGTAAACATCATGTGAGGAAAGTGTGTTTCGGCCCCATAAAAGAGGCGCATTTCCCGTCATGCGTGAGCGGAAAAAGGCGGGGGAAGGCGGAAGCGGCGGCGCAGCGATGCTTGCTGCCGCAGAGAGAAGCGGGGTGGACGGGCGGGGCGTTACCGCCGCCGTGGTGCAATTAATCCGGCCCCGATTATTTTTCGGACCGGAAAATAAAAAGCGCCCCGGAGAGAGGCGCCGTTATTGCTGAATATCGAAATGAATATCGCAGAAACTGGAATAAACCCGAAAACCGCAGAGGATTGCCGTCAAAAATACCTATCGCGCGACGGAAATAAATTCATGGTATTCCGGCTCCACCGTGGAACGATCGACCGCCTGCAGGCGCCACGCGCCGGCGGGGTGCTCGCCTGCGAGCACCGCGGGACCTTGTTCGCGTTTCGTCGCGTTGAACCCCTTCAACTGGCATACGGCATTCCCGCTGTCGGCCGCGCACAGGGCCATCGCGCCTTCTACGTCCCGAACCTTGCCCCAGGTCGGAAGATCGATGCCTTGGTGTGCCTCGCGTGACCACAGCCCCTCGTCGGTGTCGACCCACAGCACTGCGAAGGTGTTGCGGGTTGCCGATTCGCTGCCATTAATCCGAATAGTGAGGCGCATTGGATCGTCTCCTGAAGAAAATGACACATTCGACCGTTTTGGTTTGAACAGTCTAGATAGACTGTCGTGAAACGCAAGTGATAATCCTCAATAAATCCGAATTGCGTCTATAGTCGTTTCCGATGAAACGACGTCTGACGATTCACAGCGATTGCGCTGACGCGCGCAAACGCAGGCGGCACCACGATCCGCGCGCCGTGACCGGACGCTGGCGTGTCCGGGACATGCGATGACCTGGGGAAGGCCGCGTCGATGTGTCGCGCCGAAGCGATGGCCCGAAGCGCCGGCACTCCTGCTGCGAAGACCCCGATTATTGTCCGACCGACCGGGCGTTTCAACGAATTGACAGCCCGGCCGGTACGACACACTCCGACATTCGCGCACAAATCCACACACTTTCACAAAACTTTCGGGACAGACTTGCGAGCGATCGGGCCCCACACTTGGCATTTTCCGATCCTGCGCCGCGGACGCCCGTCCGTGGCGGGCCGCCGCCTCGTGCCGGAGACGCGATCGACGCGATCGCGGGCCGCAGCCCGATCGGGACTGCCGGGGCGAGCGTCGGCCCCGGCCCGGCCGACAGCCGTGCGCAGCTCCGCGATCCGGGGCTGCCGCGCCGTCCGGCCGATTCTTCGAAGGAGACTATCGTGCTGATCTGGAAAACCGCGTTGTCGCTCAACTGGCGCACGAGCCTCGTGTCGCCGGCCAGCGCACCGGTCGCGGCGGCCAACGTCGGGCGGCTGGTGCTCACCGGCGCCACCGGCTTCATCGGCAGTACCGTGCTGACGGCGCTCGTTAACGCAGGGTTGCTCGAGCGCATCGTGTGTGTCGTGCGCGCCGAGAATCGCGGTCACGCGGTCGCGCGTCTGCGTGAAGCGGCGCTGCGCGCGGGGCTCGCACCGTATTGGGCGTCGCGCCTCGGCGACGCGAACGTGGTCGTCGGTGCACTCGGCGACGTGTGGCAGGGCGCTGACGCGCCGCGTCTCGCCGGTGCGACGCACGTGATTCACTGCGCGGGCCATGCGTCGCCGGCCGACGGTACGCATCTGCAGGCCGACATCGCCGATTCGCTGCGCTTTGCCGAGCGGTTCGCGCACGCACCGCAGCTGCAGCGTTTCGTGTACCTCGGCACCGCCTATGCGCACGCGGGCCGCGGCGGGATCGTTTACGAGGAGCGGGCGGGCGCGGCGGCGAGCAACGCGGCGCAGGGCAGCGACGGGTTGCACGGCGCGGTGCTCGCGGCGGACTACCTGCAGGCGAAGGCCGAAACGGAACAGCGCCTGCGCGCGCTCGGGCTGCCGCTCGTCGTCGTGCGTCCTTCGCACGTCGTCGGTCACACGGTGCTCGGCACGCGGCCCGCGCCGAATTCGTTCTGGATGTTCCGCGTCGCGCACGCGGCGCGCCGCTTCACCGCACGGCCGATGACGCGCATCGACATCGTGTCGGTCGACGACGTCGCACGCGCGACGATGCTGCTGGCCGTCAAGCCGACGCTGATGCACGACGTGTACCACGTGTCGGCCGGCGACGAGGCGCCGCAGGTCGCGCAGATCGTGCGCGCGATGGACGAGGCGGCCGGCATGACGGGCGCGCCGCGCTACGCGGCCTGTGCGCCGGCCGAATTGCCGCTCGTGGTGCGCGACGTGCTCGGTCGATCTGATCCGGCGCTCGAGCGTGTGATCGGCAGGGCGTTGCAGCGTGGCGCGGAGTTCGCGATGGTCGATCGCGTGTTCGACAACCGCCGCGTACGCGACGAAATCGATTTCGAGCCGCTGCCGTTCGTCGATTACGTCGAGGAATGCATGCGCACGTCGCGCGGCGTCGCGGTGACCGAACTGATGCGCGGCGCGCAGCACTGACCGCCCGCGCGATTCGGGGCCTGGCGGTTACCGGGCTCAGGTTCGCCGCCGCGCGCGGTGGTCCGGCGGCGGCAGGCCTTACGACGCGCTGCCGAGCTCGATCAGCCGGTCGAGTGCACGGTAGATGTCGTCCAGGCCGTCCTGGCCGAAACGCGCTTCGAGCTGGCGATACTGCTCGTCGATGCGCGGGCCGATTTCGGTCACGAGCTTCCTGCTTTGCGGCGTCAGGCTCACCAGCAGCCGCCGCTGATCTTCCTGCGCGCGCGTGCGCGTAATCAGGCCGTCGCGTTCCATCCGTTCCAGCACGCCCGTGAGACTCGGGCTCAGGATGCAGCAGCGGCGCGCGATCTGTCCCGCTTCGAGCGCGTGCGTGGGCTCGCCGTCGAGCACGCGGATGATCCGCCATTGCTGTTCGGTCAGCGCGAATTCCTTGAGAATGGGGCGGAACAGGCCCATCAGTGTTTCGCGGGCTTCGAGCAGCAGCATGGCCAGGTTGCGATGGTCGAGCGTACGGTTCATCGGGGTGGGGAATGGACGGGGACGCATCAATCTTAACAGCCGACGGTGATGAATTTCGTGTATCAGGGTAATCGAGGTTGCCAGGGTTCGATTATTTACTTAAGATGTTAACTATTGACGATGCGCCGCGACGCGCGGCAGGGGAATGACGCATGGAGCTGTCTTGCAGGACCGCCGCGGCGGCGCCGCTGCCGGTCGCCATCGGTACCGTCTACGGTGCGCTGCTCAACGAGCGCGCTGCACTCGACGCGCTCGGCGATGCCGTGCACGCACCGCCTTACGGCCGTCCGCCGCAGGCGCCGATCCTCTACATCAAGCCGGCCAACACGCATGCGGCGGACGGCGCGGCCGTCGTGGTGCCGGCGGGCGTCGATGCGCTGGAGATCGGCGCGTCGGTGGCCGTCGTGTTCTCGCGGCGCGCGACGCGCGTGCCGGCCTCGCAGGCGCTCGACTACGTGTACGGCTTCACGCTCGCGAGCGACGTGTCGGTCCCGCATCCCGATTACTACCGTCCGGCCGTGCGCTTCAAGTGCCGCGATGGCTTCTGCCCGCTGGGTCCGGCGATCGTGCCGGCGGCCGCGGTCGGCGATGTCGACGCGATCGGCCTGACCGTGCGGATCGACGGCGCCGCCGCGGTATCCGCATCGACCGCCACGCTGATCCGCCCGGTGCGCGAACTGATCGCCGACGTGACGGCATTCATGTCGTTCGACGCGGGCGACGTGCTGCTGCTCGGCGTCGCGGGCGGCGCCCCGCGTGCCCGCGCGGGCAGCACGATCGAGATTGCCGCCGCCGGCATCGGCACGTTGCGGCATACGCTGATTGCGGAGGAGGCACGATGAAGACGGCGCGCGTGATCTACAACGGCGCACTGCACGCGGCCGAACCGGCTGGCGACGGCGCGATCCGACTCGACACGGGGCGCGTGGTCGCCGAGGACTGGGTGACGTGGCTGCCGCCCGTCGCACCGCGCACGACGTTCGCGCTCGGCCTCAACTACGCGGACCACGCGAAGGAGCTCTCGTTCAAGGCGCCGAGCGAGCCGCTGATCTTCCTGAAGGGGCCGAACACGTTCATCGG
This sequence comes from Burkholderia sp. Bp9143, assembly GCF_003853645.1. GTDB lineage: Bacteria > Pseudomonadota > Gammaproteobacteria > Burkholderiales > Burkholderiaceae > Burkholderia. The sequence continues at coordinate 81,440 of NZ_QTPO01000008.1, read as the reverse complement.
CCACCGGTCGCGCACCGTGCGCCCGGCGGACGCGACGCACATGCACTACGAGTGCGAACTGGCCGTCGTGATCGGCCGCCCGGCGCGCAACGTGAGCCGCGCGCAAGCGCTCGACCACGTCGCCGGCTACACGGTCGCGAACGACTATGCGATCCGCGATTACCTCGAAAACTACTACCGCCCGAACCTGCGCGTGAAGAACCGCGACACCTGCACGCCGCTCGGGCCGTGGTTCGTCAGCCGCGACGAGATCGGCGACGCGGGCGACCTGATGCTGCGCACGACGGTGAACGGCCAGGAGACGCAGCGCGGCAGCACGCGCGACATGATCTTCGACGTGCCCGCGCTAATCGAGCACATCAGCAGTTTCATGACGCTCTCGCCGGGCGACCTGATCCTGACCGGCACGCCGGAAGGGCTGGCCGACACGAAGCCGGGCGACGAGGTGGTGACCGAAATCGAAGGGATCGGCCGGCTCGTGAACACGATCGTCGGCGAAGCAGACTACTATCGCGCCGGCTGAGCCCGTCGCCCAAGGAGAGCAGATGACCATCAAGCACTGGATCGACGGCCGCGAAGTCGAGAGCCGCGAGACCTTCACGACGCTGAACCCCGCGACGGGCGAGGTGATCACCGACGTCGCGTCGGCCGGTGAGGCCGAGGTCGACGCGGCCGTGCGCGCGGCGAAGGAGGCGTTCCCGAAGTGGGCGAACACGCCCGCGAAGGAGCGCGCGAAGCTGATGCGCAAGCTCGGCGAGCTGATCGAGAAGAACGTGCCGATGCTCGCTGCGCTCGAGACGCAGGACACCGGCCTGCCGATCGCTCAGACGAGCAAGCAGCTGATTCCGCGCGCGTCCGAGAACTTCAATTTCTTCGCGGAAGTGTGCGTGCAGATGAATGGCCGCACGTATCCGGTCGACGACCAGATGCTGAACTACACGCTGTACCAGCCGGTCGGCGTGTGCGCGCTGGTGTCGCCGTGGAACGTGCCGTTCATGACCGCGACGTGGAAGACGGCGCCGTGTCTCGCGTTCGGCAACACGGCCGTGCTGAAGATGTCGGAGCTGTCGCCGCTGACGGCCGACCAGCTCGGCCGGCTCGCGCTCGAGGCCGGCATTCCGCCGGGCGTGCTGAACGTCGTGCAGGGTTACGGCGCGACCGCCGGCGACGCACTGGTGCGCCATCCGGACGTGCGCGCGGTGTCGTTCACGGGCGGCACGGTCACGGGCAAGCGGATCATGGAGCGCGCGGGTCTGAAGAAGTATTCGATGGAGCTCGGCGGCAAGTCGCCGGTGCTGATCTTCGACGACGCCGATTTCGACCGTGCGCTCGACGCGTCGCTGTTCACGATTTTCTCGATCAACGGCGAGCGCTGTACCGCGGGCTCGCGGATCTTCGTGCAGCGCACGATCTACGACCGCTTCGTGCAGGAGTTCGCGCGCCGCGCGAACAACCTGGTCGTCGGCGATCCGTCCGATCAGGCGACGCAACTCGGCGCGATGATCACGCGCCAGCACTGGGAGAAGGTGACCGGCTATATCCGGATCGGCGAGCAGGAAGGCGCGCGCGTGGTCGCGGGCGGTGCGGACAAGCCGGCCGGTCTCGCCGACCATCTGCGCAACGGCAACTTCGTGCGGCCGACCGTGTTCGCCGATGTCGACAACAGGATGCGCATCGCGCAGGAAGAGATCTTCGGGCCGGTCGCGTGTTTGATTCCGTTCGAGGACGAGGAAGAAGGGCTGCGGCTTGCGAACGATACGTCCTATGGGCTCGCGTCGTATATCTGGACCCAGGATGTCGGCAAGGTGCATCGCCTCGCGCGCGGCATCGAGGCCGGGATGGTGTTCGTGAACAGCCAGAACGTGCGCGACCTGCGCCAGCCGTTCGGCGGCGTGAAGGAGTCGGGCATCGGGCGCGAGGGCGGCGAGTACAGCTTCGAGGTGTTCGCGGAGATCAAGAACGTGTGCATCTCGATGGGTTCGCATCACATTCCTCGCTGGGGCGTGTAACGGGCGTGGGGCGTTTCGCCGCATAAAAGTAAGGAGACTTGACGATGGGCACACTGTCCCTCGCCGCGAAGATCACGCACGTGCCGTCGATGTACCTGTCGGAGTTGCCCGGCAGGCATCACGGCTGCCGCGAAGCGGCGATCCGCGGCCATCAGCTGATCGGCGAGCGCTGCCGCGCGCTCGGCGTCGACACGATCGTCGTGTCGGACGTGCACTGGCTCGTCAACGCCGGCTATCACGTGAACTGCAATGCGCGGTTCGCGGGCACGTATACCAGCAACGAGCTGCCGCATTTCATCCGCGACATGGAGTACGCGTATCCGGGCAATCCGGCACTCGGCCGCCTGATCGCGGAGACGGCCAGCGCGCGCGGCATCGCGACGCGCGCGCATGAGATCGACAGCCTCGAACTCGAATACGGCACGCTCGTGCCGATGCGCTACATGAACGGCGACCAGCACTTCAAGGTCGTGTCGATCGCCGGCTGGTGCATGTGGCACACGCTCGACGAAAGCCGGCGCTTCGGCGAGGCGCTGCTCGAGGCGATCGAGAAGAGCGATTCGAACGTCGCGTTCCTCGCAAGCGGTTCGCTGTCGCACCGCTTCAACGACAACGGCAGTCCCGAGGAATCGATCCACCAGATCAGCCGCGAGTTCTTCCGGCAGGTCGACCTGCGGGTGGTCGAGCTGTGGAAGCAGGGCGATTTCAAGACCTTCTGCGCGATGCTGCCCGAGTACAACACGCATTGTCACGGCGAAGGCGGCATGCACGACACGGCGATGCTGCTCGGCCTGCTCGGCTGGGATCGCTACGACAAGCCCGTCGAGATTGTCACCGACTATTTCGCGAGCTCGGGCACCGGGCAGATCAACGCGATCTTCCCGCTCGCCTGAGCGCCGCATCACCTACCCGGAGCGTTGCCATGCCACACATCGTCGTCGAATACACCGCGAACATCCGCGACGACGCGCGCATTCCCGCGCTGCTGCGCACGATCAACGCGACGCTGATCGCGCAAGGCGGCGTGTTTCCGACGGGCGGCATCCGCTCGCGCGCGATCGAGTTGCAGGATTACTGCGTCGCCGACGGCACTGCGGACGACGCGTTCGTCCACGTGACGCTGAAGATCGGCTCGGGCCGTAGCGACGAGACCAAGAAGGTCGCGTGCGATGCGCTGTTCGACGCGATCAAGGCGCATTTCGCGGAGTTGTACGCGAAGCGTTATCTGGCGCTGTCGATGGAGCTGACCGAGTTCAGCGAAAGCGGCTCGTACAAGTACAACAACATCCACGCCCGCTACAAGCGGGCCGGCTGAACCCATTCCCGATCCGACCATGCTCGAACCTGCCATCATCGACCAGCTCGCTCGGCGTCTGCACGACGCCGAGCGCGAGCGCACGCAGATCCGCCAGATCTCGCTCGACCATCCCGACATCACGATCGACGACGCGTATGCGATCCAGCGTGCGTGGGTGACCCTCAAGCTCGCGGAAGGCCGCACGCTCAAGGGCCACAAGATCGGCCTCACGTCGAAGGCGATGCAGAACACGTCGCAGATCGACGAGCCCGATTACGGCGCGCTGCTCGACGACATGTTCTTCGACGACGGCGGCACGATCCCGACCGGCCGCTTCATCGTGCCGCGCGTCGAGGTCGAACTCGCGTTCGTGCTCGGCAAGCGGCTCGCGGGCCCGAACTGCACGATCTTCGACGTGTACGACGCGGTCGATTACGTCGTGCCCGCGCTCGAGATCATCGACGCGCGCAGCCAGTCGATCGACCCCGATACGAAGCGGCCGCGCAAGGTATTCGACACGATCGCCGACAACGCGGCGAACGCGGGCGTCGTGATCGGCGGGCGGCCGGTGCGGCCGCAGGACGTCGATTTGCGCTGGGTCGCGGCGATCATGTCGCGCAACGGCGTGGTCGAGGAAACGGGCGTCGCGGCCGGCGTGCTGAACCATCCGGCCAATGGCGTCGCGTGGCTCGCCAACCGGCTGTCGCGTTTCGACGTCGCGCTGGAGCCGGGGCAGATCGTGCTCGGCGGCTCGTTCACGCGGCCGTGCGCGGCGCGCGCGGGCGACACGTTCAGCGTCGACTACGGCCCGCTCGGGACGATCCAGTGCTACTTCGAGTGAGGCGAGCGATGCAGATTCCGTCGAATGTCTTCAAGGCCGCGCTCGCGCGCGGCGACGCGCAGGTCGGGCTGTGGCTCGGGCTCGCGAATCCGTACAGCGCCGAAGTCGTTGCAGGCGCCGGTTTCGACTGGCTGCTGATCGACGGCGAACATGCGCCGAATACGGTGCCGACGATCCTCGCGCAACTGCAGGCGATCGCGCCGTATCCGTCGCATCCGGTCGTACGCGTGCCATGGAACGATCCGGTGATCGTCAAGCAGGTGCTCGATCTCGGCGCGCAGACGTTGCTCGTGCCGATGGTGCAGAGCGCCGATGAGGCGCGCGCGGCGGTGGCCGCGACGCGCTATCCGCCGCATGGAATTCGCGGGGTCGGCAGTGCTTTGGCGCGCGCGTCGCGCTGGAACCGCGTTGGCGACTACCTGCATCGGGCGAACGACGAGATGGCCGTGCTCGTGCAGGTCGAGACGCGTGCCGGGCTTGACGCGATCGACGCGATTGCGCGGGTGGAAGGCGTCGATGGCGTGTTCATCGGGCCGGCCGATCTGGCGGCCGATCTCGGACATCTCGGCAATCCGGGGCATCCGGACGTGCAAGCGGCGATCGACGGCGCGATCCGGGCGATCAAGGCGGCAGGGAAGGCGCCGGGCATTCTGAGCGCGGATGAGGCGGCGGCGCGGCGGTATCTGGAAGCGGGGGCGCTGTTTGTTGCGGTCGGGGTCGATACGACGCTGCTGGCGAGGAGTGCGGAGCGGCTGGCGGCGCAGTTCAAGGGGAAGGGTGGGGTGGCGACGAAGCGGGATGCGACGTATTGAGCGATACCGGAGGTTGCCAGTTCTATAGAGTTCGATCGAATTTCGTTTGCCGAGATCAAAATTTCGCATTCCAAAACCTACATTCGGAGTGCGCGATGCCCCATACGTCGACGTCTGACACGATCTTGCCCGTGGAGCGCGAGGTGCAGGCGGCTGTCGAAGGGCAGGGTGCGCTGGCGGCTTACCCCGCCACGCGAACGGAAATACAGCGCATCCAAATTTTCGACGACGAGAATCGCGCGCATCAAGTCGAACTCACGACTTCTGCAGTGCGCCTGCTGGTCGACATCCTCGCCGAACTCGCCGATGGCAACGCCGTCAAGGTCGCGCCTGTTCATGCTGGGCTGACGACGCAGGAAGCGGCTGACATTGCTCAATGTGTCGCGGCCGCATCTCATCAAGCTTCTCGAATCGAAGGCGCTGCCGTATCACAAAACCGGAAAGCACCGTTGTGTGCGCTTGTCCGATCTGACGCGCTACAAGACGGAACGCGATCAGGTGAGTATCGATGCAACGGAAGAACTGAGCCGGCAAGCGTAAGAGTTCAGAACGGGCTACGAATGACGAGGTCGCCGTTCACAGTTGGCAACGATGCTTGGGTGCTTTGTCCCGAACCGCGGGACTGCCTGCCGCTTGTTTCACGACACGAGTTTTCCGCGTTGGCGACTCCGTCGAAGCTGTGATTCTTGATGAATGGCGCATGCGTAACGTTGTGAACCGGTGAGTGAATCTGTATGGTCCGGGATTCTACAAACCGAGGGGAAGCCACGGTGAGCGATAACGATAGGATCCCGTACTTCAGGATCAACAAGCTGGTTTGGAAATGGAAGCTATGCGACGGGGACGATGGGGGAGTCCCGGCGTGTGATCTTGGCCTGTCACTGACAATGGCGCCGCCGGCGAGCGAGTTGCCAGTAGAGCAATCTATGCCCATTGCGCAGGTCGACAAGCGTGACTCGCTCGACAAGATGGTGGACGATATCGAAAAGGTCGCGGCTGCGTTTTCTCGTTTCAAGAAGTGGTTGGATGCACCTGTTCCGCCCAAGCAACTGAAGCCGACGGAGAAGGAAAGGGTGGTGCCGCCTTTCGATATTCAGCAAATTCCCGATGCAATGCGCAAAGAGCATATGCCAGTTTCGGCGAAACTGATGGAGCGTTGGTTTGCGGGGCGGCTCAACTACTCGCCCACATCAAAGGATCAGCAGAACGAGATCAACCAGAATGGCGAACTCGACCCTGAGTCAATGGTCGATCGGACTACCATAAGACTGGATTGGGTCCTCAAGCACGCGCGTGCCAGGAAGGCATACGATAACTTGGTAAATACCGATATATACAGTTCGCGTGCATACGAAGCCCTCAAAGACATTCTCGGCCGCTACCGTGGTCGCGGAGAAGTATCGCCTTGGACGGTCAGCGGCTACGATATTCGCAAGCTACACAAAGGATTCCAGTTTCAGCGAGCAGCGGTAGAAAGCTCGTTTGAGCAGAAGGCACTGCAGGCCGTACGGCGGCTTCCGGATGCCGGTGTTCCTGACGACCTGACCGGCGCGTTGGGGGCATTCAACCTATATGCGGCAGTAGCACGCGTCATTTTCGATGCGGAGAACAGGAAGGCGACGGTTACGAATATTGTCGTATACGTCAGGGATGGCTATTCCTTCGACGGGGCAACAGATTCACGATCCCAGTACCTGGGCCACTGGAGCAAAAACGGTGTGGTTATCGTGCCGAGTTACACGGCAGCGAATCTCGCAGAGCAGCCCTGGTTCGACTTTCCCGTCGTGTCCGGCAGTACGGTCGCAAACCTCTATGAACCAGGGAAGGTTTACTATCCGGTCCGGAACCGCTCGTTCCGGGAGTGGCAAGACAGGCACCATCGAGGCGGAGACTTCATTGTATTTTCGGACTATAGGCCGATCATGCTCGCTAAACCAATAACGGTGTACTTCGAATGAACGGCTTGGCGACCGCCATGCAAGGGGCAGGTCTGGTTGCACTTGCAGAAATCGCGCTGATCGGAATCGCAGTGTGCATTCTGATAGTTATCTTTTGCAGTCTTGCACGGCAAGAGGGGCGTGCCGCACGAATGAAGTCGGGAATGAAAGTGCTCGGTTTAGGTCTGGCAACTGTCACTTTTTTGTGCTTCGCGGGCTCTTACTATCAGGATGCGCGTGTGCGCGCTCGAGCAACACAGTTTGATACCGAGCGCTCCAGGAACGACGGGGGGCGCTACACGGCGCAATACGCCTACCTGGGAGGGGATCGGATCCTTCTTCGGCTCTATCGGACATCCGACATGCAATTGCTTGCCGAGCGGACTTACGAGTACCCGGATGCTGTTCGCTTGATATGGACTAAGGAATCGCTAATATTCGATACTGCGGTGGATAGCGATGGAGAGATCAAGCTTCCCCCTGCACAGATCGAACGATGGAAGGCCATGTTGCCGTAGATATGCGCGATTAGTACGTGTGCGACCGCGTAGTGTGGTGTGCCTCGCCGCGCGAGGACGCGCCAGGGCCGTGGCGACAGCGCAGCATGGAGGCGGGTGGGCGACGACGCATGCCGCCGCCCGTGCCGCGCGTCAGATTCAAAACCGCTGCTGAATCCCCGCCGTCACGCCGACCTGCGTGGTGCCATACCCGGCGAAATCCCGCGACACACCCACCTTCTGCCCATGCTGCGCGATCGCGAACGCGCCGGCCGCGTACAGCACCGTGCGCTTCGACAACGCGTATTGCGCACGCACCGACACCAGCGTCGGATCGGCATCGCTGCCGCCCTTGATGTTCTGGTGATAGACGGCCGCGATCATCGAGAACGTCGGCGTGAACTGGTACGACCCGCCGAGCCAGTACATGTCGCTCAACTGGTTCGCCGCACTCGTGTGATACGTGCGCCGATAGTTGCGATAGCCGGCCATCGTCTTCAGGTTGCCGAAGTCGTAGCTCAGGCCCGCGTGGATGCCCTGGATGTAGTTGACGGTATCGGCCGGCGTGACGCTGTCGGCCGCGCCGTTCTGCCGGTCGAACGTGACGACCGCCGCGAACGGGCCGGTCTCGTAGCCGAGCGCGAAGTCGTACTTCGAACTGGTCTTCACGCTGCCGGGCACGTTGCCGAAGCCGTACAACGCGCCGAACTTGAAGCCGCTGAATTCGCCGTCGTAGCGCACGGCGTTCGACGAACGCGTGAAGAGGCCGTCCTTGCGGCCGCCGGTCGCCATCGACGACGTCGCCCACGAATAGTTCTGCGCGTAACCCATCGGGTCGAACGGCAGCATGTAGTCGTACGTGACGGTGAAGTTGCGGCCGAGCGAGACTTCCCCCCATTTGCCTTTCAGGCCGACCGTCGCGCGGCGCGCGAAGATCGAGTCGGGGCCGTCGTCGGACGCGCCGTTCGCGAGATCGATCCCGCTCTCGAGGCGGAACACGGCCTTCAGCCCGCCGCCGAGATCCTCGACGCCGCGCAAGCCCCAGCGCGACGTGTTCTTGTTACCGGATTTGAGTTTGTACGAATTGCCGCCTTGCGGTGCCGCGTGGTTGGCGAACTCGATGCCGGCATCCATGATCCCGTACATCGTGACCGACGACTGCGCGTGCGCGGCGCCTGTCGCGAGGCCGGCTGCGACGGCCGATCCGGTGAGGATGGCACTGCGAAGGGAACGTTCTGCGCGTGACTTCATTGACGGTGTCTCCTTGGTTCTTGTGGGTTGGGTGAAACGGTTACGCAGCGCGCAGCAGGCCACGGCGGACGCCGTGAAGCGTCGGCCGAACCTGTATCGAAACGGAATGCGCGCCTGAATGCATGCGCGGCGGCGCGCCGGCCGCCGCGCCCGGGTCAGCCCGCTTTCGCGAACGCCCAGCAGTCGTTGGTCGGGAATTCGATCCAGTGCTTGCCGGCCGCGCGCGGCACGTGGCCGAACGCGCGCAGGCGCATCTCGCCGCAATGGAACAGGTATTCCCAGCGGTCGCCGAGATACATCGACGTGACGAGATCGGCCTGCAGCCGGTTCGCGCCCGGGCCGTCGGCGACCTGCACGCGTTCGAGGCGGATCACGGCCTGTGCGTCCTGGCCCGGCGCGAACGTGTCGCGGGCGAGCGCCTGCAGCTCCCAGCCGTCGCCGGCGAGCGTCACGCGTTCGCCGTCGACGGCCGCGACGCGTGCATCGATGCGGTTGTTGCTGCCCATGAATTCGGCTGTGTACAGCGAGCGCGGCGCACCGTACAGCTCGGCCGGCGTGCCTTCCTGTTCGATGCGGCCGTTGCGCAGCAGCAGGATGCGGTCGGACATCGCCATCGCTTCGGTCTGGTCGTGCGTCACGCAGAGCGCGGACAGCCCGAGCGACACGATCAGCTCGCGCAGCCATGCACGCGCTTCCTCGCGCAGCTTCGCGTCGAGGTTCGACAGCGGCTCGTCGAGCAGGATCACCGGCGGGTTGTAGACCAGCGCGCGCGCGATCGCGACGCGCTGCTGCTGGCCGCCCGACAACTGGTGCGGAAAGCGTTCGGCGAGATGGCCGAGGCCGAGCTGGTCGAGCGCGGTCTGCACGCGGCGCTTCTGTTCGGCCGGCGCGACGCGGCGCAGCTTGAGCCCGTAGCCGACGTTGTCGGCGACGGTGCGGTGCGGCCACAGCGCGTACGACTGGAACACGAGGCCGAGCGAGCGCTGTTCGACGGGCAGGTCGACGCGCTGCGCGCCGTCGAAGAACACGCGGTCGTCGAGCTGGATGCGCCCGTCGGACGGCTGTTCGAGGCCGGCCACCGCGCGCAGCAGCGTGGTCTTGCCGCTGCCCGACGCGCCGAGCAGGCACACGACTTCGCCGGCCTTCAGTTCGAACGACACACCCTTGAGGATCGGATTGGCGCCGTAGCTGAGATGCAGGTCGTCGACGATGAGCTTATCCATGAAGTTTCACTCCGAAGCGCAGGGCCACGCCGAGACCGGCGCCGACCATCGCGATGTTGATGACAGAGAGCGCGGCGACCTGGTCGACGGCGCCGGTCGCCCACAGCGACACGAGCAGCGCGCCGATCACTTCGGTGCCGGGCGACAGTAGATAGACGGCGGTCGAGTATTCGCGCTCGAAGATCATGAAGATCAGGAGCCACGCGGCGAGCAGGCCGAAGCGGACGAGCGGCAGCGTCACGTCGAGCGACACGCGGCTGCGCGTCGCGCCGACGCTGCGGCCGGCTTCCTCGAGCTCCGGCCCGACCTGCAGAAGCGCGCTCTGGATGAGCCGCATCCCGTATGCGAGCCACACGACCGTGTACGCGATCCAGATGCTCCACATCGAATTCTTCAGCTCGCGCAGGCCCGGGACGAACAGGAAGATCCACAGGAACGCGAGACCCGCGAGCAGGCCCGGCACCGCACGCGGCAGCAGCACGAGATAGTCGAGCAGCTTGGTCGCCCAGTCGTGGCGGCGATGGCCGGCGAACGCGACGAGCGAGTAGAAGCCGATCGCGAGCGCGCCGCCGATCACGCCGATGCCGAGCGTGTTGACGATTGCGCGCACGAGGTTGTCCTGCTCGAACAGCTCGATGAAGTTCGACAGCGTCAGCACTTCCATCAGCGGCACGCCTTCGCCCCAGTTGGTCACGAACGCGCGCAGCACGATGCCGGAGATCGGCACGATCACGGTCAGCACGAGCCACAGCGCGACGATCGCGAGCGCGACCCAGCGCCATACGCCGAGCGGCAGCACCGTCGCGCGGCCGGCCTTGCCCTTCACGGTGACGAAGCGGTTCGCGGTCTTCAGCAGGCGGCGCTGCAACAGCACGAGCGGGAACGTGATCGCGACGATGCACACGGCGACCGCGGCCATCAGGTGATACGACGGCACGCCGAGCTTGTTGGTCAGCTTGTACAGGTAGGTCGCGAGCACGAGGTGGCCTTCCGGATCGCCGAGCACGAGCGGCAGCCCGAACACCTCGAAGCCAAGGAAGAACACGAGCACGCCGGCGAACAGCAGCGCGGGCATGGTCATCGGCAGGCTCACGTCGAGCGCGACGCGGAACGGCCGGGCACCCGTCACGCGCGCGGCTTCCTCGACGTCCGAGCCGAGGTTGCGCAGCGCGGCCGACGAGTACAGATACACGTGCGGTACGTGCGTGAGGCCGACGATCACCGTGATCGCGAAGATCGAGTACACGTTCCAGGGGACGTTCTGCACCCCGAACAGTTCCTTGAACCATACCGAGTAGAAGCCGACCGGACCGGCCGCGACGACGTAGCCGAACGCGAGCACCATCGGCGACACGAACACGGGCGTGAGCAGCAGCGGCTCGAGCCAGCGGCGGCCGGGCAGGTCGGTGCGCACCATCAGGAACGCGAGGATGCCGCCGAGCGGGATCGAGATGAACAGCATCCCGCCGGCGATGATGAACGAGTTCTTCACGGCCGACCAGAAATCCGGGTCGGTGAAGATGAAGCGGAAGCCCTCGATGCCGAGCGTCTTGTTCGCGTCGAAGAACGGTGCGGACAGCAGGCTCTGGAACAGGATGAAGCCGAGCGGCAGCGCGACCGCGACGGTCAGCACCGCGACGACGATCCAGCGCAGCATGCCGGCGAGCGACTGCAGGCCGTTGGCCGGCAGCGCGGGGATCGCGCCGCCCGGGCCGGTGGTGGGCGGAACGGCCGGCGCCGTTCCGCGTGTGCTGGTTGAAAGCATGAGTTCACCCCTGCGGCCATCCGGATGGCCGCCTCTAGGAAGTCGGTAAGGGGAAGGGGCCGCCTGCGCGATGCGCGGCGGGCGGCCGGAGGTCAGCGGATCAGCGCTTGATCGCCTGCTGCCATTGCTTCAGGAACGCGAGCCGCTTCGACTGGTCGAGATAGACGAGCAGGCCGGTGCCGATCTGGATCGGCTTCAGCGAATCGCCGAGTTCCTTCGTGAGGCTCGCGGCCGAGGTTTCGCCGGTCACGTCCGCGCGGATCGCGTACAGGTTCGCCTGGTTCGCGATCAGCGTCTGGCCGCGCTTCGACAGCAGGTAGTCGACCCACAGCTTCGCTGCGTTCGGGTTCTTCGCCTTCTTCGAGACCGTGGCCAGGCGGCTCACGACCTGCGTGTAGTCCTTCGGAAACACGTAGCCGATCGACTTGTCCTTCTTCGCTTTCGCGTACGCATACGAGCCGATGATGTTGTAGCCGATCAGGTTCTCGCCGGACGAGATCCGCTCCATCATCGCGCCGGTGCTCGACTGCAGCTTCGGGCCGGTCGCGCCGATCGCCTTCACGAGCTCCCACGTGACCTGCTCGTTCACGTGCGCGTCTTGCGTCAGGTAGTTGAAGCCGACGCCCGACTTCTCGATGTCGTAGGTCGTGACCTTGCCCTTGAACTTGTCGCCCTGCGTGCCGAGCAGCTTGATCAGGTCGGCGCGCGTCTTCGGCACCTCGTTCTCGGGGATCAGGCGCTTGTTGTAGACGATCGCGAGCGGCTCGAAGGTCGTGCCGTATGCCTGCTTCTGGTATTGCGCCCATTGCGGCACGTTCGGGCTTTCGGGCGAATCGTACGACGCCATCAGGCCGTCGTTGACGAGCTTGACCTGCAGGTCCATCGCCGAGCTCCACAGCACGTCGGCGCTGGTGCTGCTGGCCGCGTTCTCGCTGATGTAGCGGTTGTACAGCTCGGTGCTGTTCATGTCGTTGTACTCGACCTTCACGCCGTACAGGCTTTCGAAATCCTTGATCAGCGGGCGCACGAGGCCGGTGTCGGTCGTCGAGTAGACGATCAGCTTGCCTTCCTTCTTCGCGGCGTCGACGACACCCTGGTAGTTACCCGGATACCCGGCCGGAACCTGTGCGACGGCGGCGCCGGCGGCGGTGCCCATGACGATCGCCAGTGCGGCGGCGAGCTGCTTCGGTGCAAACGGCATTGTCTTCCTCCAGTTATGCGTGTGTGTTGTTCGAGTGACGCGGATGTTAATTGCGAGGCACTTTCAGCCTGCTTTCATTTCGGTTCACAATAGCGTCCTTTGTGTCATGGATTTCCCGAGGTCCCCATGCGTGTACTGCTCGTCGAAGACAACCCGAACCTGGCGCAGTCGCTGAACGACGCGCTGAGCGCCGCGCGCTTCGCGGTCGATCACATGGCGGACGGGGAGGCGGCGGATCACGTGCTGCGCACGCAGGACTACGCGCTGGTGATCCTCGATCTCGGGCTGCCGAAGCTCGACGGGCTCGAGGTGCTGCGGCGGCTGCGCGCGCGCCGCAATCCGGTGCCGGTGCTGATCCTCACCGCGCACGGCTCGGTCGAGGACCGCGTGAAGGGGCTCGATCTCGGGGCCGACGACTATCTCGCGAAGCCGTTCGAGCTGACCGAGCTGGAGGCGCGCGCCCGTGCACTGATCCGGCGCAGCCTCGGCCACGAGCATTCGCGGGTCGAATGCGGGCCGCTTTCGTATGACAGTATCGACCGCAGCTTCCACCTCGCCGGCGAACCGCTGCCGCTCACGCCGCGCGAGCGCTCGGTGCTGGAAGTGCTGATCCTGCGCAACGGCCGCGCGATCAACAAGGAGACGCTGTCGGAGAAGATCTTCGGGCTCGACGAGTCGGTCAATGCGGACGCGATCGAGATCTACGTGTACCGGCTGCGCAAGAAGCTGGAGAACACCGGCATCGCGATCGTCACGCTGCGCGGGCTCGGGTATCTGCTCGAAGCGAAGGCCGTCGGATGAACCACCCCAACGCTTACTCTGGTTCGCTGTCCCCCGAGGGGGCGCATGCCCCACTTGGGGCCGCCCGGCGGCGGGCATGGCACCGCCCGAACCTGCGCACGCAGGTCGCGCTGTGGCTGCTGCTGCCGCTGCTCGGGCTGCTCGCGCTCGACTCGTGGCTCACCTACCAGCGCGCGATGAGCGCCGCACATGTCGCGTTCGACCGCACGCTGTCGTCGTCGCTGAAGTCGATCCGCGAAGGCGTGCGGCTCAACGAGGGCGAGCTCGAGGTCGACCTGCCGTATCTCGCGCTCGAGATGTTCGAGTCGGGCGACGGCGGCAAGATCTACTACCTGATCCGCGAGGACAACGGCCACACGATCACCGGCTATCCGGACCTGCCGCTCCCGCCGGGCGACGGCGCGCTGTTCGTCACGCGCTACTACAACGTCGTCTATCGCGGCGAGCAGTTGCGCATGGCCGCGCTGCGCGTGCCGGTGCACGACGTGCCGACCGCGCAGACGCGCATCGTGTGGGTGATGGTCGGCGAGACGATCGAGGGGCGCCAGGCGCTCGCGCGCGAGATCCTGATGGGCTCGCTGCTGCAGGAGGGGCTGCTCGTCGTGCTCGCGCTCGGGATCGTGTGGCTCGGCGTCGGGCGCGGGCTGCGGCCGTTGAACCGGCTGTCGGCGACGGTCGCCGCGCGCAGCGACGGCGATCCGACGCCGCTCGACACCGGCGGCATGCCGAGCGAGCTCGCGCCGCTCGTCGAGTCGATCAACCAGTACATCGGCCGCACGCAGCAGATGCAGGTCGCGCGGCGGCGTTTCTTCGCGGACGCGGCCCATCAGATGAAGACGCCGCTCGCGGCCGTGCAGGCCGGCGTCGAGCTGGCGTTGCGGCCCGACGAGCAGCCGCGCGTGAACGTGCATCTGCGGCGCGTGAACGGCGCGGTGCGGCAGGCCGCGAAGATCGTGCAGCAGCTGCTGTCGCTGTCTCGCCTCGATTCGGACAGCGGCCATGCGGTCGCGCACCAGCCGGTCGCGCTCCACCGGCTCGCGCGCAGCGTGACGCTCGACTGGTCGCCGGTCGCGCGCGCGCGTGACATCGACCTGGGTTTCGAGCACGAGACGGATGTCGACGTGCTCGGCCAACCGGACCTACTCGGTGAAATGATCGGCAACCTGATCGACAACGCGATCCGTTATTCGGGCGACCGCGCGGTAATCACGGTGCGCGTATCGCGCGACGGCGAGCTTGCGCGGCTCGACGTGATCGACAACGGGCCGGGCATTCCGGCCGGCGAGCGCGACGCGGTGTTCGAGCGCTTCCATCGCGGCAGCAAGACGCAGACGGTCGACGGCACGGGGCTCGGGTTGTCGATCGTGCGGGAGATCGTGCGCGTGCATCAGGGCAGCGTGATGCTGGCCGATGCGGCGGGTGGCGGGTTGATCGTGACGGTGGTGCTGCCGACGGTTCCGGCGGCGCAATAACAGGGCCGCCGCGATCGTCGCAACCGCGGCGGATGGCGGCGACGCAGACGCTGCGCCGTCCGCCGCTTCGGTCAATCCGCTCAGTCGCCGAACCCGATCTCCGCTGCGACGGACTGCCCGACCTCGAGCCACGCGCCCGCGCCTTCGACGACGATCGCGTTGATGCCGAACGTCAGCGCGTCGTCGTAATTCGGATGCGCGCGATAGGTCTGCATCGTGTCGGTCGGCTCGTGCGGCCATTCCGGGTTCGGCGCGCCGGTCACCTGGTCGATCGTCGGCATCGGGCAGCGCGTGCACAGCTTCACGAGGCGCAGCCGCACGGGCGTCTCGCCTTCGGCGTCGAGATGCTCGATGAAATCCTCTTCATACGCATCGAGATCCGACATGACGATGTTCGGGCGAAAGCGGTTCATCGGAATGGCCGGCGCGCCTTTCGCGACGAGCTTTGCGTTCAGGTCGTCAAGCGACGACTGGCCGATCACGAGCAGCGGATAGCCGTCCGCGAACTGCGTGTGCGTGTCGATGTCGCCGGTCCATTTGCGGTTGCAGCCGCGGCGCGCGTCGGCGCCGAAGCGCGCGAGTTTCAACGACATGCCGAGGAATTCGGTGAGCCATGCAGCCGTCTCGGCGCCCGTGTCGATCGCGTCGACGGTGTCGCGCCAGACGGTCGCGGCCATCTTCGGCGTGGCGGGCGTCGCATCGCCGTCGAGCGGCGTGCGGATCTCGGGCATGCCCGGCGCGTTCAGCACGAGCGCATCGCTGTCGAGCGCGGTGCGGATCAGTGCGAGGCGCGGATGCGTGCGCTGCGTGATCATCATCCCGTCCGGGGTGGTGATCAGCCAGTGGCGATCGTACGCGAGGCCCGTTTCGAGCAGCTGCGCGCGAGGCAGCGCGATGCCCGCGCAGGATTTGATCGGGTAGACGAAGAGTTCGGAGATGGCTGGCATGACGCTGGCTGACGAAGGCGGGATGGTCGAATCGCGATTGTGCCAGATCGTGCGAAAGCCGTTTGGGCGGTTGCAGGCTGCCGCGCGGCCGGTCACGCCAGCGGAAAGCCGAGGTCGAAGGTCGTGCGCACGTCGAGCGGCTGGCGCAGCAGCCCGGCCTTCAGGTAGAAGTCGGCCGTGCGCTGCTGTCCCGCGATGACCGTCGCGTCGATCGGCTGCCAGCGCGTGTTGCGGCGCTCGAATTGCAGTTTCGCGGCCGTCGGCGGGATGCCGATGATGCGCGCGAGCGCCGCGGAATACGCGTCGACGTGCCGGTACGACCAGGCCTGCGCGCGCACCACGCGTTGCAGGAAGTCGCGCAGCACGTCGCGCTTCGACGCGATCGCCGCGTCGGTCGCCGCGACGTAGCTGAAGCCCGACCACAGGCCGCGGCCGTTGACGAGCACGCGCGCGCGGCCGCTCGTTTCCGCGAGGGCGGTATAGGGTTCCCACGTCGCCCACGCGTCGATCGAACCGGTTGCGAGCGCAAGCATCGTGTCGGCCGGCGGCAGGAAGCGGAACGATACGGCGTCGGGCGGCAGGCCGGCCGCGTCGAGCGCCTTCAGCGTGACGAAATGGCCGATCGAGCCGCGCGTGGTGCCGATGCGCTTGCCTTTCAGGTCGGCGGCGTCTTTCAGCGTTGTGTCGGGCCGCACGAGCACGGCCGTGCCGTACGGGTCGGACCGGTTCGCGCCGATCACCTTGATGCGCGCGCCCGAGGCGAGCGCGAAGATCACCGGGGCGTCGCCGATCGGCCCGCAGTCGACGGCCGCCGCGTTCAGCGCTTCGGCCAGCGGTGCGGCGGCCGGGAATTCGGTCCATGCGATGTCGTATGCGAGGCCGTTCAGTTCGCCGGCCGCCTCGAGCAGCGCGCGCAGCCCGCCTTTCTGGTCGCCGGCACGCAGCAGCGGCCGCGCGCCCGATTGCGCATGGAGCGCGGCCGGAGCCAAGGAGACGGCGGCGAGGGCGCTTGCTTGCGCGAGGAAGTGGCGTCGGGTCGGATTCATCGTGGAGTTCGGTCGATCGGGGGAAACGGTTCAGGGATTCAATGCGGGAGCCCGGCCTGCACGTCGCGCACGGGTTCGGCGTCCACGCGCAGCAACAGCGCGGTCAGCGGATCGGCATTCGCGGCGGTAGTCGGCGGTCGCGAGGCGGCATCCGAGCGGCACAGCAGGTCGTCGGCCGACCAGCCCGCGCTGCCCGGCAACGCGCGGGCACGCAGCCAGCCGCGCCGGTCGGCAAGCAGTTGCGTGCCGCCGAACGCCTCGGGCGGCACGCCGGCGATCGTCGCGAACGCTTGCCATGCATCGGGCGTCGCCGCGACGCAGTTCGCGCGAGTGCCGGTTGCCGGCAGCGCAGGCATATCGCCTCCAACGACGAGCAGCGTCTGCCAGCGCGGATCCTCCGTCGGCAGTGCGCTGCCCGGCGCGAGCGCGACGATGCGCACGCGCTGGCCTTCGCGCCAGCGCTCGAGCGGTTGCGGCGCGGCGTTGCGGCAGCGCACGTCGAGCGCCGGCAGCGGGACGGGCACGGGCCACGCGCCTTCGGCCTGCGCGCCGCTGCCGGCCGACAGCGCTTTCAGGTAATCGAGCACGGCCCATGTATCGGCCGGGCCGAGCGTCGCCGCGAAACCCGGCATCGACGCCGCGCCGCGCGCGTCGCGCGTACCGTGCCGCACACGCCAGTACAGTTCGCCGTCGAGCCGGCGGGCAAGCAGCGCGCCCGCGAAGGTCGGTGGCCAGTGGGCGAGCGTTGCCGCGAGCGGTCCCTCGCCGCGGCCGTCCGCGCCGTGACAGGCCACGCAATGCTGCGCATACAGATGTGCGCCGCGCATCACGTTCGCGACGGAAAACGCCTCGGGACTGCGCTGAAAACTCGTGGGTACCGCGGGCGCGAGCCACAGCGATGCCGGCGGCCACGGCGCGAACCACGCAACGGCCAGCGCGGCGATTGCCGATACCGCCCGCCACTTGCGCGAAACGAGCGCGATGAAGCCGAGCGCCACGGCCAGCGCGGCCGCCGCGCCGGCGAGCGAGAGCTGGCGCGTGAGTCCCGCGTCGATGCGCAGCGTTTCGAGCGCGATCCGGTGCGCCCAGGGCCACGCGGCCTGTCCGTCGGCATCGCCGGTCAGGCCGATCGCATGCAGCACCCGCGCGAACGCGATCTGCGCGCGATACAGCAGTTGCAGGAACAGGAGCGCCCAGTCGGCGAACGGCGGCGCGTTCATCGGCGCGGCCTTTGCCGCGCACCGGCCATCCTGCGAACGTTACCGCGCATCTACCAGCTCGCATCGAGTCCGAGATGCCGCAGCGCTTCGTGGCGCAGCTCGGCGAGACGCGGGTCGCCGCGATGGCGCGGATAGGGCAGGTCGACGCGCAATTCCGCGACGATGCGTGCGGGCCGCGGCCCGAACACGATCACGCGCTGCGCGAGAAACAGCGCTTCCTCGACATCGTGCGTGACGAGCAGCGCGGAGAACCCGTCGCGTTGCCACAGCGCGGTCAGCTCGGCCTGCATCGTCAGCCGCGTCAGCGAATCGAGCTTGCCGAGCGGCTCGTCGAGGATCAGGAGACGCGGATCGTTGACGAGCGCGCGGGCGAGCGCGACACGCTGCGCCATCCCGCCCGACAACTGATGCGGAAACGCGTTCGAGAATTCCTGCAGCCCGACGCGCGCGAGCGCATCGTCGACGCGATGCTGTGCGGTGCGCGCCACGCCGCGCGCCTCGAGGCCGAGCGCCACGTTCGCACGCACGCGGCGCCACGGGTAGAGCGTCGGATCCTGGAACACGACGATGCGCGACGGGTCGGGCCGTTCGATCGGCGCGCCGTTCTGCGCGATCGTGCCTTGCCGCGCGGCGTCGAGGCCCGCGACGAGCCGCAGCAGCGTCGATTTTCCGCAGCCGCTCGGGCCGAGCAGCGCGACGAATTCGCCGGCCGCGACCGACAGCGTGACGTCGTCGAGCACCGGCAGCGGGCCGCCGGGGCCGTCGAACGCATGGCTCACGCGACGGATGTCGATGCGCGCGCCGCGCGGCGCCGTGGCACGGGGCGTGGCGGACGGCGTGGAAACGGACGATTCGAGAACGGCGGCGCTTACCATTTGACGGTTCCTTTCTGCCACGCGAGCACACGGTCGCGCACCGCGAACAGCAGCGCGATCAGCCCGGAAAACAGCAGCGCCATCACGATCAGCGCCGCATACATGTTCACGTACGATGCCCAGCCCTGCGCCCAGCTCAGGTACCAGCCGAGCCCCGACTTGACGCCCATCATCTCCGCGACGACGAGCACCGTGAACGACGCGCTCAGCCCCATGAAGATGCCGACGAACACATGCGGCAGCGCGGCCGGAATGGCGACGCGCAGCACGAGGAAGCGCGCGTTCGCGCCGAGCGTGCGCGCGACGTCGTAGTACTGCCGGTTCACGCTCGCGACGCCCGACCACGTCAGCACCGCGACCGGGAAGCCGGTCGACAGCGCGATCAGGAACGCGGCGGCCGAATAGCTCGTTGGGAAGAAGTAGAACGTGAGCGGCAGCAGCGCGGTGGCCGGCACGGGGCCGAGCACGCGCAGCACCGGATGCACCCAGTAGCCGATCCGGCGCGACCAGCCGATCGAGACGCCGACCGCGAACCCGACCGCGACGCCATAGGCAAACCCGAGCGCAAGCAGCTTCAGCGTATTGCCGGCGCTGCCGGCAAGGCGCGGCCAGTCGTCGACGTAGACCTCGATC
The DNA here is from genome assembly GCF_003853645.1 of Burkholderia sp. Bp9143. GTDB lineage: Bacteria > Pseudomonadota > Gammaproteobacteria > Burkholderiales > Burkholderiaceae > Burkholderia. The sequence continues at coordinate 61,613 of NZ_QTPO01000008.1, read as the reverse complement.
AATGCCTGCGGCGGCGCGAAGAACGGCGTCGGCAGCCAGCCCGTTTTGGCGGTGACGATTTCCCACGCGGCGAGCACGAGCGGCAGCGCGACGAGCCACGGGCCGGCGGGGCGCACGCGGGCGAGCCGTGCGCGCGTGGCCGGCACGCGATGGCCGAGCGTCGCGGCAACCAGCAGCAGCGCGGCGATCGCCCACGCGGCGATGCCGAACGTGTCGGTGTACGCCCAGTCGGTGAAACCGACGACGCGATTCGGCCACAGGCAGGTCACCGCGCCGAGCGCGGCCCACGCGAGCGCCGCGACGACGCCGGTCGGCCAGGTGTGTGCACGGCGTGCTTCGGCCACGAGCGTCGCGTCGCAGGCCGTGCACGCGGCACGGGGCGCGGCGGTAGCCGTCACTGTGGCGGCACTGCCCGGTGCCGATGCGGTGCGCGCGGCGGATGCGTGTTCGATCGTCGACATCGCGTCACCCCAGCACGTTCGCATAGACCTGCTGCGCGAAGCGCTGCGGGTCGGTGCTCTTCTTCAGTACGCTGATCCGCCGGAAATCGTCCGCGTAGAACGCGATTTCCTGCTGCAGGTCGACGTTGGTCGGGTGGTGCGTGTAGGTCAGCGTCGCGTACAGCTTGCGCAGGTCGTCCGGGCTGATCTTCGGCGAATACTTCGCGAACGCCTTCGCGGCTTCGTTCGGGTTGTCGTGCGTGTACTCGGTGGCCTGCACGATCGAGCGCGCGAGCGCGGCGGCTGCCGGCCGGTCATTGCGCACGAGGTCGCCGCGCGCGCCGATCACGCAGCACACCTTGCGCGCGTATTCGCCGGACAGGTTCGTCGCGAGTTCCGTATACGCGCCGTTGCTGCGCTTCTCGAGCAGATAGAGGTTCGGGTCGCCGTCGGCGATCGCCTGGATCTCCCCTTTGTCGACCGCGACGCCGAGCAGGTCGGCCGGATACTGCCGCCACGTGATGTCGCGTTCGGGATCGATGCCGTTCTTCGCGAGCAGGATCGAGAAGAAGTGCTTGCCGGGCGCCGCGAGATCGCTGACGCCGACCGTCTTGCCCTTCAGCGCCTGCAGCGTCGTCACGCCGGCCGTCTTCGCGCCGAGCAGCCGCACGCAGCCGCCGTGCGAGCTGCCGATGATCTTCACGTCGAAGCCGGCTTCGAGCGGCTTCAGCCAGCGGTGGATCATCCCGACCGCCGCGTCGGCCTTGCCGGTCGCGATCGATTCGAGCAGCTGGTCGGTCGATCCGCTGTAGTTGATCAGCTCGACCTTCAGCCCGTTCTTCTCGAAGAAGCCGTTCTCCTGCGCGACGACGATCGGCGTCAGGCAGAACGCATTCTGGTTCCACGCGAACGTGAGCTTCTTCAGCGGCGGCGCGGACCAGGCCTTGCGGCCGAGCGTGATCGTCGGCGCGGCGAGCGCGGCGGCGCCGGCCGCGCGCAGCAGCCGTCGGCGTTTGTCGTCAGGTGCGCCGGTCGGCGCGGGTGCGGTGGTATCGGTCATCGTGTGGTCTCCGGTTCCGGTCGTGCGGCAGGCGTTCAGTCGAGCAGGTCGGGTTCGTCGGCGACGACGCGCGCGAACAGGCTGTCGAACGCATGCAATGCGCCGTCGGGGCCGCCGATCTGGCCGTGCGTGTGTCGCGCGGTCGCATGATCGATCGGTTGCGGCGTGCCGGCCGCCTCGGCCAGCAGCTGCGTGTGCGCGGCGTTGTCGAGCGCGATGTACCACCACGCGGCGGCCTCGACCGTCGGGCCGGCCGTCAGGATTCCGTGGTTCTTCAGGATCGCGCCCTTGTGCGTGGTGCCGTCGGGCTTCGCGAGCGCGTCCGCGATCCGTGCGCCTTCGCTCGTATCGACGACCATCCCGGTGAAGTCGTCGAACAACGCGTGGTCCTCGTAGAACACGCACGCGTCCTGCGTCAGCGGGTCGAGCGGGCGGCCGAGCGTCGACCACGCCTTGCCGTAGGTCGAGTGCGTATGCGCGGCCGCGACGAGGTGCGGATGCGCGTCGTGAATCGCCGCATGGATCGCGAACGCGGCCTTGTTCAGCGGCCGGTTGCCGATCGCGGTTTCGCCGTGCGCATTGACGAGCAGCAGGTCCGACACCTTGATCTGCGAGAAATGCACGCCGAGCGGATTCACCCAGAAGTGGTCGGGCAGTTCGGGGTCGCGCGCGGTGATGTGACCGGCGAGGCCCGACGCGAAGCCGAAGCGCGCGAACAGGCGGAACGCGGCCGCGAGCCGCTCCTGCCGGTGGCGGCGCTCGGCGGCGACGTCGAAGCGCGGCGCGGGCGGATCGAACCAGAAATGCTGGCGCGGCGTGTCGGCGAGGACGAGACCCGACGCGGTGCGCGCGGGCGATGAAGAGGACAGAACGGCGGACATGATCGGCGTCTCCCTTTGCATCAGGCCGCGCGGCGCGCCGCGTCGCGTGCCGCGACGGCGCTGCGCACGCGCGGAATCAGTTCGCGGCCGTAGTCGATCGCGTCGTCGAGCGGGTCGAAGCCGCGGATCAGGAACGTCGTCACGCCGAGGTCGTAGTAGTCGAGCAGCGCGTCGGCGACTTGTTCGGGCGTGCCGACCAGCGCGGTCGAATTCGAGCGCGCGCCGGTGAGCTTCGCGATTTCGGTCCACAGCCGCTTGTCGACGCGCGAGCCGCGTTCGGCCGCGGCGAGCAGGCGCCGCGCGCCTTCGCTCTGCTGCGGGCCGCCGGTGCCGAGTCCGGCCGCGTCGCGCAGCCGGCGGGTTTCGTCGAGGATCCGGTGCGCGCGTGCCCACGCTTCGTCTTCGGTCGCCGCGAGAATCGGCCGGAACGACACGGAGAAGCGCACCTGCCGGCCGTGCTTCGCGGCTTCGGCACGCACGCGGGTCGTCAGGTCGCGTACCTGGTCGAGCGATTCGCCCCACAGCGCATAGACGTCCGCGTGCTTGCCGGCCACTTCCAGCGCCGCTTCCGAGGCGCCGCCGAAGTAGATCGGCACGTGCGGCCGCTGGAACGGCTTCACTTCCGAAAAGCCCTGCGTGAAGCGGTAGTGCGCGCCGGCGTGATCGAACGGCTGCGTTTCGGTCCAGATGCGGCGCAGGATGCCGAGGTATTCGTCGGTGCGTGCGTAACGTGCGTCGTGGTCGAGGAAATCGCCGTCGCGCTGCTGTTCGCTGTCCGAGCCGCCGGAGATGAAGTGCACGGCGAGCCGGCCGCGGCTGAACTGGTCGAGCGTCGCGATCTGCCGCGCGGCAAGCGTCGGCGCGGTGAAGCCCGGGCGATGCGCGAGCATGAAGTGGATGCGTTCGGTCGCCGCGGCCGCGAACGCGATCGTCAGCGTCGCCGACGGGCCGGTCGAGTGGTGCGGGACGAGGATCCGGTCGAAGCCGGCCGTTTCGTGTGCGCGGGCGAAGTCGCGCACATAGTCGGGGTCGACGACGGGGCCGGCAGGCGGATGGATTTCCGACTGCTTCTGGCTCTGGATCATGCCGATGAATTCGACGCTCATCTGGATCTCCGATGCAAGGACGGCCCGGCTCGGCCAGCGATGGCCGGCCGGGGCGGGAATGGAGCGCAGATTACCGCCGGGATCATGCGGAACGGAAATAATCAATCCCGATTTGAATATCAGATTTGCATGGTTTGGGCGCGTGTGCGTTGCGCATACGCTGTGGGCTCGGGATCGAATCGAAAGGGCGCCGGGTGCGTCTCTGGCGGGGCTGACGCGCCGGGCAGGAATCGGATCCGCACGCGGTCCGGGATTCGCGACCCGGCTCGAATGCCGAGCCGTCTACGAGCACTGGCGACAAACGACAAACGCCCGCGAACCAGCCCGCGCGCCCGCACCCGATCGCGGCCGGCTTCACGCGCCGCCGCGTCATCCGCCAATCGATCTCCACTGTTACGTCGTCCAGCTACCCAGTCACCGAGGGAATCCGTACCGATGTCCGCCAGCCTTGCCGCTTCCTCGCCGCACCTGCCGCAGTCGTCGCTGCGCCACCTGCCTGCCGACGATGCACGCGTTGCCGCGCTGCTCGAGCGTCTCGCGCCCGAACTTGCCGCCGACGCGGCCCGCAACGACGTCGACGGCCGTTTCCCGCATGAGAACTTCGCGCGGCTGCATCGCGCCGGGCTGATTGCACAGGTCGTGCCGCGCGAGGATGGCGGCGCGGGCGCGACGCTCGCGCAGGCGAGCCGGATCGTGGCCGCCGTCGCACGCGCCGATCCCGCGACCGCGCTGGTGCTGACGATGACGTATCTGCAGCATCGCGCACTCGGCCGCACGGACAACCGCTGGCCCGCGCGCCTGCGGCGTGCGGTGTTCGACAGTGCCGTTGAAGAAGGCGCGCTGATCAACGCGTTGCGCGTCGAACCGGCGCTCGGCTCGCCGTCGCGCGGCGGCCTGCCCGAAACGATCGCGCGTCGAGACGGCGACGGCTGGCGGCTGTCCGGCCACAAGCTGTACAGCACCGGCATTCCGGCGCTGCGCTGGCTGGCGGTGTGGGCCCGCACCGACGAGCCCGAGCCGCGCGTCGGCGTGTTCCTCGTGCGGCGCGAGTGGGACGCGGAGGACGACGTGCGTATCCGCGTGATCGAAAGCTGGAATCACTTGGGCCTGCGCGCATCGGGCAGCCATGAGGTCGTGTTGGACGACGTGCGGCTGCCCGCCGATCATGCGGTGGATGTGCGCGCGCCCGATGCGTGGGCGGTGTCGGCCGCGAGCCACGCGGATGTCGACGCGCAGGCCGACCAGCAGGCCTGGATGGTCGCGTTGCTCGGCAGTCTCTACGATGCAGTGGCGCGCGCGTCGCGCGACTGGCTGCTCGATTTCGCGACGACACGCGCGCCGAGCGGGCTCGGTGCGCCGCTCGCGACGCTGCCGCGCGTGCAGGAGGCCGTCGGCGAGATCGAAGGGTGGCTGCATACAAATCGCGTGCTGCTCGACGAGCACATCGCACGAACCGATGCCGGCGACGCGCCGACGGTGACGACGAGCGGCCTCGTCAAGCGAACCGTGACGGAACAGGCGATCCGCGCGGTCGAGCACGCGTTGAAGCTGTCGGGCAATCACGGACTGAGCCGCCACAATCCGCTCGAACGTCACTATCGCGACGTGCTGTGCAGCCGCGTGCATACGCCGCAGGACGATGCGATCGCGGTCGCCGCCGGACGTGCGGCGCTCGAGGCGGCGGCGCGAAGCGCGAACGCGAACGCGAACGCGAACGCGGAGGCGGAGGCGGAGGCGGAGGCGGAGGCGGAGGCGGAGGCGGAGGCGGGCGCGACGTCGCGCAACGCGCCGGCATCCGGTCGAAACGATGCGTGAGCGGGGTGGCGCGGCAGTCAGCGCAACCGGGGCGACGCCGTGCCGGCGTCGTCGATCTGGGTCAAGCGGCCTCGTCGTGCGCGGCCGCATCCGCGGGCAACGCGAACACCGCGCGCGCATGCGCGGCCACGGCCCCGAGCGGCGCCTTGAAGCGCGCGGCGTCCTGCCGGTGCAGCAGCCACAGATCGATCCGCGGCTTGAAATCGGCGAGGGGCACGATGTCGACCGCGTCGCGCAGGGGGCTGCCTTGGACGAGCGGCAGCGGCATCAGCCCGATGCCGAAGCCGTTCGCGACGCTCTGCAATTGCAGGTCGCGGCCATAGGTGTCGAGCGTGACCGGCATCGGCAGCCCCTGCGCGTCGAGCGCGCGGCGCAGGCCCGCGCGAAAGCCGCAGCCGTCGGGATTGAGCACCCAGCCGCGCGCATGGCAGTCGGCGAGCCGGTAGCTGCGGCGCGGCCAGTCGCCCTTGCGGCCGACCGCGACCAGCCGCGTGGCCAGCAGCCGCTCGCCCTCGACCTGCGGCGGCAGCACCATCTCGCGGGCCAGAAACACCAGCGCCGCGTCGAGTTCGCGGCGCGCGACGCGCTCGACGAGCATGCCGCCCCAGGCGGTCGTGATCTGCGTGGCGAGCGCCGGCCATTGCCCGCCGAGCTGCGCGATCAGGCCGGGCAGCATCAGCTCGCCGAGCCCTTGCGTGAGGCCGACGCGGAATTCGCCGGCGGGCGGCCGCTGGCCGGCCGTCAGTTCGCGCAGTGCATCGACTTCGCGCAGGATCGCGCGACACTGCTCGAACACCTGCAGGCCGATGTCGGTCGGGCGCGGCGGCTTCGTGTTGCGGTCGAGCAGCGTGACGCCGAGCGCTTCCTCGAGATTCTGCACGCGCCGCGTGATCGCGGGCTGCGTCATCCCGAGCTCGGCCGCGGCCTGGCTCAGCGTGTGGCAGCGGACGACCGCTGCAAAAGCGTCGATATCGCTAATTTTCATGTTTGTTCTGCATGGTCTTTCGGGTGCATCATGACGATCCATCATATTCGAGGAGGCAGCCGATGAGTATGCTTTCGTTGCAGCAGACGCCGCTGCGTCCGTTCGTCGACGGGCTGGGTGCGCTGCTCGCGTCCGGCGCGAACGAGGCGCGCATCCTTGACGAGGGCGGCGCGCTGCTTGCCGCGCTCGTCGCGCACGACGACTGGCTGCCCGACGCGTTCGCGCAGCCCGATCCCGACCGCTACCGCCAGTACCTGTTGCATCTCGATCCCGACGAGCGGTTTTCCGTCGTCAGCTTCGTGTGGGGGCCTGGCCAGACGACGCCGATCCACAACCACACGGTGTGGGGGCTGATCGGGATGCTGCGCGGCGGCGAGTTTTCGCAGCCGTACCGGTTCGACGCGGCCGGCAAGCCGGTGCCGTCGGGCGATGCGGTGCGGCTGCAGCCGGGCGACGTCGAAGCCGTGTCGCCGCGCATCGGCGACGTTCATCGCGTGACCAACGCGTTCGCCGACCAGGTATCGATCAGCATCCACGTGTACGGCGCGAACATCGGCAAGGTCGAGCGTGCGGTGTTCCTGGAGGACGGCACCGTGAAGCCGTTCGTGTCCGGCTATTCGAACGCTTGACGACGCCAGTCTCGGGCGCCCCGTTGCGAGCGCCTGCCCGCCGGCTCAAGATTCATCCGTTTTCCGTTTGCTTTCTTCACCGACTTCAACAGAATCCGACAGAGACATCGTGACGCAATCCGCTGATTCCACTTCCCGTTTCCCCGTCGCGTCGTACCAGGACGTACGCGCGCGTCTCCTGGCCCGCGACGAGCTCGCGCTGATCGACGTGCGCGAGGAAGATCCCTACGCGCAGGGGCATCCGCTGTGGGCCGCCAACTTTCCGCTGTCGAAACTCGAACTCGACGCATGGACGCGCATTCCGCGCCGCGACACGCCGATCGTCGTGTTCGGCGAAGCCGGCGGCGAGGATCTCGCGCCGCGCGCGGCCGCGAAGCTCGCGCAGCTCGGCTATACCGACGTGCGGCTGCTCGACGGCGGCCTCGCGGGCTGGCTCGCCGCGGGCGGCGAACTGTTCATCGACGTGAACGTGCCGAGCAAGTCGTTCGGCGAATGGGTCGAGGCCGAGCGCCATACGCCGTCGTTGTCCGCGCAGGAAGTGCAGGCGCTGATCGACGCGAAGGCCGACGTCGTGATCGTCGACGCGCGCCGCTTCGACGAATACCAGACGATGAACATCCCGACGTCGACCAGCGTGCCGGGTGCGGAACTCGTGCTGCGCGTGCGCGCGCTCGCGCCGAATCCGGAAACCCGGGTGGTGGTGAACTGCGCGGGCCGCACGCGCAGCATCATCGGCACGCAGTCGCTCGTCAACGCGGGGCTGCCGAACCCGGTCGCGGCACTGCGCAACGGCACGATCGGCTGGACGCTCGCCGGCCAGACGCTCGAGCACGGCGCCGCGCGCCGATTTCCGGACGACATCGACGCGGAGCAGCGCGCCGACGCGCGTCAGGCCGCGCGCGCGGTGGCCGAGCGCGCCGGCGTGCCGCGCATCGCGCTCGCGGACGTCGCCGCGCTCGACGAACCGGGTCGCACGCAGTACCGCTTCGACGTGCGCACGCCGGAGGAATACGAGGCCGGCCATCTGCCGGGCTTCCTGAGCACGCCGGGCGGCCAGCTCGTGCAGGAGACCGACCACCATGCGGCCGTGCGCGGCGCGCGGATCGTGCTCGCCGACGACGACGGCGTGCGCGCGGACATGACCGCGTCGTGGCTCGCGCAGATGGGCTGGGACGTGCGCGTCGTCGAACCGGACGGCACGGCAGCGTTCTCCGAGCGCGGCCAGCCGCCGCGCGACGTGCCGGCGACGCCGCAGGTGACGGAGGTGTCGCCCGCGACGCTTGCGGGCTGGCTGAAGGAGGCGGGCGCGGGCGAGATCGCGATCGTCGACGTGACGACCAGCGCGAACTACGTGAAGCGCCATATCCCCGGTGCATGGTTCGTCGTGCGCGCGCAGTTGCGCGACGCGCTCGCCGCGATCCCGCCGGCGAAGCGCTACGTGTTCACGTGCGGATCGAGCCTGCTCGCACGGTTCGCGGCGGACGACGCGCGCGCGTTGCTGCCGGCTTCCGCGGCAATTTCGGTGCTGACCGGCGGCACGGCCGCATGGATCGATGCGGGGCTGCCGCTCGAGCACGGCGAGACTCACCTGGCGTCGCCGCGCGTCGACCGCTACCGGCGCCCGTACGAAGGCACCGACAACGCGGCCGCGGCGATGCAGGCGTATCTCGACTGGGAATACGGGCTGGTCGACCAGCTGAAGCGGGACGGCACGCACCACTTCCGCGTGATCTGACCACGGCGCGGCGACCGGCGTGCGGCACGGCGTGCGCCGCGCCCGGTTGCCGCCCGCGGGTTCAGCGGCTCGTCGCGTTCGGCGGGGTCAGCGCTTGAACGTATCGACGGCCGTGCGGCCGACGGCCGGATCGTCGGTGAAGAAGCCGTCGATGCCCGCACGCAGGTACGCCTGGATCTCGCGCACCGAGCCCGCGGTGTTGCGCGCGGCCGGCGTGCCGCCGTCCTTCAGCGACGCGGGCAGGAAGTTGTTCTCCGGCCGGAACGTGTACGGATGCACGACGAGGCCGGCCTCGTGCGCGTAGCGCACGTAGGGCGTCGGCTGCTGCAGCGTGCCGTCCGCGCCCACCGCGATGATCGATGTCTTGTACGGCCCGACGCCGTTCGCATAGGACGCGATCTCGCGCATCCCGTCGCGCGTCGACAGGTCGCCATAGGTGCGCTTGTCGTTCGCCTTCACGAAGTCGTACGGACGCTGGCCGGCTTCGTCCATCAACTGCACGAGCTTCCAGTTCGGCTGGCTCGACTTGATCCGGTTGCGGATCGTCTTCAGGTTCGCCACCTCGAACGACTGGATGTAGACGGTCGCCGTGCGCGCCGTGTACGGATCCTTCAGCAGCGCGTCGACGAGACGGTCCTCGAGCGGCAGGCCGATCGACTGGAAGTACGTCGGGTGCTTGGTTTCCGGATACAGGTGAATCGTGCGGCCGGTCTGCGCGGACATCTGTTTCGCGAGCGCGACGATCTCGTCGAAGGTCGGAATCTCGAACTGGTCGTTGTACGCGGTGTTCGCCGGGCGGACCTGCGGAATGCGCTCGCGGGCACGCAGCGTCTTCAGCTCGGCGAGCGTGAAGTCCTCGGTAAACCAGCCGGTCAGCTGCGCGCCGTCGATCGTCCTCGTCGCCTTGCGGCTCGCGAACTGCGGCAGCGTCGACACGTTCGTCGTGCCGGAGATCTCGTTCTCGTGGCGCGCGACGAGAACGCCGTCGCGGGTCGCGACGAGATCAGGCTCGATCACGTCCGCGCCGTCCTCGATCGCCTTGCGGTACGACGCGAGCGTGTGCTCGGGGCGCAGCGCGCTCGCGCCGCGATGGCCGACCACCTGGACTTTCGCGGAGATCGGCTGCGTGGGATCGGACGCCGAGACGTCGTCGCCGCCGCAGGCGGCAAGCAGGAGGGCGGTGGCATAGGCGAACGGGATGCAGCGCAGGGCGGTCGGGCGCGTGAAGAGCATGTCGGCGAACCTTCGAAACGGAAGTCGGTGAAAGGGCGGTCGTTCCGGCGGCGCGGCCTGTCGTGCCGGGCCGAGGGGGATCGAACGGGACGCGATCGTCGCACCCGATAATTACATATGTATTACTTTCGCCTTTCTTTTTTGTCGTTGCATCCGGCGCGCGGGAAGATCGGAAAGCGCAACCGTGCGCGCGGCGCGCTCCGCCGTCGCCGGGAGCGGGCGCGCCGGATGCACTAAACTTGCGGGACTTTTGCATCGCCGCGCCGGGCCGACGCCCGCCCGAGCACGACGATGCGGCGACTCGCGGCCGGCGCGGGCGCCCGGCGCCCGTGTGCGTCCGGGGCCCGCGCCGGCCGATTTTCACCGACCCATGACGACTCATACCGATCCCGCCTACCTGCTCGGCGACCTGCTGAAGAACGTTTCCCGCTCCTTCTACCTGACGCTGCGCGTGCTGCCCGATGGCATGCGCGAACCGGTCGGCCTGGCCTACCTGCTCGCGCGTGCGGCCGACACGATCGCCGACACGGCGCTCGTCGCGCCCGATCGCCGCGCGGCGCTGCTGACCGACCTGCGCGACGAGATCGAGCGGCTCGGCGACGGCGCGGTGCTGTCGCGCTCGCTCGAGGAGGTGACGCGGATGCAGACGGATTCGCACGAGCACGTGCTACTCGGCTCGATGGAGCCGATGCTCGCGTTGCTGCGCGCGCAGCCGGACGCGGACCGCGCTTCGATCCGCAAGGTCGTCGCGACGCTGACGTCGGGGATGGAATTCGACCTGCGCACGTTCCCCGACGAGCAGTCGGGGCAGGTCGCGTCGTTGCCGAACCGCGACATGCTCGATCGCTACACGTATCTGGTCGCCGGCTGCGTCGGCGAGTTCTGGACCGACATGACCGGCGCGCACACGCGGGCCGCGCGCGGCTGGGACCTTGCGGACATGCGCGAGAAGGGCATCCGTTTCGGCAAGGCGCTGCAGATGACCAACATCCTGCGCGACTGCGCGAAGGACCTGCGGATCGGCCGCTGCTACCTGCCGGACGACGTGCTGGCCGCGCACCGCGTGGGCGTCGCCGACCTGATGTCGCCCGACGCGTCGGCGCGCGCGCGCGGCGTGCTGGTCGACCTGCTGCGCGTGGCGCTCGATCAGTATCGCGACGCGTGCCGGTACACGCTGGCGATTCCGCGCCGCTTCGTGCGTCTGCGGCTCGCGTGCCTGTGGCCGATCATGATCGGCCTCGAAACGCTCGAACTGCTGGCCGGCCACGATGCGTGGCTCGATCCGGCGCGGCCGGCGAAGGTGCCGCGCAAGCGGATCTACCGGATCATGGCGTCGTCGCTCGCGCTCGTCGGTTCGAACGCGGCGATCCGTGCGCGGATGAACGCGCTCGTCGACGCGGTGAACGCGCGAATCGTGTAGCCGTCCGCGCACTGAATCGCACTGAACGATGCCGGCGCGACAGGCGCAGGCATCGCCCCTCGGCCCGCGTTCGCCGGGCCGCTCCCGCCCTGTCTCCCGTACATGGACTGAAACGTTTTCACGATTTCGCTTACCGAAACGTGGGTGTCATGAATGTCAGCGATCCTGCGCGGCGGTGTGAATCGCGGCATCGGCCACGGTTACGCATTTGTAAGAACATAGTTGCCGAAGGCGTCTGACGACATCGGTCGGTTTCGATGCACCAGTAAAAATGTAAAGCTAGGGTTTTCACTGGGAAATGCCGGAGAGGCCCGCTGCGTAAGCGTTTTAAGGTGTTATGTAACCGTTTGGTGAACCCGTGCGTTGCGTCGATCATACGATGACCGACTGCGCATATTGGGAAACGATTGGTAATCCGTCAGAATCGCCCCGGCATGTACTCGCACATGTGTCAGTCATAAAACCACACCAGAAAAGAAATCATTCTTTGAGGACGGAGAATCAATGAAAAAGCGCGTCGCTTTCGCCATGACGGCAGCGGGTCTCGCAGCCGCTACCGCAGCCCACGCCCAGAGCAGCGTGACCCTGTACGGTATCGTCGATAACGCTATCGCCTACCAGAACAACTCGTCGGCAACCGGCGCGACCACGGGTGGTCACTCGAAGGTGCAGATGGCTACCGGCATTTGGGCAGGCAGCCGCTTCGGCCTGAAGGGCAGCGAAGACCTCGGCGGCGGCACGAAGGCGATTTTCCAGCTGGAAGCCGGCTTCAACGCGAACAACGGCACGTCGCAATGGACGAACGGCATCTTCACGCGTCAGGCGTGGGTCGGTATGACGAACCCGACGTACGGTACGCTGACGGCCGGCCGCCAGTACACCGCGTACTACACGCTGCTGTCGCCGTATAGCCCGACGACCTGGCTGACCGGCTACTACGGCGCGCACCCGGGCGATATCGACTCGCTGGATACCAGCTACCGCGCGAACAACTCGCTCGTCTACATGTCGCCGAAGTTCTACGGCTTCACGGTCGGCGGTTCGTACTCCTTCGGCGGCGTCGCTGGCAGCGTGAACCGCGGCTCGACGTGGAGCGCGGCGATCCAGTACCTGAACGGCCCGGCAGGCATCGCAGTCGGCTACCAGCGCATCAACAACTCGACGCTCGGCGGCGGTGTGTGGGGCGCGAATTCGACCGCGCAGAACGGTCTCGACACGAGCGGCAACGGTGCGGAACAGGCTGTGTCGTCGATCAACAACGGCTACAAGACGGCACAGGCGCAACAGCGCGTCGCCGTGACGGCCGGTTACCAGTTCTCGCCGTCGTGGGACATTTCGGCGTCGTACTCGAACGTTCAGTACATCCCGGGCGTGGGCTCGTCGTTCCGCAACACGGCGATCTTCAACACGGCGGGCGCCGTGCTGCACTGGAAGGCATCGGCACAATGGGACTTCGCGGCAGGCTACGCGTACACGCGTGCGACCGAATCGAACGGCATCTCGAGCTCGGCCAAGTACCATCAGGTCACGCTGTCGCAGTACTACAGCCTGTCGAAGCGCACGGGCCTGTACGCGGTTGAGGCTTACCAGCACGCGAGCGGCAACACGCTCAACGGCAGCTCCGTCATCGCAGCAACGACGTCGATCGGCGACGGCGTGGGCGCAGGTTCGAAGCAGAACCAGATCGCTGCCGGCGTCGGCCTGATCCACCGCTTCTGATGTCGCGCGGCGCGCGAGCGCCGCTCACGGCATGCGGTATGAAAAAACCGGCCTTCGGGCCGGTTTTTTTTCGTCGGTGCGCGCCGCGCCGGTACCGCTGCCGGTCAGGCAGCGTCCGACGTGTGCCCGCGCCATCCTGCCGGTCATCGGGGCGAATCGTCCGTCCAGGTCCCCGCCAGCGCCTGGAACAACGCTGCCGTATCGGCAAGCCGGTCGGCCTGCGCGCGCGTGCGCTCGAGCGCGGTCTGCAGTGCCTGCCGCTGTGCGTCGAGCAATGCGAACGTGCTGATCCCGCCTGCCGCGTAACGGTCGCCGGCAATCGCATTGCCCGCGGCCGCTTCCCGTGCGGCCGTGTCTCGCGCTTCCAGTTCCGTCGCATCGTGTTCGACCGCGCGCATCGCATCGGCGACCTGCTGGAGCGCCAGCAGCACGGTTTCCCGATAGCTTGCAAACGCCGCGTCGTACGCAGCTTCGGCCGCGCGCTTCCTCGCGCGCAGCTCGCCGCCATGAAAGAGCGGCTGCGTCAGGCCGAGGCCGGCGTTCCATACATTGAGCCCGCTCACGATATCCGCGATGCGCGTGCGTTCCGAACTGATCCCCGCTGAAATCGAAAAACGCGGATAGAGGTTCGCGGTCGCCACGCCGACGTTCGCGCTCGCCTGGTGCAGCACGGCCTCCGCCGCGCGGATATCGGGCCGTTCGCGCGCGAGCGTCGACGGCAGCGCGACCGGCAGCGTGCGCGGCAGCGCGAGCGCGTCGAGCGCGAGGTCGGGCAGCGCGGCGCCGGACGGCGGCGCGCCCATCAGGATCGCGAGCCGGTGGCCGGCCTGCGCGAAACGGGCCGCGAGCGGCGGCAGCGAGGCCTGCGTCTGCGCGAGCAGCGTGCGCTGCGCATGCACGTCGGCCCGCGATATGCCGCCCGCCGTGAAGCGCGCGTCGACGATGCGCAACTGCCGCGCCTGCGCGTCGACGAGCTGCCGCGTGAGCGCGATCTGCCGCGCGAGCGATGCGCGCAGGATCGCGGTCGCGACGACGTTGCCCGCGAGCGTCAGGCGCGCGGCATCGAGCGTGTAGGCCTGATAGTCGACCTGGGCGCGCAGCGCCTCGAGCGCGCGCCGGTTGCCGCCGAACACGTCGAGCGCGTACGACACGCTCACCGACGCGTCGTACAGCGTGAACGGCCCGGGGGTCGGCACGTTGGCAGGCAGCCCGAACGCGGCGATGTCGACCTTCTTGCGTGTGGCGGACAGGTTCGCGTCGACGCTCGGCAGCATCGTCGCGCCGGCTTCGGCCGCATGGTTCTGCCGCGCTTCGTCGAGCCGCGCGCGGGCCTCGGCAAGCGTCGGGCTGTTTTGCCATGCGGTATCGACGAGCCGGTTCAGCGGCTCCGAATCGAACCGGGTCCACCAGCGTTGCAGCGTGTGCGCGGACGACGCGAACGTCTGCGCGTCGCCGGCCGGGCCGCCGGCCGCCGCCGTTGCCGCGGGCGCTTCATCACGCGTATAGCGCTGCGTGGCCGGCGCGTCGGGCGTGTGGAAATCCGGCCCGACCGTGCATCCGGCGACGAGCAGCACGACGGCTGCCCATGCGCTGCCGCGGGCGGTGTATGGGGCGCGACGCGAAGCCGGTTGCATGGCGCGGCCCCTAGTCGAGCGTGCGCCGGTAGAAGCGCAGCGCGACGCCCATCACGACGAGCGTGAACAGCGCGACCGGCCATACGGACGGCCACAGGTCGGCCCAGCTGTTGCCTTTCAGCAGGATGCCGCGCACGAGGCGGTTGAAGTACGTGAGCGGCAGCAGGTTGCCAATGAACTGCGCCCACTTCGGCATCCCGGCGAACGGAAACATGAAGCCCGACAGCAGGATGTTCGGCAGGAAGTAGAACACCGCGAGCTGCATCGACTGCAGCTGGTTCTGCGCGAGCGACGACAGCGTGATGCCGACCGTCAGGTTCGCGGCGATGAACAGCAGCGCGGACAGGTAGATCGCGAACATGCCGCCGACGAACGGCACGTGGAACACGTAGCGCGCGGCCACGAGGATGATCGACACCTGGATCAGCCCGATGAACACGTACGGGACGATCTTGCCCGTCATCACTTCCAGCGGCCGCACGGGTGTCGCCAGCAGGTTCTCCATCGTGCCGCGCTCGCGTTCGCGCGTGATCGCGAGGCCGGTCATCATCACCATCGTCATCGTCAGGATCACGCCCATCAGGCCCGGCACGACGTTGTACTGCGTGATGCCTTCAGGGTTGTACAGGCGGTGCAGCACGACGTCGAACGCGGCCGGGCGGCCGTTCAGGTGCGCGAGCGGGCCCGTCAGGTCCTTGTCGGCGACGGGCTTCACGAGACCCGGCAGCGCGCCGATCGCCGACGCGGTCGCGACGGGATCGGTCGCGTCCGCTTCGACGAGCAGCGACGGGCGCTCGCCGCGCAGCAGCCGCTTCGAGAATTCGGCCGGCACGCTCAGCACGAACTGCACGTCGCCGCGTGCGAGCGCATGCCGGCCGGCCGCTTCGTCGGGCAGCGTCGCGACGATGTCGAAGTACGCGGAATTGCGCATCGCGGCGATGAAGCTGCGCGCGAACGGGCTCGAGTCGGCGACGATCACCGCGGTCGGCAGATGCTTCGGATCGGTGTTGATCGCGAAGCCGAACAGCGCGAGCTGGATGATCGGCACGCCGACGATCATCGCGAACGTCACGCGGTCGCGGCGCAGCTGCAGGAATTCCTTCATCACGATGCTCCACCAGCGCGCGACCGAGAACGATTCGCGCAGGCCCGTCCATGTGCTCATGTCGCCGCTCCGCCAGGCGGCCCGGACGCGCGGCCCATCATATAGATGAAGACGTCCTCGAGCCCTGTGTCGATTGGCGCGACCTGCAGCGGTGCCTGGCCGTCCTTTTGCGCGTCGGCCTGCGCCGCGACCTGCGCGAGCGTCGCGTCGAGCCGCGCGCGATCGCGGCCGCTCACGTGCAGCACCGAGCCGAACACGACCGTCTGGTCGACGCCCGGCATCGTGCGCAGCCGCGCGGACAGTTCCGCAAGATGCCCGCCGGTGACCGTGCGCGTCGACAGATGCTGCGACGCGACGATCTCCGCCGACGTGCCCTGCGCGAGCAGTTCGCCGGAGGCGATGTACGCGAGCTTGTGGCAGCGTTCGGCTTCGTCCATGTAGTGCGTGCTGACGAGCACGGCAATCCCTTGCGCGGCCAGCCGGTGCAGTTCTTCCCAGAAGTCGCGGCGCGCGGCCGGATCGACGCCGGCGGTCGGTTCGTCGAGCAGTAGCAGCTCCGGCTCGTGCAGCATGCACGCGGCGAGCGCGAGGCGCTGTTTCCAGCCGCCGGACAGCGCGCCCGTGAGCTGGTCCGCGCGGCTCGCGAGACCGAGCCCGTCGAGCGCACGCGCGACGGTCGCCTTGCGGTCGCGCATCCCGTACACGCGCGCGACGAAATCGAGGTTTTCGCGGATCGACAGGTCTTCCCAGTACGAGAAGCGCTGCGTCATGTAGCCGACGCGCCGCTTGATCTGCGCGCTATCGCGCACGATGTCGTAGCCGAGGCAGGTGCCGCTGCCCGAGTCGGGGGTGAGCAGGCCGCACATCATGCGGATCGACGTCGTCTTGCCGCTGCCGTTCGGCCCGAGAAAGCCGAAGATCTCCCCGCGCGCGACGCGCAGCGAGACGTCCTTCACGACGTGCTTGTCGCCGAAGCGCTTGTTCAGGCGGTCGACGTCGATCGCATACTGGGCGGGCGGCGCGTTCATCGCATCCTCACCGCGATGGGCTGGCCCGGATGCAGCTTCGGCGCGTCGGCGACGGCTGGGCGCGCCTCGACCATGAACACGAGCTTGGTCCGGCTCTCGTTGCTATAGATCACGGGCGGCGTGTACTCGGCCTCGCGCGACACGTAGGTGACGCGCGCCGGCACGTCGGCCGCGCAGCCGTCGCAATGAATCGCGACCGCGCGCCCGGGGGCGATCGATGCGACGGCGGCCTCCGGCACGAAGAAGCGCACCTTCAGGTTCTGCGGCGGCAGCATCTGCACGACCGGATTGCCGGCCTGCACCCATTCGCCGACGCGGTACAGCGTGTCGTACACGCGCCCGGCGGCGGGCGCGGCGACGCGCTTCTGGTCGAGCTTCCATTGCGCTTCGGTGACGGCCGCCTGCGCGGCATCGATCTGCGCGGCCTGGGCGGCCACCTGCTGCGCGCGGCCCGGCAGGCGCGCGACGTCGACCTGGTTCTGCAACTCGCGCACCTGCGCGGCGGTGGTCTGCGCGGACGTGCGCGAATCGTCGAGCTGCTGTTTCGACAGGCCGCCGGCCGCGTACTGGCGTTCGTCACGCGCGCGTTGCGCGGCGGCCCGCGCGGCCTGTGCCGTGGCCTGCGCGAGCTGTGCGCGCGTGACCGCGACTTCCGGCGGGCGCTTGCCGGTCTGCAGGTCGGCGAGCTGCGCGCGGGCGGCCGCGAGTTGATGTTGCGCCTGTTGCAGCGCGGCCGTTTCGTTGACGGCTTCGAGCGAGAACACCGACGTACCGGCCGCGACGGCCTGGCCGCGTTCGACCGACAGTTGCGTCAGCGTGCCCGCCTGCGACGACGACAGGTACACGAATTCGCCTTCGACATAGCCCTGATAGGTCGCGACGTCGTCAGCGTGCCGCCCGCAACCGGCGAGCAGCGCGGCGGTGGCCAGCGCGAGCGGCAGCGGGCGGGCCGCGTTCACGACGGCCTCCGTCGCGCCGGCGCATCGGCATCCGGCCCGACGGCGGGCGGCTGCATGCCGGAGCCGAGCAGCGCGCGGACGTGGCGATGCAGCACGTCGCGATCGATCGGCGGCTGGCCGCGCACGCTCTGCCACAGCTTCGCGGTGGCGAGCGGCAGCATCACGAGCGCGATGATCGAATGGAACAGGAATGCGGGCTCGAGCGCGGGGTTCAGCGTGCCGGCCTGCTGCGCGGCGCGGATGCGCTCGGCGAAACGCCCGACATGCTCGAGCGGAATGCGCCTGGCCATCCGCTCGCGCAGCAGGCCGCCTTCATGGACGATCTCGCGCAGCCAGATCGACGGCAGCCAGGGCATGCGATGCGTGACGTCGAAGAAGCGGTCGACGAGTTCAGTGACGAGCGCGAACGGATCGTTCTCGATGTGCGGCGCGGTCGGCCGCCACACGAACGCGATGACTTGCGCGAGCCGCTCCTCGACGATCGCGTCGAGCAGTTGCTCGCGATTCGTGAAGTAGTAGTGGACCATCGCCGACGTGACGCCGGCGGCCGCGGCGATCTGCGCGACCGTCGTCGCGGCGATGCCGCGCTCCGCGAACAACTGCATCGCGACGTCGAGCATGTGGTCGCGCAAGTCGAAATCGTCCACCGACGGGCGGCGCCCGCGCGGCCTGGCGACGGTGGATTTCGCATTCATGAAATCGACGCTAATTGATGAGTTAGTTAATTTCAAGGAAGGTTTTTCGCCCGCGTTGATCGCGATCAGGGGAGCGTCGAATGGCGGTGCGGACGAGCCGGGCGGCGGCGCGGCGAAGGGCCGTGTGCCGGCGGCGGAATGTAGGGAGCGGCTAATGGGGAAGCGGCGGGGAAGCGGCGGGGGAAACGGCGGAGCGGACGCGGCTGGAACCGGTGAGGCTGCCGCGCGGCACGGGCCGGGCAGCCGGCCGTGCAGCACGGGTGCGTGCCCGACACGGCACGCACCCCTGAAACGTCGTCACTGATCGATCGGCGACTTCAGCGGCGCGTGCTCGCCCGTCAGCCCGAACACGACGAGTTGCGCGGGTTCGGTCGCGCTCGCATTGCGCGACACCAGGTGGCGCGAACTGGGCGCCTCGTACCAGCCTTCGCCGGCGCGATAGCGGCGCACGGGGCCGTCGTTCACCTGCGACAGCACTTCGCCCTTCGACACGACCGCGAACACCGAGCCGAGGTGCTTGTGCGCTTCGGACGCCTGGCCGGGCGCATAGTCGACGGTCGCGACGACGGCGAGCTTGCCGGGCGCTTCGGGCACGGCCTGTTGCATGATCGCGTGCACGTTGTCGCCGGCATCGTGCGCGTGGGCGGCGGCCGGCAGTGCGGCGCCGAGCGCGAGCGACGTGCACAGCATCGCGCGGCGGAGAAGGGCGCTGGAGCGCGTCATCGTCGTCTCCTTACTCGGGCAGCTTGCGGAACGCGATCGCGAAGCGGTTCCACGAGTTGATCGTCGCGATCAGCATCGACAGGTCGAACAGCTCTTCATCGCTGAAATGCGGCTTCACGGCCTCCCAGACGGCATCGGGCACGTGGTTGTCGGCGACCAGCGTCAGCGCTTCGGTCCATTCCAGCGCCGCGCGTTCGCGCTCGGTGAAGAACGGCGTTTCGCGCCAGACGACGACCGTCGCGAGGCGGCGATCGGTCTCGCCGCCCTTGCGCGCATCGGTGGTGTGCATGTCGACGCAGAACGCACAGCCGTTGATCTGCGACGCGCGCAGCCGGACGAGTTCGGCAAGCGGCTTCTCGATCGCGCTTTTCGCGAGGAATTCCTCGGCGTTGCGCATCACCTTGATCGCGTTCGGGCTGGCGGCATAGAAGTTCAGGCGCGGTTGCATGGCAGGTCCTTTTTCGGTTGGGTGCGCTCGGTGGCGCGACAGGACCCACTTTAGGCGTGCCACTGGCCTGCTTGAATGGCCAATTCCGGGAAAATTCAGGTAACCAGTTGCGCGTTGCCGACACTGCCCGAATCCAGCAGCGCGGCCAGCTTGGCGAGCGCGGCGTCGATGCGCAGCGCGTCGATCCCGCCATAGCCGAACAGCAGCCCCGCGCGCGCCGCCGAGCCGACGTGGAACGCCGAGATCCCGTACAGGCCGATGTCGTGCTCGCGCGCCGCGCGGACCAGCGCGGCTTCGTCGAGCCCCGGTTTCAGGTGCGCGGCGAGGTGGATGCCGGCGGTCGGCACGATCGGTTCGAACCACGGCGCGAGGTCGCCGCGCAGATGCGCGAGCAGCATCTTGCGGCGCGCGTCGTAGTGCTTCTGCACGCGCCGCAGGTGACGCGCGAAATCGCCTTCGAGCATGAAGCGCGCGAGCGCCGCCTGCGTCAGCGTGCAGGTATGCCAGTCGACGATCTGCTTCGCCTTGGCGAGCGCGCCGCGCAGCGCGCGCGGCGGAATCGCGTAGCCGATCCGCAGTTCGGGAAAGATCGTCTTCGAGAACGTGCCGACGTACGCGACGAGGCCGGTGCGGTCGAGGCTCTTCAGCGACTCCACCGGCCGGCCTTCGAAGCGGAACTCGCCGTCGTAGTCGTCCTCGATGATCACCGCGCGGCGGCGCTGCGCCCATTCGAGCAGCGCGACGCGCCGGTCCAGCGTCATCGGCATGCCGAGCGGGAACTGGTGCGACGGCGTCACGTAGACGAGGCGCGCGTCGTCGGGCAGCTGCTCGGTGACGAGGCCGTGCGCGTCGACCGGCACGCCGATCACCGTCGCGCCGAGCGACGCGAACGCCGCGCGGGCCGGCGGATAGCCGGGATTCTCGACCGCGACGACGTCGCCCGGCCGCACGACCACGCGCGCGATCAGGTCGAGCGCCTGTTGCGCGCCTTGCGTGACGAGCACGTCGTCCCAGCCGCACGCGACCGCGCGGCTGAACGCGACGTAGCGCGCGATCGCGCCGCGCAACTGCGGATCGCCCGCCGGCTCGTGGTACTGGCCGGGGCCGCGAGCCTGCTGGCGCAACGCGTGATGCAGGCAGCGGCGCCACGCGTCGAACGGGAACAGCGTCTTGTCGGTCACGCCGCCGCGGAAGTCGAAGGCGGGCGAGTCCTGCGGCGCGGGCATCGCGAGCGCGTCGGGCAGGTCGTCCCACAGGGCGCGTGCGTCGACGGCGTGGACAGGCGGCGTGTCCTCGACGAGCGATGGTGTGGAGGCCGCCGCCGCATGCGGCACCCGCGCGAGGCCGTCGGCGACGAACGTGCCGTCGCCCGCGCGCGTGTTCAGGTAACCCTCGGCGACGAGACGCTCGAACGCGTCAAGCGTCGTCTTGCGCGACACGCCGAGCTGCTTCGCGAGATCGCGCGTCGACGGCAGCCGGGCGCCGCCTTCGAGCCGCCCGTCGACGATCGCGGTGCGCAACTGCCGGAAGATTTGCCCGGTGAGGTCGTGACGGCCTTCGATGCGAATCGCGATGTCCATCGCAGTGGTTACCTTGAATGCTCGGATTTGATG
Organism: Burkholderia sp. Bp9143; assembly: GCF_003853645.1. Taxonomy (GTDB): domain Bacteria; phylum Pseudomonadota; class Gammaproteobacteria; order Burkholderiales; family Burkholderiaceae; genus Burkholderia. Next base: position 40,385 of record NZ_QTPO01000008.1, on the reverse strand, counting down.
TCGATCAGCATACCGGAAGTTCATGGCCGGCCCGGCATCCGCCGCGCACCGGGCACAGCGCCATTCGATTGGACCGCCGCTCGCCGGTGCCTTACGATCCACCACAATCCCCGACCGGAGTGCCCTCATGCTGTCCGAAGACGAACTCGCGCTGCTCGATGCGATCCGCGCCACCGGCAGCCTGTCGCGGGCGGCCGCGCGGCTCGGCAAGGCGCCATCGACCGTGTCGCACGCCGCGCGGCAGCTCGAAACGCGCTTCGACGCGCTGCTGTTCGACCGGCGCGGCTACCGTCTGCAGCTCACGCCGGCCGGCCAGTTGCTGACCGACGAGGCATCGCGCCTTGCGCTGGACGTCGCACGGCTCACGCAGCGCGTGCGGCAGGTCGCGAGCGGCTGGGAGGACCGATTGTGGATCGTCAGCGACGAGGTGCTGGAATTCGATACGCTGCTGCCGGTCGTCCGCGCATTCGATGCGCTCGAGTCGGGCGTGTCGCTGCGTTTCACGCACGAAGTGCTCGGCGGCACCTGGGAAGCGCTGCGCGACGGTCGCGCGGATCTGGTCGTCGGCGCGACCAACGAGCCGCCGGCGATTCCGGGCTTCAAGTGGTTCGAACTCGGCGCGATGGAATGGGTGTTCGCCGTATCGCCGCGCCATCCGCTGGCGTCGGCGGGCGAGCGGCTGACCCGGGACGCGATCGGCGCGCATCGCGCGGTCGTCGTCGCCGATTCGTCGCGGCGGGTCGTCGGTCGCGCATATGGGCTGCTCGGCGGGCAGGCGGTGCTCGCGGTGCCGTCGATGCGCGCGAAGATCCTCGCGCAGCGAGACGGGCTCGGCGTCGGCTGGGTGCCGCGGCGGCGGGTCGCGTCGCTGCTCGCGCGCGGCGAGCTCGTCGAGAAGGAAACGGCCGATCCGCGCGAGCCGAACGTGCTGTATGTCGCATGGCGCGGCGATCGCGACGGCCGTGCCCTGCAATGGTGGCTGGAGCAACTCCGCGAACCGCGGCTCGCGCAGCGCCTGCTCGACGGGATCGACGTGTCGGGCTGAGGGCGCCAGGCGGGCACGCGACGGACGGGCTCAGGCAAACACGTTCGAAGATTTCGAACATGTCTGCCGCGCCGGACGTACGGCAAGGCCGGGCGCCGCGCGCATCCTGTGTTCACGGTCAACTCACCGGTTCAAAGGAGAACATCATGCAACGCTTCGAAGGAAAAACGGTACTCGTCACGGGCGGCAACAGCGGCATCGGCCTGGCGGCGGCACGGGCATTCGCGGCCGAAGGCGCGCGGGTCATCATCACCGGGCGCGACGAGCAGACGCTCGACGCCGCGCGCGAGACGCTCGGCAGCGGCGCGCTCGCGATCCGCAACGAGGCCGGCAGCGTCGCGTCGGCGCGATCGCTGGCGGACGCGATCGCGGCGTCCGGCGCGCGGCTCGACGCCGTGTTCATCAATGCGGGCGTCGCGAAACTCGCGCCGTTCGCGGATAGCGACGAAGCGATGTGGGACCTCGTGTTCAACACCAACGTGAAGGGCGCGTATTTCCAGATCCAGGCGCTGGTGCCGCTGCTGAACCGCGGCGCGTCGATCGTGATCAACGGCTCGATCAACGCGCATATCGGGATGCCGGGTTCGTCCGTGTATGCGGCGAGCAAGGCGGCCGTCAATTCGTTCGCGAAGACGCTGTCGACGGAACTGCTGCCGCACGGCGTGCGGGTGAACGTGGTGAGCCCCGGCCCGGTCCAGACGCCGCTGTACGGCAAGCTCGGCCTCGATGCGGCGACGCTCGACGAGACGGCCGACAAGATCAAGGGGCTGGTTCCGATCGGCCGGTTCGGCACGCCGGATGAAATCGCGTCGACGGTGCTGCACCTGAGCGCGCCCGAGTCCGCATTCATCGTCGGCGCGGAAATCATCGCGTCGGGCGGGATGGGCCTGCTCTGAGCGTGACACCGGCGGGGCTGCATCGCCTGACGTGATGTCGGGTGGCGCAGCCCCGCCGTCGAATCACATTGCTAGCGCGATGCACATGCGTCGCGGGTCTCGTCGGCCCGATCGCGCGCGAGGAGCTGCGTCACCGTCAGTCCCGAGAACGTCGCGCTCCCGTGCTCGGCGAACACGGCGACGCGATCCGCATCGAGCGGCGGAAAGACCAGGTCCGTCAATGCGACGCGGCCGCCGTTCGCGAACACTTCGACCGAACCGCGATCGACGACGATTTCGAGCTGCAGGCGTCCGTGCTCGAGCGGCAGATCGACGATGTGCTCGCGGCTGAACGTGCCGGCGAAATCCGTCGCGCCGGAGCGGGAGCGGTCGAGCGTCAGCGTGCGCTTCGCGGTGTCGTACACGATCCGGGTGCCGATCGCGCCGTCCGCCGAGCCGCGGACGATCAAGCCCGCGCGGGCCGCGCCCTGCGGCGCGATCGTCACCGTGATGCGCTGCGCGACCCCGCGCGTCGCGGCCGACAGTGCGCGCGTGGCGGAGTCGACGCGCAGATCGCCTTCGTGCACGGCGGGCCGCCCGTCGGCCCACGCATCGAACGCAGTGGCCGGTGTCACGACGAGCGTCGGTTCGCCGCCGATCGTCTTCAGCGCAAGTTCGCGCGGCAACGCCGTCGCGCCCCGCCACGGTGCCGTCGGCACTTTCGCCGCGTAGTCCCAGTTGCTCATCCAGGCAATCGCGACCGGGCGCGCGCCCGGCGCGCCGGAGAACGTGCCGGCCGCATAGAAGTCGGCGCCATGATCGACCCAGCGGAATTGCGCGGGATCGGAACCGGCCGGCGCGACGCGATCGGGAACGAACGTGCGGCCGTCGAAGTCGCCGACGAAATACATCGCGCCGGAACCGCCGGCGATCGACCACGGGTTGACGTTGACGATCATCACCCACTTGATGTGTCGCGGATCGTCGTCGACAGGCAGCGGCACGAGGTCGGGCATCTCCCACAGCACACCCGCGTGGGGCACGTCCGGCAGCGTGAAGTCGCTCAGGAACGACCAGTGGGTGAGGTCGTCGGAACGGTAGAGCTTCACGACCTGCGCATCGGCGACGACGGTCGTCATCAGCCAGTAGCGTCCCGGCGCGTACCACGACACCTTCGGGTCGCGGAACTGCTTCGATTCCGGATCGAGCGTGAGCACCGGATTGTGTGCGTAGGGCTGCCACGTCGCGCCGTGGTCGAGGCTGTACGCGAGCGATTGCGCCTGCGTGCCGGGTGCGTGACCGGAACCGGCCTTGTAGACGCTCGTATAAAGCGCGACGAGCGGCGTTTGGCCCGGTGCGCCGAGGCCGGACGTGTTGTGCGTGTCGGCGACGATCGAGCCGGAGAAGATTTCCTCCGTCGCGTTCGCGCGCATCGCGACCGGGTGCTCGCGCCAGTGGACGAGATCGGTGCTGGTCGCATGGCCCCACGACATGTTGCCCCAGTCGTGGCCGAGCGGGTTGTATTGATAGAACAGGTGATAGCGGCCGTTTTCGTAAACGAGGCCGTTCGGATCGTTCATCCAGTTGCGTTGCGGCGTGTAATGCAGCGCGGGTCGCCATTGCGGCGTGCCGCTTGCGGATGGCGCGGCGCAAGTCGCGTGGGCGGTCTGCATGCCGGCCGCGCACGCGAGCAGCAGCCCGGCGATCCGGAAGGAAAAGCGGAAAAACGTCGATCTCATGCGGGGTTCCGTGCTTCGCTGCGCGAAGCGGGAAAAGGGCGCATGCCGCGTATAACGGCGGCATGCGCGGTTTGCGGAACAGAAAAAGCAGGCGCACACGCGACACGCGCGATGCGCGCCTGCGGAACGAGCCGGCTACGCGGCCTCGCCGTTACGGCCGGGTGCCCGGGCCGTCGTTGTGACCGGCGCCCGTCGCCGGCAGGTTCGACGGGATTTCGCCGTACCCGCCGAGACCGCCGCGCCCGTACGCGCGGTCGACCGCCGTCGACGTGCCGTTGATGTTGACCTTCACCGTCGGCGCGAGCGTGCCGCCGCGACGCGGACCGATCGCATCGATGAACGACTCGACGAGCCCGCCCGGCATCACGTAGTGCGAATACGACTGGAATTCGCGCGGGTTCTGGTTCGGGTCCTGTGCATACGGCGCGCCGGCCGGCGCGGAGAAGTCGGTCGGGTTGCCGAGTACGAGACCGCTGCCGCCGTTCAGCGGCTGGAAGTCGCTGCGGATGCCGTTGCCGACGAAGCCGTAGACGCCGTCCGGCCCGTCGACGCCCGCGGCCATCGTCGTGCGGTGGCTGATCGTGAACAGGTAGTACTTGCCGTCCTTCAGATAGATCTGCGGGCGCTCGGTCTGGTCGTCGACGCAATTCGCCGACAGGATCGGCGGCAGGAACTTCCATTCGGTGAGCTGCGGGTTCGTCGCGACCGCCAGGCCGACATTGGCCTTTTGATACACTGCGCCCGAGTTCATCACGGCGTTGAGGTCTTCCCTGTACGGATCGTTCGGCGCATAGCCGAGGTCGGCCTCGTTACAGGTGCGGGCGCCGCGCTGGCCGCCCGTATTGCCTTCGAACACCAAGTAGGTCTTGCCCGGGTGCGCGGGATCGGTGAACACGAACGGATCGCGGAACGAGAAGTAGGTGTTTTGCTGACCGGTCTGGTAGTAGTTGCCGTCCGGCTGCAGCAGCGCCTTGTGATCGTCGAAGCCGGTGAACCACACGTGCTTGTCGTCGGCCTGGATGTGGCCGTCGGCGCGCGTGATGATCGCCTGCGGCGGCGTGATGTCGGCGCCGCCGGGCGCGGAGCGGTTGAACGACGTCGCGGTGTAATAGAGGCTGACGTTGTCGCCGTGCGTGAGGCGCGCCGAGCCCGACCATTCGGCGTTGTTGGTCATTGGCGACGTGCCGAACACCTTGGCGCTCGCGCCGTCCGGGAACAGGTGGCCGCCCCAGGTCCAGCCGCCGTTCGCGGGCCGCTGCGACGTGGGAATGCCGGCGCGGCGATAGAAGAAGCCGATGCGCGCATGGACGTGACGGTCATCGAACGTGTAGCCCGCGTGCGGATCGGCGGTGAGCGAGAAGATCACCTCCCAGCCCTTGTAGCTGAGCTGGTTCGCCCGCAGGTCGGCCAGCGGCCAGGTGTCCCACACCCACACGTTCGAGTTGATCAGCGGGAAGTCCTGCGGGATGTCGGGCATCGTCAGCGCTTGCGGCAGCGAATTCTTGTCGGCGCCGGCCGTGTGCGACTGCGCGACGATCTGGCGGATGTCCGCGCGGGTCCAGCGCATCGTGAAGTTGCCCTCGGGGTCGTATGCCTGCTGCGTGTGCGGCGTGGGCGTGGGCGCGCCGGCGGTCTGCGCGTGCGCGGCGGTCGCGAAGGCGGCCAGTGCGGCGCCGGCGAACAGCAAACGTTTGGCCGCAGTCGCGCGGCAAAAAGGAAAGTAAGTCATGTCGGCGTTGTTTCCGTTGACGGTGAGAGGGAACGACTGACGGTGGCATCGATGTCCAAACCGGTTCGGATGCTATTTCAAACCGGTTTGGACGTCAAAAGATAAATATTTGACGGTAATAACTACCATTCGGAAATAATTGCCTCAAACCGGCTCGAACGGATGGAAAACACAACGCGAGGAGCGACGTGAAGGTGAATCTGAAGGCGCTGTCGGACGCGCTCGGACTGTCGCGCACGACGGTCAGTCGCGCGCTGAACGGCTATGACGACGTGAGCGAGGCGACCCGCGAACGCGTGATGAAGGCCGCGCGCGAACTCGGCTATGTCGCGGATCCGACCGCGCGGCGGCTGGCGACCGGGCGAGCCGATACGATCGGCATCGTGTATCCGTTCGGCGCGGGCGATCTCGGCGATCCGCGCTTCGGGGAGGTCGTCGCGGGCATCACCGAGCGGCTCGCCGAGCGCAATCTCGATTTCATCATCGCGTCCGCGCGGCCGAACGCCGAACTGGACACGTATCGACGGCTCGTCGACGGCAAGCTCGTCGACGGGCTGATCGTCGCACGCACGCTGGTCGACGATCCGCGCCTCGCGTACCTGCGGTCGAATGCGTTTCCGTACGTCGCGTATGGCCGCACGCAAGCCGCCGAGCCCTACGCATGGTTCGATTTCGACAACGAAGCGGGCGCACGGGATGCGGTGCGGCGCCTGATCGGCTTCGGCCATCGCCGCATCGCGATGATCAGTGCGCCGCTGTCGCTCAATTTCGCGATGCAGCGTCGCGCCGGCTATCTCGCCGCGCTGCACGAAGCCGGCATCGAACCCGACCCGGCGCTGCTCGTCGAGTGTCCGTTTACGCGCGACGGTGGGCAGCAGGGCGTTCAGGCATTGCTCGCGCGGGCCGAGCGGCCGACGGCGCTGCTCGTCGACAACAACATCGCGGGCGGCGGCGCGTTCCGCGCGCTGGTCGACAGCGGCTTGCGCCTGGGGCGCGACATGTCGTTGATCGTCTATGACGGTGTGCCGCCGGAGATCGCCCATCCGCATCGCGTGACGGCCGTGGTGCAACCGACCGGACACGCGACGGGGCGTGCGCTGGCGGACCTGATGCTGGGGCTGCTCGCGGACGGCTCCCGCGGCCATCGGCTCGAGATGCCGGTGGTCGAGGCCGGCGACACGGACGGGCCGCCGCGCGGCTAAGCGATGCGGCGGCGCGCGCGGGGTGCGATCGGCAATGGACGTTGCGGGATGCGCTCCGCCGCAAAAGCCATGACGGCGGAAGGGCTGAATACCGGGTTCTAGACGACCGGTCTAATCCAGGGCTATCATCCAGCCTCATGAATGCGACGTCGTTCCTGACGCGCATCCCGGACGCGAAAATGCCATATCGCGCTGCGATGCTGATCGTGCAGGAGATGCCGTCGTTTTTTTCGAGCCTCTTCTAGACGACTGGTCTAATAGGCTTGGACAATATTTTCGGTACGGAGCCGGCACATTGACGCGCGCCAGCGGCCTAACCGGCAGGCGCGCCGTCGTCGCCGGCACGCGGCGTGCGTCACGCTGGCCGCTGCCGCGACGCGGCTCCGTTCCCCCATTTCGAAGGAGTGTCCGATCATGAAGATTCTGGTTGTCCTGACCTCGCACGACACGCTCGGCGACACCGGCAAGAAAACCGGCTTCTGGCTCGAGGAACTGGCCGCGCCGTACTACGCGTTCAAGGATGCGGGCGTCGAGTTGACGCTCGCGTCGCCGAAGGGCGGCCAGCCGCCGCTCGACCCGAAAAGCAGCGATCCGACCGCGCAAACCGACGCGACGCGCCGCTTCGATGCGGATCCGGCGGCCAAGGCCGAACTGGCCGCCACGCGCAAGCTGGCCGACGTGTCGGTCGACGATTACGACGCGGTGTTCTACCCGGGCGGGCACGGCCCGCTGTGGGACCTCGCCGAGGACCTGCATTCGATCGGCCTGATCGAGCGCGCGCTGTCGGCCGGCAAGCCGGTCGCGGCCGTGTGCCACGCGCCGGGCGTGCTGCGCCACGTGAAGGACCCGAAGACCGGCGAGTCGGTCGTGCGCGGCAAGCGTGCGACGGGCTTCACCAACAGCGAGGAAGCGGCCGTCGAACTGACGGAAGTGGTGCCGTTCCTCGTCGAGGACATGCTGAAGACCAACGGCGCGCAGTTCGAGCGCAGCGCCGACTGGGCGCCGCATGTCGTCACCGACGGGTTGCTGATCACGGGGCAGAACCCCGCGTCGTCGGAACCCGCGGCCGAGGCGCTGCTCGCGCAGCTCGGCCGCCGGTAAGTCGACCCGGCGCCGGCAAGACCCGCGCCGGGCCGTATCCGTCGTCGGGCGCAACCGTCCCGGCGACGGCCCGAATCGTTCCGCCGTGCGCACCGCGCGGCGGGTCATCCAGTCGTTTCGTAGAACCAAGCAAAGGAGTGGTGGATGTCTGCCCTGTTCGAACCGTTCAAACTCAAGGATGTCACGCTGCGCAACCGCATCGCGGTGCCGCCGATGTGCCAGTACGTCGCCGAAGACGGCGTCGTCAACGACTGGCATCACGTGCACCTGGGCGGCATCGCGCGCGGCGGCGCGGGCCTCGTGATCGCGGAGGCGACGGCCGTGTCGCCGGAAGGCCGCATCACGCCGGGTTGCGCCGGGCTGTGGACTGATGCGCAGGCCGAGGCGTTCGCGCCGTCGGTCGCGGCGATCAAGGCGGCCGGCTCGGTGCCGGGCATCCAGATCGCGCATGCGGGCCGCAAGGCGAGCGCGAACCGTCCGTGGGAGGGCGACGACCACATCGCCGACGGCGATCCGCGCGGCTGGCAGACCATTGCCCCATCGGCGGTGCCGTTCGGCGCGCACCTGCCCAAGACGCCGCGCGCGATGACGCATGACGACATCGCCCGTGTGCAGGCCGACTTCGTCGCGTCGGCGAAGCGCGCCCGCGATCTCGGTTTCGAATGGCTCGAACTGCACTTCGCGCACGGTTACCTCGGCCAGAGCTTCTTCTCCGTGCATGCGAACCAGCGCGACGACGCGTACGGCGGTTCGGCGGAAAACCGCGGCCGTTTCCTCGTCGACACGCTGAAGGCCGTCCGCCAGGTCTGGCCGGAGCACTTGCCGCTGACCGCGCGTCTCGGCGTGATCGAATACGACGGCCGCGATGAGGAAACGCTCGCCGAATCGATCGCGCTCACGCAGCGGATGAAGCAGGAAGGGCTCGACATGCTGAGCGTGTCCGTCGGCTTCTCGACGCCCGACGCGCGGATTCCGTGGGGCCCGGCGTTCCTCGCGCCGATCGCGGAACGCGTGCGCCGCGAGGCTGGCCTGCCGGTGTCGTCCGCCTGGGGGATCGACACGCCGCAACTCGCCGAGCGCGTCGTCGCCGAGCAGCAGCTCGACCTCGTGATGGTCGGCCGCGCGCATCTCGCCGATCCGCACTGGCCGTACTACGCGGCCAAGCAGCTCGGCGTCGAGCGTCCGTCGTGGACGCTGCCCGCGCCGTACGCGCACTGGCTCGAACGCTACCGCGTCGCCGACAAGGTGGCCTGAGTCACGCATTGCACCGTGCGGCGGCGCGGCGTTCGCGGCACGCATTTGACGATGCTTGGCACTGTGTGCGCATGCCGTTGCGGCGCCGATGGATAGAATGGCGGTTCGTACAGGCTTCCGGCCTGCACGAATCGCCATTTTTTCATTTCGACCGAGGTGCCATGCGCGCACATGTCTCGCCGTCCCAGGATTCCGCCGCGCGGCCGCGCGCGCAGCAGATCGCCCGCGCCGTGCTGTATGCGGCGCTGCTGGTGCTCGCGCTGTGGGTGATCCGCGATTTCCTTCCCGCCATCGCGTGGGCATGCGTGATCGCGATCGCGTTGTGGCCGTTGCTGGAACGTTTCGAATCGGACCGCTGGTTTCGCGACCGGCCGACCCTGATCGCGACCGCGATCACCGCGGGCGTGTCGCTGCTGGTCGTGCTGCCGGTCGCGATCGCACTGGGACAGGCGATCTCGCAGGCGCACGACCTGCGCATCTGGCTGCATTCGATCCAGGACAACGGCATTCCGCTGCCGGACGTCGTCAGCCGGTTGCCGTACGGTGCCGCGCAGGTCACCGAGTGGTGGCAGGCCAATCTCGGTCATCCGTTGCACGCGGGCACCGCGATGCATGGCGCGAGCGGCGAGAAGTTCATCGCGTTCGGCCGGCAGTTCGGCACGAAGCTCGCGCATGGGTTGTTCGAGTTCGGCTTCATGCTGGTCACGCTGTTCGTGATCATGCGGGCCGGCCACAAGTTGTCGGGTGCGTTGCTGCAGGGCGCGCGGCGCGCGTTCGGGCGCGGCGGCGCGGATCTGATCGAACGGATGGTCGCGGCCGTGTACGGCACGGTCACGGGGCTGGTCGTCGTCGGGTTGGGCGAGGGTGCCATTCTCGGTGTCGCGTATGCGCTCGCAGGCGTCCCGCATGCGGCGCTGCTCGGCCTCGTCACGGCCGTCGCCGCGATGCTGCCGTTCTGCGCGCCGATCGTGTTTTGCGGCGCGGCGCTCTGGCTGTTCGTGCAGGGTGCGACCGCGTGGGCCGTCGTGGTGCTGGTGCTCGGCTTCGTGGTCGTGTTCGTCGCCGAGCATTTCGTGCGGCCGGTGCTGATCGGCAGCTCGACCCGCCTGCCGTTCCTCCTCGTGCTGTTCGGCATCCTCGGCGGCGCCGAGACGTTCGGGCTGATCGGGCTGTTTGTCGGCCCCGCGCTGATGACGGTGCTGACGATGCTGTGGACCGAATGGGTCGCTTGACGATGCTGACCGTCGCGCCGATTCAAATCATCGGTGCAACGGCATTGACGCGTGCGCGAGCCCGCGCGGTGACGCAACGCTTCGCAACGATCGGACGCGTGCCGGACCGCGTCGAGCAGGGCGTCGGACACAAGTCTCTACATTTCTTTTCGATCCGGACCCAAAGGTCTAGTAGCATGGGGCTTTCGATCACGCCGGCATGGCGCAGCAGATTTCACCCAGCATGCGATTGATTTCGATGTCCCGTCCCGCCGCGACGCTGTCCCTGGCCGCCAGCTGCCTGATGCTGCACGGCTGCGCGTGGTTCGACTCGTGGCTGCCGTTCTCGTATTCGCGCACGCCGCTGGCGAGGGCCGCGTCGCGGCACGGCGCGACGCGCGCCGACGTCGTCCGCGCCGGCGGCAACCCGCGCAGCGTGTGGATGGTCCGCAACGGCAGCGGCGTCTGCTACAACTACTTCATCGAGCACGGCAACGATCACCGGGCTTACTTCGTCGTGTTCGACAGCGCCGGCGCCGTCACGCAACACGGCTTCGATACCTGCATGGACGCCGATCGCAAGGGCACGCTCCAGCCGGACAAGGCCGCTTCCCGATAGCGCCGCGCCTGCTCCGCGCCGTCAAGCGATTGTATCGACCACCCCGCCGTCGACGCGCAACGCCGCGCCCGTCGTCGCCGAGGCCTGCGGCGAGCACACGTACACGACGAGATTCGCGACTTCCTCCGTCGTCGCCGGCCGCTGGATGATCGAGCTCGCGCGCTGGCTGCGCACGAAATCCACCGCGACGTCGTCGATGCTGCGCCCCGTTTCGTCGGCCGTCGCTTTCAGCAGCGCCCGCACGCCTTCCGACATCGTCGGCCCCGGCAGCACCGAATTGACCGTCACGTTAGTCCCGGCCGCGACCTTCGCGAGCCCGCGCGCGATCGCCAGTTGCGCGGTTTTCGTGAACCCGTAGTGAATCATGTCGACCGGGATGTTCAGCCCCGATTCCGACGAAATGAACACGATGCGGCCCGTGTTGCGCGCGAGCATGCCCTTCAGGTAGTGCCGCGCGAGGCGCACGCCGGACATCACGTTCATCTGGAAGTAGTGCGTCCATTCGTCGTCGTCGATGTCGAAGAATGCCTTCAGCCCGTAGATGCCCGCATTGTTGACGAGGATGTCGGCGTCCGGCGTGTGCTGCGTGATGCGCGCGGCGCCGGCGGCGTCGGACAGGTCGGCGGCGACGCCGTCGACGTCCGCGCCGGGTACCGCGGTGCGCAGCAGCGCGAGCGCGGCTTCGACCGACGTGTCGCTGCGTCCGTTGACGGCGACGCGTGCGCCCGCGTGCGCGAGCCCTTCGGCGATCGCCAGCCCGATGCCGGCGGTGGAAGCGGTGACGACCGCGGTCTTGCCTGTCAGATCGATGTGCATGAGCGTACCGGGTGGAAGAGGGAACGGAACCCACCGCGTGTGCCGCGGCGGCCGAATTCAAAGCTTAGGCGATCCGGCCGAGAAGCGCCGGCTCACGGTTGCATCGCGCCGCGCAGTCTTGTACGGTGTGCGTTCGCCGTCCGATCCGGGAGCCCGTCGCGTGAGCCGTTCCGCCAACCCCCTCGCCGTGCCGTCGCCGTTCTGGCGCGACGCCGCGCTGCCGTTCATCGAGGCGCGCACCGTCGACGATGGGCGGACGATCTGCTACGCGAAGCACACGCACGACACGTTTTCGCTCGGCGCGATCGTCGGCGGCACGAGCACCTACCTGAACGGCGCGACGAAGGAACATGTCGGGCGCGGCGTGCTCGTGATCATCGATCCGGAACAGGTGCATGCGTGCAATCCGTACGGACCCGACGCATGGGCGTACCGGATGGTCTACGTGGACGTGCCGTGGCTCGCGCGTCTGCAGCATTCGCTCGGGCGCGATCCGAACAGCGATTTTCACGGGTTTTCGCCGAAGTTGACGGAACGGCGCGATTTGTTCGCGCAGTTCGGCGGCTTTTACCGCACGCTCGTGGCGCCTGGCGTCGATCCGCTCGGCAAGGAAAGTGCGGCGGTCGAATTCTTCACGCGGCTGCACGGCGCGCTCGATCGCGAGTTGCCCGGCGCCGTGCGGCGCGGAGCCGACAACGCGAAGCTCGCGCGGGCGGCCGACTACATCGCCGCGCACTGCCGTCAGGCCGTCACGCTCGATGCGATCTGCGCGGCCGCCGACCTGTCGCCGTCCTACCTGATCCGCGCGTTCAACGCCCGTTACGGGATGACGCCGCATGCGTTCCTGATCGACCGTCGCGTGCAGTACGGCCGCGCGGAGTTGCGCCGCGGCCGGCCGATCGCCGACGTCGCGCTCGATGCGGGCTTCGCGGACCAGGCGCATTTCCAGCGTGCGTTCCGGCGCATCGCGGCCGCCACGCCGGGGCAATATCGAAGCGCCGCGTGTTGAGCGGCGAACGGGCGGGGCGGCAGCGCACGCCGCACACCGCACGGCGTCGACGCGTTGCATCATCGCCCGCCGGTGGCACCTGCCGTAACAACGCGCGTCGCAGCGCCAGCGCTAGATATCGAGCAGATAAAGCGCGCTACCCGCGAGCAGCAGTGCCATCGCGCGGTTGAATAGCCGCATCCGCCGCGCATTCGCGAGTCGGTGCCGCAGCGACGCACCCGCATACGCCCAGCACGCGATCGACGCAAAGCAGATCACCAGATACAGTGCCGCGAATTGCCACACCTGCGCGCGGTCGCCGTCGGCCGCATACGCACCCATCGCGGCCACGCACGCAAGCCACGCCTTCGGATTCAGCCACTGCATCGCCGCGCCGGCCGCGGCCGACGGGCCGGCGACGTTCGGCGCATCCGGGGCGGCCGACAACCGGCCGTCGTCGAGCGCGAGCCGCAGCGCGAGGTAAAGCAGGAACGCGATCCCCGCCCATTGGGTGGCGGTGGTCAGCATCGGCCAGCGCGCGAGCGCCGCATGCAGCCCGAGGCCGATCAGCAGGAACAGCGCGACGAAGCCGAGCGTCGCGCCGGCCGCATAGCGCAAGCTTGCGCCGAGACCGTGGCGTGCGCCCGCGCTGAGCGCGACGATGTTGACGGGACCGGGCGTGATCGACGACGCCAGCGCGAACGCGGCCATCGAAACCAGCATGCTCATCTGTTGCCTCCATGCGAATGTCAAAGTCGCATCGAGACTAAAGAAGGCGCGCGTGTCCGTATTGAAGAAAACTGCCCTCGGCGGTGGGGCCGCCGTCAGTGCAACGCGCGCGGCGCAGGCGCCGGCCGCTGCGCGTGCGGGTCGCCGGCATCGGCCGCGCGCGACGGGCTGCCGCTGGACGGTTGCGTCGACACCGAAAAACCGAATGTATTGAGGCCGCCCGAGCATGCGACGAACACGCTGCCGCCGTGCATTTCCGCGACGGCCTTGACGATCGACAGCCCGAGCCCGTGGTTTTCCTTGCTGTTCGCGCGCGCTTCCTCGAGCCGGTAGAAGCGCTCGAACACGTGCGAGCGCTGCGCGGGATCGATCGGCTCGCCGGGGTTCGCGACCGACACGTCGACGAGCGTGTCGCGCGGCGTGATCGTCACGTTCAGCGTCTCTCCCGGCGCCGAATGCTGGATCGCGTTGATCAGCAGGTTGGTCATCGCGCGGCGGAACAGCGACGGGTCGACCGCCGCGTGCGCATCGCCGTGCAGTTCGGCGCGCAGCTGCGCTTCGTCGAGCGGAATCTCGAGGAAGTCGAGCATGCGCCGCACTTCGTCGGCGAGCGACACGTGCTTCAGGTCGGTCGCGCGTTCGCCGCGATCGCTGCGCGACAGGAACAGCATGTCGTTGATGATCACGCGCAACCGTTCGAACTCCTCGAGGTTCGACTGCAAGGTCTGGCGCATCCGGTCGACCGAACGGTCGCGGCTCGTCAGCGCGACCTGGGTCTGGCCGATCAGGATGCTGATCGGCGTACGCAACTCGTGCGCGACGTCCGCGTTGAACGCCTCGAGCCGCGCATAGGTCTGCTGGATGCGCTCTAGCGCGCCGTTGAACGATGCGGCGAGATCGCGCAACTCGGTCGGCAGCGCGTCGGTCTGCAGCCGCTGGCGGCGGTTGGTGGCACTGATGGCCGCCGCGTCCTGCGACAGCCGTTCGAGCGGCGCGAGCCCGAAGCGCGCGACCGCGCGGCCCAGCAGCAGCGTGATCACGGTGGCGATCGCGATCAGCGCGGCGAGCGTCCATACGAAATGGCGCAGCATCCGCTGCGTGCGCTCGCACGACGACGCGACGATCAGCTTCAGGTCGGGGCGCTCGCCGCTGCCTGCGATCGGGACGGTCTTCGTCATCACGTCGTAGCTGCTGTGGTTGAGCGCGTACTGCTGGAACGCACCGAACGGTTCGCCGACGGGCACGCCGTCGACCGGATGGCCGAAGCGGAAGTCGGGGTCGGGGCTCTCGACCTGGTAGCGCGTCGACCCGTCGGGCGGTTCGAGGTCGGCGAGCTTTTCCTGCATCAGGCGGCCGCGCGCGGCCGTGGTCGCGTGCGACACGATCATCTGCGCGACCTTCGCGCGCGTGTCGATCGTCGCGCGCAGTTCGGCGAACAACTGGCGCTCCATCATCACGAACAGCCCGCAGCCGACCAGCGTGAACACGAGCAGCGACACGATGCCGAACATCGCCGACAGGCGCAGGGTGATCGAGCGTTTCATGCGTGCCGCTCCGTGTCGCCGTCCTCGCGCGCCTCGAGCACGTAGCCCATGCCGCGGATCGTATGCAGCAGTTTCTCCGCGAACGGGCCGTCGAGCTTCGCGCGCAGGCGCTTGATCGCCGTCTCGACGACGTTCGCGTTGCTGTCGAAGTTCACGTCCCACACGAGTTCGGCGATGGTCGTTTTCGACAGCACCTCGCCGCTGCGCCGCGCGAGCACGCCGAGCAGCTGGAATTCCTGCGCGGTCAGGTCGAGGCGCGTGCCGTCGCGGGTCGCCCGGCGGCCGATCAGGTCGACGCGCAGGTCGCCGATCGAGATCAGCGTCGATTCCTGCACGCGCGCGCGGCGCGTGAGCGCGCGCAGCCGTTCGATCAGCTCGAGGAACGAGAAGGGCTTGGTCAGGTAGTCGTCGGCGCCGCCGCGCAACCCGCGCACGCGGTCGTCGACGCGGTCGCGCGCGGTCAGCATGATCACGGGCGTCTGCTTCTGCGCGCGCAACGCGCGCAGCACGCCGAAGCCGTCGAGCTTCGGCAGCATCACGTCGAGCACCACCACGTCGTAGTCGAATTCGACGGCCTTCCACGCGCCGTCTTCGCCGTCGAGCGCGGTGTCGACGACCCAGCCTTCCTCGGTGAGGCCGCTCTTCAGGTATTCGACGACTTTCGGTTCGTCTTCGACGATCAGGACTTTCATGGGCTTGTTCGCGTAACCGGGTTAGGGGGCGATGCGCGTGGCGGGCTGCGGGCCGGCCGCCGCGACGTCGGTCGGCGCCGTGCCGCCCGTCGCGCCGCCGTCCCAGCCGCCGCCGAGCGCTTTCGCGAGAAACACGACGAGCGCCGCGCGCTGGCCCTGGATCTGCACGGCCTGGCGCTCGCTCGTCAGCAACTGCTGCTGGGCCGTCAGCACGTCGATGAATGGCGTCAGGCCGCCGGCATAGCGGTCCTGCGCGAGCGACACGAGCTTGCGCGCGTCGTCGACGGCCGCCGATGCCTGTTGCGCGGCCTGCGCCAGCACCGACAGGCCCGTCACCGCATTCTGCACCTCCTGGAACGCGGTGAGCACGGTCTGCCGGTAATTGGCCTGCGCGGCCACGTAGCCGGCCTGCGCGAAATCGACGCCGGCCTTCAGCTTGCCGCCTTCGAACAGCGGCTGGCTGACCGACGCGCCGACCGACCACAGCAGCGCCGGCACGGTGAACAGGCCCGAGAAGCGCGTCGCGTCCCAGCCGATGTCCGGCGACAGCGCGATGCGCGGGAAATACGCGGCGCGCGCGATGCCGATCTGCGCGTTCGCTGCGGCCATCGCGCGCTCGGCCGACGCGACGTCGGGCCGCCGCTGCAGCAGGTCGCTCGGCAGCCCGGTCGGCAGCGCGGGCGCGTTGATCGGCACCACGCGCGACGGCAGCGAGAACGCGGGGGCCGGCGTGCCGACCAGCGTCGCGATCGCCGTCTCGACCTGCGCACGCTGCTGGATCAGCAACTGCGCCTGCGTGCGCGTCGCATCGAGCTGCGAGCGTTGCTGCAGCAGGTCGAGGCCGGACACCGCGCCGAGGTCGTGGCGCGCGCTCACATAGTCGAGCGCCTTCTGCTGCAGGTCGATCGAGCGCCTGACGACGTCGATCTCGGTGTCGAGCTCGCGCAGCGCGAAGTAGCTCGACGCGAGATCGGCGCTGAGCACCAGGCGCGCGTTCGCGAAATCGTCGCGCGCCTGCTCGGAGCTGGCCTGCGCGGATTCGACGCTGCGCCGCACGCGGCCGAACAGGTCGAGTTCATAGCTGACGCTCGCGCCGACCTGGATCTCGTTCTGCACGGTCGACATGCTCTTCGTCGCGTAGTTGGTCTGCGGCCGGTCGGCGGAGATCTTGAAGCGCTGGCCGCTCGCGTTCAGGCCGACGGCCGGATACTGCGCGGATGCGACCGACGCGAGCGTCGCCTTCGCCTGGTCGTAGCGCGCGGCGACGGCCTTCAGGTTCTGGTTGTTGCGCAACGCGTCGGCTTCCAGCGCGTCGAGTTGCGTGTCGCCGAACGCGGTCCACCAGGCCGGATCGAGCGGCGCACGGGCCGGCGCGGCCGGGTGCCAGTACGCGTCGGCCGGGTCGAGCCGCCACGCGGCCGGCGTCTCGACGGCGGGGCGCCGGTAGTCGGGGCTGACCGTGCAGCCGGCGAGCGCCGCGATCGCGACGACGGCCACGACGGCCGGGGGGTACAGGCGGGCGCGCATCGCGCTCACGACTTCGCTCCCGCGGCCGCGGAGGCCGGCTTCGCGACGGGCGGCGCCTGCACGACGACCGTGTCGCCGTTCGCGAGCGCGTCGCTCGGGTTCGCGACGAGGCGGTCGTTCGGCGTGAGCGGGCCGTCGACTTCGAGCGTCTGCCCGATCGTGCGCGCGATCGTCACCGCCTTCAGGCGCACCCGGCCGTTGGCGTCGACGGTCGCGACCGTCGGTCCTTCCGCGCGGAACAGCAGCGTGTTGGCCGGAATCTGCAGGCGGCCGACCGGCGTCATCGGCAGCGTCGCCTGCACGTACGCGCCGGGCAGCAGCCGGCCGTCCGGGTTCGGCAGCGTGATCTCGATCTGCAGCGAGCGCGTCGCGACGTCGATCGCCTGGGACGTGCGCGTGATCGTGCCGTCGAAGGTCTGCCCGGGCAGTTCGGCCTGCGAGACGCTCACGTGCTGGTCGACCTTCATCTGCTGCGCGTACGCCTGCGGTACCTGCACGTAGAGGCGCAGCCGGTCGGCCTGCACCACCGTGAACAACGAGCGACCGGCGTTGCCGGAACTGACGAGGTCGCCGACGTCGACGTTGCGCTGCGTGACGATTCCGTCGATCGGCGCGACGATGCGCTGGAAGCCCTTCAGTTCGGTGAGCCGGCGCATGTTCGCGTCGGCCGCCGCGAGATTCGCGGTGCCCTGGTTGAACGCGCCCTGGCGGTCGTCGAGTTCCTGCTGCGACACTGCATCGCGCTGGCGCAGCTGCTGCGCGCGGTCGAACGACGTCTTCGCGAGCGCGAGCGCGGCCTGCGCCTGCTGGCGCTGCGCGGTGGCCTGCGCGAGTTCCTGGTTCAGCTCGGGCGTGTCGAGCTCGGCGAGCAGCTGCCCCTGCTTCACGTGCGCGCCAATGTCGGCCTGCCAGCGCAGCACGTAGCCGCTCGCACGCGCATAGATCGGCGCCTCGACGAAGCCGCGCAGCGTGCCGGGCAGCGTCAGCTTGCCGCCGGTGGCCGCATCGACCGGATGCACGACGTTCACGTACTGGCGCGTGTTCTGCTCGGCCACCGCGTCGAGCCGGCCGCGGTTCAGCACGTTGACGACGATCGTGCGCGCGGCGCCCGCGGCCAGCAGCACGCCGATCACGATCAGTACGACCCGCCCGCGCCGCGACACCGACGCGCGCGTCGGCAGGTGCATGCCGTGTTCGTCCACCTGGATGCCGACGGAGCTGTGATGTTTCTCTTCCATGAATTCAACCAATTCAACCGGGTATGGGGTGGGCGAAAGTCAATGTCCGGCCCGGCGCGCACGCCGGCGCGCCAGCCGCGAATGCACGCCGCCGAACACGAGCGGCACGAACAGCAGCGTCGAAACGGTGGCGAACAACAGGCCGCCGATCACCGCGCGGCCGAGCGGCGCGTTCTGCTCGGCGCCTTCGCCGAGACCGAGCGCCATCGGCACCATCCCGATGATCATCGCGAGCGCCGTCATCAGCACCGGGCGGATCCGCGTCGCGCCGGCCTCGAGCGCGGCCGTGAGCGGCGCCGCGCCGGCCGCGAGGCGCTGGCGCGCGAACGACACGACCAGGATGCTGTTCGCGGTCGCGACGCCCACCGTCATGATCGCGCCCGTCAGCGCCGGCACGCTCAGGTGCGTGCCGGTGATGAACAGCATCCACGCGATGCCGGCGAGCGCGGCCGGCATCGCGCTGATGATGATCAGCGGATCGAGCCACGACTGGAAATTCACGACGATCAGCAGGTAGACGAGCACGATCGCCATCGCGACACCCGCGCCGAGGCCGAGGTACGACGTGCGCATCGTCTCGACCTGGCCGCGCACCGACAGCTCGGTGCCGCGCGGCAGCGTCGCGCGCGCGTCGGACACGATCCCGTCGATCTCGCCCGCGACCGAGCCGAGATCGCGGCCCTCGACGCTCACGTACAGGTCGATCGCCGGACGGATGTTGTAATGCGTGATCACGGCCGGGCTCGCGACGGGATGGACCTGCACGAGGTTGCCGAGCAGTTGCAGCGGCATGCCCGTGCGGCCGCTCGCGGAAATCGGCGTGCCGAGCAGGTCGTCGATCGACGAGATGTTGTATTGCGGGGTCTGGATCTGCAGCGGGTACTGGACGCCCGTGCGCGGATTGATCCAGAACGACGGCGTCGTCTGGGAACTGCCGGACAGCGAGATCAGCATGTTCTGCGCGACGTTCTGCGCGGAGAGGCTGAGCTGCTGCATGCGCGTACGGTCCATGTCGGCCACCAGGGTCGGTTCGTCGTTGCGCTGCAGCACGTGCACGTCGACGGCGCCGGGGATTTGCCTGATCTTCTTCATCAGGCTGCTCGCGATAGCCATGTTACTCGCGAGATTGTTGCCGAGCACCTGCAGGTCGATCGCGGACGGCTGACCGAAGTTGAGGATCTGCGTGATGATGTCCGACGGCTGGAAGAAGAATTCGACGCCCGGGAAGCGCTGCGGCAGCAGCGTGCGCAGCGCCTGCACGTAGTGCTGGGTCGAACGGTGGCCCGGCTTCAGCGCGATCAGCAGTTCGCCGTCGAGCGTGCCGATCGTGCCGCTGTTGCTGTACGACAGGTTGATGCCGCTCACCGGCAGCCCGAGGTTGTCGACGATCGCGCCAAGTTCGTCGGGCGGCACGGCCTCGCGGATCACGCGCTCGACCTGGTCGGCGAGGCGCGCGGTTTCCTCGATCCGGTAGCCGGTCGGCGCGCGCATGTGCAGCCGGATGTTGCCGGAATCGGCGTTTGGGAAGAAGTCGCGGCCGAGCACGAACACGAGGCCGGTCGACAGCACGCAGAAGCCGAGGAAGCACGTCGCGTAGAAGCGGCGGCGCACCAGCAGGATGCTGAGCAGCACGATGTACCACGCGCGCAGCCGCTCGAACGCGGCGTTGAACGCGTGATGGATGCGCGCGAAGCGCGACGTCGAGTGATCGGGGCCGGTGCTGGCCTGCTGCGGGCGGAACAGCAGCATCGCGAGCGTCGGCACGAGCGTGCGCGACAGCACGTACGACGCGAGCATCGCGAACACCACCGCCTCGGCGAGCGGCACGAACAGGAAACGCGCGACGCCCGTCAGGAAGAACATCGGCACGAACACGATGCAGATGCACAGCGTCGACACGAACGCGGGCACCGCGATCTCGCCCGCGCCTTCGAGAATCGCATCGTGCAGGTTGGTACTGAACGACGACCCCCACGCTCCCTCCGGTCGCTGCCCCCCGAGGGGGCTGCTCGGCACGCTTGGGGCGGCCCGGCGCGTGCCGAGATGAAGGTGCCGCTCGATGTTCTCGATCGTGACGGTCGCGTCGTCGACCAGGATCCCCACCGCGAGCGCGAGCCCGCCCAGCGTCATGATGTTGATGGTTTCGCCTAGCGCCGACAGCGCGATCAGCGACGTGAAGATCGACAGCGGAATCGAGATCGCGATGATCAGCGTGCTGCGCCAGTTGCCGAGGAACAGCAGGATCATCATCGCGGTCAGCACGGCGGCGATCAGCGCCTCGTGGATCACGCCCTGCACGGCGGCGTTGACGAACACCGACTGGTCGAACAGCGGCGTGATCGTGAGCCCTTCGGGCAGCGTCGGGATCACCTTCGGCAGCAGCGCCTTCAGGTCCGACACGACCTTCAGCGTCGACGCGTCGCCGGTCTTCAGGATCGACATCAGCACGCCGCGCTGGCCGTTCTGGCGCACGACGTTGGTCTGCGGCGCGAAGCCGTCGCGCACCGACGCGACCTCGCGCAGGTAGGTGGTCGCGCCGTTGACGGTCTGGACCGGCAGGCCGTTGATGTCGGCGATCGTATCGGCCGACGCGTTCGTGTCGATCCGGTATTCGGTCTGGCCCATCTTCGCGGTGCCGGTCGGCAGCACGAGGTTCTGCGCGTTGACCGCGTTGACGATGTCGGCGGGCGTGAGGCCCTTGGCGAGCAGCGCCTGCGGATCGAGGTCGATCGCGACCACGCGCGTGCGGCCGCCGTACGGGAACGGGATCTGCGCGCCGGGGATGGTGATCAGTTGCGGACGCAGGAAGTTGAGCGCGATGTCGGCGAGCGACTGTTCGCTGAGCGTCTGGCTCGACAGCCCGAGCTGGATCACCGGGATGCTCGACGCCGAATAGGTGATGACGAGCGGCGGCGTCGCGCCCTGCGGCATCTGCCGCACGATCGCCTGCGCGGACGATACCGTCTGCGCGATCGCGGTCTGCACGTTCGCGCCGGGCTGCAGGAACACCTTCACGACCGCGATGCCCGGCAGCGACGTCGACTCGATGTGCTGGATGTTGTTGACGGTGGTCGTCAGGATCCGTTCATGGACGGCCGTGATGCGGTTGGTCATCTCCGGCGCGGAGAAACCGTTGTAATTCCAGATCACGCTGATGACCGGGATGTTGACCGCAGGCAGCACGTCGACGGGCGTGCGCATCAGCGCGAGCGGGGTGGCCAGCACGATCATGATGGCCATCACGATGAACGTGTAGGGGCGCCTGAGCGCGAGATTGACGATCCACATGGAGGCGGTGGGACAGGCGGTGATCAGGCGTCGGTGAAGGGAACCCGAATGATAGGCGTCGGGCCGGAACGGGTTACTGACGCGAAACTGGCTGAATTGTCAGGTTGCCGCGCGGTGGGCGCAAGCCGATTCATCGGATGAAATGTGTGCGGGTGCCGCCGCCCGGAAACGGCCGCCGCACCGCACACGCATGCCGCACCGACGACGGTTCCGTTCATCGGACGTCGCTCAGATCTGTTCCATCCCGACCTGCGCGAGCGCGGCCAGATCGACGACCTCGATCTGGTTGTACGCGAGCCGCAGCACGCCGAGTTTCTCGAGTTGCTGCAACGCCTGGTTGATCCGCTGCCGCGACACGCCGACGAGCATCCCCAGTTCCTCCTGTGAGATCGCGAGCGACGGGCCTGTGTCCGGGTACAGGGCGGGGTTGAACAGCTGCGCGAGCGCCTGCGCGACGCGCGCGTCGACATCGAGCAGCCGGCTGTTCTGGATCGATGCGATGAACTCGCCCATCCGGTTGTTCAGTTGATGGATCACGAAGCGCGTGAACGGCAGGCTCGTGTCGAGCAGCGCATGGAACGTGTCGACCGGCACGAACAGCACGATCGAGCGCTGGACGGCAACGACTTCGTACTTGCGCAGCTCGCGCTTGATCACGCTGCCTTCGCCGAACCAGCCACCCGACGGCACGCCGGAAAACGTGCAGCCGCGCCCCGACGCGTTGAAGATCGCGAGCTTCAGCAACCCGCGATGCACGCCGATCCAGTATTCGGACGGCGCGAGCCGTTGCGCGATCACGTCGCCGGCCTCGCGCAGCTCGGCGCGCGACTGCGCGAGCACGAGCGCCTGGTGTTCCGGCGCCAGCGCGCGGAACCACGCACACTGGCCGAACAACACGGACAGGGCGGGCAACGGGCCCGGTTCGAGCGGCGGGTTGGCCGTCGGGTTGGCCGAGATGGCGGCCGCGTCGGGCGGCGCAACGGGGTGGTCGTGCATGGGCGAGGGTTTGCGAGGATAGGGATAACGCGTGGCGCTCATAGGGCACTCTGTCGTTTCGATGACAGACGGCTCACAATAGCGCCCGTTAGGCTGTCGGCAATTGAACCACATCAAGACGCATCGGGGTGCATGCACCCCGGCTGGATACGCGATCGAAGCGTGCGCCGCGGCGCCGACGCACGCGCCGGTCGACAGAAAACGGGAGACAGGATCATGACGCAGATGTTCGAGGCCGGACTCGGCCGCCGCGACGCCAACTACGTGCCGCTCACGCCGATCGACTTTCTGGTCCGCGCGGCCGAAGTCTACGGCGAGCGCCTCGCGATCGTGCACGGCGACGTGCGGCGCACGTGGGGCGAGACCTACACTCGGGCGAAGCAGCTCGCAAGCGCGCTCGCGCAGGCCGGCGTCGCGCGCGGCGAGACGGTCGCCGCGCTGCTGCCGAACATCCCGGCGATGGTCGAGGCGCACTTCGGCGTGCCGATGGCCGGTGCCGTGCTCAACACGATCAACACGCGGCTCGACATCTCGTCGGTGCTGTTCATGCTGCGTCACGGCGAAGCGAAGGTGCTGATCGTCGATACCGAATACGCGGAGCTCGCGCAGCGCGCGGCGCTCGAAGTGCCGGGCCTGAAGATCGTCAGCGTCGCCGACGCGATGCCGGCCGACCCCGCGCGCTTCGCGGGCGCGACCGACTACGAAGCGTTCGTCGCGGGCGGCGATCCCGACTACGCATGGACGCTGCCCGCCGACGAGTGGGAGGCGATCGCGCTGAACTACACGTCCGGCACGACCGGCGACCCGAAGGGCGTCGTCTATCACCATCGCGGCGCGTATCTCGCGGCGATCAGCAACATCCTCGAATGGGACATGCCGAAGCACGCGGTGTATCTGTGGACGCTGCCGATGTTCCACTGCAACGGCTGGTGCTTCCCGTGGGCCGTCGCGGCGCGCGCGGGGGTGAACGTCTGCCTGCGCAAGTTCGACGCGAAGACGGTGTTCGACCTGATCCGCCGCGAACGCATCACGCATTACTGCGGCGCGCCGATCGTGCAGAGCGCGATCGCGAATGCGCCCGCGGAGCTGCGCGAAGGCATCGATCACACGGTGCACGCGATGGTCGCGGGCGCGGCGCCGGCGCCGGCCGTGATCGCGAAAATGAAGGAGATCGGCTTCGACCTGCTGCACGTGTACGGGCTGACCGAGGTTTATGGCCCCGCGACCGTGTGCGCGAAGCAGGCGCACTGGGACGATCTGCCCGACGACGAGCGCGCGCGGCTCAATGCGAGGCAGGGCGTGCGCTATCACCTCGAAGCGGGCGCGACGGTGCTCGACCCGGACACGATGGCGCCGGTGCCGGCCGACGGCGAGACGCTCGGCGAGATCATGTTCCGCGGCAACATCTGCATGAAGGGCTACCTGAAGAATCCGAAGGCCACCGACGAGGCGTTCCACGGCGGCTGGTTCCATACGGGCGACCTCGGCGTGCTGACGCCGGACGGCTATATCCGCATCAAGGATCGCCGCAAGGACATCATCATTTCCGGCGGCGAGAACATCTCGAGCATCGAGGTCGAGGATGCGCTGTACCGGCATCCGGCCGTCGCGGTCGCGGCGGTCGTCGCGATGCCCGACCCGAAGTGGGGCGAGGTGCCGTGTGCGTTCGTCGAGCTGCGCGAAGGCGCGAGCGCGACCGAGGAGGAGATCGTCGCGCACTGCCGGCAGTTGCTCGCGGGGTTCAAGGTGCCGAAGGCCGTGCGGTTCGGCGAACTGCCGAAAACGTCGACCGGCAAGATCCAGAAATTCCAGCTGCGCAACGCGGTCGGATCGGACAAGGCGATCGACCTGGCGGGGGACAAGAAGTAATCGACGGGACCGGGCGCTCGCCCGGTCCTTCGTCAGCTGTCACGCGTCGCGCGCCAGCCGGAACACGCTGACGGCTTCCGACAATTGCGCGGCCTGGTCGCGCAACGCGACGGCCGCCCGTTCGGCATGCGAGATCAGCATCACGTTCTGCTGCGTCGCCTCGCCGATCTGCGTGATAGCCTGGTTCACCTGCTCGATGCCGGTCGATTGCTCGCGCGACGCGGCGCTGATCTCGCCGATCAGCGTGCTGACCTGGTCGACGCGCTGGACGATGTCGCGCATCGTGCCGCGCGCGGCGTCCGCGATCCGGTAACCCTGTTCGACCGTCGTCGTCGATTCGGTGCTCAGCGCGTCGATTTCCTTGACCGCGGCCGCGCTGCGCTGCGCGAGCGCGCGCACTTCGGCCGCGACCACCGCGAAGCCCTTGCCGTGCTCGCCCGCGCGCGCGGCCTCGACGGCCGCGTTCAGCGCCAGGATATTGGTCTGGAACGCGATGCCTTCGATCGTGCTCGTGATTTCGGCGATCCGGCGCGTCGCACGGCCGATGTCGTCCATGGTCGCGACCACGCGTTGCACCGCCGTGTCGCCGTCGGTCGCGGCGGCCGATGCGTCCGCGACCAGCGTGTTCGCCTGCGCCGCGTGTTCGGCGTTCTGCTGCACGGCGGCCGTGATCTGCTCCATGCTGGCGGCCGTCTGTTCGACGCTGCTCGCCTGCGTCGCGATCCGCGCGGCGATGTCGCCGCTGCCGGCCGCGATGCCGACCGTGCCGCGCGCGATGTCGGACGAGCCGCTGCGCACCTGCGCGACGATCCGCGCGAGGCCGTCGCCGATTCCGTCGACCGC
Source organism: Burkholderia sp. Bp9143 (assembly GCF_003853645.1). GTDB lineage: Bacteria > Pseudomonadota > Gammaproteobacteria > Burkholderiales > Burkholderiaceae > Burkholderia. Next base: position 15,080 of record NZ_QTPO01000008.1, on the reverse strand, counting down.
CTGCACGAGCCGGCCGATCTCGTCGTTGCCCGCCGCGCCGCGCGCGGCCGCGCCGTCGCGGATCCGGATGCTGAGATCGCCGGCTGCATAGCGTTCCGACGCACGTGCCGCCGCATCGAGCGGCCTGCTCACGACGCGCCGCACGACGACGACGAACAGCGCCGCGAACGCCGCGACCAGCACGGCCGCGATCATCAGGAAGCGGTTGCGGACGGTGCGCATGCCCGCCAGCAGTTCGTCGTCGAGCGCGATGCCGCCGACCAGCCACTGCCATTGCGGAATCGTCGTGAACGACACGAATTTCGCGGTGGGCCGGGCGTCGTGCGCGGCCGGGTCGGCCGACGTGTAAGCGAGCCGGCCCTGGCCGGCAGCGAGCATGTGCGTGTACGGCGCGCGCGCGTCATCGGCGCGCTGGCCGGACGCGTCGGGATGGACGACGAAGGTGCCGCGCGACGCACCCGGCGACGCATCGAGCACGAAGTAGTAGCCGTTGTCGACGATCTTCAATGCCCGGATGCCGTCCTGCACGGCTTGCAGTTCGGCACTGACGTCGAGGCCGACGAACAACGCGCCGATCACGCGGCCGGTCGCGTCGGTGACCGGCTTGTACTGCGTGATGTACGGCCGGCCGAACAGTTTCGCGAGGCCCGTATAGCTGCGCCCGGCGACGAGCGGCGCGTAGGCGGGGCTCGCGCGATCGAGGCGCGTGCCGACCGCGCGGGCCCCGTCCTGCTTCTTCAGCGACGTCGTGATGCGCACGAAATCGTCACCGTCGCGGGCGAAGACCGTCGCGATCGCGCCGCTTTTCGTCAGGAACTGGTCGGGAATCGTGTAATCGAGGTCGAGCGGCTGGCCCCCCGCGGACAGCGTGGGCGCGGTGACGCCGCCGATGTCGACGGTGCGCGCCGGGTCGAGCGAGAAATCGGCCGGCAGGAAACTGGCGAACAGCGACATCGCTCGGTTGGCTTCGGCGGACAGCGCCTTGTCGAACATCTCGACCATCGCACGGATCGACTGCTCCTTGTCCGCGATGCGCGCATGGGCCTCCTCGGCGAGTTGCTGGCCGGCGAAATGGGCGAGCCCCCATGCGAATACTGTAAACAGCAGAGCGACGAGCGCGCATGCCAGCGCGGCCAGGCGCGCGCCGACGCTCGCCCGGCCCAATTGCGGCAATCTCATATGAAATCCTGAGTGGGGGGAGAGAGGCGGAACGCACGCGTCACCGCATACCGTAAGGAATACGGCAGCTTCGGCGAATTCTTGAGCGGGGCGAGGCCGACGGCGGCGCGAGCGGGTTCGCCCGACGCAGGCAGGGGACGTCAGTGCATCACGAGCCACGCGACGGCCAGATACCGCCCGACCTTCGCGATCGTTACGATCGCGAGGAAGGTCGGCAGCGGCTCGCGCAGCACGCCGGCGATCATCGTCAGCGGATCGCCGATCACCGGCGCCCAGCTCAGCAGCAATGACCAGCGGCCGTAGCGCGCGTACCAGCGCTCGGCGCGCGCGAGCGCGGCCGGCTTGACCGGAAACCAGCGCCGGTCGCGGAAGTGCTCGATACCACGGCCGAGCGCCCAGTTGATCGCCGAGCCCGCGACGTTGCCGACGCTCGCGACCAGCACCAGCGCCCACACGGGCTCGCGCCCGGCGAACAGCAGGCCGGCGAGGACGGCTTCGGACTGGAGCGGCAACAGGGTCGCGGCGACCATCGACACGGCGAACAGGCCGCCGTAGGTGAGCAGTTCGGACATCGCGCGATTGTACCGGCCGCGCGTCGGCCGGCACCGGTCATGCGGCGTCGGCGGTGCAGAGCGGCGGACGCGTGCGGCCGCTCAGTTCCAGCCGACCATGATCGCGCCCATTCCGACCAGCAGCCCGCCCGTCACGCGGTTCATCGCGCGCATCCGCGCCGGGCGCCGCAGGGCCCGGCTCAGCCGGTGCGAGAACAGCGCCATCGACGCGACGCCGCCGGCGAACAGCAGCGCGAAGGTCGTCGCGAGCAGCAGGAACTGGGCGTTCAGGCTCCAGTCCGCGTTCGGGACGATGAACTGCGGAAAGAACGACGGAAAGAACAGCAGCGTCTTTGGGTTCAGGCCGGAGGTGGCGACGCCGCGCCAGAACAGCGCGCGTTCGGTGTCGGTGTCGTCGGGGGCCGTGCTGCGCGCTTCCGTCGACGCTGCGGGCGTGATGGCCGGTGCGCGGTTGAGCCATTGCTTGCAGCCGAGCCATACGAGGTAGGCGGCGCCGGCCCAGCGCAGCACGGTCAGTGCATGCTGGTTGAGTTGGACCAGCGAATTCAGGCACAGCGCGGTCAGCGCGAGTTGCAGCAGCACGGCGAGCGTGCCGCCCCACACGCACGGCAGCGCGCGGCGCCAGCCGGCGCGCAATGCCTGGTTCATCGTGAGGAGGTTGACGGGGCCGGGGGCGTAGATGAGGACGGCGGACGCAGCGAGGAACGACAGATAAAGCCTGAACGGCATGACGGGAGGTGCGGAAACGGAGGATCAGGCGCCGGCCCGTGCAACCGGATAGGCGCGCGGGAGGCGGGACATTGCATGCCCGCGTGTCCGGCGCCGCAACTCGTGATTGCGGCCAGGCGTCCCGTTGCGAAGGGGTTGTCGCGGGGAGCGTGCCGGACAACAGGCATGGAGAAAATGTATCAAGCGGGCCGGTTAAAAGGCTTCCTGTTTTCCGGCAAAACGCACCCGAAACCGGAATCATGTTCAGCTAGAATGCCAATTTTCAGTAGAAGATTCTTCTCGTCATGGCTACTCGCGAACGCACGCCGAAAACCCTCGACAACCAGGACCGCAAGATCCTCGGTGCACTGCAAAAAAATGCGCGTCTGTCGAACGCCGAACTGGCCGAACAGATCGGCATGTCGACCACCGCCTGCTGGAACCGCACGCGGCAGCTCGAGCTCGACGGTTACATCGACGGCTATGTCGCGCTGGTCAACCAGCGTATGCTCGGCTACGCGGACATCGTGATCCTCGAAGTCACGCTCGATCGCCACGAAGACGACGCGCTCGCACGCTTCGGCGCCGAACTCGCGGCATTGCCCGAGGTGCTCGAGGCCTACCTCGTGTCGGGCGAATACGACTACTGGATCAAGGTCGCGGTGGATGGCACGGCCGGTTACGAGCGCTTCCTGCGCGAGAAGCTGTACAAGATTTCGAGCATTCGCCATAGCCGCTCGATGTTCGCGCTGCGGTGCATGAAAGACGTGCCGTCGATTCAGGTGTGAAGACGGTGGCGGCGGGCCGCGCATCGTCGTGACGACGAGGTTTGCGGTTGCGCCGAAGGCGGGTGTTGATCGGGCTGTCGTGTCGAGTGGACGTGGCCCGGAGGTCGATACGGAAGGGAAACTCGAGTGGGGCGGGAAACCGGATGAATCTTCCGTGGCGACCCGGTTTGCCATGCGGCGCGAAGCGACGCGAAGGCGCCTTGCATGCTCAACGGCCGGTCATGGTGGCAAGCGGCAGAGAGCACGGTGCCGACACACTCGGCACCGGCATCTAGCTCACATCGCGTGAGCACCATGCAATCGGGGCATTCCGCCCTTTTTTTTGCGACCTCCATCCGGCACGCCAATGCTGGATGCGGCGGCCTTTCGGCGCGCGTCCCGGCGGGCGGGTCAGACGGATGGTGTGCCGCCGGCCGGCGGCCAGTCGCTGCGTTTAGCGCGGCAGGCGTGCGTGCGCTTCAGCGATGACTTCGCAGTTCTCGAGGTGCAGTGCCCATGCTTCTGCAAGCAGTTCGCCAACACGTGCGAGCCAGCCAGCGGATTGGGTGGAACGATCGGAGAGATTAGACGTTTGCATGACGAAGCCCCATGTAGGTGGCGAGTTAGGGATAACCCTAATCATAGAGGAGCATCACCGTCTTGTGAAATGCGATTTCGTTATATGAGAATTACTGACAATTTCTGTTGCTGCCGCGCAACATGAATTGCTTCAGCTTCTGCGTGGCGGACAGGCGTGACGAGACCGTGGCGAGCACGGCCTCCATTGACGGGCGGAGAGGGAAAGTCAGGCGGGAAGAAGGGGCGCGGCAGCGGGGCGGCGATTACGCGCCGATCCAGCCGAAGCGCCAGGACAGGCGGCGCGTCGCGGCGAGCAGCGTGTGCGCGAGTTCGCTGTCCGGCCCGCGCGGGAAGCCGCGCGACGAGCCGATGATCGCGATCACGAGCCGGATGCTGCCGGTGTGATCGAACACCGGCGCGGCGATCGTCCCGATGCCCGGCACCGGCGCATCGAACGCGAAATCGAGTTCGTCCGCGCGGATCGTCGCGAGCCGCGCGCGGAACGCGTCGTCGACCTGCGTCGCGCGGCCTGCGAGGCGCACCGGCTCGTCGGCGAGCAGGCCAGCCAGTACGTCGTCGGACATGCCGGCCGCGAAGATTCGCCCGATCGCCGTATTCACGAGCGACATCACCGTGCCGACCTGCAGGCTCACGTGCTGCGGCCGCGCCGACTCCTCGAGACGGATCACGGTCGGCCCGAGCGGGCCGAGCGTCGCCGCGGCCACGCTCATGTCGGTCGCGGCCGCCAGCGCGACGATTTCGGCTTCCGCGTCGCGCGTCGGCGACACGCGTTGCATCGCGATCAGCCCGAGTGCCTGGCCGAGCGGCCCGCCGCCGAAGCAGCCCCCATCGTGGCGGCTCAGCAGGCCGATTTTCTGCAGGCTCACCAGATGCGGAAACGCCTTCGCGGCAGGCATCCCGGCCGCCGCCGCGAGATCGCGCAGCGGTAGCGCGCGGCCCGCCGACACGAGCGCGAGCAGCAGCTCGCCGGTACTGTCGAGCGCGTTGATGCCGCGCTGTGCCTTCGTGTCGTCGGCGAGCGCGGGCGGCATGCGCTGCGGGGTCGGGGGCATACCCGGCGCGGCTGGTTGCGCGTCGCGTCCCGCGTCGAGCGACGCGGTGGCCTGACGTGCCGCATCGCGCAGCGCCGTCGCGATCGGCCCGTCCCAGTCGACATCGATCGAGCCGCTCGAACCGATCACCGTCAATGCAAGTTGAAGGCATCCGTCCGCATCCAGCACCGGCACGCACATCGCGCTGACACCGGGGCTCGGTCGATCCACGCCGCGTTCGATTCCGCGCGCGCGGATCGCGTCGAGTTCGGCCTGCCACGCGCGGGCATCGGCCGTGGGCTGGTCGCCTTCCGCGCCCGCGAGCGTGTCGCCGGCGCCGGCCTGGCTGGCCGCCATCGCGTCGAGTTGCGCGGGATCGCCGAACGCGCGGAACACGCGGCCGGTGGCCGTCGTGTCGAGCGACATCACCGATCCGACGTGCAGGTTCACGTGCAGCGGATAGCCGCCGTGCTCGATGCGCACGATCGTCGGCCCGAGCGCGCCTGGCACCGACAGCGCGACGCTCAGGCCGACCGCTTCCGCGAGCCGCGCCGCGTGCGGCAGCGCCGCGCGATAGGCCGGCTGGCGTTCGATCGACATCAGCCCGAGCCGCAGCGACAGCGGCCCCGGCTCGTAGTTGCCGGTGAGCGCGTCGCGTTTCACGAGCGCGAGCCGGGTCAGGCTGACCAGATAGGTGTGCGCCTGTGCGGTCGACAAGTCGGCCGCGGCCGCCAGTTCCGACAGCCCGAGCGGCTTGCGCCGGCGCGCGAGCGCGTCGAGCAGCCGGCCGCCGACCTCGACGCTCTGGATCCCGCGCTGCGCCTTGGGCGGCGCGTCGTCCGCGCTGACTTCGTGGTTCTGCACGCGATGATTCTTCCGTTGACGAAACCTCGCATGGTATCCGACGCCATTTGACGCGCCAGCCCGCAGGTTTACCCGTATTAGACAATAGCAAGTCAATTTGTCATTGACAAATGATCGGCGCGGGAAGATGATCCGCTCACTCCCCTCAACACATGGCTCGCAGCCACGGAACGCAACATGGCCAAAGCATTCGCCTCCCAAGCCGATCTTGAAGAGAAGAAAGTCACCTGGACGAAGCTGTCCGAGAACGCGTACGCCTACACCGCCGAAGGCGACCCGAACTCGGGCGTGATCATCGGCGACGACAGCGTGCTGATCGTCGACACGACCGCGACGCCCGCGATGGCGCAGGACCTGATCGCGAAGATCCGCGGCGTGACCGACAAGCCGATCAAGCACGTGGTGCTGTCGCACTACCACGCGGTGCGCGTGCTCGGCGCGTCCGCGTATTTCGACGAAGGCGCGCAGCACGTGATCGCGAGCCGCGGCACGTACGAAATGATCGTCGAGCGCGGCGAGGCCGACATGAAGTCGGAGATCGAGCGCTTTCCGCGCCTGTTCGCGGGTGTCGAGACGGTGCCGGGCCTGACCTGGCCGACGCTCGTGTTCGAGCGCGAGATCACGCTGTTCCTCGGCAAGCTCGAAGTGAAGATCATGCACGTCGGCTCGGGCCACACGAAGGGCGACACGATCGTCTGGCTGCCGTCGCAGAAGGTGCTGTTCTCGGGCGACCTGGTCGAATACGACGCGGCCTGCTATTGCGGCGACGCGCAGCTCGAACAGTGGCCGGCCACGCTCGAGGCACTGCGCGCGCTCGGCGCGGAGAAGCTCGTGCCGGGCCGCGGCCCCGCGCTGCTGAATCCGGCCGAAGTGAACAAGGGCCTCGACTACACGAAGGACTTCGTGACGACGCTGCTCGCGCAGGGCCGCAAGGCGGTCGAGCGCAAGCTCGACCTGAAGGCGTCGATGGCGCTCACGCGCGAAGCGATGGATCCGAAGTTCGGCCACGTGTTCATCTACGAGCACTGTCTGCCGTTCGATGTGTCGCGCGCGTTCGACGAGGCGAGCGGCATCACGCATCCGCGCATCTGGACGGCGCAGCGCGACAAGGAAATGTGGGACGCGCTGCAGGACTGAGCGGGTCACGGCGGCGGGGCGTCCGGGCGGACGTCCCGCCGTTTTCCTGAAGGCTCCTGACCGGCGGCGGCATTGCGCCGCGGTTCCGGAAGCCGACATCCGATCTCACAAGAAAGCAGGGCGCACGTACGCCCTCGGAGACTGCTGCGCGCTCGAATCGCGCGGCCCGTTTGGAGAGAGACATGCCCCAATCGCTTCCCGCCGAAGCGACGATCGCGCACGCGAGTGCCGCGACGTCGACTTCCGCATACGAATCCGCGCCGGCGTCCGATGCCGGCGACGCGCTGCTGTTCCGCAAGATCGCGTGGCGGATCGTGCCGTTCCTGTTCCTCTGCTACGTCGTGTCGTTCCTCGACCGCATCAACATCGGCTTCGCGCAGTTGCAGATGAAGCACGACCTCGGCTTCAGCGATGCGATGTACGGCCTCGGCGCCGCGGTGTTCTACGTCGGCTACGTGTTCTGCGAGGTGCCGAGCAACATGCTGCTCGCGCGCTTCGGCGCACGCCGCACGTTCACGCGGATCATGCTGCTGTGGGGCATCGCGTCGACCGGGATGATGTTCGTGTCGCAGCCGTCGCATTTCTACGTGCTGCGCTTCCTGCTCGGCGTGTTCGAGGCCGGCTTCTTTCCCGGCATCGTGCTGTACCTGACCTACTGGTTTCCGGCGAACCGCCGCGCGGCGGCGATCTCGGTGTTCTTCGCGGGCGTCGCGGTCGCGGGCGTGCTCGGCGGCCTGATGTCGGGCTGGATCATGCGCGACATGAGCGGCGTGTTCGGGCTGCACGGCTGGCAGTGGATGTTCGCGATCGAAGGCGCGCCGGCGATCGTGCTCGCATGTTTCGCGTTCACGTATCTGGTCGACCGGCCGCAGGACGCCGCGTGGCTCACCTCCGACGAAAAGGCGCGCGTCGCCGCGCGGTGCGGCGATGGCCGTGCGCATGGCGCACACGACAAACGCAGCCTGGTCGCCGCGCTCGCGAACCCGCGCGTCTACCTGTTCGCGTTCATCTACTTCTCGCTGACCTGCGCATCGCTGACGCTCAATTTCTGGATGCCGCTGATGATCCGTGATTTCGGCGTGACCGATGTCGTGGCGGTGAGCCTCTACACGGTCGTGCCGAACGCGGTCGGCGCGGTCGGGCTGATCCTGATCGCGCGCCGCTCGGATCGCACCGGCGAGCGCCGCAAGCACTTCGCGTGCTGCACGATCGGCGGCGGGCTCGCGCTCGCGGCGCTGACGCTGCACCTGCACAGCTTCGCGGCGATGCTCGCGTGCCTGTCGATCGCGGCGACGCTGATCTTCGCCGCGCTGCCGATCTTCTGGGCCGTGCCGACCCGCTACCTGTCGGGCAACGCGGCCGCGGCCGGGATCGCGCTGATCAGCAGCATCGGGATCACGAGCGGCATCGTCAGCCCGTGGGTGATCGGGTTGATCCGCACGCGCACCGGCAGCATGGATCTCGCCGTGTACCTGCTGGCCGCACTGCTCGCGCTGAGCGGCGCCGCGCTGATGCTCGGCGTGAAGGGCGAGCCCGCGCAGCGCGCCTGAACGACGGCCGGGCGCCGCCGTCGGGCGGCGGCGACCGGCGTTGCGGCTCTTGTCCGCACCGTATTCGCATCCATCGAGGAGACGATCGATGTCAGCCCATCTTCAAGCGGACGCCACGCATGCGGTTGCGTCCGGTTCCCGTGCGTCAGCGACCGACAACGACGCGCTGTACCGTCGCATCGGCGCGCGGATCGTGCCGTTCCTGTTCATCTGCTACATCGTGTCGATCCTCGACCGCAGCAACATCGGCTTCGCGCAGTTGCAGATGCGGCAGGATCTCGGCCTGACCGATGCGATGTACAGCCTCGGCGCGGTGCTGTTCTTCGTCGGCTACGTACTGTTCGAGGTGCCGAGCAACGCGCTGCTGCGCCGCTTCGGCGCGCGCCGCACGTTCGCGCGGATCATGTTCCTGTGGGGCGCGGTGTCGGTCGCGATGATCACCGTCGACAGCGCGAAGCACTTCTACGTGCTGCGCTTCCTGCTCGGGCTGTTCGAGGCAGGCTTCTTCCCGGGCGTCGTGTTCTACCTGACGTACTGGTATCCGGCGCGCCGGCGCGCGTCGGTGCTGTCGATCTTCTATGCGGGCGTCGCGGTGGCCGGGATGGTCGGCGGGCTGCTGTCGGGCTGGCTGATGCGCGGGATGTCGGGCGTGCTCGGGCTGCACGGCTGGCAGTGGATGTTCGCGATCGAGGGCGCGCCCGCGATCCTGCTCGGCGTGATCGCGTGGTTCTGGCTGTGCGATCGCCCCGAACAGGCGCGCTGGCTGTCCGACGACGACCGGCAGCGGCTCGCAGCCGACCTGGCCGCCGATCGCGCGGATGCGCCCGCGCAGACGCCTACGACGCTGCGGCAGGTGCTGGCCGAGCCGCGCACCTACCTGTTCGCGTTCATCTATTTCTCGCTGACGACCGCGTTGCTGATGCTGCTGTTCTGGATGCCGCTGATGATTCGCGAATTCGGCATTCACGACGTCGTGCACATCAGTCTGCTGTCGATCGTGCCGAACGCGATCGGCGCGGCCGGCCTGATTGCGATCGCGCGGCGGTCCGACCGCAAGCGCGAGCGTCGCTGGCACTTCGCCGCGTGCGCATTCGGCGGCGCGGTGGCGCTCGTCTTGCTGACGCTGCACCTGCCGAGCATCGTCGCGATGATGGCGCTGCTGTCGATCGCGGCGATGCTGATCTTCGCCGCGCATCCGGTGTTCTGGGCCGTGCCGTCCGCGTATTTCTCCGGCGCCGGCGCGGCGGGCGGGATCGCGCTGATCAGCAGCATCGGCGTATCGAGCGGGATGATCACGCCGTGGATCGTCGGGGTGATCCGCACCCGCACCGGCAGCATGGACGCGGCGATGCTGATGATCGCGGGACTGCTGGCCGCGTGCGCGGTCGCGATGCTGCTGGGGCTGCGCGCCACCTCGCGCGACGCGGCGCACGCGTCGCGTTGATCGAGCGATGCCTCGACGCGGTGCGCATGCGACGGGGTGTGCGGCTAGGCCCGATACACCTCGATCCGGTTGCGGCCGTGTTCCTTCGCGACATACAGCGCCTTGTCGGCACGTGACAGCGCCTGGTACGCGCCGAAGTCGGACGTCCGCATCGCATCGATGCCGATGCTGACGGTCAGCGCGAGCAGCTGATCCTCGTGCACGAGCCGCGTGTCGGCCGTGCGCTGTTGCACGCGCAGTGCGAGCGCGCACGCCGCATCGATCCCGGCGTGCGGCAGCACGATCGCGAATTCCTCGCCGCCGATGCGCCCGACGATGCCGTCCGGCCCGATCTCCGCAAGCAGCAGCCGCGCGAAATGCCGGAGCGCGCGATCGCCGAGCGGATGGCCCCAGCGGTCGTTCAGCGCCTTGAAGTGATCGAGGTCGAGCATCAGCACCGCGGCGTCCTGGCCGGTCGCGCGCACGCCGCGCAACGCGGTTTCGCTCTGCCGCATGAATGCGTGGCGGTTCGACAGCTGCGTTAGGTGATCGGTCGTCGCCATCCGGTGCAGTTCGGTCTCGATATGCTTGCGCTCGGTCGCATCCGTGATGAAGCCGTGCCAGACCGTGCCGCCGTCCGGCGTGCGTTGCGGGCGCGCGTCGCCTTCGCGCCAGCGCATCCCCTGGCCCGGCAGCAGCACCCGGTATTCGAGCCGCCACGGCGCCAGTCGCTCCGCCGACGCCAGCAGCGACTGACGGTAGGCGACCAGGTCGGCCGGGTGAATCCGGGTTTCGACCGCATCCGCGTCGCGGGCGATCTGCTCGGGCGTCAATTCGTAGATGTCGCGTACGCCCGCGCTCGCGTACGTAAAGTGTCGGCGACCGTCGGCGGTCTGCCGCAGCTGGAACACGAGGCCGGGAACCTGGTCGGTCAGGTTCGTGACGAGCGTGACGGAGTCGCTCAACCGGCCCGCGAGTTCGCGCAGCGCGGTGATGTCGGTGGTCGTGCCGACCATGCGTAGCGCGCGCCCATGACTGTCGCGGGCGATGACCTTGCCGCGGCTGCAGATCCATTTGTACGTGCCGTCCTTGCAGCGGATGCGGTGTTCGACCGCATAGCTGTCGGTGCGGCTTTCGAAGTGCGCGAGCATCGCGGCCTTCACGTCGGCGACGTCGTCCGGGTGCAGCCGCTCGTACGCATCCTCGATCCGGCTCGTCAGTTCGTGCGGCGCGTAGCCGAGCAGCGCCTTCCACGCCGCCGAGTAATGGATCTCGCCGGTTTCCACGTTGCGATCCCATACGCCGGTGCCGCTTTCGGTCAGCGCCAGCGCAGTCAGCGCGCTGTGTTCCTCGACACCGCCGAGCCGGTCGTGCAGCGCGGCCTGAACGATCGCGCGGCCGATCGCGTGTTCCGCCAGTGTCGCCAGGTCGTGCAGGAAAGCGCGCTGCGCGGCGTCGAGCGTCAGGCCGGTGCTGCCGGCGACGCATAGCGCACCAAGCGGGGTGCCGTCGGGCGCGACCAGTTCGCAGGCCGCGACGACACGCGGTGCATCGTGTGGGAGGCCGCCCGCATCGGGCGTGACGAAGCGTCGGTCGGCAGCCGGCGCGTGCTCGACACGCGCCGGGAAACGCACGGGAGGAAGCGTGACGGGCAGCGTGCCGTCGGACGCCGTCACGCGTTGCGTGTCGGCTTCAGCGTACGCGACGAACGCACCGGCCGTGCCGAAATGCGCGCGGGCGAGACGGCACACGGTCTCGAGTTCGGGCAATGGCGCAAGCGCCGGTCGATGGTCGGCGGGGAGGCGAAAGGAGCCGGGCGTGTCGCCTGTCCCGGTGGGGAACATACGGAACCGCATGGTCGAATTCCGGGACGGTCGATTGCGCCGATGATCGGACGAATGCCGGAGGGCGCTGCTTCGGGACTGAAAGGGTAAAAAGCTTATCGTCGCGAGAAATGCGTGGCAAGCAGGTCGAAACCGGCCTTGACGACTCGCGATTCAGGTGCCATGGACACGATTCGATTCGCCCGTGCCGGACCCGAGGGGCAGACCAGGCGCAACGCCCGTGCCGGCAAGCGCGACACAACCTCGGATCGGTGGCTCAGCGCGTGACGAACGCCGTGGCGTCATGCGGCGCCGTGCGCGCATGCTTGCGCTGGCGCAGCAGCGCGACGCGGCAATTCTCGCGCGCGGTTTCGCGGCCGTCGTCGTCGAGCAGCACCAGGTCACCGCGCATCACGTTGAGCGTGATCACATCGTCGCCGGGCGCGCCGAGCGTCTCCGGCGTATGCACGGACCCGGCCGGTTCGAGCACCGTCGAGCCGGCCTGCGCGATCCACTCGTACTCGCGGTAGCGCCACGCCCCCTGCAGCGTATGGACGAACACCTCGCCGTCGTGGCGATGGCGCGGCAGCGTGCCGCCGGCGGGCATCTTCAGCAGCGCCGTCAGCGTGTCTTCCGCCGCATTGATATGCAGATACTTGATCGCGAGCCCCGGCAGGTCGGCGCTCATCGGCAGCCACGGCAGCGCGTCGCCGGGCAGGCACGAAATCGGCGGCAGGTCGGTGGAGAGCGGGGCGGATGGCTGCGTCATGGCGGGAGGCGGAACGGAAACGGGAAGTGCGCATTATCGCAGAGCGGGATCGGGCGGCAGAGCGGGGCGATGACGAAGCCGGGCCGGCTACGCGTCGCCGCCCGGCTGCACTGCCGCATGGGCGGCCTCGAGGCACGACTGGAACAGCAGTGCCGCCCGCGACGGCCGCGGCGAGCGCCGCAGCAGGCTCACGAACCGGCACCGGTAGTTGAAGCGGTGCGGCGCGATCGGCTGCATCAGCCCCTTGTTCTCGAAGCTCTCCGCGTAATGGTCGGGCAGGAAGCCGAGATAGCGGCCGGACAAAATCAGCGTCGCGATCGACTCCTGGTCCGATGCCGTCGCGCTGCGCGTGAGTTTCGCGCGATGGCTCAATTCCATGTTCGGCGAATGAAAGCCGAGCCCCGCGAACGCGTGGTTGCGGATCGTCGTCCACGTGAGCTTGCCGTGCGGCGCGTCGAACAGCGGATGCTGGCGGCCGCAGTACAGCAGCATCCGCTCGTCGAACAGCTCCGAATACACGAGGCTGCCCGAGCTGCGGTGCGCCGGGATGATCCCGACCTGATAGCTGCCGTCGATGATCCCGCGTTCGACCTCGTTGATCGACGCGACGTGCAGGTTCAGCGCGACGTCGGGCGCCTCGTCCGTGAACTGGCGGATCGCGTCCCCGAGGCGCGCGTGCGGGTTGGTGGCCGTCTTGTCGAACACCGCGATGTGCAATTCTCCGCCCATCTTGTCGTGAATGCCGTCGATCCTGCTGCGAAATGCCTCCATCGATGCCAGTAGACGCAGGGTTTCCTCGTACACCGTCTGTCCCTCGGCGGTCAGCGTGAAGCCCGCGCGGCCGCGCCGGCACAGCACGAGGCCGAGGCGCGTTTCCAGATCCTTCACGTGCCGGCTGATCGTCGAGATGCCGATATTCAGCTCCAGTTCGGCCGCCGCCATCCCGCCGCACTGCACGACGCCCTTGAAGACCCGCAGCAGCCGCAGATCCATGTCGCTGAGCTGCCCGAGCAGCGCGCGGCTCTTCGGTTTCTTTGCTTGCATGATTGAGCAAGTGAACATTGATATTGCGATATTCAAAAGACTAATTGGCCTCCCGACAATGTGCAACATCATCACCAGGAGGAGGGGCGCGCCGCGCCGACCGACATGACCGACACGATCACCGCCAGCCAGCAGGACGAGACCAATATCCGCACCGACGCAGCATGGCTCGACGCCCACTGGATGCCGTTCACGGCGAACCGCCAGTTCAAGTCCGACCCGCGCATGATCGTGTCGGCCAAGGACGCGTATTACACGGACGGCGAAGGCCGCAAGATCTTCGACGGCCTGTCGGGCCTGTGGTGCACGGGCCTCGGTCACGGCCGCGCGGAAATCACGGAAGCCGTGAGCCGCCAGGTCGCGCAGCTCGACTACGCACCGGCGTTCCAGTTCGGCCATCCGAAGTCGTTCGAGCTCGCGAACAAGATCAAGGACCTGACGCCGGCCGGCCTCGACTACGTGTTCTTCACGGGCTCGGGCTCGGAAGCGGCCGACACGTCGCTGAAGATGGCCCGCGCGTACTGGCGCGCCAAGGGCAAGGGCACGAAGACGCGCCTGATCGGCCGCGAGAAGGGTTATCACGGCGTGAACTTCGGCGGCATCTCGGTCGGCGGGATCGGCGCGAACCGCAAGCTGTTCGGCCAGGGTCTCGACGCTGATTTCCTGCCGCACACGCAACTCGCCGAGAACAAGTTCTCGCGCGGGATGCCCGAGAACGGCGCCGATCTGGCCGATCGCCTGCTCGACCTGATCACGCTGCACGACGCATCGAACATCGCGGCCGTGATCGTCGAGCCGTTCTCCGGTTCGGCGGGCGTGGTCATTCCGCCGAAGGGCTATCTGAAGCGCCTGCGCGATATCTGTACCGCGCACGACATCCTGCTGATTTTCGACGAAGTCATCACGGGCTTCGGCCGTGCCGGTGCGATGACGGGCGCCGACGCGTTCGGCGTGGTGCCGGACATCATGAACTTCGCGAAGCAGGTGACGAACGGCGTGCAGCCGCTCGGCGGCGTGATCGCGACGAAGGAAATCTACGACACGTTCATGGCTGCGGGCGGCCCCGAGTACATGCTCGAGTTCCCGCATGGCTACACGTACTCGGCGCACCCGGTCGCGTGCGCGGCCGGCGTCGCGGCGCTCGACCTGCTCGTGAAGGACGACGCGGTGGCCCGCGTGCGCGATCTCGCGCCGCATTTCGAGGCGGCCGTGCACGGGCTGAAGGGCCAGCGCCATATCGCGGACATCCGCAACTACGGGCTGGCGGCCGGCCTGACGATCGCGGCACTGCCGGGCGAGCCGGCACGGCGCCCGTACGAGATCGCGATGCGCTGCTGGGCGAAGGGCTTCTACGTGCGCTACGGCGGCGACACGATCCAGCTCGCGCCGCCGTTCATCTCGGAGAAGCGCGAGATCGACAACATGGTCAACGCGCTGTCCGACGCACTGAACGAAGTGGACTGAGCCAACGCTCGCCCATTGCGACAACCGAATTCACGAAAGAGCCAGAAACTTGACGTCCCCCTCCGCCTAAAGGCGGAGGATTCCCACACCTGGCGATGCACGTCCGCATCGGAGAATGTTCAAAGCAGCATTGGTATCTCGATCATGCT
>NZ_QTPO01000007.1 GCF_003853645.1 Burkholderia sp. Bp9143 | reverse complement strand
GGCTGTTAATTTTTAAAGAGCATTTCTGCGAGAAACTTCGTGCTTCCCAGCAGCGCTGCGTTTTCAGCAGCAGAGAAGCGGGATTATGAACCGCCTTTTTCAGTTCGTCAACAACTTTTTAACTACTTCGTTGCGACGGCTGGGGTTCAACTCCGTGTGCGCCGGGGCTCGACAACCTGCCCTCAACCGCACCGCTTCCCTTCTTCCTCCCGCGCCGCGTTTCCGTTAGCGCGAAAGAGGCGTGATTCTAAGCAGCTCCTCGCCATCGCGCAAGGGGTTTCTCGAAAAAATTCAGGGCCCGCACGCTGCCGCGTGCGGGCCCTGAATAGAATCAGTCGAATCGTCAGGCTACACGCACCTGGCGCGCGACGACCCCCATATAGTGATCGAGGTCCGGCGTCGCCTTGCCCGCTTCCTTCGCAGTATCGTCCCAGCGGCGCAAGCGCAGCGCATCTGCCGCGAACGGACGCTGCAGGAACGCCGCCGTCTCCTCTTCACTGAAAACGCCGCCCTGCAGCGCAAGGCTGCGCACCGAGTCCGGCGACAGGCTTTCGAAGTAGCCGGCGTCCGTCCGGCACAGGCAGCGCTTCGCGTCGACGTGCAGCCGGATCGGCTCCAGCACCGCGTCGGTAAACAGCGGCCGCAAGAACGGCAGCACGTAATACTGATGCAAATCGTCGATCCCACGCGCGCTCGGCGTCTCGCCCTGCCGATTCAGCAAATGCCCGAGGTCGTGCAAAAAGGCGGCCGCCACCAGCGCCTCGCCGGCGCCAGCCTCCTCAGCCAGCAAGCCGCTCTGCAACGCATGCTCCAGCTGCGTGACCGGTTCGCCGCTATAGGCCACATGGCCGTGCTCGCGATACAGCCCGTGAATCTCGTCTACCGTCAGTGCCATCCGCTCACTCCCAGGGCAGCGAAAACGTCTTCAGGTTCGTGAAGCTCTTCATCGCTTCCTGAACGCCTTCCTTATAGCCGAGCCCCGAATCCTTGATCCCGCCGAACGGCGACAGCTCGATCCGGTATCCGGGTACTTCCCAGACATTCACCGTCCCGACGTTCAGCTCGTTCACGAACCGCACGATCGCGGCCGTGCTGTCCGTACAGATACCCGACGACAACCCGAATGCCGTGCCGTTGCTGATCCGGATCGCGTCGTCGATCGTGTCGAACGTCATGACGGGCGAAACGGGGCCGAAGGTCTCCTCGCGCACGATCGTCATCGACGGATCGACGTTGTCGAGCACGGTCGGCGAATAGAGCGCACCGCGCCGCACGTTGCCGGTCAGCAGACGTGCGCCCTGCACGACCGCCTCGCCGACCCGCGCCTCGAACAGCCGCGCCGCAGCATCGTCGATCACCGTGCCCATTTCGTTCGCCGGATCGAACGGATCGCCGTACTTCCATGCACGCGTCTTCTCGACGAGCAACTCGGTGAACGCCGGCGCAATCGAGCGCTGTACCAGGATCCGCTTGACGGCCGTGCAGCGCTGCCCCGAATTCCGGTACGAACCGAGCACGGCCAGCGATGCCGCACGTTCCAGATCGGCGTCGTCGAGGACGATCAGCGGATCGTTGCCGCCTAGTTCCAGCACGATCCTCCGGTAGCCCGCCCGCGCGGCGATCGCCTTGCCAATCGACACGCCGCCCGTAAAGGTGATCAGCGAGGCATGCGGATGCGCGACGAGTTCGTCCGCGATTTCGCGCGGGTCGCCGGTCAGCACCTGCAGCATCGGCTCGGGCAAGCCGGCCTCGTAGAGCAGGTCCGCCAGATAGAACGCCGACAGCGGCACCTTCTCCGACGGCTTCACGATCACGCGGTTGTTGGTCGCGATCGCCGGCGCGATCTTGTGCGCGACCTGGTTCATCGGGTGATTGAACGGCGTGATTGCGACAATCACGCCATCGAGCGGCTGCCGCTGCGAGAACACGCGTCGCGCTTTGCCATGGGGCGTCAGGTCGCACGAGAAGCTCTGCGCGTCGTCGCGCAGCGCCTCGACCGACGCGAACTTCAGCACGTCGGCAACGCGGCCGATCTCGTAGCGCGAATCCTGTTTCGACAATCCCGATTCGAGCGTGATCAGGTCGGACGCTTCCTCGGTACGTTCGCGCAGCAGCGCGGCCGCGCGCTCGAGGATCTGCGAACGCTCGTAACGCGTGAGCGCCGGCCGGTACGCCATCGCGTAGTCGAACGCGGCACGCACGTCGTCGACGCTCGCCAGCGGCGCCGTGCCGACACGCGTGCCGGTGTACGGATCGGTGACGTCTAACACACGGTCGCGCGTCGCACGCATGCCGCACCAGCGCAGCGCCTCGGCGCGAAACGCGGGGTGATCCTGTCGGGGATGAGCCATCATGTCGCGACCCGGTTCAGCACGAAATCGAAAACGTCGAAGTTGCGCGGACGACGTGCAGGATCGTCCCGCTCGACCCGACGGTTGAACAGCAACGGCACTTCCTGCTCGGATACGCCGCCATGCGAACGCAGCGGCACGGTCAGGCCCGACAGGTCGTGTTCGCGCTCGCGCGTGCCGAGCGTCATGTCGCGCCGCGCAATCACGACGAGGTCGCCGATCCGGTCGGCCGGCAGCTCGAAGCGCGCGGCAGCTTCCGCGTTGTCGAGCACGAGCTCGACGCCGTCGAGTCCGCCGATGCGCCACATCGCTTCGGTCCGGTCGACGCCAGGGGCCAGGTAGACAGTCGCAAACGAGCCGAGCGCGCCGTGGTGCACGACGTACGGATCGGTGATCGGCAAGATCACGCGCGCGGCCTGCGCGCCGAACCAGCCGTCGAACGCGTCCTGCAGATAGATCACGTTCGGGCGGCCCGTTGCCGGATCGTGCTTCGCGTTCATCCCGTGGTCGGCCGTGAGTCCGATCGCCCAGCCGAACGCGTCGAGCTGCGCGAGATAGCCGTCCATCATTGCGTAGAACGCGTTCGCGCCGGCACTGCCCGGCTCGCACTTGTGCTGCACGTAGTCGGTGGTCGACAGGTACATCAGGTCGACCTGGCGCGTCTGCGCGAGCCGCACGCCGGCCGCGAACACGAATTCGGACAGCGCCGCGCTGTATACGTCGGGAGACGGCAAGCCGACCCAGTCGAGCACGTCGACGATCCCGTTTTCCGCGAGATTCGCCTGCGCGGCCTTCTCGCCGGAAAAACAGATGCCGTTCATCTGCCAGCCCAGCAACCGGCGCAGCTTGTCCTTCGCCGTGACGACGGCCACCCGTGCGCCGGCGTCGGACGCCGCCGCGAGCAGCGTGCCGGCCCGCAGGTAGGCCGGGTCGTTCATCATCACTTCGGCACCGCGACCGCCGTCGGCGGCCGGATCCCAGAAGTAGTTGCCGCAGATCCCGTGGACCGACGGCGGCACGCCGCAGACGATCGACAGGTTGTTCGGGTTGGTGAAGGTCGGCACGACGCAGTCGGCGCGCCACGCGGTGCCTTCCGCGATCATC
The DNA here is from genome assembly GCF_003853645.1 of Burkholderia sp. Bp9143. Taxonomy (GTDB): domain Bacteria; phylum Pseudomonadota; class Gammaproteobacteria; order Burkholderiales; family Burkholderiaceae; genus Burkholderia. The sequence goes on along the minus strand of NZ_QTPO01000007.1, from coordinate 203,736 downwards.
CGTCCGATGAACGGCGCGACGCCCGCTTCCACCGCGTGCTCGAGATAGTCGTATTCGCAGCCGTCGACGCAGACGACGACGGTCGGCTCGACAGGCAGCCGGTAATGGCGGCCGTTCACGTCGACCGAACGTCCCGCGAGATCCGTCGATACCTTGCCGGCGGCCCGATGCTCGCCGGGCTGCCGCAATGCGAATGCGGCGTTCATGATGCGGCCCGCTTGCCGCGCGGCACCCGCGCGGCGATCAGCAGCAGCGCCGCGAGCGACGCGCCGAGCATCAGCAGCGACAGTGCCGATGCGGGCAGGTAGTAGCCGCGCTCCACCTGGCCGATCACGACGATCGGCACGGTCGCGAAACCCGGCGGGTAGACGGTCAGCGTCGCGCCGAGTTCGCCGAGCGACAGCGCGAAGCCGAGCGCGAGGCTCGCGCGCAGCGCCGGCACGAGCTGCGGCAGCAGCACGCGGCGCAGTACCATCGCGGGCGGCGCGCCGAGGCTCGCCGCGGCTTCGCGCAGCACGGTCAGTTCCGGGCGCAGCGCGGCGGCCGCGCAGCGATAGCAGAACGGCAAGATCAGCGCGAGCTGCACGAGCACGACGATCGCCGCGGAGCTCGACAGGTCGAGCGGCTTCTGGTGATACGCGATCAGCACCGCGAGACCGAGCACGACGCTCGGCACGCCGTTCGGCACCATCACGAGTGCGTCGACGACCGCGCCGAGGCCACGCCGGTCGCGCCCTTCGAGCGCGAGCGCGAGCCACAGCCCGAGGATCGTGCCGATCGCCGATACGCCGAAGCCGATTTCGAGGCTCGTCAGCAGCGCGTCGTATTCCGGCGACCCGAGCCGCTCGAACCAGCGCAGGCTGTAGCCGGCCGGCAGGATCGTGCCCGACCACTGCGTCGACACGCTCGACAGCGCGACGACGATGACCGGCAGCACGAACAGCCAGAAGCAGGCGAACGCGGCCAGTGCGAGCGCCGCGCGCGACGCATGCTTGAGCAACGTGTCGCCCCAGCCGATCTGGTGGCGCGGCACGGCTTGCCCGATACGGAATTCAGCGGACATCGTTCCCTCCCGTCGCACGCCGGTTCACCCGGCGATAAACCGCATAGAGCGCCAGCGACAGCGCGAGCATCACGACCGCGCCGGCCGACGCGGTCGGCAGGTCGAGGTCGACGGTCGCGCTGCTGTAGATCGCGACCGGCAGCGTCACGAGCCGCGCGCTGCCGAGCACGAGCAGGATGCCGAACTCGTTCAGCGTCAGCAGGAAGCACAGCACGGTGCCGGCGGCGATGCCCGGCCACGCGATCGGCAACACGACGCGGCGCGCGAGCATCCAGCCGGACGCGCCGAGGCTGCGCGCCGCTTCGATCAGGCGCAGGTCGAGCGTCGCGAACGACGCGAGCGTCGGCCGCACGACGAACGGCGTATAGAACACGGTCTGCGCGAGGATCACGCCGCCGATGCCGAACAGGAAATCGAGCGGCGGATTCTCGAGATGGAACAGGTGCTGCAGCGCGATGCTGATCGAGCCTTGCGAGCCGTACAGGAAGATCAGCGTGAACGCGACGAGGAACGACGGGAACGCGACGTACAGTTCCAGGAAGCGCGTGACGAGCGACGCGCCCGGGAACGGCTTGAAGAACAGCAGCGCGGCCAGCAGCACGCCGAGCACCGATGCGGTGCCGGCGCTCGCGAACAGCACGCCGACGGTCGTCAGCAGCACGTTGCGCGTATCGGGGTTGCCGAAGAACGTCCGGTACGCGGCGAAGCTCAGCCCGTGATCGCCGGACACGCTCAGCAGCACGAGCCGCACCAGCGGATAGACGACGAGCGGGCCCAGCACGACGATCGCGAGCGCGGCGAGGTGCAGGTCGCCCATGCGCTTGCGGCGCCGTGCGGCGGCGGCATGCGCGGCAGCCGACGCGAGCTCATGCGGCGGCAGGCCGGCTTCAGGGCTCGATAAGGACGACATCGTCTGCCTCGCAATGCAGGGAAACGCGCGCGCCGCGCTCGGGAGCCGCGCCGCGGCCGCGTTGCATCGTGACGCGCACGGGTTCATCGGGCGCCGCGTCGATCACGACCGCGATCGACAGGTCCGCGCCCTGCCATTCGACGGACGACACCGTGCCGTGCAGGCCGCCCGCCGCGAGCGGCATCACGGTCAGGCGCTCGGGGCGCACGCACGCGACCTTGCCCCGCACGTCGTGACGCGGGTCGCCGAGCGGGAAGATCACGTGCGGCGGCAGCAGGTTGGCCGGGCCGAGATAGCGCGCGACGTAGCCGTCCCGCGGCGCGTCGTACAGCTGCTGCGGCGTGCCGAGCTGCGCGATGTGGCCGTCGCGCATCAGCAGCGCGCGGTCGGACAGCACGAGCGCGTCGTCGCGGTCGTGCGTCACGCAGACGACGGTCAGGTTCGGCAGGCGCTCGTGCAGCGCCTTCAGCTCGCTGCGCACCGACGCGCGCAGGTTGGCGTCGAGCGCCGACAGCGGCTCGTCGAGCAGCAGCACGTCCGGCTCGATCACGAGCGCGCGGGCCAGCGCGACGCGCTGCTGCATCCCGCCCGACAACTGCGCGGGCAGGTGATGGCCTGCGTCGCCGAGCTGCACGAGCTTCAGCGCGTCGGCGACGCGGCGCGTCACTTCCGACGAGGCCATCCCGCGGGCGCGCAGCCCGAATGCGACGTTCTCGAACACCGACAGGTGCGGGAACAGCGCGTAATTCTGGAACAACAGACCGAGATTGCGCTTGTGCGGCGGCGCATAGGTCAGGTCGCGTCCGGCCACGGTCAGCGTGCCGGTCAGGCCGTCGGCCTTCACGAACCCGGCGATGAAGCGCAGCAGCGTGGTCTTGCCGCAGCCGCTCTTGCCGAGCACGGTGAGAAATTCACCGGCGCCGATCGACAGCGACAGATCTTCCAGCACCGTGCGCGCGCCGTAGCGCACGCTCAGGTGTTCGATCTGCACGCCGCCCGGCGCGCCGGACCGCAGCGTCGCTTGCGGTTCGGCGGCGCCGAATGCGCCGGGATGGGTCAGGGTGGTTTCCACCGGGTTCATCCTCTTGCTCACTAATACAGGTGGCGTGCGCCGATCACTTCGGCTTGACGACGTCGACCTGCTTGCCCGAGCTGCCGATCACGTCCTTCTTCCAGCGCTCGATCCACACCGGCTTCTTCGCCATGACCTGGGTCCAGTCGACCGGAATCAGCTTCACGCCCGCGATCGCCTTCTTGACCGCTTCGCCGTTCTTGCCGGCCAGCGGCACGTCCGTGCGGCCCGGGATGCCGTACATGTCCGGCACCTTCGACTGCACGTCCGTCGACATCAGGTAGTCGATCAGCTTCTTGCCGGCGTCCTGGTTCGGGCCGCTCTTGATCAGGCCGATGCCGTACGGCAGCTGGAACGTGGTCGGCTGGTCGCCGTCCTTCGCGGCCAGGAAGATCGGCTTGACGGACAGCGCGCCGTGCTCGGCGTCGTCGAGGTCCATCTGCAGGTCGCCGTTCGCGACGCTGATCTCGTTACGCGACAGCAGCACGTTCAGGTAGCCCGTGCCCTTCGTGTGGAACTTCACGCTCTGCGACAGCTTCGCGAGGTAGTCGAACGCCTTGTCCTCGCCCATCAGCGACGTCGTCAGGATCAGCACGGCCATCCCGTCGCCGGCGGTCGCCGGGTTCGAGTACGCGACCTTGCCCGCGTAGGCCGGCGACAGCAGGTCGGTGAACGTCTTCGGCTGGTTCTTCACGACGTCCGGGTTGATCGCGAACGAGAAGTAGTTGTTCACGAACGTCGCCCACGTGCCGTCTTCCGCCTTCGCGATCGCCGGCACGTTCTTGTAGTTCACGCTCTGGTACGGCTGCAGCAGGCCCATCTGGCCGGCTTGCTGGATGAACGGCGGCAGCGTGACGATCACGTCCGCCTTCGGCGAATTCTTTTCGATGTTCGCGCGGTTGACGACCTCGCCGCTGCCCGCCGTCACGATGTTGACCTTGACGCCTTCCTTCTTCTCGAATGCCGGCAGCACATCGCGATAGAGGTTCTCGAGACCGTCCGCCGTGTACAGCACCACCGCGTTCGCCGCATGCACGGGCATCGCGGCGCCTTGCAGCAGACCGGCGGCGCAGACGGCCAGCGCGAGCTTGCGGAACGCGCCGGCAGCGGCGCGCGAGGAATTCTGCAGTGTCATCTCACTTCTCCGTAGGCGGAACACCAAGCGGCCGGGGCACGATCCGGCTCCTGTTAGTCGGACAGACCGACAACCGGCCTGCCTCGCTGCCGCGCTGCAGGTGGTTTCGCGCGGCAACCGAAGGATCACAGCGTTCGATGACAACGCCGTGACGCGTGCCACAATTTCCAAAAAATGACACATTTTGCCAATATCGTGCAAGTCATTCAGAAATGCCGCCCCGGCGTTTCATCCGATCTTTGCTGGAGAAAAGCCATGTCCGACCCGATCCTGCTCACACCCGGCCCGCTCACCACGTCCGCCACAACACGCCACGCAATGCAACATGACTGGGGCTCGTGGGACGCCGCTTTCAATCAGTTGACGGCCCGTGTCTGCGCGGATCTCGTCGCGATCGCGCGCGGCGGCGACGAATACGTGTGCGTGCCGATGCAAGGCAGCGGCACGTTTTCGGTCGAGGCCGCGCTCGGCACGCTGGTGCCGCGCGACGGCGTCGTGCTGGTGCCGGACAACGGCGCGTATTGCGCGCGCATCCTGAAGATCCTCGGGCGGCTCGGCATCGAGGCGATCGCGCTGCCATTCGGCGAGGACGCAGCGGTCGACCCTGCCGCGGTCGAAGCCGCGTTCGCGCGCGAGCCGCGCATCACGCATGTCGCGCTGGTGCACCTGGAAACGAGCGCCGGCATCCTGAATCCGCTCGACGCGATCGCGGCCGTGTGCCGGCGGCACGGCAAGCGGCTGATCGTCGACGCGATGAGTTCGTTCGGCGCCCTGCCGATCGCGCTGGCGGACAGCGGGATCGACGCGCTGATCTCGGCGAGCGGCAAATGCCTGGAGGGCGTGCCGGGGATGGGGTTCGCGATCGTGCGGCGCGCCGCGCTCGACGCGAGCGAAGGCATTTCGCCGTCGCTCGCGCTCGACCTGCACGATCAGGACGCGTACCTGCGCAAGACGGGCCAGTGGCGCTTCACGCCGCCGACCCACGTGATCGCGGCACTGCGCGCCGCGCTCGACCAGTACCTGGCCGAAGGCGGCCAGCCTGCGCGCGGTGCGCGCTATGCGGAGAACTGCCGGACGCTGGTCGAATCGATGCGCGCGCTCGGCTTCACGCCGTTCCTCGACGCCAGCGTGCAGGCGCCCGTGATCGTCACGTTCCATGCGCCCGACCATCCGGCCTACGATTTCCGCCGCTTCTACGACGCGGTGCGCGACGCGGGCTTCATCCTGTATCCGGGCAAGCTGACGCAACTCGAGACGTTCCGCGTCGGCTGCATCGGCGCGATCGATGCCGGCGACATCCGGCGTGCGGTCGCGGCGATCGCGCAGGCGGTCGAATCGCTCGGGATTGCCGTGCAGCGCGCGTGAGCGCTGACGCATGAACCGGCGCCGCAATCGGGGACAAAAACAAAAAAGCCCAGCGACCCAAGGTCGCCGGGCGAACGCACCGAGAGTGCGTGGAGCCGGTACTTACAGCTCGATCCGCTTGATGTCGCCGACGACGAAGATGTACGACAGCGCACCGATCAGCGCGATCACGCCGATGAACACGAGCGCGCCGACGAACGACCCGGTCGATGCGACGATGAAGCCGACGACCAGCGGCGTGACGATGCCTGCGAGGTTCGCCGCGAAGTTGAAGATGCCGCCCGTCACGCCGAGCAGGCCGTCCGGCGCGATGTCGGACACGAGCGTCCAGCCGAGCGCGGCCATCCCCTGCGCGAAGAACGCCACCGACATGATCGCGATCACGGCTTCGTTGCTCTTCACGTAGTTCGCGAGAATGATCGTCGACGCGAGCAGCAGGCCCGCGATGATCGGCAGCTTGCGCGCGAGGTTCGCGGACTTGCCGCGACGCAGCAGCCAGTCGGAGAAGATCCCGCCGAACATCACGCCGACCGACGCGGCGATGAACGGCATCACCGCGAAGAAGCCGATCTTCAGCCAGCCCATGTGGCGCTCGGTCGCGAGATAGGTCGGGAACCAGGTCAGGAAGAATACGAGCGTCGAGTTGCCGGCGAACTGGCCGAGGCAGATACCCGCGAGCTGGCGCTTCTTCAGCAGCTGACCGGCCATCGACCAGCTGAACTTGGCCTGCGCGGGCTTGCCGCCCTTGTCGCCATCCTTGCGCGCACCGTGCACGAGACCGCCGCCCGCTTCGATGTACGCGAGTTCTTCGGAGTTTGCTGCCGGATGGTTGCGCGGCTCGTGATAGAACTTCCACCAGACGAAGCCGAACACGATGCCGACCGCGCCGACCACCCAGAACAGCGACCGCCAGCCGAATGCACCCATCAGCGCGAACAGCACGGGGCTGAAGAACGCCAGACCGATGTACTCGCCGACGGTATAGGTGCCGGTCGCCATCGCCCGTTCGTTCTGCGGGAACCACGTCGCGACGACGCGGCTGTTGGTCGGGAAGCACGGCGCCTCCGCGACGCCGAGGCCGAGCCGGCACGCGAGCAGCGTCCCGACGCCGGGCACGAAGCCCTGCAGCAACGTGCACAGCGACCACAGCGTCATCGACCAGTAATAGGTGATCTTGCTGCCGAAGCGGTCGAGAAACAAGCCGCCCGGCACCTGCATCGCGACGTACGTCCACGAAAACGCGGAGAACATGATGCCCATCACGGCCGCGTTGATGCCGAGCTCCTTGGTGAGCTGCGGCGCAGCCACCCCCAGCACGGTACGGTCGAGATAGTTGATCATCGTGCCGATCGCGAGCAGCGCGAGAATCTTGTAGCGCGCCGATGTCCGCCGGACCGTGCCGGCCGCCTGCGCGGGCGCGGCGTTCGTGTGGGTGGTGTGCTGCATGGTCGTCTCCTGGTCTCTCTTTACAGCTAGTAAGTCGAAGGGTCAGCGCGCGACGAGCGACTGAAAGTGTTCGAACATCCGCTCGTCGTCCGGCGTACGTCCGGTGAAGATCTCGAATGCATCGACGGCCTGGTACACGGCCATCCCGCCGCCCGGCAGCGTCGCGCAACCGGCCGCGCGCGCCGCGCGGATCAGTTCGGTTTCGAGCGGGAAATACACGATGTCGGCCACCCAGATCCCCGCATGGAGCAGTTCGGCCGGCAGCGGCAGGCCCGGATGCTTGGCCATGCCGGTCGGCGTGGCATGGATCAGGCCCGTCGCGGCGTGCATCGCGGCCGCGAGATCGCTACCCGGCGTGACCCGCGCGGCCGGGAAGCGCTGCTGCAGATCGCCTGCGAGCGCGGCGGCACGCGTGCCGTCGACGTCGAAGATCGTCAGTTCGGCGGCGCCCATCTGCAGCGCCGCATGCGCGACGGCCGCACCCGCGCCGCCCGCGCCGAGCTGGACGACACGCTCGAGTGACGCATCGGGCAGCCCGCGGCGGAACGACTTCGCGAAACCCGACCAGTCGGTGTTGTGGCCGATCCGCTTGCCGTCCTTGAACAGCACGGTGTTCACCGCGCCCAGCGCGCGCGCGTCGTCCGACAGCGCGTCGAGGTGCTCGATCACGCGCTGCTTGCACGGATGCGTGATGTTGAGCCCGTTGTAGCCCATCCGCTGCGCGGCATCGAGCAGTTGCGGCAGCGCGTCGACGGTCAGGCCGAGCGCGTCGAGATCGATGCGCCGGTACACGTAGCCGAATCCCTGGCGGAATCCTTCTTCCTCATGCATCGCGGGCGACAGCGAACCGCCGATGCCCTGGCCGATCAGGCCGATCAGAAAAGACGGGCGGCTCATCGTGCGGCTCCCTGGGCAAAAAGGGTCGACAGGCGCTGCAGCGCGAATACGTAGCCTTCGGTGCCGCAGCCGCAGATCACGGCTTCGGCTACCGCCGACACGTACGAGTGGTGACGGAATGCCTCGCGGCGGTGCACGTTGGAGATATGCACCTCGATCACGGGTTTCGCGATCGCGGACAGCGCGTCGGCCAGCGCGACCGACGTATGCGTATAGGCAGCCGGGTTGATCACGATGCCGTGCGTGTCGTGACGCGCGGCATGCAGCCAGTCGATCAGCTGGTGCTCGGCGTTCGACTGGCGGAAGTCGATCTCCAGCCCGAGCCCGTCGGCCGCCGTGCGGCAACGCTGCTCGAGGTCGGCGAGGGTCTCCGCGCCGTAGATATGGGGCTCGCGGGTCCCCAGCAGATTCAGGTTCGGGCCGTTCAGCACCAGTACCTTGTGCTTGCTCATGTCGGTTTTGCTCCAGAAACGGGGGCGAATCGCTAGCCGACTTCGGCCCCTGACGTCAAGAATTGGCGCTAGTGTGCGCTTGCGCAAGCGCAATGTCTTTTCGGGTTTTCGCTAATTTGTACCATCTAGTTAGTTTGTATAATTCATCTCACTCCCCTAGTAAATTCGGGATATGGCGTTCGTCGTGAATTCAACGACTGGTTCATTCCAGCCCGATTCGGCCGACGCCACACCCCGCTCATCCGCAGGATTCGCCCATGCAGCGCTCGATCGCCACCGTGTCACTGTCCGGCACCCTCGCCGAGAAGCTCACCGCCATCCAGGCCGCCGGCTTCGACGGTGTCGAAATCTTCGAGAACGACCTCGTCTACTTCGACGGATCGCCCGCCGACGTGCGGCGCATGGCCGCCGATCTCGGCCTCGACATCGTGCTGTTCCAGCCGTTTCGCGACTTCGAGGGCGTGAGCCCGGCCCAGCTCGCCCGCAATCTCGACCGCATCCGCCGCAAGTTCGACGTGATGCACGCGCTCGGCACCGACCGCATCCTGGTGTGCAGCAACGTGTCGCCCGATACGATCGCGGACGACGCGCTGCTGGTCGACCAGCTCGGCGCGCTCGCCGAAGCCGCGCGGCAGGCCGGCGTGGTCGCCGCGTACGAGGCGCTCGCGTGGGGCCGCGTCGTGAACCGGTACAGCCATGCGTGGCAGCTCGTGAACGCGGTGAACAGCCCGCATCTCGGCCTCGCGCTCGACAGCTTCCATACGCTGTCGCTCGACGATTCGCCGGACGCGATCGCCGACATCCCGGGCGACCGGATCGCGTTCGTGCAGATCGCGGATGCGCCGAAGCTCGCGATGGACGTGCTCGAATGGAGCCGCCACTACCGCTCGTTCCCCGGCCAGGGCGACTTCGACCTCGCGCGCTTCACGGCTCGCGTGATCGAGTCCGGTTATACGGGGCCGCTGTCGCTCGAGATCTTCAACGACGGCTTCCGCGCCGCGCCGACCGCGATCACGGCCGCCGACGGCCACCGCTCGCTGCTCTATCTGGAAGAATTGACGCGCGCGCGGCTCGCGCAGGACGGCCGCACACCGGCCGCTGACCAGCCGCTGTTCGCGCCGCCGGCGCCGCCGGCGCACGTCGGGTTCCAGTTCATCGAATTCGCGGTCGACGCGCAGGCGGCGGCCACCGTCGGCGAATGGCTCGGCCGGATGCGGTTCCGGCTCGCGGGCCGCCATCGGTCGAAGGACGTGACGCTGTTCCAGCACGGCGCCGCATCGATCGTGCTGAACGCCGAGCGAGATTCGTTCGCCGACGCGTTCTTCCAGCAGCACGGGTTGTCGCTGTGTGCGTCGGCGTTCCGCGTCGACGATGCGAAAGTGGCGGTCGAACGCGCGGCCGGCTTCGGCTACGCGCCGTTTTCCGGGCGCGTCGGCCCGAACGAGCGCGTGCTGCCGAGCGTGCAGGCGCCGGACGGCAGCCTCGAATACTTCGTCGACGAGGCGCCGAACGCGCCGACCCTGTATGAATCGGATTTCGTGCTGACCGACATCGACGGCCCGAGCGAGGTCGGCCCGCTGACGGGCATCGACCACGTCTGCCTCGCGCTGCCGGCCGACGCGCTCGATACGTGGATCCTGTTCTTCAAGACCGCCTTCGGCTTCGAGGCCGAGCGCAGCTGGCTCGTGCCCGATCCGTACGGACTGATGCGCAGCCGTGCGGTGCGCAGCGCGGACGGCTCGGTGCGGATCGCGCTGAATGCGTCGGTCGACCGCCATACAGCCGTCGCCGAATCGCTCGACCGCTATCACGGCACGGGACTGAACCACGTCGCGTTCCGGACCGACGACATCGTGAAGACGGTTGCCGCGTTCGCGGCCGACGGCGTGCCGTTCCTGCGGATCCCGCCGAACTACTACGACGATCTCGCCGCGCGCTACGCGCTGCCGGACGAGCTGATCGACACGCTCAGCGCGCACCATCTGCTGTACGACCGCGACGAAAACGGCGGCGAATTCCTGCACGCGTATACAGAACTGGTCGACAACCGCTTCTCGCTCGAAATCGTCGAGCGGCGCGGTGGCTACGACGGCTATGGCGCGACCAACGCGGCCGTGCGGCTCGCGGCGCAGGCCCAGCGCAGGAAATAAGGGCGCAACGGAGTTTCGTTTCGGGGTCGGATTGAATGGGGAAACCGCACCGACCCCACGGCGCCCGCCGCGCGGACGCACCATCGTGGCGAATGTCGCGGCGGTGCCCCGTCCGGCAAGGCTGACCGCTCGCGACCCGAAACGGCCGCCCGGCGGGGGTTACATCCGGTAATGCTTGCCGCACTGCATCATCCGCGCGGCCCCCGCGGTTTTAAGAATCGCTTAAGTCTTCGACGGCACCATCCGCAACCAGTAACCCGACGGATATCCCGAAAAGGAGGACAGCGATGAGCGCCGTAGATGCACCCGCGGGCCGCCCGGCCGCCCCCCCAGTGAAAAAGACGATGCTGCGCCGTTTGCTCAGCCATCATGAAATCGCGACGCTGCTCGTGCTGCTGCACGCACCGATCGGCGCGAATGCCAAACCCGAATTGCCCGCACTGCAGGAAGCCGGCCTCGTCGAGATGGTCAAGCTCGACGCCGACACGGCACCGAGCTTCCGGCTGACCGAAGACGGCACGGCCGTCCTGAAAGGGCTCGGCTACCGCTGAGCCGACGCTTTCCCGTTTCCCGCTCCCGTACCACCCCGATCCTCCCGACCCGCCGGCCCGGCCGGCGCGTCATGTCACCCTGCCCGGTCCTGCAGCATCAGCCGGTACTCCGTCGGCGTCACGCCGACCGTCGCCTTGAACTGGCGCGTAAACGCGCTGTGATCCGTATAACCGCATAGCGCCGCGACGTCCGTCACCTTGTCGTGTGTGACGAGCAGCGCCGTGGCCGCGTCGAGCCGCGTTTTCAGCAGCACCTGGCGCGGCGTCAGGTGAAACACCTTGTGGAAGTAGCGTTCGAGCTGCGCGACCGACATCCCGGCCATCTGCGCGAGCTGCTTCAGGTTCAGCGGCTGCACGTAGTGATCCTGGATGTGCTGCACCACGTCGGCGAGCTTGCTGTAGGCCGGATGCGAACCCTCGTGCGCCTTCAGGTCGCGCGAGATGCCCGCGAGGCCGACCACCTTGCCGGCCGCGTCGCGCAGCGGCTCCTTGCAGGTCAGGCACCAGCCCGGCTGACGGCCCGGATACAGATGCAGTTCGAGCTGGTCCATCAACTGCTGGCCGGCGGTGATCGTCGCCATGTCCTGCTCGAAATAGGTCCGGCCGAAGCGGCGTGGAAACACTTCGTCGGTCGTCTTGCCGAGCAGGTCGCGCTTGTCCTTGTAGCCGCAGCGCATCGCCAGCGTGCGGTTGACGAGCGCGTAGCGGCCGTTTGCATCCTTCACGAAGAACGCGACGTCGGGCAGCGCGTCGAACACCGGCTCGAGCAGGCGGAAGTGCGCGAGCATCGCGCCGAGATCGGCGTTGTCGGGCTGGTAGCGCAACGTATCGGACAGGCTCATGGGCGGTGCGGCAAGAAAGGTCGTCATCCCGGCATCTGCGAAGGGGTGGCTGATGGCGTCGATTATAGGAGCGCCGTCTCGAACGCGTCGCGGAGATCGCGGGCCAGCGATCGGGCGGACCGGCGAACGGTGGTGCGCGCAACGCGCCGCCGATCGGCGACGATCGGGCGATCGCATGCATTGGCAAGCACGTCATGCACCGTGCAGTTGTGTGCGCAACCACTGCATCGCACGCGTGTCCGGAGGACACGATTTCGCACCGGCCCGTTGCCTGGCGTCGCTCACGGTCGGCGACATCGGCTCAACCCACCGGCGCCGAGACTACGCGCGCCCGAACCCGCCATCCTAGAAATGCCGGCGTGTCGCGTCTTGGCGCGTTTGCGCACTCGCCATGACGATTTCAGCATATATCAGGGTTATCGACGATATGCCGAAATCGTCGCCGGCCACGCACCGAACGCGCAAGACGCGCGCATTTTCGCTACCTAGACTTCGATCAACGGTTACGAGACGACATCCCGCCGCCGCCGCGCACGCCGATTCCGGCACAACCCGCGCAGCACACGGCACACCCCGCACGGCTTTCGGAAAGGCCTGCAACCCGATACGTCTCGCCCGGTTTACCGCACCGGCCCGCTGGCCGGCGGCGGCCCAACCACGCCATCAAGGGGAAGTGAAAGTGAAGCTGAAGGTATCGCACGTCGCGCTGGCTGCTGCCTGCGCACTGTCGGGCGCACACGCCATCGCCGCCGACGTCGTCAAGATCGGTTTCGCCGCACCGCTGACGGGGCCGCAGTCGAACTACGGCGCGGACATGCAGAAGGGCGTGCAACTCGCGATCGCCGATTTCAACGCGACGCATCCGACGATCGGCGGCAAGCCGGTCACGTTCCAGCTCGACTCGCAGGACGACCAGGCCGACCCGCGCACCGGTACGACGGTCGCGCAGCGGCTGATCGACGACAACGTCCGCGGGGTCATCGGCCACTTCAACTCGGGCACGAGCATTCCGGCGTCCGACCTGTACGATCGCGCGGGGCTGCCGCAGATCTCGATGGCGACGTCGCCGCAATACACGGCGCGCGGCTACAAGACCACCTACCGGCTGCTGACGAGCGACGCGCAGGCCGGCCGCATCGTCGGCACGTATGCGGTGAAGACGCTGCGCTTCAAGCGCATCGCGATCATCGACGACCGCACGGCCTACGGCCAGGGCATCGCCGACGAATTCGCGAAGGCCGTGCAGGCCGCGGGCGGCACGATCGTCAAGCGCGACTTCACGAACGACAAGGCGCTCGACTTCTCCGCGATCCTGACCAACCTGAAGGGCATCAACCCGGATGCGATCTTCTACGGCGGCGGCGATGCGCAGTCTTCGCCGATGATCCGCAAGATGCGCCAACTCGGGATGAAGTCGGCATTCGTGACTGGCGAGATGTCGCGCTCGCCGACGTTCCTGAAGGTCGGCGGCGACGCGGCCGAAGGCGCGATCGTCTACATGGGTGGGCTGCCGAAGGAAAAGATGCCGGGCTTCGCCGGCTACGCATCGCGCTACAAGGCACGCTTCAATGAAGACGTGATCACCTATTCGCCCTACTCGTACGACGGCACGATCGCGCTGCTCACCGCGATGAAGGACGCGAACTCGACCGACCCGAAAGTCTATACGCCGTATCTCGGCAAGGTGTCGATCAAGGGCGTGTCGGCCCCGAGCATCGCGTACGACGCGAAGGGCGACCTGAAGGATGCGCCGGTGACGATCTACAAGGTCGAGCACGGCGCGTTCAAGCCGGTCGACACGATCGCCGGCAACTGATCGCACCGACCCTGTCCCGCGCGGCGCGGCAAGCGGTTCACCCGCCTGCCGCGCCGCGTGCTTTTCGGCTCCGCGAAGTCCGAAGCATTCCTCGGCGCAGCCCCGCGCGCGCGTATTTCGCGCTCCTGTAGAATCCCCCCACCCGCTTTGACGCTTCGTCCGCGTCGCGCCCCATCCTGGTGCGACGGTGCGTGTCACGTGCCCTATCCGGCGCCCGGCACACGCTCGACGACGCAGGCCGCGCCTTGCCAGTCCATGCCGATAGCGGGCTCTGGAGACGCAGCACCGACAACAACATTCGAAAACCGATCGTCCTGACCATGCAAGCTTCCGAATTGAGCGGCGTGCCTCGCGCCGCCGAACGCGCGCTCACGCGCAGCGACTACAAGACCCTTGGCCTTGCCGCACTCGGCGGCGCCCTCGAGTTCTACGACTTCATCATCTTCGTGTTTTTCGCGCCCGCGATCGGGCAGCTGTTCTTCCCGCACGACATTCCCGACTGGCTGCGCCAGTTGCAGACGTTCGGCATCTTCGCGGCCGGCTATCTCGCGCGCCCGCTCGGCGGCGTGATCATGGCGCACTTCGGCGACCTGTTCGGCCGCAAGCGGATGTTCACGCTGAGCGTGCTGATGATGTCGGTGCCGACGCTGCTGATGGGCCTGCTGCCGACCTACGACTCGATCGGCCTCCTCGCGCCGGTGCTGCTGCTGCTGTTCCGCGTGCTGCAGGGCGCGGCGGTCGGCGGCGAAGTGCCGGGCGCATGGGTGTTCGTGTCGGAGCACGTGCCGTCGCGCCACATCGGCTATGCGTGCGGCACGCTGACCGCGGGCCTCACGGCCGGCATCCTGCTCGGCTCGCTGGTTGCGGCCGGGATCAACAGCCGTTACTCGGGCGCCGAAGTCACCGCGTTCGCATGGCGCATTCCGTTCCTGCTCGGCGGCGTGTTCGGCCTGTTCTCCGTGTACCTGCGCCGCTGGCTGCATGAAACGCCGGTGTTCGCCGAGATGAAGGCCAAGAAGGCGCTCGCGGCCGAGATTCCGCTGAAGGCCGTGCTGCGCGACCACGGCCGCGCGGTGATCGTGTCGATGCTGCTCACGTGGATGCTGTCGGCGGCGATCGTCGTCGTGATCCTGATGACGCCCGCGCTGCTGCAGAAGCAATTCCACCTGACGCCCGCGACCACGCTGTTCGCGAACAGCATCGCGACGCTGTGCCTGACGGCCGGCTGCATCACCGCCGGTTCGCTCGCGGGCTGGATCGGCGCGAAGCGCGTGCTCGGCATCGGCGGCCTCGTGCTGGCTGCGTGCTACTACCTGCTGTTCGTGCAGGTCGCGGCCGACGCGTCGACGCTGCCGCTCTACTACGGGATCGCCGGCTTCATGGTCGGCACGATCGGCGCGGTGCCGTTCGTGATGGTCAAGAGCTTCCCGGCCGTCGTGCGCTTCTCGGGCATCTCGTTCTCGTACAACGTCGCGTATGCGATCTTCGGCGGCCTGACGCCGGTGATCGTGTCGCTGATGATGAAGTCGAATCCGCTCGCGCCGGTCGCGTACGTCGCGGCGATCTGCGTGCTCGGCGCGATCGCCGTGCAGTTCTCGAAGGATGCGAAGGACCTGAAGGACGCACGCTGAACGCCGGCGCGCACGCGCCGTCCGCATGAACAAAGGGCCGAATCCCGCGGCGTGCGGGATTCGGCCCTTTTGTCTAGTCTGCTCGAGTGCGACGGCGTGCGGTGCGTCGCCGAATGCGACTCAGCTCAGCGCAGCGCGCCGTACGACGAGCTCGGCCGGCGCAGCGCGTCGATGCTCGCGCCGCCGGCGCCGGTCACGAACAGCAGCAGGAAACCGCCGGCGATCGCGACGTTCTTCCAGAAGTGGATCACCATGTCATGCTGGACCGCGGCGTCCGTCGCGTCCCAGAAATTGTGCCCGACCATCGCGGTCGCGATCGTATAGAACGCCATCAGCAACGCGAGCGGCTTCACCTTGTAGCCGACGATCAGCAGCAGGCCGCCGAGCGCTTCGATCGTCACGACGACCGGCCCCATCACCTGCGGATAGGGCACGTTCAGTCCATGCAGATAGCCGATGAAATCGCTGTAGCCGAGCAGCTTCATCACGCCGCCCCACAAGAACAACGCCGCCAGCGCCAGGCGTGCGAAAAAAATGACGCCGGAATCGACGGAACGCGTCATGCCTCTCTCCTCGTATGCAATTCGGCCGTCCGTACGGGGCGCGCCCGTGCGGCTCGAGGCCGCGCGGCCCTGCTGGGCCCGCGGCAAATGGGCCAGCATAGAGGGTCTTTCCGCGGTGTCCAAGAAAAAGGTTGTAGCAAATCTTTACACTGCGGCGGCGGCACGCATACGCCGGCGCCCCGACAAGCAGCATTCGGCCGTTGGCGCAAATAACGCGAACCGGCCCTAACCCGCGTCGCTCAGCAGCACGCCCTTCTTGAAGATGAAGCAGCCATAGCCGCGCAACTCGCCGGTGACGATCACCGCATACGCCTGCTGCGCGCGCTCGTAGAACGCGAAACGTTCGACGCCCGTGAGCGGCACCGCGCGACCTTCCGCGCGATCGATCTCGGCCTGCACTTCGCGCTGCACGGGCGGCACCGCGGCCGGGTCGCCGACGACTTCCATCCGCCACGCGGGTGTATCGACGAACGTGTCGAGCGGCAGCACGGACAGCACCGCGCGCGCGACGCGCGCCGAATCGGCGCCGTCGATGCGCAGCGCACGGCCGACCACCGTGTGCTCGGCGACGGCTTCCGCCGGAAAATTCGCATCGCAAATCACCACTTCATCTCCGTGGCCCATCGCACGCAGCGTGTGCAGGATGTCAGCGTGCAGGAGCGGATCGAGATTCTTCAACATGTGGGCAAGTCTCCAGGATCGGGAACGAACCGCATAACGTTACCCGATCCCGGACGCCGCCGGGCATGCGCGGCTCGTGTCACGCTCCCGCGGCCGGCATTTCGTCGATGAAACCCGTGACCGACTTCAGGCGGCCCGACGCATCGACGGTGCCGAAATCCGAGCCCTTCACGATCGTCGCACCGTCGGGCGACTCGAGCGCCCACGAGAAACGCAGGTGCTGGCCGAATCCGTCGACGCCGGTCGTGCGGCGAAACCGAAAGGCAGGAAAGCGTTCCTGCACCGCGGCGATCATCGTGTCGATGCCCGCGTGGCCGTCGCCGGTCATCAGCGGATCGCGATAGGCCGCGTCACTCGCGTAGGTCGCATCGATCAGGGCGCGCCGGCGCGCGACGTCGGGTTCGTTCCATGCATCGAAATAGCGGTCGACGAGGTCGGCGTGAGCGGAGGGGACGGTTTGAGCGGTGTTCATGCGAGGCTCCTGGTGTGAATGAGGGGAGGACAGCGCCGCGGACGTTGCGGGTTCGCGTGACGCTATCGTCGCCGGCCTCGCACGGGCGGTCGATTACGTGCGAAGTAAGGAAATCGCGCCGCCACCATGCAAACGGGCGCCCGAAGGCGCCCGCATCGTCTGCCGTCGCAACCGCGCTTCAGGTCACCGGCGCCGGGTTGAACAGCGTCAGCGCATTCGCGAGCTTCCATTGCTCGGCCCACGTGCGGCGCTTGCCGCTCGCGACGTCGAGCATCAGCCGGAACAGCTCCCAGCCCACGTCCTCGATCGACGCCGCGCCGGTCGCGATCTGCCCGGCGTCGAGATCCATCAGGTCGTGCCAGCGGCGCGCGAGATCGCTGCGCGTCGCGACCTTGATCACCGGCACCTGCGCGAGACCGTACGGCGTGCCGCGGCCGGTCGTGAAAACGTGCAGGTTCATCCCCGCCGCGAGCTGCAGCGTGCCGCAGATGAAGTCGCTCGCGGGCGTCGCCGCGTACAGCAGCCCCTTCTGCCGCGCCCGATCGCCGGGACGCACGACGCCAGCGATCGGCGCGCTGCCCGACTTCACGATCGAACCCATCGCCTTCTCGACGATGTTCGACAGGCCGCCCTTCTTGTTGCCCGGCGTCGTGTTCGCGCTGCGATCGACACGGCCACGCTGCAGGTAGCGGTCGTACCAGTCCATCTCGCGGATGATCTCGCGTGCGACCTCCTCGTTCGCCGCACGCGACGTGAGCTGCGCGACGCCGTCGCGCACTTCGGTCACTTCCGAGAACATGATCGTCGCGCCCGCGCGCACGAGCAGGTCGGCCGCGAAGCCGACCGCCGGGTTCGCGGTGAGCCCCGAGAACGCGTCGCTGCCGCCGCACTGCACGCCGACGACGAGATCCGATGCCGGGCAGGTTTCGCGACGACGGCGGTCGAGCCGCTCGAGATGCGATTCGGCCATCTTCATGATCGAGTCGATCATCGAGTTGAAGCCGACGTGCGCGGCGTCCTGCAGGCACACGACGCCGCCGTTGTCCGTCGCGCCGTCGGCCGCCACCGGAATCGCGCCGGGCGGCAGCAGGCGCTCGGGCTGCAGCTTCTCGCAGCCGAGGCTCACCGTCATCACCTCGCCGCCGAAGTTCGGGTTCAGGCTGATGTTGCGCAGCGTGCGGATCGGGATGTCGGCATCGGGCGCGTCGATCGCGACGCCGCAGCCGTACGTGTGTTCGAGCCCGACCACGTCGTCGACGTTCGGGTAACGCGGCAGCAGTTCGTCCTTGATCCGCTTCACCGCATGCTCGACGACACCCGACACGCACTGCACGGTCGTCGTGATCGCGAGAATGTTGCGCGTGCCGACCGAACCGTCGGGATTGCGAAAGCCCTCAAACGTATAGCCTTCGAGCGGTGCCAGCGGCGGCGCGGCACGCGTGGCGAGCGGCAGGTCGTCGAGGCCCGGCGGCTCGGGCATGCGCATCGTGCGCTCGTTGACCCAGGTGCCGCGGCGCAGCTCCGTGAGCGCGTAGCCGATCACGACGTTGTAGCGGACGATCGGGTCGCCGGCCGCGAGGTCGACCAGCGCGACCTTGTGACCTTGCGGCACGCCTTCGCACAGCGTCAGGCCGTCGGCGAACGTCGCGCCCTCGGGCAGGCCGCCGTCGTTGACGACGATCGCGACGTTGTCGTCCGGATGCACGCGGATATAAAGAGGGGAAGCAGTCATCGGAATTCCTGGGAAGCTACCGGTCAAATCGTTAGTCATCATACGACATTCAACACCAACCTGCGATGCTGCGTAAACCCTTATCCGGAAAGACCCTACCTTTCGCCAGCCAGCAAACCGCTTGCGTCGCTCTTTCGTGCGTTGTACGATGACATACAACGACATCGCCAATATGGCCCGGATGCCGTACCCGACGAACCCAGCACTCGCGCTAGACGGACGACCCAATCATGACTTCACCGCAAGAACTCAAACAGATCATTTCCCACGGCCTGCTGTCGTTTCCGCTGACGGATTTCGACGCGGACGGCAGCTTCCGCCCGACCACCTATGCCGAGCGTCTGGAATGGCTGGCGCCGTATGGCGCGACCGCGTTGTTCGCGGCGGGCGGCACCGGTGAATTCTTCTCGCTCACGCAGCGCGAGTATTCGGACGTGATCCGCGTCGCGACGGAAACCTGCAAGGGCAAGGTGCCGATCCTGGCCGGCGCCGGCGGCGCGACGCGCGTCGCGATCGAATACGCGCAGGAAGCCGAGCGCCTCGGCGCGAGCGGCGTGCTGCTGATGCCGCACTACCTGACCGAAGCCAGCCAGGAAGGCATCGCCGAGCACGTCGAGCAGGTGTGCCGCGCGCTGAAGATCGGCGTCGTGGTGTACAACCGCGCGAATTCGAAGCTGAACGCCGACATGCTCGAGCGCCTCGCCGATCGTTGTCCGAACCTGATCGGCTTCAAGGACGGCGTCGGTGAAATCGAGAGCATGGTCACGATCCGCCGCCGCCTCGGCGACCGCTTCGCGTACCTCGGCGGCCTGCCGACGGCCGAAGTCTACGCAGCCGCGTACAAGGCACTCGGCGTGCCGGTGTACTCGTCGGCCGTGTTCAACTTCATCCCGAAGACGGCGATGGAATTCTACGAAGCGATCGCGAAGGACGACCACGCAACGGTCGGCCGCCTGATCGACGAGTTCTTCCTGCCGTACCTGAAGATCCGCAACCGCCGCGCGGGCTACGCGGTCAGCATCGTGAAGGCGGGCGCGAAGCTCGTCGGCCACGACGCGGGCCCGGTGCGCGCACCGCTCGTCGACCTCACCGACGCCGAAATGGCCGAACTGGACGTGCTGATCAAGAAGATGGGCCCGCAATAAGCGGGTACGGCCGGCGCGACGCCTTCAGCGGCACCGCGGCCGGCTTGTGTTTCGTGTTACATCGCGGCCGGCGCTTGCCGGCCGCAGTCGTTTGCCGCGGCAGCCATGCCGCGCATCCTGCCGCGATGCGCGCGGTCACATCTACATCTGCGCGATGACGCCGATGATTCGGTGACGCACGTTGCCGAGCTTGATCCGGGTCGCCTCGATCTGCCCCTGCGCGTCCGTGCGCACACGTGCGTTCGACTCGCCGCCGAGAATCTGCCCCAGCACGTCGCGGTCGACGACCGCATCGAAGAACCGGCCGACCGTGATCGTTGCCGACTGCTTCGCGGTCAGGAGCGCGCTGTTGGCCTGCATCAGCGCTTCGGTGCGCAGGCTCTGGTCGCGTTCGTCGATGCCGCGGCGATGCTCGAGCGCGAACACCAGCGCTTCCATGTCCTGCCTGAAACGGCGCACGGCGAGGCCGAACACGAGCGAATGCGCGTCGGAGCCCGTGACGGGCCGCCCCTGGTTGATCGTCACGTCGAATTCGCTGCCGCCCAGGTCGCGCTGGAATTCCAGCAGCGCATTCGCGAGCACGCGCCCTTCGCTGTACTGGCCGATCCGGCTGCGCACCGAATACGCGACGTCGCCGATCGCCTTCCACAATCCGGCGGCGAACAGGTGGTCGCCGCGCTTGCTGATGTTCATCGGATGGTTCCCTCTTGGTCTTTTGTCGGTCTCTCAGGCTCGCCTGCGGGCCGGGCGGTCCGAGGCCTCGCTACTGTAGGAGAAATTCCGGCGACGCGGAAGCCACCATGAAAAAAGCGGAGGCAGCCAGCCGGCCGCCTCCGCTTTCATTCATTCAGCAAGCGGTTCGGGCTTGTGCACCGAGCCGCCGCACCCTCACTCCGCCTTCCCGTCCCGCAGCCGCGGAATCTCGAGCGGATTGCTTTCCTGCAGCCCTTCGGGCAGCAGGTCTTCCGGGAAGTCCTGATAGCACACGGGCCGCAGGAAACGGTCGATCGCCGTCGCGCCGACCGACGTGACGGCCGGGTTCGACGTCGCCGGGAACGGCCCGCCGTGCACCATCGCGTCGCACACCTCGACGCCGGTCGGGTAGCCGTTGACGAGCAGGCGCCCGGCCTTGCGTTCGAGGATCGGCAGCAGGCGGCGCGCGAGCGGCTTGTCGTCGGCGTCCATCTGCAACGTGGCCGTCAGCTGGCCCTCCAGCGCGTCGAGCACGCGCGCGACTTCGTCGAGATCGCGGCAGCGCACGATCAGCGATGCCGGCCCGAACACCTCGTGGCTGAACGCCGGCTCGGCGAGGAACGCCTGCGCGGCGACTTCGTACAGCGCGCCGCCTGCCTGGCAGTCGGTCTGCGCCGCCTCGCCCGCGCCGATTTCGCGCACGCCCGGCAGTTCGGCCAGCTTGCCGCGACCGTTGCGATACGCGTCGGCGATGCCGCGCGTCAGCATCACGCCGGCCGGCTTCTTCGCGAGTGCCTGCGCGGCGACGGACTCGAAGCGATCGAGATCGGGGCCGTCGACTGCCAGCACGAGGCCCGGGTTCGTGCAGAACTGGCCGGTACCGAGCGTCAGGGAATCGACGAAGCCGGTCGCGATCGCGTCGCCGCGCGCGGCCAGCGCGGCCGGGAACAGCACGACCGGGTTGATGCTGCTCATTTCCGCATAGACGGGAATCGGCTGCGGACGCGCGTTCGCGAGCTGCACGAGCGCCATGCCGCCCTGCCGCGACCCGGTGAAGCCGACGGCCTGGATCGCCGGATGGCTGACGAGCGCCGCGCCGATCACGCGGCCGGGGCCGATCAGCAGCGAGAACACGCCGGCCGGCATCCCGCATTTCGCCACCGCCGCGCGGATCGCGCGGCCGACCAGCTCGGACGTGCCGAGGTGCGCCTCATGAGCCTTCACGATCACCGGGCAGCCGGCCGCCAGCGCCGACGCGGTATCGCCGCCGGCCACCGAGAACGCGAGCGGGAAGTTGCTCGCGCCGAACACGACGACGGGCCCGAGCCCGACCTTCTGCAGCCGCAGGTCCGAGCGCGGCAGCGGCGTGCGCGCGGGCTGCGCGGGATCGATCGACGCGGCGAGGAAGCGCCCGTCGCGCACGACGCGCGCGAACAGCCGGAGCTGGCCGACGGTGCGGCCGCGCTCGCCTTGCAGCCGCGCGACGGGCAGGCCCGTTTCGGCATGCGCGCGTTCGATCAGCGCGTCGCCGAGCGCGACGATTTCGTCGGCGATCGCCTCGAGAAACGCCGCGCGGGCCGCGAGCGGCTGCGCGCGGTACGCGTCGAAGGCGTCGCGCGCGAGTTCGCACGCGCGCTCGACGTCGGCCTGCGTCGCGACGCCAAAGGCCGGCGCGTCGATCGGCGCGCCCTTCGTCGGGTCGAACGCGCGCAAGGTACCGGCCGAGCCGGCCACCGCTTCGGCGCCGATCAGCATCTCTCCAGTCAGTTGCATGGGGTGTGCTCCGTGGTTCGGGAATGATTCGCTCATTGTAGCTCAACAGATACGATGTCTGCCGACATCGCTTCGCGATTCCGGCGACGTGCCTGAGGCGCGATGATAGCCCGTAAACCTTTATTCAGTCGGCAGTAGCACGCAATATTTATCCCGCCGGGCCCATACTCAAAGGGAAAACCCGAGGTTCCTGCGCCCCGATATTGCCCATAAACTTCCGGCCATGTCATACGACGACGTACATTAAAGTGCCCAATCAGTCCCATTCTCGCGATCTTCCGATCGAACTCGCCGGCAGCGTGCGCCGCACCGCCGTGCGCTACTGGATCCTGGCGATGCTGTTCGTCGTCACGACGCTCAACTACGCGGACCGCGCGACGCTGTCGATCACCGGCACGCCGATCCGCAAGGCCTTCGGCATCGATCCGGTGACGATGGGCTACATCTTCTCGGCGTTCAGCTGGGCGTACGTGCTCGCGCAGCTACCGAGCGGCTGGCTGCTCGACCGCTTCGGCGCGCGTCGCGTGTATGCGACCAGCATCTTCCTGTGGTCGGCGTTCACGTTGCTGCAGAGCACGATCGGGCTCGGCGGCAGCGCCGCGTTCGCGGTGACCGCGCTGTTCGTGATGCGCTTCGCGGTCGGCATCGCCGAGGCACCCGCGTTCCCCGCGAACGCGAAGGTCGTCGCGAGCTGGTTCCCGACCGCCGAGCGCGGCACGGCGTCGGCGATCTTCAACGCCGCGCAGTATTTCGCGGCGGTGGTGTTCTCGCCGCTGATGGCGTGGCTCACGCATGCGTACGGCTGGCACCACGTGTACCTGTGGCTCGGGCTCGCCGGCATCGCGCTCGCGTTCCTGTGGCTGCGCGTGATGAAGGATCCGGCCGACCATCCGGCGGTGAATCGCGCGGAACTCGAGCATATCGAGCAAGGCGGCGGTCTCGTGCGCACGACGGGCCGGCCGACCGGGACGCGCGGCAACGGCACCGTGTCCGAAAGCAGCCGCGTCGCGGGCTGGTACTACGTGCGCCAGCTGCTGTCGAACCGGATGCTGCTCGGCGTCTATCTCGGCCAGTACTGCGTGAACGTGCTCACGTACTTCTTCCTCACGTGGTTCCCGATCTACCTCGTGCAGGCACGCGGGATGTCGCTGCTGAAGGCCGGCTTCATGACGTCGCTGCCGGCGATCTGCGGGTTCCTCGGCGGCGTGCTCGGCGGGATGTTGTCGGACATGCTGATCCGCCGCGGCGTGTCGCTGACGCTCGCACGCAAGATTCCGATCGTCGGCGGGATGCTGCTGTCGATGGTGATCATCGGCTGCAATTACGTCGACAGCGAAGCGCTGGTGATCGTGCTGATGGCCGTGTCGTTCTTCGGCAAGGGCATCGGCTCGCTCGGCTGGGCCGTCGTCGCCGACACCGCGCCGAAGGAAGCGATCGGCCTGTCGGGCAGCCTGTTCAACATGTTCGGCAACACGGCCGGCATCGTCGCGCCGATCGCGATCGGCTACCTGGTCGGCGCGAGCGGCTCGTTCAACGGCGCGCTCGTGTTCGTCGGGCTGAACGCGCTCGTCACGGTGCTCAGCTATCTGGTGATCGTGAAGGACATCAAGCGCGTCGAGCTGCGTCACCGCGACGCGTGAGCCTCGGCGGGAATGGAAGGAAGACGACGACGGCGGCCGCGCGCAAGCGCGCCGCCGTCCTGACATCAGGCCGCGGAATGCGCGACGCGCAGCATGTCGTGCACGCCGGACGTCATCAGCGCGAGAAACGCGAGCAGGCCGACGTAGCAAAGCGCGTAGGTCGTCTTCGTCTCGACCGACGTCGCGTAGTACGCGCGGTTTTCCGGCGCATCGGGATCGTAGCGCCATGCGCGCTTCAACTGCGGCAGCGCGAGGATCGCCATCACGATCAGGAGCGGGCTCGGCCGATATGCGAACAGCGCGATCAGCACGGGCACGCCCGCGAACCAGATGCGCGGCGACAGCACAGCGGTGATGCGCCCGCCGTCGAACGGCGACAGCGGAATCATGTTGAACAGGTTCAGGAAGAAACCCGTATAGGCGAGCGCGAGCAGCAGGTTGCTGTCGTAGTGCCGCGCGGCCGCGTAGCAGGCCAGCGCGCCGAGCGTGCCGACGAACGGCCCGGCCAGCCCGACGTACGCCTCGGTTTCGGCGTCGTGCGGCATCTCCTTCAGCTGGATCCACGCGCCGACGAACGGGATGAACGTCGGCAGCCCGACGTCGAGCCCGCGCCGCTGCGCGGCCACGTAGTGACCGGCTTCGTGGACCAGCAGCAGCGCGACGAACCCGGCCGCGAAGCGCCAGCCGTAGAACAGCGCGTAGACCGCGATCGACACCAGCATGGTGCCCGCCGACATGAGCACCTTGCCGAGCTTCAGGCCGCCGAAGATCAGCAGCAGCAGTTTCGTCATGCCTTGCGCTCCGTCTCCGGCGTGCCGGACGCATCGGCGACGACCGGTACCGCGGCTGCCTTCGGCTTACGCCCGAAGAAGCGCTTCAGCCCCGCGCCGGCAGCGAGCAGCGCGACCGCGCCGATCTTGAAGAACTTCACGGCGAACGCGCCGATCAGCGCGAGCAGGCCAAGCTTCTTCGCGCCGACGCCGACGATCAGCGCCGCGAGGCCGTACTCGGCGACGTGGTCCGTCGACTGGTTGAAATCGGCGTAGCGCTTGCCGTCGTTGAAGCGGATGTTCGCAAGCAGGTCGTCGGCCGAGGCCTTGTACGTCGGCAGGTCGGCGAGCCTCGACACCATCGTCAGCGACAGGTAGCCATCGCGGCCGAGCACGAGCGTCCGGTAGTTCACGCCTTCGTTCTCCGCGTTCGCGGCCGCGTCCTTGTGGCGGATGATCGCGGACCACACGAGCCGGTGCGTGCCCGCATCGTACGCGGGGGCCTGCGCCCAGCCGACCACCTCGTTTTCGGGTAGCCCGCGCTCCTTGCGCGCCGGGTTGTCTTTCTCGGTGCCAGCCTGCAGGCTCTTCAGCAATTCGTCGGGTTTCCAGTCCTTCGCGTCGTCGTCGCGGATGTAGCCGCTCGGCTCGAACGACACGACCGAGATCCAGTCGGCGTCCGGATCCTCGGGCAGCACGAGGCCGACCAGCTTCGATTCGTCGATCGAGTTGCCCATCGAGCGCAGGTAGCGGCCGGCTTCGGCGGCCGGCACGAACGATTCGCCCGCCTTCAGCTTCAGCACCGCTTCGTGCTTCACGTCGATATCGGCCGGCCCGTTCACGACGGCCTTGTTGGCGGCCGCGGCGGCGGCCCTCATTTCGACCTGCGCGGTTTCGGTTTGCGCGTGGCCGCTGGTCGCGGCGAGTGCGAGCATCGCCACGCAGGCGACGCGGACGGCGAGTTTTTTCATTGCTGGATTCCCCTGGACTGCCTTGTTATGAATGTGTGCGGCGTCCGGCCCGGGCGTTCAGATCGCAGGGTCCGATGCCGCCTCTCAGGCGGCACGAGGGCTATGGTAACGCAGCGTCGGGGGGCGTCAGGGCACGAATTGCGGGGGCGGAAGGGAGACCCGGGCGGGCGTCCTGCGGCCTCGGTGACGCACGCCAATCCGGAATGCTTACCTCACGGGTAATGCCCGGCGCGCGGGGGATTGCCTATCATCGTCCTCTTGGCGTTCTCCTCCGCCTAAAGGCGGTGGATTCCCACACCTGGCGATGCACGTCCGCATCGGAGAATGTTCAGCGCAGCATTGGTATCACGATCATGCACGACACCACAGCTACTGCACTTCCATTCCCTTATTTGCAGTCCCGCGATACCTTTCGGCCGCGTCGTGCTGTCTTTCGATCCGCACGACGAACAGGACTGGGTGGAACCGCTTTCGTCGACTTCCTCGAACGTGGCCCCGTGCGCGATCGCCTTGTAACGGAGCTTGTCCCGGAAGGACGACCAGGATGCGTCGTAGACGCTCTTCGCCATCCTGGTTCTGGCGAGCTTCGCGGCCGACACGTTGCCGACCGCGATGTAATCGAAACGCCGCACCAGATCGAGCGCGAGCTTGTGTTGGAAATCGGCACGGGCATTCGCGACCTTCGCGTGCAGCTTCGCGATATGCCGCTTGTGCTTTCGCGCCCGTTGCGCTTTCGCGAGCTTCTCGGCCGCACGTCGGCCGAATTGGTCGTTCGGCAGTTTCTCGCCGGTCGAAAGTGTGCCGAAGTCTTTCAGGCCGAGATCGATGCCGACACCGGAACGGATCGGGCGTGCCTGAACATCAGACATCTCGATCACGATGTTGAGAAACCAGTTGCCGCGGGCATCCTGCGCGAAGTTGGTTCCGTCCTTGATCTTGCCCTCGGGAAGCGGTCGGCTATTGAATACGCGAAAGGTGTTACCGCCAAAGCGAAACGCATCGCCCTCGCGCTTCAGGTCGCGGCCCTTCAGCGGCACCCAGCCCAGCAATTTCCTGCCGCGATAGCGCAGGTAGGGCCGACGGTTCCGACTGCGCGACTTCGCGTATTGCTCGCACGTCGCGTTGATCGTGCCGGAGTGGATGCCGAGTTCCTTACTGCTGCCGGTGGTGAGCACATTCAAGTCGAAACCCGTCGGCCACTTCTTGCTCCACTTGACCGCGTGCTTCTGCGTATCGTTGCAGAAGTTCCAGACGTAGTTCACCGCTCGGCTCTGCTTGTTGAGCAGTCCGTTGAGCGACTTCACCCGGTAGCGGTAGACAAGAATCATGCCGGTGATCCTAACCCGTGGAAGAAGCTGCCTGTCAACCGCACTCCTTTCCTTCCCGCCATCCGCCCCGAAGGAAGTCCCCTTGGGGGAAATGGCGGGGTTTCTCGGAGCAAATTCTGATGAACTCGACCGCCGCCCTCCCGTCGCTCCCCCGGTCCGCCGGCCGCCCGTCCGGCATCGGCCCGCTGCTGCGCACCTGGCGTCAACGCCGGCGCCTGAGCCAGATGGCGCTCGCGCTCGAGGCGGAGGTGTCCGCACGGCACCTGAGCTTCGTCGAATCGGGTCGCGCGCAACCGAGTCGCGACATGGTGCTGCATCTCGCGGAGCGCCTCGACGTGCCGCTGCGCGAGCGCAATGCGCTGCTCGTCGCGGCAGGCTTTGCGCCGCTGTTTCGCGAGCGGCCATTCTCCGATCCGCAACTCGACGCGGCGCGCCACGCGGTCGAGGCCGTGCTGCGTGGCCACGAGCCCTACCCGGCGCTCGCGGTGGATCGCCACTGGACGCTGCTCGCCGCGAACCGGATGCTCGGTGCGCTGGTCGCGCAGGCCGATCCGGCGCTGCTGCAGCCGCCCGTCAACGTGCTGCGCCTGAGCCTGCACCCGGACGGCCTCGCGGCGCAGATCGTCAACTGGCACGAATGGCGCGCGCATATCCTGCACCGTCTGCAGCGGCAGATCGACGCGAGCGGCGACCACACGCTGCATGCATTGCGTGACGAACTCGCCACGTATCCGGTACCGGCCGGCCAGCCCGACGACACGCCTGCGCGCACCGACTACGCGGACATCGCGGTGCCGCTGCGGCTGCGCACGGCAGCCGGCGAGCTGACGTTCTTCAGCACGACGACGGTGTTCGGCACGCCGGTCGACGTCACGCTGTCGGAGCTCGCGATCGAGGCGTTTTTCCCGGCGAATCCGGAGACGGCGGACGCGATGCGGGCGCTGGCGAACGCGTTGCCGGCGCAGTGACGCACTGAACGACGCAGACCGGGAAGGCCAGCGCCAGGATGCCGGTCTTCGTGCGGCCGGCCGGCAAGCAACAGTCGGTGCGGCCTGTCGCGTGACCGCACGCATTCCGGCAGCGGATGCCATACACCGCACGGTTGGCATCCGGATCGCGTGCATTCCGTTCGCGAAAGCGCATCGCGGTATCGCGTGGCGCAGCGCACTCGCCTTCCCCTCTCCACCAGCCGACGCATGATCATCGGGCAATGCGACTGCGCGGCACTCGCGATCGCCCGCTGTTTCATCGTGCACGTCACCAAACGAATTTCTCCCGAAACATAGCGTTCAGCCGCCCTGGCAAACATCTGCGCGACCGCAGCCGATCAAAATGCGTCGTCGCAATTCGAGCTTCGTATCGGTGGAGTTCGAACCGACCGTGACTGCAGCAAGTAGCAGCACTCAAGATCCGCTTCCCGTTTGCCGCACAACCGGCGAATGTCGAATTTGATTAGTAGACCTTTCATTCAGTCAGTCAAAAGTCTTGACGCCTGTCATGAAGGAGACACGGACGAATCGATGCGACCGGGACATTGCGAGCGGGGCCGTGCAAGCCACAACACGATTTTTACATCGAGCCTAGGAAAACAAATGAACGAGAATCAACGAGGGTTGGGAAATTCGGCACAACGCGCACCGAGGAAATCGAAGGTCGCGCTTGCCGTCACGGTCAGCGCGGCCATGGTCGCCTTCGCTGCTGCCGCGCCCGCGCGAGCCGACTATGTGCAGAACGGCACGTCGACCGAAACGTCGGGGGGCTGCGTCGGCAACATCGCCATTTCGGGAAGCAGCACGTATCCGGCCACGGCAACCGGCTGCGACAACGTCGCGATCGGCACGGCGGCAGCCGCGAATTCGGGCTCGTCGACCGGCGCCTATAGCGAGACCGTCGCGATCGGCCGCATGGCGGCCGCGACCGGTACGCTCGCGACGGCCATCGGCGGAAATGCGGTGGCAACCGGCGACCAGGCGACTGCGATGGGGGCGGTCTCGAGCGCAGTCGGCACTCAAGCGACGGCGGTCGGCAACGGCGCCATCGCGAACGGCGCAACGGCGTCCGCCTTCGGCCAGGGCGCGTCGGCGGTCGACCAGTCAACGGCGGTCGGGCAAGGTGCGAGCGCCACCGCAACATTCTCGACGGCCGTGGGCAAGGGCAGCATTGCAGCGGGCGGTACGGCGCTCGGCTTTCAGGCCAACGCGGGCGCGGCCGATGCGGTCGCGCTCGGCGTCGACAGCTCGGCATCCGCTACCGGCAGCGTCGCCATTGCGCGTGCGACGGCCTCCGCCACGAACGCGGTCGCCATCGGCGAAGGTGCGAACGCCGCCGACGCGAATTCCGTCGCACTGGGCTCGAATGCGACCACGCGTGCCTATACCACCGTCAGCAGCGCGGCGCTCAACGGCGTGACCTACAGCGGCTTCGCGGGCACGCCGGTCGGCGTGGTGAGCGTGGGCAGCGCCGGTGCCGAGCGGCAGATCGTCAACGTCGCGGCCGGCGCGATCAGCGCGACCAGCACGGATGCGGTGAACGGCTCCCAGCTCTTTTCGATCGCCAATCAAGTGTCGACGCTGACGGCGGACCTGGCCAACCTCACGACGACCGTCGGCAAGATTTCGTCTAGCGTCCCGAGCGGCACCGTAACGGACCCGACGGACACCGCGATCGGCACGAGCACGTCGGTCACAGCGACGAACGGCACGGCGATCGGCAACGGCTCGAACGTGTCGGGCGACAACGGTACGGGTGTCGGCGTGAATTCGACCGTCACGGCGGCCAACGGCACGGCCATCGGCACGAATTCGAAAGTCACCGCGGCAAACGGAACGGCGATCGGCACGGGCTCGAACGTGTCCGGCACGGACTCGACAGCGATCGGCACGAACAGCCGCGCAACCGCGAACAACGCGGTGGCGCTGGGCGCGAATTCGGTTGCCGATCGGGACAACACGGTATCGATCGGTGCACCCGGCGCCGAACGTCAGCTGACCAACGTGGCGGACGGTACCGCGCCGACGGATGGCGTGAACGTGCGCCAGCTGAACGGTGCGATCAACTCGGTCCGCGAGGAAATGTCGAAGTACCGCAAGGACGCCAACGCGGGCACCGCAAGCGCGATCGCGATCGCGAACATGCCGCAGGCCGTGCTGCCGGGTGAAAAGGTGGTCGCGCTCGGCGGCGGCACGTACGGCGGCCAAAGCGCGATGGCGGTCGGCTTGTCCGTCGCCACGACGAAATGGCTCGTCAAAGGCTCGATCACGACGGCGGTTTCGGGTCACGGCTCGTTCGGCGCGGGCGCGGGCGTCGGCTATCGCTGGTAATCCGCCTCCAGTCTCGAAGCGTAGGCACGTCGTCGGTCGACGCAAGCACGCGAGCCATCGGCGCGGCCCGCGCCGATGGCGCTGCAATGTCGGGCGGCGCGCCGGTCTGCCGAAGATCCGCGCCGGCCGGCGCGCGTCGTGCGCAATCAGTTGTAGTAATCGGGCGTCGTCATGGCCGGACATGAAAGGAGCGGCAGCGGCACGGCACACGGCATGCCGATTGAAAGGTGTGGTTGTTAAGCTGCCCGACGAGACCGTCGGCCCCCAATACACACCATGAAAAAGAAAACGCTTGCCACGCTGTTACTGTGCGCCGCCGTGCCCGGCGTCGCGCTCGCCCAATCGATCGCCGCCCCGGCGCTGAAGCCGGGCGACACCTGGACCTACGTCAACACGGTCGAAATCGGCACGAACGGCTGGCGCCAGACACGCGACCAGATATCCGTGCAGCGCACGACCGCCGACCATATCTATATCGAAACGCAGCAGAGCGGCGCGACACAGGCGCCCCGTGAATTTATCGTCGGCGCGGACTGGAGCCGTGCGCGCAGCGTCAACGGCACCGAAACCGTGGTGAACCGCCCGCTCGCGTTTCCGCTGACGATCGGCAAGATGTGGACGATCCGCTACAGCGAGGCGCACCCGAATCCGCAGCACGCATCGGAAGCGTACGACACGCATTACAAGGTCATCGGCCCCGATACCGTCACCGTGCCCGGCGGCAAGTTCGATGCGGTCAAGATCGAAGCAGAAGGCACGTGGAAAGCCGAAACCGCGCCACGACAGTCGACCGTATCGGGCGTATCCCGCAACGAAGGCGGTTCGACGATCGTGATGCAGAGCCGCAACAACGGGACGGTGGAAGTGACCGGCAAGACCTACAAGGCGTTCTGGTACTCGCCGGCGGTCGGCCGCTGGGTCAAGTCGGTCGAGGAGTACTACGACGTGAACGGGACGCGTACGGCACGCTATTCGGAGGAACTGGCGTCATACAAGCGCGCCGATACGAACAGCGGCTCGCCGTTGGCCGGCAGGCCCGCACCCGTGGCGCCGGAAGGCCCGCCTCCCGGCGATCAATGACGGAGCACGCGCTCACTTACGTATAAAGCGACGCCTGCGGCAACTCCCCCGTCAGCGCGAACCGGCCGACGTCGCGCAACCGATAGTCGAGCGGATCGTGCAGCGTATGCGTGCGCGCGTTGCGCCAGAACCGGTCGAGGCCGAGCGACGCGGCCGTCGCGCGGGCGCCGCACGCATCGAACAGCGCCTCGCCGTTGTCGAGCGCCGCGCGCTGCGCGACGATCTTCGCATCTGACACGGCGAGCGCCACTTCGGCCCGTTCGCCGGGCGTCAGCGCGTCGCGCCGCGTCCATGCGCGCTGCAGCTCGACGGCCGCGCGATCGGCCAGCGACGCCGCGGCAACCGCCTGCACACGCATGTCACCGAAGCGCTGCAGCGTATAGGGATCGTCGCTCGCCTGCGCGACGCCCGAGTTGATCCACGGCCGGCCGTGCTTCAGCACGTAGTCGCGCGCCTCGGCCAGCGCACCCTCCGCGAGCCCGACGAACAGGTTCGTCAAGACAAGCTGCGACACCAGCGTGCGCAGCGTCGCGCGCGGCGTCGGCGGCGTCTCGGACCGGTGCAGCACGTCGTCCGGCGCGAGCGTCACACCGTCGAAGCGCACGCTGCCGCTGTCGGTCTGGCGCTGCCCGATCGGATCCCAGTCCTCGTTGACCGTGATCCCGTCACGATCGGTCGGCACCACGCCGAACACGGCACGCCCCGTTTCCGGATCGTGCGCGGACACGGTCATCCGCTGCGAGCCGCGCGTGCCCGAGCAGAATCCCTTCACGCCGTCGAGCCGATAGCCGCCGTCCGGCATCGCGGTCGCCACCAGCCGCGTGTCGAGCGGGTTGACCGCATTGCCCCACCACCAGCGATGCTCGACCGTGCCGCTCAGATAGCGTTCGCGCTGTGCCGCGCTGCCCCACACGTCGACGCTCACCACCTGCAGGATCTGGAACCCGACCAGATGCGCGAGCGCGCTGTCGACGCGTGCGATCCGCCGGATCGTGTCGTAGATCGCCGGCCATGCGGCTTCCTGTCCGCCGAATTCGCGCGGCACCGCGAGCGTCAGCAGGCCCGCGTCGGCGAGCCACTGCTTCTCGTCGGCGGCATGACCGCCGGCGCGATCGCGCGCGGCAGCCGTCGCACGCAGCGCATCGATCGCACGCGCCAGCGCATCGGCGTCGTTCGTGCACGCATCGGGATCCGTCACCAACGTCGCCGGGCCGCGGGGATCGTTCATGCGACGGCTTCCTGTGCGAGGGTTTCGTGCGCAACGACTTCAACCGACAGCGGCGCCAGCGCGCCGAGCCGGCGGCCGGTCAGCCGCGACAGGATCTCGCGCCGCCAGTCGTCGTAGATCGCGCGGTATTCGGCGATATCCGCACCGAACACGTGCGCGGTATGCGCGTATTCGTCATGCAGATAGCCGTCGAGCCGCACCTGCGTTTCCTCGTCGGCCGCGATCACGCTGTCGATCAGCGCGTCACGCTCGGCGGCCGGCAGCGCGTTCAACGTGTCGAACCACCACTGGACGATCTGCACGCGGTGCCACTCCTCGTCCGGGCGGATCCGGTTCTCGCCGTGCTCGCGCATCGCGCCGTCGGCGATGCGGCCGGTCTTGCGCTGGATCCACAGCTTCGCGAGGATGTGCAGTTCGTAATGCCATTCGAACGCGAGGAAGCCCGCGACGTCGCGCACCGCGATATCGCCGATGCGGACCCAGTGCGCGGCGACGAGCCGCTCGACTTCCGGCAGCGGATCGCGACCCGTCAGTTCGGTCACGCGCTCGCGGCCGATCACCGCGTGCGCGCCGTCGTCGCCGAGCTGGCGCGACAGGATCAGCTGGAAATGCGGATCGTCGCGGAACAGCGTGTCGATCGCCTTCGCGACGACCTGCACGATGAACAGGTCGTGCGACGCCATCTTCGTGTAGTAGTCGGCGACGGCGGCGAGCTCGTCTTCGCTGCGCGGCTCGCGCGGCGGCGTCGCCAGTTTGTCCGGGAAACCGGGACGATGGCGTCGTGCGACGTCCAGAAACAGTGCTTCCTCGAATTGTCCGTTCCATTCGCGCGGCGCGCCGATGGGCAAGGTCATGGGTATCGTTCTCTCAGGGTCTTCAATGAAAAGAGCCGGCGCTCGTGGCACCGCTCAGGTACGCCGGGTCACGCGTCGGACCAGGCGGTCGCCCGTGATTTGCACGGCCGAAACGAGGGCGATCAGGATCACGATCACGGTCACCATGACGGTGGTGTCGAAACGCTGATAGCCATAGCGGATCGCGAGATCGCCGAGCCCGCCCGCGCCGACGGCGCCCGCCATCGCGGTCGAGCCAATCAGCGCGACGACGGTGATCGTGAACCCGCCGAGCATGCCGGGCAGCGCCTCCGGCAACAGCACGTGCCACACGATGTGGCGGCGTTTCG
The DNA here is from genome assembly GCF_003853645.1 of Burkholderia sp. Bp9143. GTDB lineage: Bacteria > Pseudomonadota > Gammaproteobacteria > Burkholderiales > Burkholderiaceae > Burkholderia. The sequence goes on along the minus strand of NZ_QTPO01000007.1, from coordinate 169,827 downwards.
CGCCCATCGCGAGCGCGGCCTCGATCAGCCCGCGATCGACTTCGCGCAGGCTCACTTCGGCAATCCGCGCGAAGAACGGAATCGCGGCGATCGACAGCGGCACGACAGCCGCCCACACACCGATCGTCGTGCCGATCAGCACGCGCGTGAACGGCAGCAGCGCGACGAGCAGGATGATGAATGGCGTCGAGCGGAACACGTTGACGAGCGCGCCGAGCACCGCGTTCACGCCGCGCCGCGCGTAAATGCCGCCGGGCGCGGTCGTCACGAGGATCACCGCGAGCGGGATGCCGATCAGCGCCGCAATCGCGGCCGAGGTGGCGACCATCGACAGCGTGTCGCGGATCGCGTCCAGCAGTTCGGGCCACCAGAGTTCAAACATAGCCGAGCACCTCCGCGTGATTCGCATGGCGGCGCGCGTGTTCGAGCAACGCGGCGACCGCGCAGCCGTGTGCCGGCGACTCCCGCGCGTCGTCCGCGCGCGGCGATGCCGCGATCACGAGACGCCCTTGCGCACGCCCCTGGATCCGCTCGATCCCGCCGTGCAGGAAGCGCACCGAGCCGCCGAGCGCCGCCGCGAGCGCGCCGACGTCCGGCTCACCGCCGCTTTCGCCCGTATAGCGGACGTCCAGCACGACCTGCGCGCCGTCAGGCAGCGCGGCCTGCTCGGGCAACGGCCGCACGCGCGCGGCCAGTTCGGCGGGCAGGTCGTGCACGAGCGTGCTGAGCAGCGCGCGCGTCGCGCCGTGACGCGGATCGCCGAACACGCGCCACACCGGGCCCGTTTCGACGACCTCGCCCTGTTCGATCACCGCGACCGTGTCGCACACCGCGCGGATCACTTCCATCTCGTGCGTGATCAGCACGATCGTCAGCCCGAGGCGGCGGTTGATGTCGGCGAGCAGCGCGAGGATCGCTTGCGTCGTCTCGGGATCGAGCGCCGACGTCGCCTCGTCGCACAGCAGCACCTCCGGGTCGTGCACCAGCGCCCGCGCGATGCCGACGCGCTGCTTCTGGCCGCCCGACAGGCTCGCCGGATACGCGTCGCGCTTCGCGGCAAGCCCAACGAGGTCGAGCAGCGCCTCGGCCCTGCGCGTACGCTCGGCCTTCGGCACACCAGCGATCTTCAGCGGTAGCGCGACGTTCTCGAACACCGTCTTCGCCGACAGCAGGTTGAAATGCTGGAACACCATGCCAGTGCGACGCCGCAGCGCGACGAGCCCGTCCTCGTCGAGCGCGCCGACGTCGACGCCCTGCACGCGCACGGTGCCGGAACTCGGGCGTTCGAGGCCATTGACGAGCCTCAGCAGGGTCGACTTGCCGGCACCGCTGCGGCCGATGATGCCGAACACCTCGCCGCGCCGCACGTCGAGCGTCACGTCGCGCAGCGCGGCAGCCTGGCCGCGCGGCGTCGCGAACACCTTGCCGACGTGCGCGAGCGACACGGCGGTGCCGTCGGCGCGTGCGGCCGATTCGTCATGCGACTCATGCGCCTCTGCGCCAACACCGGCGCCGGCCCGCACGGCGGACGTCTCGATGAAACCCAGCGTATCGAACAATTGCGTCATCGCTTCGCTCCGTCACGTTCATGCATGCGCGGGATGCGCGGCTTCCGTCGCCGGCACGGCAGCCGGCCGGTGCCGCGCGCCCGTGTGCCAGGCCGGCAGCCGCGCGCCGGCGCCGAACAGCTTCTCGCGCAGCGTCGGTGCGGGGTCGTAGTCTTCCTTGTAGATGCCGCGGTTCTGCAGTTCGGGCACGACCCAGTCGACGAAATCCTCGAACGACTCGGGCATCACGGTGCGCGTCAGGTTGAAACCGTCGATGCCCGTCTCGTCGATCCACGACTGCAGTTCATCCGCGACCTGCGACGGCGAACCGACGATCGGCGCATAACGGCCGCCGAGCGACATCTGTTCGAGCATCCGGCGCACGGTCCACGTGCCGGTCGTGCTCTTGCGCGAGATCGCGTCGACGGCCGACTGGATCGAATCGGTCTTCACGTACGAGATCGGCTCGTCGAGGCCGTACTTCGCGAAGTCGATCCCGGTCGAACTCGCGAAATGCGCGAGGCCGGCTTCCGGGCTCGCGTAGCGCCGGTATTCGTCGAACTTCGCGCGCGCGAGCCGCTCGGTCTCGGCGGTCACGACGCTCACGCCCGCGAAGATCCTGATCGATGCCGGGTCGCGCCCCTGCCGTGCGGCGGCCGCGCGAATATCCAGCGCCGCCGCGCGCGCGGCGGTCTTGCTCTGTCCGTTCACGAACACGCACTCCGCATGCCGCCCCGCGAACTCGACGCCGCGCGCGGACGAACCGGCCTGGTACAGCACTGGCGTGCGCTGCAGCGACGGTTCGCTCAGGTGAATCGCGTCGACCGAATAGAACGGCCCGTCGTGCTTCACGCGCCGCACCTTGCCCGGCTGCGCGAACACGCGCGCCTGCGCGTCGCGGATCACCGCGTCGTCGTCCCAGCTCTGTTCCCACAGCTTGTAGACGACGTCCATGTAGTCGTCCGCGCGTTCGTAGCGGTCGTCGTGGCCGATCTGCTGTGCGAGGCCCATGCCGCGCGCGGCGCTGTCGAGATAGCCGGTCACGATGTTCCAGCCGACGCGCCCCTTCGTCAGGTGATCGAGCGTCGACATGCGGCGCGCGAACAGGTAAGGCGGCTCGTAGGTCAGGTTCGCGGTCACGCCGAAGCCCAGATGTTGCGTGACCTGCGCCATCGCGGGCACGAGCAGCAGCGGATCGTTGACGGGCACCTGCACCGATTCGCGCAGCGCGGCGTCCGGGCCGCCGCCGAACACGTCGTACACGCCGACGATGTCCGCGAGAAAGATCCCGTCGAACTTGCCGCGTTCGAGCGTCTTCGCGAGGTCGGCCCAGTAGTCGAGATCGGTGTAGTGCGCGGAGCGGTCGCGCGGATGCGTCCACAGCCCGTGGTTGATGTGCCCGACGCAGTTCATGTTGAACGCGTTGAGCAGGATCTTCTTGCGGTTCGCCGTCGTCATGTCGCCCCCGTCACCACGCGATCGCGTACAGCGAGCCGAACGCGTTGTCGAGCGCCTTGCGCACGGCCGGCGAGTGCTGGTAGATCGCGATGAACTTGCGGATGCGCGGATCGTTCACGCTCTCGGGCCGCACGACCCACTGGATCGCGAAGTTCTTGTTCTCGGTGCCGTCGAACAGCAGCGCGCTGTTCGGGTCGGTCGTGCCCGCGAGCTTGATGAAGCTCGGGTAGCCCTGCGCGAGGTCGACGTCGTCGAGCGAGCGCGCGAGCTGCGACGCCTCGAGCGGGATGATCTTCAGATGCTTCGGGTTGGACACGATGTCATGCGTCGTCGCGCGGTAATCGGTGCCCGGCTTCAGCGTGATGAGGCCCGCGCGCTGCAGCAGCAACAGCCCGCGTCCGCCGTTCACCGGATCGTTCGCGATCGCGACGCGCGCGCCGTCCTTCAACTCGTCGAAGCGCTTCACCTTCTTCGAATAGAGGCCGATCTTCATGATCGTGCCCGGCGCGATCGAGACGAAGTCGTAGCCGCCCTGCTTCTTCGCGTTCTCGAGAAACGGGATGTGCTGGAAGTAGTTGACGTCGATGTCCTTGTTCGCGAGCGCCGCGTTCGGCGTATTCCAGTCGGTGAACTCGACGATCCGCACGTCGAGGCCCTGCGCCTTCGCCTCCTTCGCGGCGATCTTCAGCGCGTCGATCTGCGGGCTCGTCGAGAGGCCGACCTTCAATGGCGCGGTGTCGGCGCGGGCGTCATTCAGCATCACGACGCCGAGCAGCGCCGCTGCCAGCAGGCGGGCCACGCGGCCGGAGCAAAAGCGGGCGGAAAAAACGGCATGCAGCATGGGAACCACTCTCCTGTCCAAAGACGGTATCGACGGATGAGCGACGCCGCGGCGAACGCGCGGGCGTTCTCCGGACAGTCGTCGTCGCATCGGAAAAGGTCAGCCGATGATAGAGAGCGGCGGGAGGGCGGTCTACGAAGCGATTATGCGAAGAAAATCGCGTGCGGCGATATGGCGCGCGATCCGATGCCCGGGCCGGTGCCGGCCGGCCGTTTGGCCGAAATCTCGGCCTGACCGACGGGCGGATTCCGAAATCTCGGCCAGCCGATCGCGGCAACCCTTTCCGCAGACGAAACAAATCCCTTATAAATCAATGCGTTGAAAATATTCCGCCAGGCCGGCTTCCTGGCACGGGGGTTGCGTAATAGACGGCACACGATGCCGCGAAGCCATGCAGGCATTCCAACATCAGGAGACACGTCTTGCAGACCTCTATCCATACCCAATCCCGTCCTGAGGCCATTGCCGAAGCCGGTCCCGCCACGCGCGAACGCTTCTGGCCGGAAGGCTGGTGGAAGCTCATGGAAATCCGTATCGGCATCATCCCGCTGCCGGTCTACGTGATCCTGTTCGGGCTGATCGTCGGTTTCGCGGTCACGGGCAAGGTGCCCGGCGAAATCTCGATGGCGATCGCCGTGCTCGCGTTCTTCGGCTTCACCTGCGCCGAACTCGGCAAGCGGCTGCCGCTGCTGCGCAACATCGGCGCGGCCGCGATCTTCGCGACCTTCGTGCCGTCGGCGCTCACCTACTACCACGTGCTGCCGAAGCCGGTGCTGAACCTGACGGTCGAGTTCACGAAGTCGACGAACTTCCTGTACCTGTTCATCGCGTCGATCATCGTCGGCAGCATTCTGAGCATGGACCGGCGCGTGCTGATCCAGGGCTTCGTGAAGATCTTCATTCCGCTCGCCGCCGGCTCGGTCGCGGCCGCGATCGTCGGCACGGCGGTCGGCACCGCGCTCGGCCTCGGCGCGCGCCACACGCTGCTGTACATCGTCGTGCCGATCATGGCGGGCGGCGTCGGCGAAGGCGCGATTCCGCTGTCGATCGGCTATTCGGAACTGATGCACCTGCCGCAGGGCGAGATGTTCGCGATGGTGCTGCCGCCGGTGATGCTGGGCAGCCTGACCGCGATCATCCTGTCGGGCGCGCTCGACATGCTCGGCAAGCGCCTGCCGCACCTGACCGGCAACGGCCGCCTGCAGGTCGGCGAAAGCGGCGACATGACGCCGGAAAACGAGGAAATCCGCGGCCACGTCGACGTCACGCACATCGCGGGCGCCGGCATCACGGCGATCACGCTGTACCTCGTCGGCCTGATGGCGCACAAGCTGTTCGGCCTGCCCGCACCGGTCGCAATGCTGTTCCTCGCGGTGCTGGTGAAGCTCGCGCGCGCGGTGTCGCCGCCGCTGCAGGAAGGCGCGTTCGTCGTCTACAAGTTCTTCTCGACCGCCGTCACGTATCCGCTGCTGTTTGCGATTGGCGTCGCGATGACGCCGTGGGACAAGCTGACCGCCGCCTTCACGATCGTCAACGTCGTCACGATCGTGTCGACCGTCGCGACACTGATGGGCACCGGTTTCGTGGTCGGACGCCTGCTGAAGATGTACCCTATCGACACCGCAATCGTGAACGCCTGCCACAGCGGGCAAGGCGGCACCGGCGACGTCGCGATCCTGACCGCCGCGAACCGGATGCAGCTGATGCCGTTCGCGCAGATCGCGACGCGCATCGGCGGCGCGATCGTCGTCACGGTGACGCTGATCCTGGTCGCGCACTTCGGATGACGCGCCGCTGCGCGCACCGTCGCGCAGGCTGCTTCGCACGCGCCGCCGCCGGCTCTGCCGGCGCGCGGCGCGCGTCGTTCCAGCGGGGCGGTCGCGGAGGGCCGGTTGCTGACGACCGGTTGCGGGCTTCGATGAGGGCGAACGTGCAGAAGAGCTTCAAGGGAATCCCGTGGTGGGGCTGGGCGTCGGCCGCCGTGCTGTATGTCGGCGTGGCGGGCGCGGCCGTCGATTTCGCGTGGGAACGCGCGATCGACGCGCTCGAGGAAACCGGCGCGCACCGGCTCGACCTGTATGCGTCGAGCCTGAAGAGCGAGCTCGGCCGCTTCGAGATCCTGCCCGGCCTGGTCGCGCGGCAGGACAGCGTCCGCGCGATGCTGAAGGCCGCACCGCACGACGCGCCCGATCTCGTCCATTCGGTCAACACCTATCTCGAAGCCGTGAACCGCGACGCGGGCAGCGGTGCCGTCGACGTGATCGACCTGCGCGGAGAAGTGATCGCCGCCAGCAACTGGAACGAGACGATCAGCTTCGTCGGCACCAACGTGTCGTACCGGCCGTACTTCAAGGATGCCCTGGCACACGGCAGCGGCCGCTTCTTCGGGATCGGCACCAATACCGGCGTGCCGGGCGTCTATTTCGCGAGCGCGGTGCGCGACGACGGCGTGCCGATCGGCGCGGCGGCGGTGAAGATCAGCGTCGACCCGCTCGAATCCGCGTGGCGCGCGCCGGGCGTCGCGGCGATGGTGGTCGACGGCAACGGCGTGGTCGTGATCTCGACCGAGCCGGCGTGGAAATTCACCGCGCTGCGCCCGATCACCGCGCAGCAGCAGCGCGACATCCAGGCGTCGCGGCAATACGCGGGCCGCACGGTCGACGTGCTGCCGTACCGCCACATCGGCGATCGCAGCGCCGCCGCGTGGTTCGGCACGTTCCCCGACCCGCGTCACGCCGGCCGCAACACGCGCTATCTCGTGATGTCGCGCCCCGCGCCGCAGGCCGGCGATTCGCTGATGGTGCTGCTCGACATCGCCAGCGCGCGGCGCCAGCAGCAGACCGCGTTCGTGTTCGTCACCGGCGCGTTCCTGATTGCCGCGCTGCTGGTCGGCTACGCGATCCAGCGCCGCCGGGCGATCGTCGCGCGGCTGAACGCGCAGGACGCGCTGCGCCGCGCGAACGACCAGCTCGAGCTGACCGTCGCGCAGCGCACGGCCGCGTTGACGGCCGCGAACGAGCGGATGCAGCGCGAGATCGCCGAACGCGAACGCACCGAGCAGCGGCTACGCGATTCGCAGCAGGAAGTCGTGCACGCCGGCAAGCTCGCGGTGCTCGGGCAGATGGCCGCCGGCCTCACGCACGAGCTGAACCAGCCGCTCGTCGCGATCCGCACGCTGTGCGACAACGCGCGCACGTTCTTCGAGCGCGGCCAGCCGGCACCGGCCTACGCCAATCTCGAACGGATCGGCAAGCTGGTCGACAGCATGGCCGTGCTCACCGGCGAGCTGAAGACCTTCGCGCGCAAGCCCGACGTCGAGCGCGTCGCCGTGTCGCTGAACGAGGCCGTCGCGCATGCGCGGCTCATCTACGACGCGCGGATCCGCGACGAAGGCGTGCAGCTCGACGTGAACATCGCGCCCGGCACCACGGTGTCCGCGGAATCGAGCCAGTTGCAGCAGGTGATCGTGAACCTGCTCGGCAACGCGCTCGACGCGGTGCACGGCGCGCCCGTGCGGCGCATCGTCATCGAAGCCGCCAATGCGGACGAGGCGGACGAGGCTGGCCGCGTGCGCTTCACGGTGGCCGACAGCGGCGCCGGCATCGCGCCCGAGGTGCTGCCGCACCTGTTCGAGCCGTTCGTCACCACCAAGCCGCGCGGCCAGGGTCTCGGGCTCGGCCTCGCGATCACGTCGCGCATCGTCGAGGCGTTCGGCGCGAAGATCGCCGCGACGAACCGCGACGCAGGCGGCGCGCAGTTCACCATCGAATTCGCGGCGGCGACGCCGCAACAAAGGACAGAGCATGGAAGATGAGATTCGCGTGCTGGTCGTCGAGGACGATGAAAACGTCCGGATCGGCGTCGAGCAGGCCGTCGCGCTCGCCGGGTTCCCGGTCGACGCATTCGCGTCGGCCGCCGACGCGCTCGCGCACGTCGCGCCCGGCGCCCCCATCGTGATCGTGTCGGACGTGCGGATGCCGGGCATCGACGGGCTGCAGCTGCTCGCACGCGTGATGGCCGTCGATGCGCAGATCCCGGTCGTGCTGATCAGCGGCCACGCCGACATTTCGACGGCCGTCGGCGCGATGCGGGACGGCGCGTACGACTTCATCGAGAAGCCGTTTTCGTCGGATGTGATCGCGGGCCGCGTCGCGCGCGCGGTCGAAAAGCGCCGGCTCACGCTCGAGGTGCAGGGGCTGCGCGCGGCGCTCAACAACTGGCAGGGCATCGAGGCGTTCGTGCTCGGCAAGTCGCCCGCGATGGCCGACGTGCGCAAGAAGATCCTGCGCCTCGCCGATACGTCGGTGTCGGTGCTGATCACCGGCGAGACGGGCACCGGCAAGGAACTGATCGCACGCAGCCTGCACGACTTCGGCGGCCGGCGCGACGCGCATTTCGTCGCGCTGAACTGCGGCGGCCTGCCCGAGCAGGTGTTCGAGAGCGAGCTGTTCGGCCATGAGGCCGGCGCGTTTACCGGCGCGATCAAGAAGCGCATCGGCAAGATCGAATGGGCGCACGGCGGCACGCTGTTCCTCGACGAAATCGAGACGATGCCGATTCCGCTCCAGATCAAGATGCTGCGCGTGCTGCAGGAGCGCGTGGTCGAACGGCTCGGCGCGAACGAGCTGATTCCGGTCGACTGCCGCATCGTCGCCGCGTCGAAGGCCGATCTCGCCGAACTCGCGGCCGAAGGGCGCTTCCGCGCGGATTTGCTGTATCGGCTCAACGTCGCGCAGATCGAGCTGCCGCCGCTGCGCGAGCGGCGCGAGGACGTACCGCTGCTGTTCGAGCATTTCGTGCTCGCGGCCGCGCGGCGCTTCGGCCAGCCGGCGCCGGTCGTCACGGCTGCGCAGGTGTCCGAACTGATGACGCATGCGTGGCCCGGCAACGTGCGCGAACTGCAGAACGTGGCCGATCGCTTCGTGCTCGGCCTGACCGGCGACAGCCTGCTGTCGTCCGGCGGCGAACCGGCGGCCGGCGGCACGCTTGCCGAGCAGATGGCGTATTTCGAGCGGATGCTGATCGAGGACATGCTGCGACGTCACAACGGCAACGTGGCGGACGCCAGCGTTGCACTCGGCATGCCGAAGAAGACGCTTTATCACAAGCTGCGCAACCTGCGGATTCCCGCGCGCGGCGACGCGGCGGCCGACGGCGGCGAATGACGCGAACGAGGATACGCACCCCAGCATGGATCGCATCGACATCACCGAACGCGGCCGTATCGACGGCCACCTGATCCGCGGCGTGACCCGCGCGCAGAAAACCTTCCGCCCGAGCGACTGGCCCGAACGGCTCGCGGGCGTCATCACGCTGTTCGTCGGCGAGCGGCGGCCCGGCTATCCGTGCGCGCTGTCGCGGCTCGCGATGCCGATCGTCGACGACGGCGCCAAATGCCTGTTCGTGTCGGACGAACTGCGCGACGTGTGCGCCGACGCGTTCGACTTCGCAATGCAGTTCGCCGCCGACAACGATCTTCCCGTCGAGCTTCAGACCGCGCCCGCGCTGGCGGTGCGGTGACGCGTGGGCCGCGTTCGGCAGCCTTTTCCCCTTTTCCCTCGCTCCCCGATGCGTGCGTGCGCAGGCATTTGCACGCGCTTTCAACTGCTGAATCAATCATCAGATGATTGAAGGGTGCGCCTCATCCCCACGCTGCGACAAGGGTTCTCAGCCGAGCCATCAATAAAATTGATCGTCACGATGAAAATTATGCGTTTTCCTTGCAGGTCGCCGTGATGCATAGTTGCGACGTGATGACGCACCCAACGAGTTTTCAGTCATGAACATGCGAATCGAGCCTTCGGTGCTCGCGAACCCCGACCTGCAATTTGCGACGCTTTCGTCAGGCATCAGCCTGCCGTATGTCGAGCGGGGCAGCGGCGCGCCGATGGTGTTCGTGCACGGATCGTTGTGCGACTACCGTTACTGGGATCCGCAACTCGCCTCGCTGTCGGCACACTACCGCTGCATCGCGCCCAGCCTGAGCCACTACTGGCCGGCAGTCGAAGCGGGCATCCAGGACGAGTTCGGCTGGCAGAACCACGTCGACGAGCTCGCCGAATTCATCGACGCGCTCGATCTCGGCCCCGTGCATCTCGTCGGCCACTCGCGTGGCGGCAGCGTCGCGTTCAACGTCGCGCGCCAGCATCCGCAACTCGTCGACACGCTGACGCTCGCCGATCCGGGCGGCCCGCTGCAACAGCCGGGCGTGCGCGAAGCCGCGCTGCCGGCCGCCGCGATCGCGCTGCGCACGAAAGCCGTGAACCTGATCGGGCAAGGCGAAGTGGAAGCCGGCCTCGAGATGTTCGTCGACTCGGTGAGCCTGCCCGGCGCATGGAAGAAGAGCACGTCGCGCTTTCGCACGATGGCGATCGACAACGCGAGCACGCTGCCGAAGCAACTGCAAGATCCGCTGCCCGCGTATTCGCAGCACACGGCGTCGGATATCGCGTGCCGCACGCTGCTGATCGACGGCCAGCGCAGCCCGAAGATGTTCCGCAACAACGTCGACACGCTGTCGCAGTGGATCGGCGATGCACAACGGCAGACCGTCGCCGGTGCGTCGCACGGGATGAACGCGGCGAGCCCCGCGGTGTTCAACCGTTACGTGCACGAGTTCGTCGCCGCGTAACGCTCGCGGGCGGCATGCGTTCCGCCCGTTACTCCCCTTTTCTTTCCTGGCGAAACGATGCGGGCTGTCCCGCATCGCTTCGTCTTCCTATGCGTTACGCGACTGGTTCGGGCTTGCGCGTCACCGCATCCGGCAATCCGAACACGCTGTCGAACGACCAGTTGTACGCGAACGTGAAGATCGGGAAGAACACGATCAGCACCGCGTCGTACAGGAACGCCTGCAGCAGCGACACGTCGAGCCACCACGCGATCAGCGGGATCAGGAACGTCACGAGCGCGACCTGGAATCCGATCGCATGCACGACGCGCCGCCCGACGGTGCGCGTGGTTTCCGCACGCCGCCGCTCCCACGCCTCGAACGCGAGGTTGTACAGGAAATTGACGGTGACGCCCGTCGTCGAGATCATCACACCCAATAGGCCGCTCGTCTCCGCGCTCGCGCCGCTCAGCATGCCAAGCACCGTCGACGCGATCAGGATGCCGAGCACCTCGAACATCACGACGTAAACTACGCGTCTCTTCCACCCCTGCATGAACCGCTCCCTTCGAATCGAACAAGGTGGCGAGACTAGCTGTGGGTACCCAATCCGCAAAAGTCAGGTCCTTTCAATTTTTCTGACAGGAGGCCGCGATGCTGACCAGCGACCACATCGACATGCTGCTGACTGTCATCGACCAAGGCTCGTTCTCGGCAGCCGCGCGTGCGCTCGGCCGCACGCCGTCGGCGGTCAGCATGGCGATCGCGAACCTCGAGGCCGAGCTGGACCTCGTGCTGTTCGACCGCGGCACGCGCGAGCCGACACCGACTGCCGCGATGGCCGCACTGCTGCCCGATGCGCGGTCGATCGCCGAACGGCTGCAGGCGCTGCGCGCGCATGCGCAGCATCTGTCGGAAGGCGTCGAGGACACGCTGCGGCTCGGACTCGCGGCGGAGCTCGACGGCGCACCCGTTGCGCGTGCACTGACGGCCGTCGCCGTGACGTATCCGGCGCTCGCGATCAGCATCGTCACCGCGCCGCAGGACGCGATCGTCGACGCGCTGCATCGCGGTGCCGTCGATCTCTGCATCGCGTACGGCGGGCTCGATCTTCATCCGCAGGAACAGATCCACGCACTGTGGACCGAGACGCTGATCGCCGTCGCCGCGCCCGGTCATCCGTCGATCGCCGAAGCCGCGCATCCCGAGGCGATCGAGCGCTTGTCGGGGTTCCGGCAGATCGTGATCGCCGATCCGGAACGGCCGCTCTCCGACGTGCGCCCCGTGATCGGCAACCGCACGTGGAAGGTGACCGACATGGCCACCGCGATCGCGCTCGTGAAGGCCGGGCACGGCTGGGCGAACCTGCCCGAATCGCTGATCGGCCGGCATGTCGCCGCCGGCGAGCTCGCGCCGCTCGTGTTCGCGAACATCCGCAACGGGCTGCCGCTGCCCGTGTATCTGCGCCGGCCGAAGCACGCGGGGCTCGGCAAGGCAGCCAGCGAACTGGTGCGGGCACTGCGGGCTGGAGGCGATGAAAATTAGAGGTATCCGTACTTGGCGACGGTGTCCGAACGCGAGCAGCTAGACGCTGTCGCCACTATCGACCTCGGCAAGTGACGCCTGCCAATCTCGGGGTTCATTGGACGACGATGCGTCTACGGCTCGACCTTGTCTTTTTTATCTCCTTACCTTAAAGTAAGGCATATTGGAGGTATTACTATGACCGCAGCAACTATCACTTCGAAGGGTCAGGTCACGATCCCCGTGGACGTGCGCAATCAGCTCGGCTTGCGGTCCGGCGACCGGATCGAATTCAGCTTCAACGAGACCACGGGCCGGTATGAGGTCTATCCGGCCACGCACTCGCTCGCGTCGCTCAAGGGCATCGTGAGGAAGCCCGCGAAACCGGTGTCGCTCGAGGACATGAACCGGGCCATTGCCGAGCAGGGGGCATCCGCACGATGATCGGACTGGATACGAACGTGCTGGTTCGTTACTTCGCCCAGGACGACGCCGTGCAGTCGAAGAAGGCGACGGCACTGATGGAGACCCTGTCGACCGAACGGCCGGGGTACGTTTCGCAGGTCGCTCTGGTCGAGGTCGTGTGGGTGCTCGGTCGCTGCTACGACGTCGAGCGTGAGCAGATGAAGGACATTATCGATTCGATGATCGCGACCAAGGAATTGGTCGTTGAAGGTGCGGACACGGTGCGAAAAGCGCTTCGCGCCTTCGTGGCATCTGCGAAGGCCGATTTCGCGGACTGCCTGATCGAGCGGTCGGGGCACGCCGCCGAGTGCGAGTACACGGCAACTTTCGACGTGATGGCCTCGAAGGTCGCCGGGATGCGTTTGATCAAGTGATCTTGGCGCGAGCCGACAAGCGCAACGTCGGTTGAACCGCGCCTGACTAGACGTGGCACAGCACCGTTCATCCACCGCATAGTACTGATCTTCCACGTTAACCGGCGTGGCGGCGACTGCCGCCACGCCGTCGGTCAATGCATGGCCGTTTGACCGTTAGTTGCGATTAGCGCGTCACCACCGCCCCCTTGATCGAATCGACCAGCGATGCGTTGTCGTAACGGCGTCCGGCAATGCCCCATCCGCCGTCAACCGCGTGAACGACGTTCACCCAGATCTGCTGCTGTCCGGCGGCGTCAGGCTCGCCCGCGCGGTGCGCGATCCCGTGCCGGCGGAGCGGATCGCTGCCGCGGTCGGCCGATACGCGGTGGTGATCGCCGAGCGCACGGATGTGCAGTCGGACCCGGAGCCGCGCGCATGAAAAACCCCGATCCGCGTCGCCACGGATCGGGGTTCTTCAATCAAGCACCGGTTTCGGTGACGCATGGCGAACCACGACGCGCACCGACGCCTCAACGCACGGCGACTTCCTGCTTGCCCGTCGCCGCATCGCCGACGGCGGCCGGCGCCGCGCCCCACCCGCCGCCGAGCGCGCGGATCAGGTTCACGGTCGACACCGCCTGCGCACCAGTCAACTGATTCGCCTGCAATTGCGACTGCAGCACCGACCGCTCGCTGTCGATCACGTCGAGATAGGCCACTTCACCTTCCTGATATTGCGTACGCGACAGCGTCGCCGCACGGCGCGACGCATTGACGGCCGCATCCTGCGCGCGAATCTGATCGTCGAGCAGGCGCAGATCGGCGAGATTGTCCTCGACCTCGCGGAACGCGACGAGCACCTGCTGCCGGTAGTTCGCAACCTGCTCGTCGTACTGCGCGCGCGCCTGCTGCACGCCGGCCGCACGCCGCCCGCCGTCGAACAGCGGCAGCGTCAGCGCGGTGCCGGCGAACGGCCCGAGCAGGAACGTGCGGCTCGACCACAGGAACAGGTTGCCGAGCGTCGACGCCTCATAGCCGAACGCGCCCGTGATATCGAGCTTCGGGAAATACGCCGACTTCGCGAGGCCGATCCGCGCGTTCGCGGCCGCCATCGCGCGCTCGGCCGCCGACACGTCCGGGCGGCGTTCGAGCAGCGCGGACGGCAGGCCCGCCGGGACCTTCACCGCGACCGGCACGATCGGCGTTTCCTTGAACGCGAAGTCCGCGGGCGCCTTGCCGAGCAGGATCGCAAGCGCATGCTCGGACGCCGCGCGCCGGCGCGCGACGCCGACCGCATCGGCCTGCGCGGTCGCCAGTTCGTTCTTCGCGCGCGACACGTCGAGCTCGCTGATGTCGCCTTCGTTGAAGCGACGTTGCACGAGCTTCAGCGCCTGGTCACGCAGTTCGACCGTGCGGCGGTACAGGTCCTGGTCCGAGTCGAGCTGGCGCAGTTCGAAGTAGTTCTGCGCGACGTCCGCCTGCAGCGCAAGCTGCACCGAACGGAACAGCGCTTCGCTCTGCGCCTGGTCGGCGCGCGACGCCTCGACGTTGCGGCTCACGCGGCCGAACAGGTCGGCCTCGTACGACACCGTGCCCTGCGCGCGCCACAGCGTCGCGGTGGTCGGGCCCGTGCCCTGCGGCTGGAACTGTGACGCCGACGACAGCCCCTCGCGGGTCGGCCCGAACCCGGCGCCGACCTGCGGGAACCACTGCGAACGCGCGGTACGCGTCGCCGCCCGCGCTTCCTCGACGCGCGCCGCCGCGGCCTTCAGGTTCTGGTTCGCGGCCAGCGCCTGCGACTCGAGCGAGTCGAGCACCGGATCGCCGAACACCTTCCACCATTCGCCGCGATGCTCGCCGTCCGCCGGTTCGGCGGTCTTCCATGTGCCGGCCTGTTCGCCGGCCGCGAGGGTCGGCGCTTCCTTGAACGCCGCGGGTGTCGACACATCCGGGCGCTTGTAGTCGGGCCCTACCGCGCACGCGGCGAGCAGCGTCGCGAGCAGGGTGCTCGCGGCCGCCACCTTCGCGAAACGCATCAGGCCATTCGAGTTGTGCATGTTGTCCATCTTGTTTTCCTCAAGCATCCGTAGCCGGCACGCCGGAAGCCGGCACGCCTGACGGCGACACGCCATAGCCTGCCGAGTCCTTGCCGGCGACGTGGATCTTGCCGCCCGCCAGCGTACGCAGCACGACGTAGAACACCGGCGTCAGCATCAGCCCGAACAGCGTCACGCCGAGCATCCCGAAGAACACCGCGATACCCATCGCATGCCGCATCTCCGAGCCCGCGCCCGTCGACGTGACGAGCGGCACGACGCCCATGATGAATGCGATCGACGTCATCAGGATCGGGCGCAGCCGCAGCCGGCTCGCCTCGATCGCGGCCTCGAGCGGCGTCCTGCCGTCATGCTCGAGTTCGCGTGCGAATTCGACGATCAGGATCGCGTTCTTCGCGGACAGCCCCACCAGCACCATCAAGCCGATCTGCGTGAAGATGTTGTTGTCGCCCTGCGTGAGCCACACGCCCGTCAGCGCCGACAAAATGCTCATCGGCACGATCAGGATCACCGCGAGCGGCAGCGTCAGGCTTTCATACAGCGCGGCGAGCACGAGGAACACGAGCAGCACGCTGATCGGGAACACCCACATCGCCGAATCGCCCGCGAGGATCTGCTGGTACGTGAGGTCGGTCCATTCGAACCGCACGCCGCGCGGCAGCGTTTCATGCGCGATGCGTTCGATCGCGGCCTGCGCCTGCCCCGACGAGAAGCCCGGTGCCGGGCCGCCGTTGATGTCGGCCGCCGTGTAGCCGTTGTAGCGCACGACCATTTCCGGGCCGAACGTCGGCGTCACCGTGACGAGCGACGACAGCGGCACCATCTCGCCACGGTCGTTGCGCGTCTTCAGCTGCAGGATGTCGTCCGCGCGCTGACGGAACGGCGCATCGGCCTGCACGCGCACCTGATACACGCGTCCGAAGCGGTTGAAGTCGTTCACGTACAACGAGCCGAGATACACCTGCATCGTGTTGAACACGTCGGTGACCGGCACGCCAAGCTGCTTCGCCTTCACGCGGTCGAGATCGACGTTCAACTGCGGCACGTTGATCTGGTAGCTCGTAAACAACGGGCCCAGTTCCGGCGCCTGCTGCGCGCGCTTGATGAAGTCGTTGGTCGCATCCGACAGCTTCGCGTAGCCGACCGCGCCGCGATCCTCGATCTGCATCTTGAACCCGCCGAGCGTGCCGAGGCCGAGCACCGGCGGCGGCGGGAACACCGCGACGAACGAATCCTTGATCGCACCGTACTGCTGGTTCAGCGCACCGGCGATCGCACCGGCCGACAGCGCCTTGCCGTGCCGTTCCGAGAACGGCTTCAGCGTGACGAACACGATGCCCGCGCTCGAGCTGTTGGTGAAGCCGTTCACCGACAGCCCCGGGAACGCGACCGCGCTCTCGACACCCGGCTGCTTCAGCGCGATCGAGCCCATGTCGCGAATCACCTTCTCGGTGCGGTCGAGCGACGCGCCGTTCGGCAGCTGCGCGAACGCGATCAGGTATTCCTTGTCCTGCGCGGGCACGAAGCCGCCCGGCACGACCTTCGACACGAGCACGGTCGCGCCCACCAGCACGAGGTACACGCCGAGCATCAGCGTCTTGCGCGACAGCACGCCGCGCACGCCGCGGCCGTAGTTCTCCGCGCCGCGATGGAACACCTTGTTGAAGCGCCTGAAGAAGCCGCCGAGCACGCGGTTCATCACGCGCGTGAGCCAGTCCTCCTTGTCGCCATGCCCCTTCAGCAGGATCGCGGACAGCGCCGGCGACAGCGTCAGCGAGTTGAACGCCGAGATCACCGTCGAGATCGCGATCGTCATCGCGAACTGCTTGTAGAACTGGCCGGTCAGGCCCGACATGAACGCGAGCGGCACGAACACGGCGACGAGCGTCAGCGCGATCGCGATGATCGGCCCGCTCACTTCCTGCATCGCCTTGTAGGTCGCCTGCCGTGCGTTCATCCCGCTTTCGATGTTGCGCTCGACGTTCTCGACGACCACGATCGCATCGTCGACCACGATACCGATCGCGAGCACCATCCCGAACAGCGACAACGCATTGATCGAATAACCAAAGCCGAGCAGCAGCGAGAACGTGCCGATGATCGACACCGGCACCGCGATCAGCGGAATCAGCGACGCGCGCCAGGTCTGCAGGAACACGATCACGACGATCACGACCAGCGCGATCGCCTCGAGCAGCGTGTGCACCACGGCCTTGATCGACGAACGCACGAACTGCGTCGGGTCATAGACGATCTTGTAGTCGACGCCGGCCGGCATGTCCTGCTTCAGCTCGGCCATCGTCTTGCGCACTTCGTCGGAGATCTGCAGCGAGTTCGCGCCCGGCGACTGGTTGATCGCCATCGCGACGGCCGGCTTGTTGTCGAGCAGCGAGCGCAGCCCGTACTCGGACGCGTCGAGCTCGATCCGCGCGATGTCGCGCAGGCGCGTGACGCCGCCGTCCGGCGTCGTCTTCACGACGATGTCGCCGAACTCGTCTTCCGTCTGCAGGCGGCCGCGCGCGTTCACCGACAGCTGCAGCGGCGTGCCGGGCAGCGACGGCGACGCGCCGATCACGCCGGCCGCGACCTGCACGTTCTGCTCGCGGATCGCCTGCACGACGTCCTCGGCGGACAGTCCGCGCTGCGCGACCTTCTGCGGATCGAGCCACACGCGCATCGCGTAGTCGCCCGAACCCCACAGCTGCACCTGGCCGACGCCCTGGATCCGCGACAGGCGATCCTTCACGTTGATCAGCGCGTAGTTGCGCAGGTAGGTCATGTCGTAGCGGTTGTCCGGCGAGATCAGGTGGACCACCATCGTCAGCGTCGGCGAGCTCTTCACCGTGGTGATGCCGAGCCGCTGAACGTCCTCCGGCAGGCGCGGCAGCGCCTGGTTCACGCGGTTCTGCACGAGCTGCGTGGCCTTGTCCGGATCGGTGCCGAGCTTGAACGTGACGGTGATCGTCATGTTGCCGTCGCTGTTCGCCTGCGACTGCATGTAGAGCATGTCCTCGACGCCGTTGATCTGCTCTTCAAGCGGCGACGCGACCGTCTCGGCGATCACTTTCGGGTTCGCGCCCGGGTACTGCGCCTTCACGATCACCGAAGGCGGCACGACCTCCGGATACTCCGAAATCGGCAGCAGGAACATCGCGATCACCCCGCCGAGCAGGATGATCACCGATAGGACTCCTGCAAAGATCGGCCGGTCGATAAAGAATTTGGAAATGTTCATGTGTGGCTCTGTCTGGTTGAACGCGGAAAACGTCGCGGCGTGCCGCTTACGATTCCGCCTTCGCCGGTGCGGCCGGCTTCGCGTTATCCGCGAGCGGCGCTGACGGCGCATCGCCGCCCGTCATCGGGACCATGTGCGGCTTCACCTGCTCGCCCGGCCGCACGCGCTGCGTGCCGTTCACGATCACGCGGTCGCCGGCGGAAAGGCCGCTCACGATCACGCGCCGGTTGCCGTGCTGCATGCCCTGCTGCACTTCGCGATACGACACGCGGCCCTGCTGGTCGACGACGAACACGAACTTCTTGTCCTGGTCGGTGTTGATCGCCGCATCGTCGACGAGCAGCGCCTGGTGCGGTGCGCTACCGCCCACCTTCACGCGGGCGTAGAGGCCGGGGACGAGCGTGCCGTCCGCATTGTCGAAGCGCGCACGCACGCGGATCGTGCCCGACGACGTGTCGAGCCGGTTGTCGACCGAATCGATCTCGCCGCTGCGCGAGTAGCCGGACTCGTTCGCGAGGCCGAGTTCGACCGGCACCTTGCGACCGTTGCGCGCGCCGTTGATGTATTGCAGGTAGGTCTGCTCGTCCGCGTCGAACGACGCGTAGATCGGCGACACCGACACCAGCGTGGTCAGCGGCGCGGCCGACGCGCCGGCCGACACGACGTTGCCGAGCGTGATCTCCGCGCGCGACACGCGGCCCGAGACCGGCGCCGTGATCCGCGTATAGCCGAGGTTGATGCGGGCCGTTTCCAGCGCGGCGTCGGCCGCCTTCAGGTTCGCATTCGCCTCGCGCGCGGCGTTCTGCTTCTCGTCGTAGTCGCGCTTCGCGATCGCGTTGTCGCCGATCAGCCGCTGCGCGCGCTGCCAGTCGCTCTGCGCGTAGCCGTTGCGGGCCTGCGCGGCGGCGAGTTGCGCGGCCGCGCGATCGACTTCCGCCTGGTACGGGCGCGGGTCGATCACGAACAGCACGTCGCCTTTCTTCACGAGCGCGCCGTCCTTGAAGTTCACCGCGACGATCGTGCCCGACACCTGCGGGCGCACGTCGACTTTCTCGACCGCTTCGAGGCGGCCCGAATAGCCTTGCCAGTCGGTGACGGTCTGCGGCACGACGGTCGCGACGTCGACTTCGGGCAGCGGCGCCGCCGCTTTCTCGGGCGCGTTCGCGTTCACGCGCATCGCGCCGAACGTGCCGAGGCCGACGACGGCGAGCGTCACGATCGCCGCGGTCGCGATTCGGGAACGGGAGGTGCGTAGGATGGCCATGTGGATCTCCAATAAGCGTGGATTGGTCTGGTTATTCGGAACGGTTCGGCAGGCGCGCCTGGAAGCGGCACTGGAAGAAGCGCACGGCTTCCTCGAGCGCGGCTTCGTGCGTCGCGAGCGCCGCGTGCGTGACGTCCGGGTAGCGGATCACCTGCGTGAGCACGCCCGACGAAATCAGGCAGCCCGCATATTTCTCCGCTTCGACGTGCAGCACGTCGTTCTGCGCGGTGACGACGAGCGTCGGCGGCAGGCCCGCGAGGCGCACCGATTCGAGCGGCGCCGCATACGGGTGCATGCGCTGCGCCGCCTGCGGCAGATAGGCGCGATAACAGGCCGCGCATTCGCGCGCGGTGATGTCCGACGACAGGCGTTCGGCGTCGCCGATGCGCGTCATGCTCGGGTCGAGCATCGGCCCGAACAGTGCCTGTGCGGCAATCGACACTTCGCCGCGATCGCGCGCGATGAACGCGAGGCAGTTCGCGAGCTGGCCGCCCGCATCGTGCCCCGCGACGCCGATCTTCTTCGGATTGCCGCCGAACGCGCGGGCGCGCGTCGCGGCCCATACGGCGGCGCGATACGCATCCTCCGGCGCGGCCGGAAAAGGAAAGGCCGGCGCGAGCGAATAATCGACCGACACTACGAGAGCTGGTAAGCGTTCTGCTAAAAAGCGCGCGGCGAAGTCCGCGTCGTCGAGCGTGCCGCGCACGAAACCGCCGCCGTGGAAGTAAAGCACTACCGGCAATCCGGTCTTGTCCGCGCGCCGGTAGAGACGCAGCGCGATGTCCTGCGCGTAGCCGGGGATTTCCACCTCCGCGACCGTCAGTGCCGCGCCGGCTCTGGCTTCGGCGGGCAACGCGGCTTGCAGGAATTTGCTGAATTCAGAAGCGTCCATGACGATGCAGCATCCATTTCGAGATGGAACGAATTCTGGGTCCGGCAGACATCGGGATAAATGCCTATAATCCGGCAACACAATTCAACGCCCCCGAACAATCCCAGGCTGCGTCGCCTACAAAGCGGCGCAGCCTCTTTGTTCCTGAGGCTCATTAGATCGTGGAGGTTGTGATGGACCGGCTTCAGGCCATGCAGGTGTTTACTCGCGTCGTCGATACAAGCAGCTTCACCAAGGCAGCAGAAACGCTCAGCCTGCCGCGGGCGTCCGTCACGACGATCATCCAGAATCTCGAAGCATTCCTCGGCGTGCGCCTGATGCACCGGACCACGCGCCGGCTGTCGCTCACGCCGGACGGTGCCGCGTACTACGAACGCTGCGTGCGGATCCTCGCCGATGTCGAGGAAACCGAAGCAAGCTTCCAGAACAACAACCGGAAGCCGCACGGAAAGTTGCGTATCGACATGCCGGGCTCGATCGGGCGGCTGCTCGTGATTCCGTCGCTGTGCGAATTCCACACGCGCTATCCGGACATCGACCTGCAGCTCGGCCTGTCGGACCGACCGGTCGACCTGCTGCAGGAAGGCGTCGACTGCGTGATCCGCGTCGGTGCGCTGCAGGACTCGTCGCTCGTCGCGCGCCGCGTCGGCCTGTTCGAAGGTGTGACGGTGGCCGCGCCGTCGTATCTCGAACATCACGGCGAGCCGCAGACGATCGAGGACCTGAGCGACCACAAGGCCGTCAATTATTTCTCGAGCCGCACGGGCCGCACGATCGACTGGTCGTTCCTGATCGACGGCAAGGAAACCGAGATCAAGATGAACAGCATCGTGTCGGTCAACGATGCGGATGCGTACGTGACCTGCGGCGTCGAGGGCTTCGGGCTGATCCAGCCGCCGCTGTTCATGGTGCTGCCGCACCTGCGCGAAGGCCGACTCAAGGAAGTGCTGCCGGGCATCAAGCCGCTGCCGATGCCGATCTCGGTCGTGTATCCGCACAGCCGGCACCTGTCGCCCAAGGTGCGCGTGTTCGTCGACTGGATCGCCGAAGTGTTCGACCGCTGCCCGCTGCTGAGCGGCAAGGGCAGCCTCGACGCGACGTGCAGCAAGCGCACGTTCGAGGAAGCCGAGCGCGCGCCGGCACTCGACACGCCGGTCATCAACGAGTGGGTCGCGTGATCGTCTGAATCGCGGCGCGCGGGCTGTCAGGCTCGCGCGCCGTCCCGTCTGCGTGCCGCATTGGCGTCACCTGTGTGCCACCTTCCCCGCCGCGCACAGCGTCTTTCCCGAATCCGCATCACACCTTTGCGCCGCGTGCGGCAATCGGTTATGCGCGTGATCGCGCGTGCCGTGTCGTATCGCCGCGAGCCCCGCTGCAGGCGGCTGTGCACGATTTTCGAGTACCCCTGCCGACGGTGCGGATCGCGATTGTTCCTCCATCACGACAAATCAATTCGCGTCTGCCGCATTTATCGCGCCCGGACAGATACCTAGAGTAAACCCTGTCGCGCACCTCGTTGCGCATCGAACAGATCCCGCTTGATGGGACCGGAGCAAGCGCTGAAGCGCTAACTCATATCGACACAGGAGTCATGCCATGAACAGCCGCCACCTTCTCTCCGCCGTTGCCCTCGCACTCGCCGTGTCCGCACCGGCCTTCGCCGATACGAACACCCCGCACGCCGGCGACTACGGCAACACGTCGTGGTACACGCAGCACAACAACGGCCCGCGCACCCGCGCCGAAGTCAGCGCGGAAGTCGAGCAGGCCCGCCGCGACGGCACGCTGGCCTGGCTGCGCAAGGCGAATTCGTATCCGCAAGGGCTCGAACTCGCGCAAGGCCCGTATCGCCCGACGCCGGAAGGCAACCAACTCGCCGGCGCGGGCCGGTAAACGTGCAACGCCGCGCAGCGGATGATCCGCCGCGCGGCGTCGTGATACCGCCGTCGAACACTCGATTAGTCAGTTAGTTGCAGGAGCCTGTGATGAACGATCAACTTCCTTCGCCGCTCGATCATTGGGACGACACCACGCCGGTGTGGACGCCGTTCCGTTCCATGCCGCAATCGCACTGACCCGTGCGTTGACCCGTCGACGGGATCGTCCGGCCATCAACGGCGCGGCACCCCGTCGCGCCATTCGCTCCAGTGCGTGACGATGTCCTGTGCCAGAGGCGATGCCGCCGGCCAGTACGGCGTATCGTGCGTTAGTTGCAGCAATGGGCGTAGCGACACAATTGTCAACGTTCTCCGAAGTAAATCCGGTGGACGAGTCCCATCAGGGACGGTCACATCGATTGACACCGGCCAATAACTCTGGCGCGTCGCGCTCGCCATCATTCCCGATGTTTCATTGGCCGCCGTGGCCCAAGCTGTTTCAATCCCGATCGTCACGCCGGTTGAGCAGGCGCAAGAACAGGTGTGCGCCACGAGAAACCGCGGCCTTTCCCACCTCTCCTTCACACTTCCCAATATTTGCTCGTTCCGTCGACCGCAATTGGGTGCATCATCGGTCCGCTTCGGACACTTAGCATCGGCACTCCAAATGATGTCCTTATGGAGCGTGCCTATGAATGCGTCGCCACAGCTCGATGTATCGCTCGACGAACCGCCAATCTGCCCGAACATGACGGATTCTGCGTTCAGGAAACGGATGCTTGAATTACGGGACGAAGCCGTCGAGATCACAGTGCAACGGCGCCGGGAACTGATGCGATGGAATCCGGCCACCGAAGCTCGAGTCGTCGAGTGGTTCGGCTCGGCAAACATGGATACACGACGCAAACTCACGACGGGGCTCGACGCCCTTGCCAGAATAATGGCTCGCCTCGACCCAAGGAACTTCGTCCGCGTCGGTTCCGATGCCGACCGGGCAACAGAATGTCTGCCGAACATGGAAAATGTCGACATCGAGGTTGCGCACGTCTGTCGCCCCGACACTGCAACTCATACGATCGCCATCAATCTCCCGTTCTGCTCGCTACCAGAGCGATCGGCTGGAAGCCTCTCCTCGCAGCAACTAACGATTGTTCACGGATGCGCTCATTTTGCGGACACCTTCGACGCCGGAGATCACCCGGCGGCATACGGTCGCCGGGCCTGCGCCCAGTTCGCCAAACGCTATCCGAGCATGGCAATCGGCAACGCGGACAACATCGCGTGGTTCATTCTGGCGCGGTGAACTGGAGCGACCGATGAGACATGCCCTCGCCGTCATGCTCGGCGCCTTCCTGTCACTTCCGATCCAGGCCGATGCGTGCAAGGTCTTGTTGACCGACAGCGTCGAACTGCCACTGAATTCGACCGAGATCGCCAATAGCGACAGGCTCGCCATCGCCAGGCACTACCTGACCGCCCGAGAATGGACTCGCGAAGGGGCGACGGCCTCGATCGACGCGGCCGCCTACGATTGGGAAAACCGGCCCAAGCATCTCGCGCGACAACGCGGTGCGCAGATGAAATCCTTTCTCGTGCAACTCGGCATGTCGCCCGATGACATTTATGTCGACGAGCGAATCGTATCGGGCAGGAACGGCAGGCTCGATCCCGACGACAAAAAGCCGCTTTGGATCCAGTTCGTCCCGAAATGCTCGCCAGCAGGCTGTCAATATCTCTGCGACTCGGCAGGTACACCGGGTGTCGCGAGTCATGCACTGACACCCGCAACGCCCGGGCCTGAGCCCGACTCGATCCGCTTTTCGTGCGGCGACATCCGAGAGCCCGCACCGGCACGTTTTGTGACGATAGAACGCTGGACTGCACGCACACGCAATCAGACGTTGCTTTTTCGTGATCGAGACCGGAAGCCGTTGATGCACACCTGCTACCGGATCAGCACCAGTGCAACGCAATACATCGGCATGACGGACGAGCACGGCGAAACGGCGACCATGCAGTTATTGGGCCCCGAATACACGCGCATCGAACTCAAGCTGGCCCAACCCGGGCCGTGATCCTCAGCACGGTTCCCACAAGCCTCAATCCGATCGCTCCGGGCAATATCGACGCGCCCGGAGCCCCGCTATGCGTGGATGACGGAATAACTTCGGCGCGTCGCCACACCGTTACCGGCGCGGCACGCCGTCGCGCCATTCGCCCCAGTGCGTGACGATGTCCTGCACGAGCGGATTGCCCGCGCGGTACAGGTTTTCGGTCGCCGGGGCGAAGCCGCCCTGGTCCGCGTAGTTCAGCAGGTTGTCGGCACTCGTCTGCCCCGCATACGGCCGGTCGAAATCGGAGCCCGTGCGCAGCACCGCGACGCGCGACAGGTCGACCCGCTTCACGCTCGCCGCGCGCTTGAGCGCTTCATACGTCGCGTTGTCTTCCTGCGCGGTCATGCAGTAGGTGCCCTTGCCGTCGGTCAGGATCTTCGTCCACTGGCGCGCGCGCTCGCCGATCAGCGTGCCGGAGAACCACGTATTGCCCGATGACGTGTCGCACTGGATCACCGTCGGCGGCCGGTTCGCCGGCGCATACGTGAACTTCGCGCGTGCGGCCTGTGCCTGCGCGCTGTCGGCGAGCACGACGTTGCGCGACAGCGCATACGCGGCATCGGTCAGCTGCGGGTTGAGCTGGAACACTTCGGTGCGGTAGTCGAGCGGCGGCTTGTCGTTCGGGCTCTTCGTATTGATGCCGAGAAAACCGGTGTTCCAGCCGGCCGGAATCTCGCGCGCATCGAGCTCCCACTGCAGGCTGAAGTCGACCAGGTATTTCGACCAGGCGGCGGAACCGACCGTGCCTTGCGCGGGGTCGACGCCCGCGATGCCCGACACGAGGAAGTACGTGCGGCGCAGGTCGAAGCGCTGCGAGAACGTGAGCGCCATGATCGTCGCGGAGGCGTTCGCGTAACCCATGCCGGTCGTCACCACGCACACGTCCTGCTTGTTGCAGTGAACGGCCGGATAATCCGGCGACAGGCCGGGCACGGTGATGTCGCGCCACGGGCCGAGCCGGTCGAGCCATGCCTGGCCCTCCGGACCGAACATCGTGATGATCATGACCTTGACCGGGCGGCCCTGTGCACCGGTCTCGGCGAATGCAGCGTTGCCCGCGTCGTTGCCCTGGTTGTCCTGCGCGATCGACGGCGCGGTCGCACAGGCGGCAAGCGAGAATGCAGCTGCGGAAAGGATGGAGCGAGTCAGCATCGGCGTTCCTTGTTTCGGTGATGTTGGGTGAGAACGGCTCTCGGAGACTGCGCGAGGGAGTATAGAACGCGCGTCCGCGATGCGGAACCCGACTACGAAACGGCCGGCGGTGTTCGGTAGCGCGATTTTTGTGGGCCGGGTTCGCACGCCGCGTGACGCAAAAGATCAGGAATGCTACTCGGTTGATCGGTACGACATCGCCACATCTGGCGTCACTGATCGCGACCGACGACGGTGCCTGAACCGCTAAACACGGAGCATCCCCGCCACGCCATAACCGAGCACGACCAGCGCGGTCACGACATGACTCGCCACGAGCCATCGCGGCGACTTCACGATGCGCCCGATCGCGCTGCCGCCGAACGCGAACACGAGCTGCCCGGTGAGGCTGCCGGCAAACACGCACGCGGCGCCGAGCAGCCAGTGCCGATGCGCACCGGCCGCGGCTGTGGCGTAGCCATAGAACAGCAGGATGGTCAGCGGATTCGCGAGCGTGACGAAGAACATCGACGTGAACGGGCTTGTGCCCGGCGGCGGCGCGGCGCCATCCAGCGTGCGGCGCCGGTCCTTCAGCGCCTGCCACAGCATGCGTGCGCCCATTGCGAGCAACACGAGTGCGCCGACGAAACGGAACAGCGGCAGGTGCGACGCGAGCGTGCTCGCGAGCATCGCACCGATCGTGAACG
Source organism: Burkholderia sp. Bp9143 (assembly GCF_003853645.1). GTDB lineage: Bacteria > Pseudomonadota > Gammaproteobacteria > Burkholderiales > Burkholderiaceae > Burkholderia. Next base: position 143,749 of record NZ_QTPO01000007.1, on the reverse strand, counting down.
CGACGACCGCATAGCAGCCGTCGGCCGACGCCACGCCCACCGCCGCGCGCACGCCGCTGGCGGTACCGGCGCGCATCCCGTAGTTCGCGATCATCAGCGCGACGGGCCCGACCGACAGCGCGATCATCAGCCCGAACAGGAAATCGTTCATCGGTCGTCGATACCTTCGAAGGAAGGCATCGATTCTAGCGACCGACAGCGATCCGCCGTAAAAAAACCGCGTCAGGCGACGTCGACGCGCGCGGGCCCGTCCACCATCTCGCCGATCACGGCCGCGCGGTCGAAACCATCGGCGCGGAAGCACGCGAGCACGTCGTCGACTGCATCCGGCGCGCATGCGACCAGCAGGCCGCCGGACGTCTGCGGATCGGTCAGCAGGGCCTGCGCGACCGTCGGCAGCCCGTCGGCAAGCCGTACGTCGGCGCCATATGCGGCCCAGTTGCGGCCCGATGCGCCGGTGAACACGCCGTCGGCGACGAACGCCTCGACGCCCGCCAGCCACGGCAGCGACGCGTAATGCACGCGTGCGGTGAGGTTCGCGCCGCGTGCGAGCTCGAGCGTATGGCCGAGCAGCCCGAAGCCCGTGACGTCGGTCAGCGCATGCACGCCCGGCAGCGCGGCGAGTTCGGCGCCCGGCCGGTTCAGTTTGGTGGTCGTCGCGACCATCTGTGCGTAGCCCGCGTCATCGAGCTGGTTCTTCTTCAGCGCGGCCGACAGCACGCCGACGCCGAGCGGCTTGCCGAGCACGAGCACGTCGCCCGCCCGCGCAGCCGCGTTGCGCTTCACGCGCGACGGATGCACGACGCCGATCGCCGCGAGCCCGTAGATCGGCTCGACCGAATCGATCGAGTGGCCGCCCGCGACCGGAATGCCGGCATCCGCGCACACCGATTCGCCGCCGCGCAGCACGGCCGCGATCGTCTCGTGCGGCAGCACGTTGATCGGCATCCCGACCAGCGCGAGCGCGAGGATCGGCTTGCCGCCCATCGCGTAGACGTCGGACAGCGCGTTGGTTGCCGCGATGCGGCCGAAGTCGAACGGGTCGTCGACGATCGGCATGAAGAAGTCGGTCGTCGCGACGATCGCCTGCTCGTCGTTCAGCCGGTAGACGGCCGCGTCGTCGGAGGTCTCGGTGCCGACCAGCAGGTCCGGAAACAGCGCCGGCGGCGTCGCCCGCTTCAGCAGCTCGGACAACACGCCCGGCGCGATCTTGCAGCCGCAGCCGCCGCCGTGCGACAGGCTCGTGAGGCGCGGAACGGCGGGCGGGGTGAGGGTGGCTTCGGTCATCGTCGGCATCCGGTGAATAACAACGTTCTATTATCGACAATTCCGCTCGAGCGCGCCCGATACCCACATAATTGACCGCGCTTGCCCGTTCCAGCCTTCGTCCGCGCCTTCATTGATGGATCACCTCTTCATCGGCCTCGTGCTGTGCTCCGCGCTGCTGCACGCGATCTGGAACGCGTTCCTGCATGTCAGCGAGGACCGGCTCGTCCAGCTCGGCACGATGTCGCTGCCGTATCTCGCGTTCGGCATCGCGAGCGTCGCGCTGCTGCCCGCGCCGGCGCCCGCGGCCTGGCCGTACGTCGCGGCGTCGGCAGTGCTCGAGGTCGCGTACTGCTTCACGCTCGCACGCGCCTACCGCAGCGGCGAGTTCGGGCAGATCTACCCGATCGCGCGCGGGATGTCGCCGCTGCTCGTGTCGGTGCTCGCATTCGCCGTGCTGCACGAGCGGCCGACGCCGTTCGGTTTTGCCGGCATCGCGCTCGTGTCGTTCGGCATCATGTCGCTCGCGCTGCGGCGCGGCTTCCGGTTCTCCGGCGAAGGCGTGCCGTACGCGCTGCTCACCGGCGTGTTCATCGCCGCGTATTCGATCTGCGACGGGATCGGCTCGCGCGTGTCCGGCAGCGCGCTCGGCTACATCGCGTGGGTGTACCTGCTGTGGAGCGTGCCGCAGCTCGTGCTCGTCTGCGCGTTGCGCGGGGGCCCGCGCGCGGTGCTCGCCTCGCGCACCGCACTCGCGCAAGGCGCGATCGCCGGCACGATCTCGCTCGCTGCGTACGGAATCGTGATCCTCGCGTACCGGCACCTGCCGGTCGCGACCGTGTCGGCGCTGCGCGAGACGAGCTCGATCTTCGCGGTCGCGATCGGCTGGTTCGTGATGCGCGAGCGGCCCGGCGCGCAGCGGCTCGCCGCGTGCGCGCTGGTGGTCGCGGGCGCGGTGTTGATCCGGCTGTAACGCACGCGAGCATTGAGGCCATAAGGGGAAAACGATCATTCGCCCCCTCTGCGGCGGCCTGCCTCGCCGAGCGTACATGCTGCCGCCCCGTTCCCGTCAAACCGTCGCGACGACCTTGTCGAATGCGCGCTCGTCGATCGCCTCGGCCAGCGTCGCGAACGCCGTCGGAATCTCGTCCTCCGGCACGCACGCATAGCCGAGCAGCAAGCCCGACGCCGCGCGTTCACGCTCCGCGTAATAACCGGACAGCGGCCGAACGACGATGTTGCGTTCGAGCGCGGCCTGCGCGACCGCTCGATCGTCGACACCATTCGGCAGCCGCGTGACGAGATGCAGCCCCGCATCGCTGCCGAGCGCGTGCAGCGTGTCGCCATAGCGGCGCGCGACTGCATCGAGCAGTACCTCGCGGCGCTGCCCGTACAGCGTGCGCATCTTGCGGATATGCGACACGAAGTGGCCTTCCGCGATGAACTCGGCGAGCACCGCCTGCTGCAGCAGCTGACCCTCGCGATACAGCTCGGCGCTCGCGGTCGCGAAGCTCTCCGCGAGCGGTTCCGGCGCGACGAGATATCCGACCCGCAACCCCGGGAACAGCGTCTTGCCGAAGCTGCCGACATAGATCACCTGCCCGGCCGTATCGAGCCCCTGCAGCGACGCGAGCGGCCGGCTGCCGTAGCGGAATTCGCTGTCGTAGTCGTCCTCGATGATCCAGCAGCCGTGCTGGCGCGCGTACTCGAGCAGCATCCGGCGCCGCGCGAGGCTCATCACCATCCCGAGCGGATACTGGTGCGACGGCGTGACGAGCATCAGCTTCGGCGGCTCCGCGAGATCGGCGGCCGACGGCGCGATCCCTTCGTCGTCGACCGGGATCGGCCGCGTGGTCAGCCCCGACACGTTCAGCACGCTGCGCACGCCCCAGTAGCACGGGTCCTCGGTCCAGATCGCGTCGCCCGGATCGGTCAGGAGCCGCACCGCGAGGTCGATCGACTGGTGGATCCCGGTCGTGATGACGATCTGCTCGGGCGTGCAGCGCACCGAACGCGACGTGCGCAGGTAGTCGGCCAGCGCCTCGCGCAACAGCGCGAGCCCGCCGCCCGGCGCGTAGGTCAGCAGGTCCGGGCGCAGGCGCCGCCAGTACTTGTTGTGCAGCCGCGTCCACACGCGCGCCGGAAAGCGCGACACATCGGGCACGCCGGGCATGAACGCGCCGCCCTGGCGCTTCGACACGCCCGCACCCTCGACGAGCCGCGTGCCGCGCGTGGACAGCCGCCGCGCGGACGATGGCACCACCGCCGGGCCGGCGGCCGGGTCGGGCGGCACGCCGACGATCTCGTCCGGCGCGCTGTCGGCGACGAACGTGCCCCGCCCCGTCGCCGAGTTCACATAGCCTTCGAGCGCAAGCTGTTCGTAAACCTGCGTGACCGTGTTGCGGGCGATCCCGAGCTCGGCCGCCAGCAGCCGCGACGACGGCACGCGCGTGCCGGCCGGCAGTTCGCGCGACAGGATCGCCTGCTGCAGCAGCCGGTGCAGCTGCCGGTAGATCGGCTGCTCGCCGCCGCGCACGAGGCGCTGCGCCAGCCAGTCCGACAACACGCTTGCGCGCATGATTGGCTCCTGATTATTTATTGAAATGGCTCTGATTGTCAGAGCCAAATGTGATTATAGTCGCCTCCATGGGCTGCCAATGCGGCCGATTTTTATCCCACCGGACAGAACATCAAGGAGATGACCGTGAAGAATGCCGACCTGCAGGCCCGCAAGAACGCCGCCACCCCGCGCGGCGTCGGCGTGATGTGCGATTTCTACGCAGCCCGCGCCGAGAACGCGGAGCTGTGGGATGTCGAAGGCCGCCGCTTCATCGATTTCGCCGCCGGCATCGCGGTGCTGAACACGGGCCACCGCCACCCGAAGATCGTCAAGGCGATCGCGGACCAGCTGAACAACTTCACGCACACCGCGTACCAGATCGTCCCGTACGCGTCGTACGTCGAGCTGGCGGAAAAGATCAACGAACGCGCGCCGGGCGACTTCCCGAAGAAGACCGCGTTCTTCACGACCGGCGCCGAAGCCGTCGAAAACGCGATCAAGATCGCCCGCGCCGCGACCGGCCGTCCGGGCGTCATCGCGTTCTCGGGCGGCTTCCACGGCCGCACGATGATGGGCATGGCGCTGACCGGCAAGGTCGCCCCGTACAAGCTGAACTTCGGCCCGTTCCCGGGCGACGTGTTCCACGCTCCGTACCCGAACGCGCTGCACGGCGTGACGACGGCCGACTCGATCAAGGCGATCGAGATGCTGTTCAAGGCCGACATCGATCCGAAGCGCGTCGCCGCGATCATCTTCGAACCGGTCCAGGGCGAAGGCGGCTTCAACCCGGCGCCGGCCGAATTCGTGCGCGCGCTGCGCAAGATCTGTAACGAGCACGGCATCCTGCTGATCGCCGACGAAGTGCAGACGGGCTTCGCGCGTACCGGCAAGCTGTTCGCGATGCAGCACTACGACGTGCTGGCCGACCTGATCACGATGGCGAAGAGCCTCGCGGGCGGCATGCCGCTGTCGGGCGTCGTCGGCCGTGCGGACGTGATGGACGCGGCGGCGCCCGGCGGCCTCGGCGGCACCTACGCGGGCAACCCGCTGGCCGTCGCGTCGGCGCACGCGGTGCTCGAGATCATCGACGAAGAGAAGCTGTGCGAGCGCGCGACGCAACTCGGCGACGTGCTGAAGGCGAAGCTGAATTCGCTGCAGGCCGACGTGCCGCAGATCGCCGACGTGCGCGGCCCGGGCGCGATGATCGCGGTCGAGTTCCTGAAGCCGGGTTCGGGCGAGCCGGACGCGGAATTCACGAAGCGCGTGCAGACGCGTGCACTCGAGCGCGGGCTGCTGCTGCTCGTATGCGGCGTGTACTCGAACGTCGTGCGCTTCCTGTTCCCGCTGACGATTCCCCAGGCCGTGTTCGACGAAGCGCTCGTGATCCTCGAGGAAGTGCTGAAGGAAACGGTCGGCGTGCCGGCCTGAGTTCCCGTCCACTTCAACTGAATGCGCCGCCGCCGTCTTCATGACGGCGGCGGCCGTTTCATCCGTCCTTACCCGTCCTTTTCAAAGCAGGCGATTCATATGAGCACCGTTCAGGAAACCCTGGCACTGAAAGATCCGTCGCTGTTCCGCCAGCAGGCGTACGTCAACGGCGAATGGCAAGGCGCGGCGAACGGCGAGTCGTTCGAAGTCCGCAACCCGGCAACCGGCGGCCTGCTCGGCACCGTGCCGGCGATGGGCACGGCCGAGACGCGTCACGCGATCGAGGCCGCGAACGCCGCATGGCCGGCGTGGCGCAAGAAGACCGCGAAGGAACGCGCGGCGATCCTGCGCAAGTGGCACGACCTGATGATGGAAAACGCCGACGACCTCGCGCTGATCCTGACCACCGAGCAGGGCAAGTCGCTGGCCGAGGCGAAGGGCGAGATCGGCTACGCGGCGTCGTTCCTCGAGTGGTTCGCGGAGGAAGGCAAGCGCGTGTACGGCGACACGATCCCGACGCCGGCGAGCGACAAGCGCATCGTCGTGACGAAGGAAGCGATCGGCGTGTGCGCGGCGATCACGCCGTGGAACTTCCCGGCGGCGATGATCACCCGCAAGGTCGGCCCGGCGCTCGCGGCAGGCTGCCCGATCGTCGTGAAGCCGGCTGAAGCCACGCCGTTCTCGGCACTCGCGATGGCCGTGCTGGCCGAGCGCGCGGGCGTGCCGGCCGGCGTGTTCAGCGTCGTCACGGGCGACCCGAAGGCGATCGGCGGCGAACTGACGTCGAACCCGATCGTGCGCAAGCTGTCGTTCACCGGCTCGACGCCGATCGGCCGCCTGCTGATGTCGCAATGCGCGGCGACGGTCAAGAAGGTGTCGCTGGAACTCGGCGGCAACGCGCCGTTCATCGTGTTCGACGACGCCGATCTCGATGCGGCCGTGCAGGGCGCGATCGCATCGAAGTACCGCAACAGCGGCCAGACGTGCGTGTGCACGAACCGCTTCTACGTGCACGAAGCCGTCTACGACCAGTTCGCGCAGAAGCTCGCGGCGGCGGTCGGCCAGCTGAAGGTCGGCCGCGGCACGGAGCCGGGCGTCACGCAGGGTCCGCTGATCAACGAAGCGGCCGTGCTGAAGGTCGAGGCGCACATCGAGGACGCGCTCGCGAAGGGCGCGACCGTCGTGACGGGCGGCAAGCGCCACGCGCTCGGCCACGGCTTCTTCGAGCCGACCGTGCTGACCGGCGTCACGCCGGCGATGAAGGTCGCGAAGGAAGAGACGTTCGGGCCGCTCGCGCCGCTGTTCAAGTTCAGCAGCGACGACGAGGTGATCCGCCTCGCGAACGACACCGAGTTCGGTCTCGCCGCGTACTTCTACAGCCGCGACATCGGCCGCGTGTGGAAGGTTGCCGAGGCGCTCGAGTACGGGATGGTCGGCGTGAACACGGGCCTGATCTCGAACGAAGTCGCGCCGTTCGGCGGCGTCAAGCAGTCGGGCCTCGGCCGCGAAGGCTCGCACTACGGCATCGACGACTACGTCGTGATCAAGTACCTCTGTCTCGCCGTCTGACGGTTCGGGGCCCGTCGCTTCAGTGACAGGCCCTGACCGCCCGGCCGGAACCGGGCGGTCACGACGCGGGCCGGTGCCCCTCTCCGCCGTGCCCGCGTCACCTCCCCTCCCCGCCTTCAACGAAACACATTCACCGCATCCACGAGCCGCGTCGCCTGCTGCTTCAGGCTTTCCGACGCCGCCGCGCTCTGCTCGACCAGCGCGGCATTCTGCTGCGTGATGTTGTCCAGATGCACGACCGCCTGGTCGACCTGCGCGACCCCGGTGCTCTGCTCGGCCGTCGACGAGCTGATCTCCGCGATCAGGTCCGACACGCGCTTCACCTGCGCGACGATGTCCTCCATCGTCTTGCCCGCGCCGTCGACGATCCGTGCGCCCGATTCGACCCGGTCGACACTTGCGCCGATCAGCGTCTTGATTTCCTTCGCGGCATTCGCGCTGCGCTGCGCGAGCGCCCGCACCTCGCCCGCGACCACCGCGAAACCGCGACCCTGATCGCCCGCGCGCGCCGCTTCGACCGCCGCGTTCAGTGCGAGGATGTTGGTCTGGAACGCGATCCCGTCGATCACGCCGATGATGTCGGAAATCTTGCGCGAACTCGCCGTGATGTCGTTCATCGTCGTGACGACTTCGCTCACCGCCTGTCCGCCACGTTCGGCCGCCTCGCTCGCCGAAACCGACAACTGGTTCGCCTGCAGCGCCGTCTCCGCATTGCTCGACACGGTAGCCGTCATCTCGGCCATCGACGCAGCCGTCTGCTGCACGCTGGTCGACGCCTGTTCGGTCCGCGCGCTCAGGTCGTTGTTGCCTTGCGCGATCTCGTTGCTCGCGCGCTGCACGTTGTGCACCTGTTCGCTGACGTCGTCGACGAGCCAGCGGAACATCAGCCCGAGCTGGTTGATCGTGCGCAACGTCATGCCGATCTCGTCGACCCGGTTCATTGCCACGCCGGTGCGGCTCTCGTCGGTGGCAACGCGCAACGCCTGGTCACGTAACTGAATCAGCGGACGCACGATCTGCGCATCGAGCCACAGGCCGGCCGCCACCGACACGCCGGCCGCCACGGCGGCAAACGCCGCGAGCCCACCGCCTGTCAGCCCGCACGCCCACCCCGCGCCGACGACGGCCGGCACCAGCACGCACAGCGTCGAATGAACGCGCGCGCGCACCGACATCGTCTGGAACAGCGACGCGACACGCATCAGCCCCGTACGGACGATCAGCCCCTTGTGAAAACGGCGGTTGCCGGCCTTGCCTTCGCGGAACGCGCGGTACAGCGCGTCGGCCGCCGCGATCTCGTCGCGCGACGCCTTCGTGCGCACCGACATGTAGCCCGTCGGCTGCCCGTTGCGCATCACCGGCACCGTATTCGAACGGACCCAGTAGTGATCGCCGTTCTTGCGGCGGTTCTTCACGAGCGCAGTCCACGGTTCACCGTTCTTCAGCGTCGCCCACATATCGGCGAATGCCTCCTTCGGCATGTCCGGATGCCGCACGACGTTGTGCGGCTGGCCTTCGATCTCCTCGGGAGAAAATCCGCTGACCTGGATAAACGCGGCATTCGCGTACTTGATGTAACTGTCCGCGTCGGTGGTCGACATCAGCGTCGCGTCGTCGGGAAATTCGAATTCGCGTTGCGTGACAGGCTGGTTATTGCGCATGGTGTGGAGTTCCGGGTTGCGGATCTTGCGCCCGCTTGTGGATTGGATCGAGACCGTACGCATCGCGGCCGTCCCGCATGCGTTCGATCACACTCCTGCGCTTTCGGCAGATTTGGCGAAAACATTATGCCGACGTCGCGCAAATATGCATTAATTTTGCATCATCTTGATTCAGCCGAATATTTTGTTTATATGTGAATCAAGAATCCAGTTTTATCCAATACTCGAGCTTCGATTACCTGATTATTCGAAGCATTCATTCCGACGGGATTGGCGGATAAAACCGGAATCATGAATGCGAATCCCTCTCGTTTAATCCATTAGAACCGAATCGGAAATCGGAGATTTCGCCGCCTCGCCTCGCAGCAACGGGACGGGACGCGCAAACGCGCGCCCCCGCCGATTACCGAAACACATTCACCGCATCGACGAGCCGCGTCGCCTGCTGCTTCAGGCTTTCCGACGCCGCCGCGCTCTGCTCGACCAGCGCGGCATTCTGCTGCGTGATGTTGTCCAGATGCACGACCGCCTGGTCGACCTGCTCGACCCCGGTGCTCTGCTCGGCCGTCGACGAGCTGATCTCCGCGATCAGGTCCGACACGCGCTTCACCTGCGCGACGATGTCCTCCATCGTCCTGCCGGCATCGTCGACCCGTCGCGCGCCCGACTCGACCCGGTCGACGCTCGCGCCGATCAGCGTCTTGATTTCCTTCGCCGCGTTCGCGCTGCGCTGCGCGAGCGCCCGCACCTCGCCGGCGACCACCGCGAAACCGCGCCCCTGTTCGCCCGCACGCGCCGCTTCGACCGCCGCGTTCAGCGCGAGGATGTTGGTCTGGAACGCGATCCCGTCGATCACGCCGATGATGTCGGCAATCTTGCGCGAACTCGCCGTGATGTCGTTCATCGTCGTGACGACTTCGCTCACCGCCTGCCCACCGCGCTCGGCCGCTTCGCTCGCGGACACGGCGAGCCGGTTCGCCTGCAGCGCGGTCTCCGCATTGCTGTCGACCGTGGCCGTCATCTCGGCCATCGACGCGGCGGTTTCCTGCACGCTCGACGCGGCCTGTTCGGTGCGTGCGCTCAGGTCGTTGTTGCCCTGCGCGATCTCGTTGCTCGCGCGCTGCACGTTGTGCACCTGTTCGCTGACGTCGTCGACGAGCCAGCGGAACATCAGCCCGAGCTGGTTGATCGTGCGCAGCGTCATGCCGATCTCGTCGACGCGATTCATCCGTACGCCGCGGCGGCTTTCTCCGGTCGCGACGTTCAGCGCCTGGTCGTGCAGCCGTTTCAGCGGGCGCACGATCTGCGCATCGAGCCACAGGCCGGCGGCCACCGACACGCCGGCCGTCATGGCGGCAAACGCCGCGAGCCCGCCGCCTGTCAGCCCGCACGCCCACCCCGCGCCGACGACGGCCGGCACCAGCGCGCACAGCGCCGAATGAACGCGCGCGCGCACCGACATCGTCTGCGGCAGCGACGCGATGCGCAGCAGCCCGGTTCGGATGATCAATCCCTTGTGGAAACGGCGCTGGCCGGCGTTGCCTTCGCGGAACGCGCGATACAGTGCATCGGCGGCCGGGATCTCGTCGCGCGGCGCCTTGGTGCGCACCGACATGTAGCCGTGCGGCACGCCGTTGCGCACCACCGGCACCGCGTTCGCGCGCACCCAGTAGTGATCGCCGTTCTTGCGGCGGTTCTTCACGAGCGCGGTCCACGGTTCGCCGTTCCTCAGCGTCGCCCACATGTCGGCGAACGCCTCCTTCGGCATGTCCGGGTGCCGCACGACGTTGTGCGGCTGGCCGACGAGTTCGTCGGTCGAGAAGCCGCTCACGTACGCGAACGTCGTGTTCGCGTACGTGATGATGCTGTCGGCATCGGTGGTCGACATCAGCGTGACGTCGTCGGGAAATTCGAATTCTTGTTGGGTAACAGGCTGGTTGTTGCGCATGCAGGGCTCCGAAAGGCGGATCCGGATGTGGGATCCGCGCGGCGCGGAAATCACGCTCAGTAGCCGAAAAACGGTTTATCGCTTTACGACAGTCTCGTTCCTGCTGTCGGCAACCTCCGGAAAAACCTTAATCCGGAAGCGCATAAAATATCGATTTCGGTCATCGGCATGATTTCGATCAAGCAATCCCGCGATAATCATGTCCGACTCTTTGCGGATACGGCCCGATGCTTGACGAGATTGTGTCAGGCGACGCATCAGTCAAGACAGTCGTTTCACGCGGCGAGACGATTCAGCCTGGCCAACTCCATTCAACCGGCATTCGAACTCGATGAAAAGGACCCGCCGCCAATTGAATCGACTGCCCCGAAATCCGGCACTGGCCGCGCATGACGGCGATAAACACGATCAGGCCGCCCTTTTCCGTAATCGCGACGCGATGCGCGTTCCGCAAACGCGCAACATACGCGGCGACGTAGCCAGCACGCGGCCGCACACATCCAGCCACACACAATGCGCCACACACCGGACCACCACATGACACGCCGCGCCGCCACCGAACGCGACGCACTGTCGGCACGCCTGCTCACCTGCGACGAACTGCCGCTCGTCTGGACCATCGACCGGCGCGAGATCATCCATCATCTTTACACGCTGCGCGACGGCGAGCTGCAGCTCGTCCCCGACTTCTACGATGTGCGCGGCTGGCCCGACGGCGAAGCCGAACACTACACGCCGATCCTGCTCGACTGCCACGATCGCGGCGGCTGGTGTCTCGGCATGTTCGACGGCACACGGCTGGTCGCGGCGGTCATCGTGGACAACGATCCGCTCGGCCCGCGACGCGACATGCTGCAACTGAAGTTCCTGCACGTGAGCCGGGACTGGCGCGGTTGCGGGCTCGGCGAGCATCTCTATCGCACGGCCCGCGCGCAGGCTCGGGCGATGGGCGCCGAACGGCTTTACGTGTCCGCGACGCCGTCGCGCCGCACGATCGACTTCTACCTGCGCGTCGGCTTCGCCGTCAGCGCGTCGCCCGACCCGGCGTTGTACGCGCTCGAGCCGGAAGACATTCATCTGGAAGCGCCGACGGCCTGACGCGCGCGAACGCAACCCGCGCGTACAATTTCCGCTCGCTCGACATCGCCGGCACGGAGAACGACATTGCAGAACGCACCGCAGCCGCCGGCCATGCCGAAGATCCTCGTCAGCATGTGCGTGCTCGGTCACCCCGTCCGTTACAACGGCTCGGCGAAGACCGCCGTGCATGACACGCTCGCACGATGGCAACGCGAAGGGCGCCTGGTGCCCGTATGTCCGGAGCTGGCAGGCGGATTGAGCGTGCCGCGTCCGCCCGCCGAAATCGCGGACGGCGAATCGGGGCAACGCGTGCTGGCCGGTGCCGCGCGCATCGTCGACGTGCATGGAATCGACGTGACGGCGCCGTTCGTCGACGGCGCGCAGGCCGCGCTCGCGCTGGCACGCGCGCACGACTGCCGCTTCGCGATCCTGGCGGACGGGAGTCCGTCGTGCGGAAGCAGCTTCATTTACGACGGGAGTTTTACGGGCCGGCGGCATGCCGGCGCCGGTGTGACGGCGGCGTTGCTGCGCCAGCATGGCGTCGAGGTGTTCGCGGACACCGAGATCGACACGCTCGCCGCGCGCCTCGCGCAATATTCGCAGGCTGAATGACGATGTGGCCGGCACGAAGAGCTTCTCGTGCCGGCCACATCGTTTGGAAAGGGAACACGGTGAAGCCGCGCGCATTCCGCGCGCTTCACCGCATCACGCGATCAGACGCGCTCGATCGCGATCGCGATGCCCTGGCCGACGCCGATGCACATCGTGCACAGCGCGAAGCGGCCGTTGGTGCGATGCAGCTGGTACATCGCGGTCGTCACGAGACGCGCGCCCGACGCGCCGAGCGGATGGCCGAGCGCGATCGCGCCGCCGTTCGGGTTCACGCGAGGATCGTCGTCGGCGACGCCGAGCATGCGCAGCACCGCGAGACCCTGCGACGCGAACGCTTCGTTCAGCTCGATCACGTCGAACTGGTCGATCGTCATCCCGAGCCGCGCGAGCAGCTTCTGCGTGGCCGGCGCGGGGCCGATGCCCATCACGCGCGGCGCGACGCCGGCCGTCGCGATGCCGAGCACGCGCGCACGCGGCGTCAGGCCGAAGCGCTTCGCGGTGGCCTCGTTCGCGAGCAGCAGCGCGGCGGCGCCGTCGTTGACGCCCGACGCGTTGCCGGCCGTCACCGAGCCATCGGGGCGCACGACGCCCTTCAGCTTCGCGAGCGTCTCGAGCGACGTTTCGCGCGGATGCTCGTCACGCGAAAAGACGACCGGATCGCCTTTCTTCTGCGGAATCGTCACCGGGACGATTTCCTCGGCGAGCGTGCCGTCCTGCTGCGCACGCGCGGCCTTCTGCTGGCTGCGCAGCGCGAACAGGTCCTGGTCGGCGCGGCTGATGTTGTAGTCGACCGCGACGTTTTCAGCCGTCTCGGGCATCGAATCGACGCCGTGCAGCTGTTTCATCAGCGGATTGACGAAACGCCAGCCGATCGTCGTATCGTGGATGTCGGCCTGGCGCGCGAACGCGCTGGCGGCCTTGCCCATCACGAACGGCGCGCGCGTCATGCTTTCGACGCCACCGGCCACCATCAGCGCGGCCTCGCCCGACTTGATCGCGCGCGCGGCCACGCCGACCGCGTCCATCCCGGAACCGCACAGGCGGTTGATCGTCGAACCCGGCACGCCCTCCGGCAGGCCCGCGAGCAGCGCGGACATGCGCGCGACGTTGCGGTTGTCCTCGCCGGCCTGGTTCGCGCAGCCGTAGATCACGTCGTCGATCGCCGTCCAGTCGACGTCGCGGTTGCGCTCGACGAGCGCCTTGAGCGGCACCGCGCCGAGGTCGTCGGCGCGCACGCCGGACAGCGCGCCGCCGTAACGGCCGATCGGGGTACGAATCGCATCACACAGAAAAGCTTCGGTCATCAGTGTCTCCGGTCTCATGCAAGGCTGGGAAGTGATTGAAACGCGCCCCTTGCATTGCCCGCCGGGATGCGCTTAAATGTTCTATATACGAACATAAGATCGTGTATCGAACGTTCAACGCATCATAGGGAGTGCGGGGACGACCTGTCAAGCGCCCGGTCCGCGGTGCGGTTGGCGTGTCAGGCCCCATGCGCTATCTTCTCGGCTGCACGACAATCCGACCGTTCATGACAACCGAAGACATCCAGACGAAACCGGGCGACTCCTATGTGCAGTCGTTCGCGCGCGGCCTCGCCGTGATCCGCGCGTTCGACGCCCAGCGCCCGGAGCAGACGCTCACCGAGGTCGCCTCGGCCACCGGGCTCACGCGCGCCGGCGCACGCCGGATCCTGCTGACGCTGCAGACGCTCGGCTACGTCGAGGCCGACGGCCGGCTGTTCCGGCTCACGCCGAAGATCCTCGAGCTCGGCTTCGCGTATCTCACGTCGATGCCGTTCTGGAATCTCGCCGATCCGGTGATGGAGCAGTTGTCCGCGCAGATCCACGAAAGCTGCTCGGCCGCCGTGCTCGACCGCACCGAGATCGTCTACGTGCTGCGCGTGCCGACCCACAAGATCATGACGATCAACCTGTCGATCGGCAGCCGCCTGCCCGCGTACTGCACATCGATGGGCCGCGTGCTGCTGTCCGCGCTCGACGACGCGGCGCTCGACGAAACGCTCGCGCAAAGCGGCATCCGCGCACACACGCCGCGCACGATCACCGACATCGGCGAGCTGAAGGCGACGATCGCGCAGGTGCGCCGGCAAGGCTGGGCCGTGGTCGACCAGGAACTCGAAGTGGGCTTGATGTCGATCTCCGCGCCGATCCGCAACCGGCGCGGGCAGGTGATCGCCGCGATGAACATCAGCGGCAACGCGCAACGGCACACCGCGAAGCAGATGGTGAAGGAGTTTCTCGGGCCGCTGCAGCAGGCCGCGCAGACGGTGTCGGAACTGGTGGCACGGCGCGGATGAGGGGCAGGCCGGCGGATCAGCAGCCGGCGGCTGCGCGTTCCCCCAAACCGGAGCGCCGCGGCGTCAGCTTCGATTGTCGTGTCGGCGACACGACGATTCACGCATAAAAAGACGGGCGGCACCTGGCCGCCCGCTCAACTCTGACTCTGCTGTAACGCCTTCTCACGGAACGCGGAGCGAACTCCGCACCGCTTAATTTAGTGACGCGGCAAAGCCCGGTCAATTTGACGAGAACGAAATTGCACGGCGCCTCTCGGACACCGTCCCCGCTGCTCACGCGCCGAGCAGCATGCCCTTGCGCACCGGAACCGTCCCCGTCACGCGGCCGAGCGGCGCGCCAGCCGTCACGAAGCGGATCGCGCGGCGCATGTAGAACACGCCGTCGGTGCCGCTCGACACCGTCGTGATCGCGTCGGTCAGCGGATCGACGATGTCGAACAGCGGATCGCCGGCGCGAATCGTCGCGCCGATCGCCGCGCGGTGCACGAGAATCCCGCTCACCGGCGCATGGAACTGCTCGCTGCCCGCAAGCGGCGTGGCCGGCGCGGCGAGCGGCGGTAGCGGCGCGCGCTCGCCACGCACCGCGCCGCACCACACCAGATAGTCGACGAGCGCATCGGCGTCTCGCGCCGCGTATTCGTGCGTCACGTCGCGCTGGCCGCGGCATTCGACGGTCACGGCCACCGTGCCCGCCGCCATCGGCGTGCGTTCCGGCAGATACTGCCGCAACTGCGTCCACAGCAGGTGATGCGCATCGTCGAACGCGTGGCCGCCCGAATCCTCGGCGAGCAGCGACACCTCGGCGCCGAGATAGCGCGCGAGCGGCTCGACCTGCGGCCACGCGGTCTCGCTCGTGTACAGATGCATCACGGCTTCGAGCGAGCAATGCAGGTCGATCACGACGTCGGCGTCATGCGACAGCTTCAGCAAGGCAAGCTGCAACGCGTCGAACTCGGTGCGCGGCGCGATCTCGTCGAGCGCCGCGCCGACGCATTCGCGCACGATCGCGCGATTGCGTTCGGGATCCGCGCCGAGCCGGTCGCGCGCCCGCGCGGCGATATCCGCGAGCGGCAGGAAACCGCGATTGAAATTGCGTCCGCTCGCGAGATCGAACCGCCCGATGAATTGCCCGAGCAGATGGTGATTGAGCCCGACCGGGTTCGCGACCGGCACCAGCACGACCTCGGCTGCGAGCCGGCCGTCCGCGTCGAGTTGCGCGAGCCGCTGCTTGAGCGCGACGGCGGCGAGCATCGCGGGCGTCTCGTCCGCGTGCAGCGCGGCCTGCAGGTAGATCTTGCGGCCGGCGTCGGGCGGCCCGAAATGGAAGCTCGTCAGCGTGCGCTGCGTGCCGATCGACGGCGACAGGAGCGGCGTGGTGCGAATCTGCATCGATGGTCTCGAATGAAAAATGCGGGGAAGAACGGGGCGCGCGGCTCAGTCGCCGTACGGGTTGAAATCGAAGTACTGCTTCGCGATGCGGTCGTACGTGCCGTCCTTCAGCATCGACGCGATCGCGCCGTCGATCGACGCCTTGAGCGCCGTGTCCGACTGGCGCATCCCGATGCCGACGCCGCGATCGCCCAGGTCGAGCGGCGCGCCGACGAACGCGAAGCCCTTGCCCTTCGGCTGGCGCAGGAAGCCGTAGTCGGCTTCCACCGTGCCGAGCAGCGCGGCGTCGAGCCGGCCGTTGACGAGATCGGCGAACACGTCGTCCTGGCTCTTGTACGGCACCACGCCGACGCCGGCCGGCGCCCAGTGCGCGAGCGCCCACGATTCGAACTGCGTGCCCGACTGCACGCCGACGCGCTTGCCGGCCAGCGACGCGGTCGTGCTGCCAAGCCCGCGCTCGGGCCGTGCGACGAGCCGCGACTTGAAGCGGAACAGCTTCAACGAGAACAGGATCTGCTTCTCGCGCTTCTCGGTGATCGCCATCGACGACAGGATCGCGTCGATCTTGCGCGCCTGCAGCGCCGGAATCATCCCGGAGAATTCGAGCTCGACCCACTGGCAGCGCAGTTGCGCACGGCGGCAGATCTCGTTGCCGAGGTCGACGTCGAAGCCCTTCAGGCTGCCGTCGGGCGCCTTCGCGTCCATCGGCGGATAGGTTGGATCGATGCCGAGGCGCACCACGTGCGCGTCGAGCGCGTGCGCGGACGTCGCCGCGAAGCCGATGCACAGGGAAACCAGCGTAACGAAGAAGCGGCGGAAGCGTTTCATGGTCGACGAAAGGCGGGAAGAGGGACAAACGGCATGGGCCGGACTGCCTGCGATCGTAGTGCGCGCGCGTCGCCGCCGGAATTGCCCGCTGTCTTATCATGATCAGTATTTCCGATCACCGGCCTCGCGCTCGACCATGGCGTTCACGCTGTCCCAGCTTCGCATCTTCCAGGCCGTCGTCGAACACGGTAGCCTGCGCGCCGCCGCACGCGCGCTCGATCTCGCACAGAGCGGCGTGACCCAGCAGTTGCAGAGCCTCGAGGCGACGCTCGGCGCGACGCTGTTCACGCGCACCAATCGCGGGATCGTGCCGACGGCCGTCGGCCAGCGGCTGCTCGCACGCTCGGGGGCGATCCTCGGCGAATGCGAGCAGGTCGAGCACGAGATCCGCCAGCTGAGCGGCGCGTACGAAGGCACTGTCACGCTGGGCCTCGTGACCGAACCGCTGATCGATGCGTTCGCACCGGTGCTGACCGCGTTCCGCGCACGCTTCCCGAAGGTCGACGTGCACCTGCGCACCGGCACGTCGCGGATGATGATCGGCTGGCTGCGCGAAAACGCGGTGGATTTCGCGATCGCGCTCGTCGCGAAGCAGACCGACACGACCGATCTCGCGGTCACGCCGCTGCATGCGTCGGCGCCGGTGGTCGTGTGCCGCGGCGGCCATCCGCGGCAGCATGCGCAATCGCTTGCCGAGCTGGCCGACTACGCGTGGGTGTCGACGCGCTCGCCGAACCTGAGCGCCGATCCGGTCGTCAACCGGCTGCTCGCGTATTTCGACGCGCACGGCCAGCCGGCGCCGAAGATCATCGCGACCGTCGAAGGGATGTTCGAGACGCTGCAGCTCGTCACGCAGACCGATTGTCTCGCGCTCGAATCCGAAGCCGTGACGCGGCACGGGCCGTTCGCGGGCGCGCTCGCGAAGGTGCCGGTGCGCGAGCAGGCGGAATCGCAGGACGTCTGCCTGCTGCAGCGCGCGGCCGTGCCGTTGACGCCGGCCGCGCAGGAACTGGCGACGATGCTCGCGTCGTATCTGAGGACCGTGCGCGGGCGGTAATCCAGGCACGGATCACCGCGCCGCGGCGCGGCACGTCAGTCCATCGACTCGCGCGCCGTCTCGCGCAGCATCGCGACCGCGATCAGCGACAGCACGACGCACGCGGCCACGTAGCCGGCCGGCGCGAGCTTGCTGCCGGTCGTCTTCACGAGCCAGGTCGCGATCAGCTGCGCGGTGCCGCCGAAAATCGTCACCGCGAGCGCATAGGCGATCGAGATGCCGGTCGCACGCACATGGCGCGGCAGCGATTCGCACATCAGCGCCATTTCCGATGCCGATCCAAGCGAATAGAACAGCAGCATCAGCGCGGTCAGCGGCAGGATCACCGACAGCGTCGGATGATGGTTCATCAGCCAGAACGCCGGGAACAGCAGCAGCACGAGCACGCCGCGCCCGACGAAGATCGGCATGCGCCGGCTGCCGAGTCGGTCCGACAGCCAGCCGAACAGCGGACACGTCACCAGCATCACGCAGCCCGACGCGACACCGACGAACATCGACAGCTTCATCGGCAGGCCAAGCGTATGGATCGCATAGGTCGGCATGTAGAAGGTCAGGATATAGGTCGACACCGTGCCGCCCATCACCGTCAGCATCAACAGCAGCACCGTGCGCGTGTGCCGCGAGAACAGCTCGCGCAGCACGCCGCGTTCGATGCCGTGATGGCTGTCGCCGGGCGCATCGTCCGCGAGCCGGCGGCGCAGGAACATGCCGACCGGCGCGATCAGCACGCCCACGAGGAACGGCAGGCGCCAGCCCCAGCCCTCGAGCGCGTCCTTCGTCAGCGTGTTCGACAGCAGCGCCGCGAAGCCCGAGCCCATCAGCGCCGCGCCGCCCTGCGTCGCGAGCTGCCAGCTCGCGCGGAACGCACGGTGCGACGTGCCGCCCTGCTCGATCAGCGTGGACGTCGCCGCGCCGAACTCGCCGCCCTGCGAGAACCCCTGCATCAGCCGCGCGCAGACGACCAGGATCGGCGCGGCCACGCCGGCCTGCGCGTAGGTCGGCGCGATCGCGATCAGGCCGGTGCCGAGCGCCATCAGCATGATCGTCAGGTTCAGCGCGGCCTTGCGGCCCTTGCGGTCCGCGTAGACGCCGAGCACGACGCTGCCGAGCGGCCGCGTGAAGAAGCCGGCGGCGAACGTCGCCACCGACAGCAGCAGCGACGTGGTCGGGTCGCTCGACGGGAAGAACAGCTTGCCGATCAGCACCGCGAAGAAGCCGTACACGGTGAAGTCGAAGAACTCCAGCCAGTTGCCGATCACGGCCGCCGCGATCGCGCCGCGCTTGGTGACGGCCGGCACGCCGCGCGTATCGGTTTCGGCGACCTCCGTCGACGCGGGGTGCAGCGCGAGATGGTCTTTCTGCATCGTTCGTATCTCCTCTCAATACGGCCGGAAGCGCCGGCCGCGCGCCGCTGCGGGGGGTTATTGCCCGAGGTAGCGCTCCACGAGACGCGTCCAGAACGCCGCGCCGATCGGCAGGTTGCGATCGTTGAAGTCGTACTTCGGGTTGTGCACCATGCAGCCGTCCTCGCCTTCGCCGTTGCCGAGCCGCACGAACGAGCCGGGCCGCTGCTGCAGCATGAACGCGAAATCCTCGCTGCCCATCAGCAGGTCGGCCTGCTCGACGACGTGCGCGTCGCCGACCAGCTCGCGCGCGACCTGCGCGGCGAAATCCGTTTCGGCATCCGTATTGACGACGACCGGATAGCCTTCGATGTACTCGACGTGCGCGGTCGCACCATAGCTCGCGGCCTGCGACTCGGCGAGCTCGACGATGCGGCGCTTGAGCAGCGCGCGCACGTCGGGGCTGAACGACCGCACGCTGAGTTCGAGGCGCGCGCCGTTCGGGATCACGTTGTTCGCGGTGCCGGCGTGCATCGAGCCCACCGTGACGACCGCCGGCTGCGACGGATCGACGTTGCGCGCGACGATCGTCTGCAGCGCCATCACGATGCTCGCCGCGACGACCACCGGGTCGACCGTCAGGTGCGGCCGCGCCGCGTGGCCGCCGACGCCCTCGATCGAGATGATCGCCTTGTCGCCGGCCGACATGAACGGGCCGCGCCGCGTGAGGAACACGCCGGGCGCCGCGCCCGGATGGTTGTGCATGCCGAACACCGCATCGCACGGAAAGCGCTCGAACAGGCCATCGTCGATCATCTTCTTCGCGCCGCTGTCGACGCCGTGCTCTTCCGCCGGCTGGAAATACAGGTGCACGGTGCCGGAGAAGTTGCGCGTCTTCGCGAGGTGCTGGGCCGCGCCGAGCAGCATCGTCGTGTGGCCGTCGTGGCCGCATGCATGCATCTTGCCGTGCGTGCCGCTCGCATACGGCAGGCCGGTCGCCTCGAGGATCGGCAGCGCGTCCATGTCCGCGCGGATGCCGATGCTGCGCTTGCCGTCACCTACCCGCAGCGTGCCGACGACCCCTGTCTTGCCGACCCCGCGCGTCACCCGCCAGCCCCATTGCTCGAGCTTGTCCGCGACGAGCGCGGCCGTCTCGTGCTCCTCGTACGCGAGTTCGGGGTGGTGGTGAATGTGGTGGCGGATCTCGCGCAGCCCGCCGGCGGCGGGCATCAGATCCTCGATTTCGGTGAATCGGACGTCGGTGGTCATCAAGCGGCTCCTGCTGATCGTCAGCGTGTCAGCCGCACGCGGATGGTTGCGTGCGGGAAAGCGAGCCACTATAGCGAGCCGAAATCGGTTCAATAAGATGCGGAATTTTTCACCGCGATAAGGTTTATTAATCAGGGTTAATACGGGTAAAGGTCGACGGCGTGTAGCTTTCGATTAGATGCGGATACGACCTTCGGTCAGATGTGGATATCGTCACCTGGAGCATCGCTGGAACGCCCGCGGCATAAGGCGTATTCGCATCCAATCGGAAGTGGCATATGGAGCCCGCTCGGGAGGAACCGCACGTAGTCGCGCACACGTCAATGGCCGATTCGGGGTGCCCGGATGAAGGTATTTCGCAAGAACCCCAAGCGCCTCGAGGCAGGGTGAGGTGACGGATTGGCGTTCTTCCGCACCGATCAATGGCCGACAAGTGCGCGAGACGCTGGCCGCGCTGAGGCTGTATGGCCTACAGATCTGGTACGACAGAACCGGCTGGGGCCATCGCGGCTTCCATCATTTCCACACGAGGGTCTTCATCGGCTCGGGTTTTGCCTTCGGCTATCCCTATCCATTCGGCTACCCCGCCTACTATCCGCCCGAAGTGGTAGCAGTGCCTACCTCGCCGCCCGAGTATATCGAGTGCCGACGAGTCATCGCTGAAGGCAAGAGTGCGGCGGGCCAGCGCGCTTATCCGGGCTTCATCACGCACAGCACCGGTTGGCCACCAACAACTTTCAGTGGGAAGTACGACCGGTGTATAGCGGGGTCGACTGCGACGACATGCGCATTCGGCTCGAGGCGGCCCTCGCCGATTTTGGTGACAATTGAACCTTTGGCGCCAAACGTCGAACCGATGCCTGCTTCGCCGCAACATAGAGGGTGCCCATCGACGAATCGAACGCAAGTACATTGGGGGCGCTGCCGATATCGAACGATTGGACGGCGCGCTGTGCGCGCATATCAAAGACGAGAAGCTTGTCGTTGTCCTCGCACGCGATGACGGCGATACCGCGACACTAGTCCGCCGGACACTTGCAATTCGCGCTTGCAACGCTATTGCACAGGGCCGGGCAGGCTCCGGGGAGGCGGCGGTGGAACGTGGGCATTGGGCTGTCCAAACCGCGGCGCAGCGACCATATGGCCATAAATCGGCACACGGTGCCCCCGCGCATACATGCACTGCACGTAGGCCATATCGTAGCGGCGCTGCACGTCATGACCAGCGTATTGCGCGTTGCTGGCGCCAACTGCGGAGCCGGTTAGCAGCCCTACGCCCGCTCCCACTGCGGCGCCCGAACCACCGTTGAAGGCTGCGCCAGCCGCCGCGCCCACCGCGGTGCCGACCGCCGCGCTGCCTACCGCGCTTTGCGTGCTCGCCTGCGCCGCGCTGACGCCTCCAATTTGGCCGAGCGCATACTGGCGGCAGCCGGCGTCATCGACCCGAAACTGATCAAAGCTCTTGCCGGTACCGGGCAGCGCCATCACATCGGGACCCGTCGGCACGGCCGTACAGGCGGCAAGCATCAGCGCGGCCAGGGAAAGAAAGGATGGGGAAGCAAAGGCTTGCATGATCACACCTGACCCTTCGGCAGTCAGTCCTTGACCGGCGGCTGTGCCGGGACTTCGAGCCAGCCGCCCGGACACGCCTGGACATAAGGGTAATACCCTTCGGGCTGACTGCATCGATACCAGTAATTCTGCTGCGCCACGTCGTCGGCCTGCTCGACATACTCGGGCGGCGAGGTAGGCACTGCTACCACTTCGGGCGGATAGTAGGCGGGGTAGCCGAATGGATAGGGATAGCCGAAGGCAAAACCCGAGCCGATGAAGACCCTCGTGTGGGAATGATGGAAGCCGCGATGGCCCCCGTGGAAATGAGGATGATCGGCCAGCGCCGCACCGGTCCCCATGATTGCGGCCAGCACCAGTGCCAGCCGGCACAAGGTTCGCCCGTTCATAATTGCTGTCCTGATCCAAATCATGCCCGCCCCGCTCTCGAACCGGGCTATTTCCATTGAATACCAAACCGCGGCGGGACGCAGCGGGATGCGCGCACGATGAAACGCGGTGTTACTGCTGTTACTTCCAAGACGTGCCGGCAAGCGGATGTAATCTTTCCCAAACCCTTCGAGGGGTGCCGCGGCCGTGTCAGCGCGCCCTGACTGACGCGATCGCTTTGTAAGTAGTCGTCCTTATCACCTTGGACCGGATCCGCGTCAACAGACTTGACGTCTAATCGGTCATGCCGTCGCGGCAAGATCTCGGATCCCTCTATGGTTTGGCCGTCGGAATGCGACCAGCAGCGATAGGTCATACGCGATCTTCAGCGCACCGCATGCGACCAGCGGCGCACCGAGCCAGCCAAGACTGAACAGAGCGCCCGCCAGCGTCGGCGCGACCACTCGGCCGCGGTCACGCCGACGCTGGCGGGCGGCATTTCGAAGAGGCGGTGGGGTACAAGTCGGAGGCAGCGTTTCAGCGCGTGTTCATGATGCACACGGGCTTGAGCCCAGCGCGGTGGCGGGCTCAACGGGAGACGACGCCGGCGCGCGCCCAAACTGCCGGTGGTACGCCGCAGGACTCGTCATCGCCACACGCCGGGCAACTCGAGCGGCCCGTGAAAGTGATGATCAGAGGAGTAACGGGTTGGATCGACGAAGGGTTTGCGCTCGTCAAAGCAACGTCGACGGAATCTGCGGGTGCCTGGAATAAACGCTGTCGGCAATACGTTTACTCGTTGTATTCGACCACCCTCCGGCAGACTCCCATGGATGCTCGACTCCGCTCTCTCCCCCGCGCTGGCAGCGCGCTCTTGCTGGCTGCGTCTCTCGCACTGCTCGTCGCGTGCGGAGGCGACGGGGGCGGCGGCTCGGGCGCGGCGGCGCCGTCCGTCTCGATGTCGGGCACGGCCGCCACCGGCAGGGCGCTCGCAAATGCGACGATCAGCATCACTTGCGTACTGGGATCGTCGAGCACGACCACCGACGCGGGCGGCAACTACCACGCGACGCTCGGCGCGCGTTTGCCGTGCCTTATCACTGCCACCTCGGGCTCGACCGTGCTGCATTCGATCGCGTTCGCCGGCGGCACCTTCAACGTCACACCGGAAACGGATCTGCTGCTGGCGTACATGGCGGCGCAGCTCGGCACGACGGAAGGCAGCCTCATCGTGAGCTTCACTGCCAACGCACAGTTTCAGCTGGCGCTCGGGAACCCGATCGACGTGCTGAACGCGCAAACGGCCGTGGGCCAGGCGCTCGATCAGCGATTCGCGCTCACGCTCGCCGTGCCGAACTTCCTGACGACGCCGTTCGCCGTCGGACAGCCCGGCGTCGACACGGATCTCACGGCACTCGCGCACGCCGGCGCGATCGACTCGAACGGCGAGCCGGACCCTGTCGCCACCGCGCTCATGGCAACGGTGGGTGCCCAGCATCCCCTGCCCGTGCTCCCGGCCCCCCCGACAGGCGGCGGCCCCGGCGGCACCGGAACGGGAAGCGGCGGAGGGATGATGTAAATCCGGTGTCCCCCACGTTCGCACGTTCGCTTTGACAAACCGCTTCTGGCTGCGTCCGGACCGACGATGTGGTTGGGTCTGCTCACAGCCGTTTGACACAGGAATGCCAACGCCAGTAGACGTTGCGCAATTCAAAAGAAGGTCGTATCCGCATCTAATCGAAAGTGATACGGCGTGTGCTCGCCCGACTCGCCCGGCACACGAGCCCTTGATTTCCGAGACGAACGGTCTATTATTCGCCCATGGACGTTCGAACTGATCCGCCTCGCCGCCGCGGCAGGCCACCGAAGCAGCACGAAGACCTCGTCGCGACGCGTGACATGCTGTTGCGCACCGGGCTGGAATTGCTCACCGAAAAGGGTTTTTCCGCCACCGGGCTCGACGAGATCCTCGGTCGCGCCGGCGTGCCGAAGGGCTCGTTCTATCACTACTTCGACAACAAGGAAGCGTTCGGCCTCGAGCTGATCGATCGCTACGCCGAGTTCTTCGCGCGCAAGCTGGACCGCCATTTCAGCCAGACCGAACAGTCGCCGCTCGCGCGCGTGCGCGCGTTCGTCGACGATGCGCGCGACGGCATGGCCCGCTACGAATACGGCCGCGGCTGCCTGATCGGCAACCTCGGTCAGGAAATGGGCGCGCTGCCCGAAAGTTTCCGCGCGCGTCTGCGCGCGACGTTCGAGGACTGGCAGCGCCGTCTGGGCGACTGCCTGGTCGCCGCGCAGCAGGCCGGCGAACTGGCGGCCTCGGCCGACCCTGCCGAGCTGGCCGCGTTTTTCTGGATCGGCTGGGAAGGCGCCGTGCTGCGCGCGAAGCTCGAACGCAGCGACGTGCCGCTCGCGCTGTTCGCGCAGTTTTTCTTCAATGGATTGCCTCGCCGCTGAGTTTTTTTACCATTAACTAGACGATCGGTCTAGAAAGGAGGACGGATGTTCCAGGGCATCGTGATCGACAAGGACGAAACCGGCCAGCACGCGCGTCTGCAGACGCTGGACGACGCGCAACTGCCCCCGGGCAACGTGACGATCCGGGTCGGCTATTCGACATTGAACTACAAGGACGGGCTGGCGATCACCGGCAAGAGCCCCGTGGTCCGCAAGTTTCCGATGGTGCCGGGCATCGACCTCGTCGGCGAAGTCGAGCACAGCACGCATCCGGATTACCGCGCAGGCGATCGCGTCGTGCTCAACGGCTGGGGTGTCGGCGAGACGCACTGGGGCGGCCTGGCCCAGAAGGCGCGCGTCGACGGAGACTGGCTGGTGCCGCTGCCGTCCGCGTTTTCGCCGCAACAGGCGATGGCCATCGGCACGGCCGGCTACACCGCGATGCTGTGCGTGATGGCGCTGGAACGGCATGGCGTGCGCCCGGACGATGGCGAGATCGTGGTGACCGGCGCGGCAGGCGGCGTCGGCAGCGTCGCCACCGCCCTCCTCGCGCGGCTCGGGTATCGCGTCGTCGCCGTGACCGGCCGCCCGGCCGATGCCGACTACCTGCGGCAGCTCGGCGCGGCGGAGATCCTCGACCGGTCGCAATTCAGCGCACCCGGCAAGCCGCTCGGCAAGGAACGATGGGCCGGCGCGGTCGACGTCGCGGGCAGCCACGTGCTCGCCAACGTGTGCGCGACCACGCGCTACCGTGGCGTGGTGACGGCCTGCGGCCTGGCCGCCGGCATGGACTTCCCCGCCACCGTCGCGCCGTTCATCCTGCGGGGCGTGACACTCGTCGGCATCGACAGCGTGATGTGCCCGCACGCCGAGCGGCTGGAGGCATGGCGCCGGCTCGCTTCCGATCTCGATGTCGAGAAACTGGGCACCATCAGTCACCAGGTCGGCCTCGCGGACGTCATCCCGCTCGCCGAGGAACTGATCGGCGGCAAGGTGCGCGGCCGCATCGTCGTGGACGTCAACGCATGACGCCGGCAACGGCAACCCGTCGTTTGATACTCGGCCAGCGGCGCGCGCATCGCGTTCGCCCATGCCACTTGATCCAGGAGACCTCATGACCGCTGCAGACAACGCGCCCGTCAGCCGCTTTCCGGTGCCGACGCTCGAAGACCTGCCCGACGATATCCGCGAACGGATCGCGGCCGTCCAGGAAAAGTCAGGCTTCATCCCGAACGTATTCCTCACGCTCGCGCATCGCCCGGACGAGTTTCGCGCGTTCATGGCGTACCACGACGCGCTGATGGACAAGCCGGGCAACCTCACCAAGGCCGAACGGGAAATGATCGTCGTGGCCACCAGCGCCGTGAACCAGTGCCAGTACTGCGTCATCGCGCATGGCGCGATCCTGCGCATTCGCGCGAAGGATCCGCTGATCGCCGATCAGGTCGCGACCAACTACCGCAAGGCCGACATCACCGTCCGGCAGAAGGCGATGCTCGACTTCGCGATGAAGGTTTCGCAGACCGCGCACCAGGTGGGCGAAGCGGATTTCGACACGCTGAAGTCGCACGGCTTCACCGAAGAGGACGTCTGGGACATCGCATCGATCTCGGCGTTCTTCGGGATGTCGAATCGCATCGCGAACGTGACGAACATGCGGCCCAACGCGGAGTTCTACGCGCTGGGGCGTTGAGGGCAGCGCGGTCACGCAGGCGGCACGTGGCAGCGCTACCGGCGCCGGTGTGCGACACCCTCACCCGGCTCCGTCGCCGCCGCGGCCGCGACGTCGAAGCGCTTGCGCGATCGGCTGCTTGTTTTTCGCCGCCCACGGCTATCTGAAGCATCTGCTCGGATTTATCGGCCTGACCGACATCAGCGAGTTGCGCGTGGAAGGCGTTGCTCAGGGCGCCGACGCGGCGCGCGCGGCGATGGCGAAGGCCGGGCAGGCATTGCACGCACTCGTGGAACACGCTGCGTAAGACCAGAGCAGCGCCCGTCGATCGGGCGGGCGCTGCCGGCCACTACCGCAAGCAAACGCCGCCCCGGCCTGCCGCTCGACCTGCATCGCCGGCAAGCGGGTGACGGCCAGCGCTCACTTACACCTTCAACGCCTGCAACCCGTCCGGCAGCTTCGCATCCGGGAACATCGTGGACAGCGTCGCATTGCGCCACCGTGCCGCCTCTTCCGCACGCTGCGTTTCCGCCTGCTCGCACACGAACAGCGCATCGCCGCCGAGCAGCAGGCGCATCGGCACGTCGTCGCGACGCGACAGTTCGACGATCAGCGCCGCGATCCGTGCGGGATCGCCGACCTCGTGGCCGCCGTACGCGCCGAGCAATTCGAAAAACTTCCCGACCGACGGCTGATAGTCGGGCAGCAGGCCGTCGACGTCGCGCTTCGCCTGCGCGGCCCATTCGGTGCGCATCCCACCCGGCTCGAGCGTGCAGACGCGCACGCCGAACGGCGCGACTTCCTTCGACAGCACGTCGCTGAATCCGCCGACCGCCCATTTCGCGGTCTGGTACGCGGACAGGCCGGGCGTCGCCGTGCGCCCGCCGACCGACGACACCTGGAAGATGTGGCCCGCGCGCTGCGCGCGCATCGTCGGCAACACCGCGCGCGTCAGGTTGACCACGCCGAACAGGTTCGTTTCGATCTGGTCGCGGAAGTCGTCGGCGCCCATTTGCTCGAATGGCGCCGTATGGCCGTAGCCCGCGTTGTTCACCAGCACGTCGATGCGGCCGAACGCATCGCGGGCGGCCGCCACCGCGTGTGCGGCCGCCGCTTCGTCGGTCACATCGAGCTCGACCGGCAGCAAGCGGTCGCCGTACTGTTCTTCCAGATCCGCGAGCCGCGCGGGATCGCGCGCACCGGCTACCAGCCGGTCGCCCGCCGCCAGCACCGCTTCCGAGATGGCGCGCCCCAAGCCGCGTGCGGCCCCTGTCACCAACCAGACTTTCGACATTTTCCACTCCTCGACAAAGTTGAAACCACTAAAATGAATGATTACTCACTCATTAATATGGGCGATGAACCGATCGTTTTCACAGTTCGTCGCCCTGCCTGAAACCGCCTTCCATCGCCGCAGCGGCGCCCGAACCGAATGCGCCGCCGATCCAGCCGACTTCAGCTGTCCGTTATGCCGGCGCCCGCTCACACCGCGTGCAGCACGGCCCACAGCGCGCGAAACCCGGCTTCCCGGTACACATCGGCCTGTGCCGGATCGCGCGCGATCGACTCCATCGCCGTTTCCGCGATCGACGTGAACAGCGCGGCGCGGAACGCCTGTGCGTCGCCGGCCTCGAGCCCGCCCGCCGCCGCGACATGCTCCCGCAGCAGCGCATGCACCGCACCGAACCCTTCGGCGCCGGCCGCGCGATGCGCGTCGTCGATGCGGCCGCTCACGCAGAGTTGCTGCAGCGCGCGCCGTGCGTCCGGATTCGCCACGCCCCACGACACATAGCCGGTCCACGTATGCCGCATCGCCTGCTCGGCCGGCGCGTGCTCCGGAAACCCGGTCATCATTGCTTCGCGCATCCCGGCCTTCAGGCTCAGGTACAGCGCGTTCATCAATGCATCCTTGGTCTCGAAATAGGTGAACACCGTGCCTTCCGCGACGCCGGCAAGCCGCGCGATGCGCGCGGTGGTCGCGCCCGGGCCGTCCTCCGCGAGCGCGCGGGCCGCAGCGGCGAGGATGGCGTCGTGCTTGTCGGGACTGCGCGGTCGGGCCACGTTCGATTCCTTTAATGAGTGAGCGCTCAATCATAATCGTGCCGACGTGCGGAATGCAAGTCCTGTTACATACGGGGAACCCACACGCAATTGATCAAAAGCGTGCACTATTAGCGTTTTCACGTACTGGCGCGCCAACGCACCGGCGCCCGGCGCTTCGACGTTCGTTCCACGCTCACACCGCTTCAGACCGCGAACCACTCATGACGAATAAGCCCAACCAGACCGAAGCCGACCAGCCCGTCGACATGATCATCTTCGGCGGCGGCGGCGACCTGGCCGCCCGCAAGCTGTTGCCCGCGCTGTACATGGCGCACCTGCACTGCAACCTGCCGCCCGAGACGCGCATCATCGCGGTCGGCCGGCGCGACTGGGGCATCGACGGCTACCGCAAGTTCATGGACGAGCAGTCGCGCCCGTTCATCGACGAGAAGGCGTTCAACGCCGACGCTTGGGCGCGTTTCCTCGACCTGTTCAAGTACGTGCTGATCGACGTGAACGCGCCGGAAGACTATGCGCGGCTCGCCGAAGCGGCGCGCAGCGACGCCATCCGCGTGTTCTACCTGTCGACGTCGCCGGAGCTGTTCACGACGATCTGCGACAACCTGTCGGCCGCGCATCTCGTCGATGCGCGCTCGCGCGTCGTCCTCGAAAAGCCGCTCGGCCACGATCTCGCGTCGGCGAAGGCGATCAACGATGCGGTCGGCAAGCATTTCGCGGAATCGCAGATCTACCGGATCGACCATTACCTCGGCAAGGAGACCGTGCAGAACCTGATGGTGCTGCGCTTCGGCAACCCGATCTTCGGGCCGCTGTGGCAGGCACCGAGTATCCGCAGCGTGCAGATCACGGTGGCGGAGACGGTCGGCGTCGGCAGCCGCGCGGGCTTCTACGACCATACCGGCGCGCTGCGCGACATGGTGCAGAACCACCTGCTGCAACTGCTGTGCATCGTCGCGATGGAGCCGCCGGTGTCGCTCGACCCGGACGCGGTGCGCGACGAGAAGCTGAAGGTGCTGCGCTCGCTGCGCCCGATGGCGCTGTCGGACGTCGCGCGCGACACGGTGCGCGGCCAGTACACGGCCGGCGCGGTCGACGGCCAGCCGGTGAAGGGCTATCTCGAGGAAGACAACGTGCCGGCAGACAGCCACGCGGAAACCTTCGTCGCGCTGCGCACGTACATCAACAACTGGCGCTGGGCGAACGTGCCGTTCTTCCTGCGCACCGGCAAGCGGCTGCAGCGCCGCCAGTCGGAAATCGTGATCGAGTTCGCGGACATGCCGTTCTCGATCATCCCGAGCGGCCCGCGCCACTACAGCAACCGCCTCGTGATCCAGCTGCAGCCGGAAGAGTCGATCCAGCTGCAGATGCTCGCGAAGGAGCCGGGCAGCGGGATGAAGATGGTGCCCGTGAGCCTGAACCTCGACCTGCAGCAGGCGATTCCGGAACGACGCGCGGAAGCGTACGAACGGCTGCTGATCGACGTGATCCGCGGGCGCCTCACGCACTTCATGCGTCGCGACGAACTCGAATCCGCGTGGTCGTGGGTCGAGCCGATTCTCGACGGCTGGGAACAGCTCGGCGACCGCCCGCGCCTCTACACGGCCGGCACGTTCGGGCCGGCGGCATCGTCGGCGCTGCTGGCGCGTGACAACATGTCGTGGTCCGAAGAAGCGTAACCCCGGCACGCCGGCATGCCCGCGGCGCAAGCGCCGTGCGGC
Organism: Burkholderia sp. Bp9143; assembly: GCF_003853645.1. Taxonomy (GTDB): domain Bacteria; phylum Pseudomonadota; class Gammaproteobacteria; order Burkholderiales; family Burkholderiaceae; genus Burkholderia. Next base: position 113,561 of record NZ_QTPO01000007.1, on the reverse strand, counting down.
ATGCCGGATCACACCGGGCGCCCGCCGCCGGGCGCCCGCCTCCCTTCCGGTACTCCACCGTTACAGCGGCCCCATCCACGCAGCCTTGCGCCGCGCCGGCGCGTCGTTGCCGCTCCCGCCGCCCAGCACCTCGATCATGTAATCGACGAACGACGCGATCCGCGACGAAATCGCGGTGTTCCGGTAATACACCGCGTTGATCTGCTGCTCGACGTCGAGCGTCTGCCGCGCGAGCACCTGCACGAGCCGGCCGGCCTCGCGATCCTGCGCGGTCATGAAATCCGACAGGCACACGATGCCCGCGCCCTCCAGCGCGAGCTGCCGCAGCGTCTCGCCGCTCGACGACCAGATGCCGGGCTCGATGCGGTTCGGCTCGCCGTCCGCGCCGAGGATCGGCCATACGTTCAGCGATTCGGGCTGCGTGAAGCCGAGCAGCGTGTGTTTGTCGAGATCCTCGACCTTGCGCGGCTGGCCGTGCGCCTCGAGGTACGCGGGGCTCGCGAGGATGCGCAGCCGGCTGTTGCCGATGCGCCGGCTGTGCAGCGTCGAATCCTTGAGCCGGCCGATCCGGATCGCGACGTCGGTGCGCCGTTCGAGCAGGTCGATGATCCCCTCGTTGCTGTTCAGTTCCAGTTCGACCTTCGGGAACCGTTCGCGGTAGCCGCGCACGAGCGGCACGATCACGTGCAGCATGAACGGCGTCGCGGCGTCGACGCGCAGCCGCCCCGACGGCATCTCGCGCCGCGCGAGCATCTGTTCCTCGGCGTTCTCGACCGATTCGATGATCGCGCGCGCGTCCTGCAGGAATGCGCGCCCTTCCTCGGTCAGTTCGAGCCGGCGCGTGGTCCGGCGCAGCAGCGTGGTCTTCAGCTTCTCCTCGAGCCGCGCGAGCGTGCGGCTCGTGGCCGACACGGTGAGGTCGAGCTGCTGCGCGGCAGCGGTGATCGAACCGGAGTCGACCACGGCGGCAAAGGCCTGGAGTTCGTCGAGCGTAATCTTCATTGCTGCATTCTTGATCTGAAATCAAAACAATTTGATTTATAGACGCGTTTTTCCGCAAAAGTAAAGTCGGCACACTGCGATCCATCCTTATCGGAACCTGGATCCCATCATGCCACTCGCCCTGCTTGCGCTGACCGTCAGCGCGTTCGCCATCGGCACGACCGAATTCGTGATCGTCGGGCTGATCCCGACGATCGGCGCCGATCTCGGCGTCAGCCTGCCGTCGGCCGGCCTGCTCGTCAGCCTCTACGCGCTGAGCGTCGCCATCGGCGCACCGCTCCTCACCGCGCTCACCGGCCGCGTGCCGCGCAAGACGCTGCTCGCCGCGCTGATGGCGCTGTTCACCGTCGGCAACCTCGTGGCCTGGCAGGCGCCGGGCTATGAATCGCTGATCGTCGCGCGCATCCTCACCGGCCTCGCGCACGGCGTGTTCTTCTCCGTCGGCTCGATCATCGCGACCACGCTCGTGCCGAAGGACAAGGCCGCCAGCGCGATCGCGACGATGTTCAGCGGAATGACCGTCGCATTCGTCGCCGGCATTCCGCTCGGCACCTTCATCGGCCAGCACTTCGGCTGGCGCGCGACGTTCCTGATCGTCGCGCTGTTCGGCCTCGTCGCCTTCCTCGGCGCGCTGGCGTTCGTGCCGCGCGGCCTCCCGCGGACGCCGCCGGCGCCGCTCGCCCGCCAGTTCCGCGTGCTCGCCCAGCCGCGCCTGCTGCTCGTCTATGCGATGACGGCGGTCGGCTACGGCGGCTCGCTGATCGCGTTCACCTACATGGCACCGCTGCTCGAACAGATCGCCGGCTTCACGCCGTCGCAGGTCAGTCTCGTGCTCGTCGGCTACGGCGTGTCGGTCGCGTTCGGCAACGTGTGGGGCGGCAAGCTCGCCGACAGCGTCGGCCCGGTCAAGGCGCTCAAGCGGATCTTCCTGCTGCTCGCGATCGTGCTGCTCGCGCTGACCTTCACGGTGCACGTGAAGTGGCTCGCGGTGCTGACGATGCTCGCATGGGGCGCCGTCGCATTCGGCAACGTGCCGGGCCTGCAGGTGTACGTCGTCAAGCAGGCACGCCACTTCGCGCCGGACGCCACCGACGTCGCGTCGGGCTTCAACATCGCCGCGTTCAACCTCGGCGTCGCCGGCGGCTCGTCGCTCGGCGGCCTGATCGTCGCGAACGCCGGCCTCGGCCATACGCCGTGGATCGCCGCCGTCGTCACGCTCGGCGCGTTCGCGCTGACCGCACTGAGCGGCCGCCTCGACCGCGGCCAGGGCCTGCCCGAACGTACGGCAGAACCCGTCGAACTCGCACATTGATCGTCACTTTCCTGCAGGAGCGCATCAGCATGAACGCATCGAACCGACGTCCGCCGTTCGCCGGCAAGACATTCGAAGTCCATTACGACGGCCTCACCGCCCTCAACGCGTATGACGAGGACGGCCTCCACATGCGCTACGAGATCACCGAAGGCGCGTACGCCGGCGCGAAGGGCGAAGTCGCATATACGTGGCAGCACGTCGCCGGCGAGACCTACGCGATCTCATGGCAGGAAGCCGATCGCGCAACCGTCGTGCACATCGACGATTTCGCCGCCGGCACGTCGCGCTCGTTCTTCACCGCGGCGTCGCTCGATTTCTATCGGCTCGAAGGCAGCCTGCGCGCACGCTGAACGGAGAGACCCGACCATGTCCACTTCACTCAACACGCTCGCCGACGGCGGCTTCAGCATCGGCATCGAACTGCCGCTCGACAACGACTGGTCGCCGGGCGGCGATGCGAAGCGCCAGCATGACGGCCGCCGCCCCGGCGTGCCCGACCTGGAATTCCACGCGGCGCTCGCGCAACTGGCCGACACGCTCGGCTTCCGCGCGCTCTGGGTACGCGACGTGCCGGTGTACGACCCGTCGTTCGGCGACGCCGCGCAGGTGTTCGAGACCTTCTCGTATCTCGGCTACCTCGCCGGCATCACGCGCGACATCCTTCTCGGCACGGCGGCCGTCGTACTGCCGCTGCGCGAACCGCTGCTGACGCTGAAATCGGCCGCGACGATCCAGGAACTGAGCCGTGGCCGCCTGCTGCTCGGCGTCGCGAGCGGCGACCGGCCGGTCGAATATCCGCTGTTCGGCCGCGACTTCGCGTCACGCGGCGCGAATTTCCGCGACCAGATCGCGCTGCTGCGCGACGGCGCGCGCGGGCACCTGCCGTCCGGCCTCGACGTCCTGCCCGCCGCGCGCTCGCCGGTGCCGCTGCTCGTCGCGGGCCTCGCTCAGCAGACGCCCGCGTGGATCGGCGAACACATGGACGGCTGCCTCGCATATCCGGGCACGCCGGCCGATCACCTGCAGCGCGCCGCGAACTGGCGCGCGGTGGCCGGCAACAAGCCGTACGTGAGCTTCATCCATCTCGACCTCGCGGAAGATCCGCACGAACCGCTGCAGCGACACCGCTTCGGCGCGCGCGCCGGGCGCGTCGCGCTGACGGAGGAACTCGCGGCGATGCGCGACGCCGGCGTGCAGCACATCGGCCTGCATTTCCGCCGCAACCGCCGTCCGCTCGACGAGACGATGGCCGAGATCGCAGCGGACGTGCTGCCGGTGTTCCGGGCGAACCCGCAAGCCCGCGTCGCATAGCCGGCAGTCTCCGTCGAACCGGCGAATCGCCGACCTATATTTGACTTCAAATCAAATATTTTTGACCTCTGGAGGCGTTTATCTCATCAGTCTCGCGCGCCAGAATGACTTCCATACCGCAATCGTTCCCCCTTCAGGAGCCCATGATGAGCAACATTCCCGCATTCGGCCTCGGCACCTTCCGCCTGAAGGACCAGGTCGTCATCGACTCGGTCCGTAACGGTCTCGAGGTCGGCTACCGCGCGATCGACACCGCGCAGATCTACGGCAACGAAGCCGAGGTCGGCGAAGCGATCGCCGCGTCGGGCGTGCGCCGCGAAGACCTGTTCCTCACGACGAAGATCTGGGTCGACAACTACGCACCGGAAAAGCTGGTCGCCAGCCTCGAGGAAAGCCTGCGCAAGCTGCGCACCGACTACGTCGACCTGACGCTGATCCACTGGCCGGCCCCGGACAACGGCGTGTCGGTACAGGCGTTCATGACCGCGCTGGCCGATGCGAAGGCGAAGGGCCTCACGCGCCAGATCGGGATCTCGAACTTCAACATCGAACTGACGAAGGAAGCGATCGCGGTGGTCGGCAAGGATGCGATCGCGACGAACCAGATCGAACTGAGCCCGTACCTGCAGAACCGCAAGCTGGTCGAGTTCCTCAACGCCGAAGGCATCCACGTGACGTCGTACATGACGCTCGCGTACGGCAAGGTGCTCGGCGACCCGGTGATCGGCGCGATCGCGAAACGTCACGACGCGACGCCGGCGCAAGTTGCACTCGCGTGGGCACTGCAGCTCGGCTACTCGGTGATTCCGTCGTCGACCAAGCGCGAGAACCTCGCCAGCAACCTGCTCGCGCAGACGCTGCACCTGACCGACGAAGACATGGCGCAGATCGCCGCGCTCGAGCGCAACGGCCGCGAAGTCGACCCGGCCGGCCTCGCGCCGAAGTGGGACTAAGCGCGCCGCCCGCCATTCTCCATTTGATCCGCCGTGGCCCGAAGGCCGCGGCACCGACAGGACACCACCATGACCCAGGACCCGCTGTTCCAACCGCTGCAATTCGGCGCGCTGACGCTGCCGAACCGCATCGTGATGCCACCGATGACGCGTTCGCGCGCGAGCCAGCCCGGCGACGAAGCCAACGAACTGATGGCCGCGTATTACGCGCAGCGCGCGAGCGCGGGCCTGATCGTCACCGAAGGCACCTACATCGCGCCGCTCGGCAAGGGCTACGCATGGACGCCCGGCATTCACACGCCGTCGCAGGTCGCCGGCTGGCGCAAGGTGACGGATGCCGTCCACGCCGCGCACGGCCGCATCTTCGCGCAGCTGTGGCACGTCGGCCGACTGAGCCACACGAGCCTGCTCGGCGGCCGGCAACCCGTGTCGTCGTCGCCGATCCAGGCGAAGGGCGTGAACGTGTTCATCGCCGGTGAAGACGGCAGCACGCCGGGCTTCGTGCAGGCGTCCGAGCCGCGCGCGCTGACGACCGACGAAATCCGCGAGGTCGTCGATCAATACCGCGCCGCCGCTCGCCACGCGATCGAGGCCGGCTTCGACGGCGTCGAGCTGCACGGCGCGAACGGGTATCTCGTGAACCAGTTCATCGACTCGAACGCGAACACGCGCACCGACGCCTACGGCGGCTCGCTCGAGAACCGGCTGCGCTTCCTGCGCGAAGTCACGCAGGCGCTGATCGAAGGCACCGGCGACGCGTCGCGCGTCGGCATCCGCCTCGCACCGCTGACCACGCTGAACGGCTGCGTCGACGCCGATCCGGAAGCGACCTACCTCGCCGCGGCGAAGTTGCTCGGCGAAATCGGCGTCGGCTACCTGCACATCGCGGAAGCCGACTGGGATGACGCGCCGCTGATGCCGGTCGAATTCAAGCAGCGACTGCGCGCCGCCTACTCCGGCGTGCTGATCTACGCCGGCGCGTACACCGCCGAGCGCGCACGCGCGGCGATCGCCGACGGCTGGGCCGACCTCATCGCCTTCGGCCGCCCGTTCGTCGCGAACCCCGACCTGCCCGAGCGCCTGCGCACCGGCGCCGCGCTCACGCCGCACGACCGCAACACGCTGTTCGGCGGCGGCGCGGCAGGCTTGACCGACTATCCGACGCTCGCTCAGGCCGCGGCCTGAGCGGGCAGTCCAGCCACCCGAGACTGCTCATGAGAATCACGCTCCCCTCCCGCCTGGGTTTCGGCACCGCGCCGCTGGGCAACATGTATCGGGACATCCCGAACGACGAAGCGCTGGCCACGGTCGACGCGGCGTGGGACGCCGGCATCCGCTACTTCGACGCCGCGCCGCTGTACGGCGCCGGCCTCGCCGAGCTGCGCCTCGGCGAAGCGCTCGCCGGCCGGCCGCGCGATGAATATTCGCTCGGCACCAAGGTCGGCCGGCTCGTGCTCGACGAACACGAGGATGCATCGCAACGCGATCTCGGCGAGAAGGGTGGGCTGTTCCGCCACGGGCTGCCGAACAAGATCGTCTACGACTATACGGAAGACGGCACGCTGCGCTCGATCGAGGCGAGCCTCGAGCGGCTGCGCACCGACCGCCTCGACACGGTGTGGATCCACGATCCGGCGATCGACTTCCACGGCGAGCGCTGGCTCGACGTGTTCGACGTCGCGATGTCGGGTGCGGCCAAGGCGCTCACGCGGCTGCGCGACGAGAAGGTCATCAAGGGCTGGGGCCTCGGCGTGAACCGGATCGAGCCGTGCCAGCTCGCGCTCGAGCGCTCGGACCCGGACGGCTTCCTGCTGGCCGGCCGCTACACGCTGCTCGACCATGCGGGCGCACTCGACCGGCTGATGCCGGAAAGCGCCGCGCGCGGGCTCGGCATCATCGTCGGCGGTCCGTACAACTCCGGCGTACTCGCCGGCGGCACCCACTTCGAATACCAGCCGGCCACGCAGGACATGCTCGATCGCGTCGCGCGCATCCGGCAGATGTGCGAACGGTTCGGTGTCGACGTGCGCGCGGTGGCGCTGCAGTTCCCGCTCGCGCACCCGGCCGTCGCGGCCGTGATCCCCGGTGCGAGCCGGCCCGATCGCATCGACGAGAACCTGCGTCTCGCGGCGGCGCCGATCCCCGCGGCATTGTGGGACGCGCTGAAGGCCGCACGCCTGATCGCGGAACACGCACCGACTCCGGCCGGCGCGATCTGAGCTTCAAGGATTGAATCGGACAGGCGCGGCGACTATCGCCGCGATTGCCATTTGCACATTGCGGCCAGCGCGATTGGCGTCTAGCGTTTACGGGTTCGTCGACGGTTGCCCGTCACCCGACCTGAAAGGATGCCCGCCATGCGAAGCCGCTCCCTGAAAAACACCACGTTGCCGGCCGCCGTGGCCTGCGTTGCGCTGGCCGTCTGCACCGTCTCGGCCCGCGCCGACGAAGCTGCCGGCCTGGCACCGCCCCAGCCGGCCGCGCCCGTGCTGTCGACGACCGCGGCCGGCGTGCAGGTCTACACGTGCGACTACGATGCCGGACACAAGCTCGCCTGGGTGTTCCAGCACCCGGAAGCGATGCTGTTCGATGCCGGCGGCACGCTCGTCGTCCGGCATGGCGCAGGGCCATCGTGGGAAGCGACCGACGGCAGCCGGATCACCGGCAAGAAGCTCGCGGAAGCACCAGGCGCGCACCCGGGCAGCATTCCGCAACTCCTGCTCGCCGCGACGCCGGCGGCAACGGACGCGAAGGCCACGACCGGCGCGCTCGCCGGCGTGCGCTTCGTGCAGCGGCTCGATACCGCGGGCGGCACGCCACCGGAGGCGACGTGTTCGACCGAGCATGCGGTCGGCCGCTTTCCGTATTTCGCACGCTACGTGTTCCTGAAGTAACGCACGACGACGGCTGCCCGGATCCAGGGCGTTGCCGCCGCATCCATTCGATCAGTGATCCTTCGTTTTTACGATATCGCTCCGGCTGCGATGCAATGACTCAACCTCGGCGAATCCGCATCGACAGTTCGACATCGCCGCCGAGCAGCAGCAAGTCGACCGTGTCCGGAAGATCGGCGGCCAGCGTGCGCAACGCATCGCCTTCGCGGATCTCCGCGAGATCGGCCAGCCCGGCGGCCGCCAGGTTCACGCGCGCCCGCGCGACCGTCGACGCTTCGAATTCGCTCGTGATCAACCGGCCGCCGCCGTGGTCGCGCAGCGCGGCCGCGAGGTGCCGTGTCGAAATGCCGAACGACGTACCGAACTCGACGATCGCGCGCGCGGCCCCGGCATCATCCGGATGCAGGTTTCGCGCGGCGGCCGTTTTCACGTACCTGCGCAGCCTCGATGAAAGACACTCGTAAGATTCAACGCATCACCCGCCCCCGCCCGGCCCGTCGATCCCGCATTCAAATAATCGCCTTAACGGATTCGAACTAGGCGTATACACGCGTTCCACGACGACGAAGCCCGGTTGCACGCCGATATAAGCGCTGCGACATGCGCTGCATGCTCTTCCCCCAATGGGACGTGATGGGCCGTTCGCCTAACCTTCGCTACGGCAAAGCACACGTGACAGGTCGACCGCACCACGCGTCGTACGACGCGACACCCTCGCGCCCGCCTCGAAGCGCGTACGACGACACGGATCACGTCAAGCGTCCCCACGACGTTGCCGATTATTTCAACCAGATACGAGACACCCTGATGACGGTCCGCTACAGGCCGTTTCAGCATGCTGATAAAGGAGCAAGCTCATGAGTGATACCCCGGTGCAGCCGACGGTCGGCGTCGGCGCGGAAGAAACGGACCTCGGCACCACGGGAGTCATCGACCGGTACTTCGGCATTTCGTCGCGCGGCAGCACGCAGCGCCGCGAAATCGTCGCGGGCGTGACCACGTTCCTCGCGATGGTCTATTCCGTGTTCGTCGTGCCCGGCATGTTCGGCAAGGCCGGCTTCGACACGAGCGCGGTATTCGTCGCGGTCTGCCTCACCACCGCCTTCGGTTCGCTGCTGATGGGCCTGTGGGCGAAGCTGCCGATCGCGATCGGCTGCGCGATTTCGCTGACGGCGTTCACCGCGTTCGGCCTCGTGCTCGGCAAGGGCCTGCATCCGAGCGTCGCGCTCGGCGCCGTGTTCCTGATGGGCCTCGTGTTCACGGGCATCTCGGTCACCGGCGTGCGTTCGTGGATCCTGCGCAACCTGCCCGCGGGCGTCGCGCACGGCACCGGGATCGGCATCGGCCTGTTCCTGCTGCTGATCGCGTCGAACGATGTCGGCCTCGTGATCAAGAACCCGGGTGCCGGCCTGCCGGTCTCGCTCGGCCAGATCACCGCGTTCCCCGTCATCATGTCGGTCGTCGGCCTCGCTGCGATCTTCGGGCTCGAGAAGCGTCGCGTGCCGGGCGGCATCCTGCTCGTCGTGGTCGCGATCTCGCTGATCGGTCTCGCGTTCGATCCGGCCGTGAAGTACCGCGGCGTCTTCGCGCTGCCGTCGCTGAGCGCGCCGGGCCACGCATCGCTGATCGGCGCGATGGACATCAAGGGCGCGCTGTCGATGGCCGTGCTGCCGAGCGTGCTGGCGCTCGTGATGACCGCCGTGTTCGACGCGACCGGCACGATCCGCGCGGTCGCGGGCCAGGCGGGCCAGCTCGACGAGAACGGCCGCATCATCAACGGCGGCCGCGCGCTGACCGCCGATTCCGTCAGCTCGATCTTCTCCGGCTTCCTCGGCGGCGCGCCGGCCGCGGCCTACATCGAATCGAGCGTCGGCGTGGCCGCCGGTGCGAAGACGGGCCTCGCGGCCGCGGTGGTCGGCCTGCTGTTCCTGGTCGTGATGTTCTTCTCGCCGCTCGCGGGCCTCGTGCCGTCGTACGCAACGGCGCCCGCGCTGATGTACGTCGGCCTGCTGATGCTCGGCAGCGTGAGCAAGCTGCACATGGACGACATGGTCGATGCGATGTCGGGCCTCGTGTGCGCGGTGTTCATCGTGCTGACCGCGAACATCGTGACGGGCATCATGCTCGGTTTCTCGACGCTCGTGATCGGCCGCGTCGCCAGCGGAGAATTCCGCAAGCTCAACGTCGGCACCGTGCTCATCGCGGCCGTGCTCGTCACGTTCTATCTCGGCGGCTGGGCGATCTGACCGCGGATCATGCGCGACGTCGCTTGCGAAAAGGGCGGCGCGCATCGGGACGACACCGTCTCCTCCACCATCGTCATTGATGGTCTCCAGGCCTGGAAACACATGTTTCCAGGCCTTTTTTGTCGGTGCGGCAGGGGTTCCGCCGTGTTGTCCGGCCGAGTCGGAAAGCCGCGGCCGCATGCGTCGCGTAACGAATCCACACGCGGTGCTACGATCTTGCTTTGTCCTCCGGAACCCTCATGAATCCGTTCGGCATCGCCTGCGAATCAGACACGCGGAACGCGGCGCGCAAGCCGCCGTTCATCCCGTCGTTCGGGTTCGTCGAAGTTCATGAATCACGGCCGATCGACGCGTCGCCGTCGCGCATCATCGACACCGTGGCCGCGCTCGACATGCGCGCCGACCCGGTCATCGACGCGCTGCTTGCCGTGCGCGAATCGCCGGCGGCCATCGCCCGCGCGCTGCGCAACCGCCCCGCTCAAGCCGGGCGCGCCCGCTTCGGCTTCGATACGTTCACGCTGCTGCATCGCGACGACACGTCGTTGTCGCTGGGGCTCGTCGGCCGCTTCTGGCGCCCGGCCCCCGACGTGCGGACGATCGACGACGCCGCGGCGTTCGTCCGGCACGACGATCCGAATGACGCGAAGCTGGTGCTGCGGTTCGAGGTCGTCGGACTGCCCGCCGGCACGCGACTGCTGCGCACCGAAACCTTCGTGCACTGTCCGAGCACGCGCACGCGGCTGCTGTTCCTGCCGTACTGGCTCGCGATCCGGCTTGCGAGCGGCTGGATCCGTCGCCGCACGCTCGCGGCCGTCGAACTGGCGCTCGCCTGATACGCGGGGTCGCCGTCCGACATCGGCGGGATACGCCGCATCGCGATGGACATCGGCAGCGCCACGAACACGCACGCGCCGTCATCTGCAATCCTGATCGGTCAGCCGTCGGTCGCGACGAAACGATTCCGTGCACTGCTCCGCGATTTTTGTTCCACCCCGCGCCCGCCGTCGCGTCGCGCTACCCTATCGATCTTCGCGCCGGCGCCCCGGCTCGCCGCCAGATCCGAACCGATCGATGACTCGCATCCGAAACCACCTGAACATCGCGCAGCTCCAGGCGTTCGTCTCCGCCGCGCATCACAAGAGCCTGCGCGCCGCCGCGCGCGAACTCGGCGTCACCCAGCCCGCGATCACGCATACGATCCGCGAACTCGAAACGGCACTGAACGCCGAACTGCTCGTGCGCAGCGTGCGCGGCGTCGAGCTGACCGCGTGCGGCCATGCGCTGCTGCCGCGCGCCGAGCAACTGCTCGGCGACATACGCCGCACCGTCGAGGCCGTCGAGCAGGTGAAAGGGGAAATGTCGGGGCGCGTCGCGGTCGGCACGATGCCGTCGATCGCGCTGACCGCGCTGCCGCACGCGGTCACGGCCTTCCGCCGGTCGATGCCGAACGTCAGCCTGCATCTGGAGGAAGTGACGGTGCCCGACGCGCTCGCGCAACTGCGCAACGGCACGCTCGACATCGCTGCGATGCACCATGTGCCCGCGCTCGACCGCGATTTCACGCAGGTGCCGCTGCTGTCGACCGAATTCACCGTCGTGATGCGCGAAGGCCACCCGCTCGCGCACGCGCGCCGGTTAGAGGAATTGCTCGACGCCGAGTGGATCGTCACGGTCGGCGCCGAGCAGTTCCCGCACAGCGTGATGATCGCGATGTTCGAGGCGCGCGGGCTGCCGCTGCCGAAACGCCTGCTGCGCTCGCCGATGTCGTTCGCGGTGACGCTCGGGCTCGTCGCCCGCTCCGACGTGATCGGCTGCTTCACGCGCCCGCTGGCCGCGATGGTGGCGCCGCTCGGGATCCGCACGGCCGAACTCGACGAAAGCATGCCGCGCTTCGACCTGTCGATCATCGCGCGCCGCGACCTGCTGCCGACGCCCGCCGTATCGCAATTCGTCACCTGCCTGCAGCGCGCGGTCAACGAAACGCTCGGTTGAATCGTTCCTTCCTCTGAAACGGTCGCGCGGCGCACGCGCGGCCGTCGGGTCCGGTATCGGGGCATGTCCTAGGCGCCCTGCCGGTATTTTGTCTTGATAATCTTGCGCACGTCGCGCGCCCGCATCGGGCAGCGAAACGGACAGTCCGACGCGAAGCCGCGCCGGACCGAAGGCTTACTGCGCGGCACAACCGCGCACCCATCGAACAAAACGAGGAGTCACCGAAGTGAAAAAGATTCTTGCGGCTGTGACCGTGGCCCTGCTCGCCGTATCGGCCGGCACGGCATACGCGAAGGACTGGACGACCGTGCGCTTCGGCGTCGACGCGAGCTACCCGCCTTTCGAATCGAAAGATGCGAGCGGCAAGGTGGTCGGCTTCGACGTCGATCTCGGCAACGAGATCTGCCGCCGCATGAAAGCGAAGTGCGTGTGGATCGAAAACGACTTCGACGGGATGATCCCCGCACTGAAGGCACGCAAGTTCGACGGCGTCCTGTCGTCGATGTCGATGACGCCGGCGCGCCAGGAACAGATCGCGTTCTCGGAGAAGCTGTTCAACACGCCGACGCGCCTCGTCGCGAAGAAGGGCGCGGGCCTCCTGCCGACGGCCGAATCGCTGAAGGGCAAGTCGGTCGGCGTCGAGCAGGGCACGATCCAGGAAACCTACGCGAAGACCTACTGGGCAGCCAAGGGTGTGAAGGTCGTGCCGTACCAGAACCAGGACCAGGTCTACGCCGACCTGATCGCGGGCCGTCTGGACGCCGCGCTGCAGGACGCGGTGCAGGCCGATATCGGCTTCCTGAAGACGCCGCGCGGCGCGGGCTTCGATTTCGCGGGCAAGGACATCGACGATCCGAAGACGCTCGGCAACGGCGCCGGCATCGGCCTGCGCAAGGAAGACGGCGACCTGAAGGCGAAGATCGACGGCGCGATCGCCGGCATGCGCAAGGACGGCACGTACGAAAAGATCGCGAAGAAGTACTTCGATTTCGACGTGTACGGCAAGTAACATCGCGCAACGCGCGCTTCGCATACGCGCAGACGGGCTCCGCAAGGAGCCCGTTTTTTTTGCTCGCAGGCGACCGAAAGCTGCGAAAAACGCATGAACGAAGGGCCGCGCCGAGGTTATTTTTTACGTTCCAACCCGATGATTCATAAAGAAAAATAACGCGCCGGGCGTGCGGTTTGATAGGTTCGCGGAAGGCAACGTACAATCGATCTTCCACGCATACCGGATCACTCGCGGCTGCGCCGCCCTCCCCTCATCATGCAAACGCAGACCCATCCGCTGATTTCCCCCGCCGTCGGCACCGAACGCCAGATCACGAGCTTCCACTACGGCCCGCGCGGCGGCAAGAAGGTCTACATCCAGTCGTCGCTGCACGCGGACGAACTGCCCGGCATGCTGGTCGCCGCGCTGCTGCGCCGCAAGATCGCCGCGCTCGAGACGGCCGGCAAGCTGCGCGGCGAAGTGGTCATCGTCCCCGTGCCGAACCCGATCGGCCTGTCGCAACACGTGTTCGGCGATCACCTCGGCCGCTTCGAGCTCGGCTCGATGCAGAACTTCAACCGCAATTTCTACGATCTCGCGGCGCTCGTGCTGCCGCGCATCGAAGGCCGCCTGACGAACGACGCGCAGCGCAACCTCGCCGCGGTACGCGCCGCGATGCGCGAAGCGCTCGACGAACAGAAGCCGCGCACCGAACTCGAATCGCAGCGCCTCGCGCTGCAGAAGCTGTCGTTCGACGCCGACATCGTGCTTGACCTGCATTGCGACAGCGACGCGGTGATGCACCTGTATACGAACCCCGATCTGTGGGAAGACGTCGAGCCGCTGTCGCGCTATCTGGATGCGCAGGCGTCGCTGCTCGCGCTGAATTCGGTCGGCAATCCGTTCGACGAGATCCACAGCTTCTGCTGGTCGGATCTGCGCGGCCGGTTCGGCGATCGCTTCCCGATCCCGAACGGCGCGATTTCCGTCACGGTCGAACTGCGCAGCGAGCGCGACGTGTCGTACGAACTCGCGGAGAAGGACTCGCAGGCGATCGTCGAATACCTGACCGAGCGCGGCGTCATCGACGGCACGCCCGCGCCGCTGCCGCCGCTCGCGCATCCGGCCACGCCGCTCGCGGGCACCGATCCGCTCGTCGCGCCGGTGTCGGGCGTGATCGTGTTCCGCACGCCGGTCGGCGCGTGGATCGAGGCCGGCCAGGACGTGGCCGACATCGTCGATCCGCTGACCGATCGCGTGATCACGCTGAAGAGCAGCGTGGCGGGCGTGCTGTACGCGCGCCAGATCGTGCGCTTCGCGACCGCCGGGATGGAAGTCGCGCGGATCGCCGGCGCGACGCCGATCCGCACCGGGTCGCTGCTGTCGGCCTGAGCCGCCTGAGCGGCCGGCCCGCGTGCCGCATCACGGCGCGCACCAACGAAATCGCCCGCTTGCGCGGGCGATTTGCTTTTCGGCCTGGCGGGATACCCGGCAACGCGGCCAGGCCAACGGCTGGCGTTCAGAACGCCGGCACGATCGCGCCGCCGAATTTCTGGTCGATGAACTTGCGCACGTCGTCCGATTCATAGGCCGCGACGAGTTTCTTCACCCACGGCTTGTCCTTGTCCTGCGCGCGCACCGCGATCAGGTTCGCGTACGGCCCGCGCAGGTCCTCGATCGCGATCGCATCCTTCGCCGGCGTGAGCCCGGCCTTCACCGCGTAGTCGGTGTTGATCGACGCGGCGTCGAGGTCGGGCAGCGCGCGCGGCAGTTGCGCGGCGTCGAGTTCGACAATCCTGATCTTCTTCGGATTTTCGGCGACGTCGAGCGGCGTCGCATTGACGCCGTTCGTGCCGGCGCCCGCCTTCAGCTTGATCACCCCGTATTTCTGCAGCAGCAGCAGCGCGCGGTTGCCGTTCGACGGATCGTTCTGGATTCCGACCTTCGCGCCGGCCGGCAGGTCCTTCAGCGACTTGAGCTTCTTCGAATAGAAGCCCATCGGCGCCGTGTAGGTCAGCCCGACGTTGACGATCCTGTAGCCGCGCTGCTTGATCTGGCTGTCGAGAAACGGCTGGTGCTGGAAACCGTTCGCATCGAGGTCGCCCGCATCGAGCGCCGCGTTCGGCTGCACGTAGTCGTTGAATTCGATGACCTTGATCGCGAGGCCCTCGCGAGCGGCGACTTTCGTCACCTCGGTCCAGATCTGCGCGTCGGGGCCGCTCATCGTGCCGATCTTCAGCGTCTGCGGGTCGGCGTGCGCGCCGGGCGCGGCAAAGGCCAGCGCCGCGGCAAGCGCGCCGAGGCCGGTCAGGATCGAACGTCGCATGGTGTCCTCTTGTCCCGTGTCGTTGTTGAAGCGCGCATCGTGGCACGGGGCCGGAACGGCACCAACCAAGCTTATTTCATCTGCATATTCCTGATCCCGATCGACTCTCAGGCGGAATCGGTATAACTCCCTGCTGTACAACCGGGCAGAATTCAGTGTCGCGTGGGCACCACAGATTCGTCATATGACAAAGGCTGTCACATTCATTACGTGGCCCGCCGATAAAGTTGCGACCGGTCCGTGAAAGCGCCCACAGAGAGCGCCGGAACCGCAACTGGACACGCCATTTATTCGCTCGGAGAATCCTTTGAACAAGAAACTGTTGACCATCGCCATCCTCGCAGCAACGGCCGGCACGGCGCACGCACAAAGCAGCGTGACCCTGTACGGTGTCATCGATGCCGGTATCAGCTACGTGAACCACAGCAAGACCGCGAACGGCGGCAGCGGCAAGCTGTTCAAGTACGACGACGGCGTGGCCCAGGGCAGCCGTTGGGGCCTGCGCGGCACCGAAGACCTCGGTGGCGGCCTGAAGGCGATCTTCGTGCTCGAAAACGGCTTCAACAGCGGCAACGGCACGATCGGCCAGGGTGGCGCGATCTTCGGCCGTCAAGCCTACGTCGGCCTGAGCCAGTCGCAATACGGCACGGTCACGTTCGGCCGCCAGTACTCGTTCTCGACCGACATCCTCGGCTCGAACTACTCGACGGGCGGCAACACGGTCGCGGGCAACTACGCGTACCACGTGAACGACATCGACCAGCTCACGTCGAGCCGCATCAACAACTCGGTGAAGTTCCAGAGCGCGAACTACGCCGGCTTCACGTTCGGCGCGTTGTACGGCTTCTCGAACTCGACCGACTTCGCCGGCGCACCGGCGACGACGACGGGCACCACGACGACGGCCGGTTCGTCGCGCGCATACAGCTTCGGCCTGAACTACGCGAACGGCCCGTTCGCACTCGGTGCCGCATACACGGACATCCGCTTCCCGAGCCAGTCGACGCCGGCATTCTCGACGTCGATCGCGAACATCGCGCTGACGAACATCCGCGACCTGCGCACGTACGGCGTCGGCGGCCGCTACATCTTCGGCCCGGCAACGGCATGGCTGCTCTGGACGCGCACGCAGTTCACCCCGATCGCCGCGGGTGCATCGGGCACGTTCTACAACGCCTATGAAGCAGGTGTGAAGTACGCGATCACGCCGGCCCTGTCGGCAGCAGCGGGCTACACGTACACGAACGCGACGCAAAGCGGCAGCTCCGCGCACTGGAACCAGGGCAACCTGGGCCTCGACTACGCGCTCAGCAAGCGTACGGACGTGTACGGCCTGGTCGTCTACCAGAAGGCGTCGGGCAACAACGTGCAGGCGCAGATCGGTTCGAGCACGAGCTACTTCAGCACGTCGGGCAACGGTTCGTCGAACCAGCTGGCCGCGCGCGTCGGTATCCGTCACAAGTTCTAAAGCATCCGCTTAACTATCCGCTCACTTCGCGGATGACGACGGCAAGAAGCGCCCCGCTCCCCGCGGGGCGCTTTTTTATGTGCTTTTAAGTTTCGCTTAATTCTGGGCTGAGAGGATGCTCTCACCCCCCCTGTTGGCCGCCTGAGCATCGGCGGCTTTTTTTTTGAGTCCCACTACGGCACCGCCATCAACTGCCCACAAGACAGGATCGGAGGCCAAGATGATCGAAGATACCGTTTTCAGCCATCTGCACGCGATTCTGACGTGCCAACATTCGCTACCGGTCCAGAGCTGCCGCGTGTCGGTGGAAATGCAGCGCCCATGGGGCCGTCCGTACCGGCTCGTCGAATGGACGATGCATCTCGACGCGCCCGCGCGGCGCCAGATCGTGCCGGCCGAATCGACCGACGAAGAGATCGCCGAGGTCGTCGCGTCGCACGTGCCCGGCCGCCTGTACGGCGACGGCCGGCTGCAGTTCTGATCCCCCTTTACGGGCCTCGCTGCCCGCGTCGCAACCGGCCCGCACGCATCGTGCGGCACTCGGTCTCGTTTGACGCGGCAACGAAGTCTGCTACGCTGCGCGTTTTCGTCCACGCAACACACGATGGAAAACGCATTCAACGAACGCGGCGTGATGGTCACGCGCAACGGCCTGTCGGCCGCCGGGCAGGTCTTCCCGCTGCGTGACATCCGCAACGTCGACGTCGTCAAGATCCCGAAGAATCGCCTCGTGCCGTCGCTGATCTCGCTGATCGGCGTGGTCAGCGCCATCGCCGGCGGCATCGGCGGATCGAGCGCCGCGCTGGTCGTCGGCGTGATGCTCGCCGTCGTCGGCTATCTCGCCTGGACCACGCAGGACGTCACGTACCGGCTGATGGTCGAGATGCCCGACGGCAAGCGCGAAGCGCTGTCGAGCGTCGACGCCGAATTCGTCGAGCGCGTCGCGCAGGTCGTGCGCGATGCACGGACGGCGACGGCCGCCGGCTGATTTCCGCTGCGCACGCCGACCACCTACTATGCAATGAGCGGCACGCTGCCGCGTCGTTCGAGGAGGTCGGCATGAACGCCCAATCGCTATCCGGCATGCTGCACGCGCAGGAACTGCTGCTCGTCTCGATGATCCGCGCGCTGCCGCCCGACACACGCTGCGCGCTCGTCGACATCTACGCCGAACAGCTCGCGTTCGCCGAGCAGGCCGGTTTCGAAGGTCACGGCGATCGCGCGACGCACGACGCGTTCATCGCGCATGCGCGCAACCTGCTGATTCGTATCGAATCGCTGGCCTAGGCCCGGCCCGCTTCTCCCGAATTTCCCCCCGCGCGGCTCGCCCGATCCGCGCGGTCAACGCGCGTCCCGATACGCCGCGTCTCGCCCTTGTATTGATAATAATTCTCATTTACACTGCAAGACTTATCAATTGCCTTTCAATTCGCCGTTCGCCGCCTGTCGCGCGCGAACGGGCCAGCCAGGTGAACGCGTCACCCAGCCAGCCTTCGGGCTCGTTATCGTCAATGGGAGACCACCTGTGCATTGCTATCCGCTGGCGCGGCGGCCGATCTGTGCCGCGCTGTTCGGCGCATTCGGCCTGTCCGCCGCCCCGGCTTACGCCGATTCGTCGCCGCAAGGCGCCAACCCGCCACCTGCTGTCCTGACCACCGCCGCCGCGTCCACGCGCGGCGATGCGGCGCTGCTCGACCCCGTCACCGTCACGGCCACCCGCACCGCCACCGCCGCGAGCCGCACGGCCGCGTCCGTGTCGGTGATCACCGACGACGATCTCGAGGAACAGCAGGCCACCAACATCAAGGACGCGCTGCGCTACGAGCCGGGCGTCACGGTGCGCCGCACCGCGTACCGCCCCGGCAGCGCCGCGCTCGGCGGCGGCCGCGACGGCGATTCGAGCATCAACATCCGCGGCCTCGAAGGCAATCGCGTGCTGCTGATGGAAGACGGCATCCGCCTGCCGAACGCGTTCTCGTTCGGGCCGCTCGAAGCCGGCCGCGGCGACTATGCGGATCTCGACATGCTCAAGCGCATCGAGATCCTGCGCGGGCCGGCGTCGGCGCTGTACGGCAGCGACGGGCTGACCGGCGCGGTGAACTTCATCACGAAGGATCCGCGCGACCTGCTGTCGATCTACGGCAAGCCCACCTACTTCTCGTTCCGGCCGAGCTACGACTCGGCCGACCGCAGCGTCGGCGCGACGGTGTCGGCCGCGGGCGGCAACGACCGCGTGCAGGGGATGATCATCGCCGACGGCCGGCGCGGCCACGAGGTCGACACGCGCGGCGGCAACAATTCGGCGAGCACGCTGCGCACGACGTCGAACCCGCAGGACGTCTATTCGGAATCGCTGCTCGGCAAGCTCGTGCTGACGCCCACCGCGCGCGACACGATCAAGTTCACCGCCGAAACCGTGCAGCGCCGCGTGAGCACCGACGTGCTGTCCGCGATCAACCGGCCGGCCACGCTCGGCCTCACGACGTATGACCGGCTCGAGCGCAACCGCTTCAGTGTCGACTACGACTTCCGCGACGATGCGTTCCGCTGGTTCCAGACCGCGCACGCGCAGTTCTACTACCAGGACGCGAGGCAGGACCAGTTCGCATTCGAGACGCGCGGCACGCAGCCCTCGCGCTCCCGCGACAACCAGTACCAGGAACGCACGGTCGGCGGCGCCGCGTTCGCCGAAAGCGGCTTCTCGACCGGCCCGCTCGCGCACAAGTTGCTGGTCGGCGTCGACGGCAGCCTGTCGCGCGTGACGAACATGCGCGACGGCACGGTGCCGGGCGTCGGCGAAGCGTTCCCGAACAAGGCGTTTCCCGATACCGACTACACGCTGTTCGGCGCGTTCGTGCAGGACCGGATCGGCTATGGTCGCCTGCTGGTCACGCCGGGGCTGCGCTTCGATACGTACCGGCTGAGCCCCACGCAGAACGATCCGCTGTTCACCGGCACCGCGGTGTCGACGAGCGCGAACGAAGTGTCGCCGCGCGTCGCGGTGCTCTACGAGATCACGCCCGCGCTGATTCCGTACGCGCAGTACGCGCACGGCTTCCGCGCGCCGACGCCCGACCAGGTCAACAGCAGCTTCTCGAACCCGGTGTACGGCTACACGTCGATCGGCAATCCGAACCTGAAGCCGGAGACCAGCGACACGTTCGAAGCGGGCCTGCGCGGCAAGGCCGGCACCGGCTACGGCGTCGTGCGCTACAGCGCGGCCGCGTTCACCGGCCGCTACCGCAACTTCATCTCGCGCACGACGATCGCGGGCAGCGGCCGCCCGGCCGACCCGTTCGTGTTCCAGTACGTGAACTTCGCCGACGCGCGCATCCACGGCCTCGAAGGCCGTGCCGAATGGATCATGCCGAACGGCATCACGCTGAAGACGGCGATGGCGTTCACCAGGGGCTCGACGCAAAACGACGGCGCGGCGAGCCAGCCGCTGAACACGGTCAATCCGTTCTCGGCGGTGTTCGGCGTGCGCTACGAACCCGGCGAACGCTGGTTCGTGCAGACCGACCTGCTGTTCCAGGCCGCGAAACGCGACAAGGACATCGACAAGTCCGACTGCTCGAACAAGGCGTGCTTCGCGCCGCCGTCGTCGTTGGTCGTCGACCTGCGCGGCGGGTACCGCTTCAACAAGCACGTGAGCGCGACGATCGGCGTCCGCAACCTGTTCGACCGCAAATACTGGAACTGGTCGGACGTGCGCGGCATCGCGGCCGATTCGCAGGTGCTCGATGCGTATACGTCGTCCGGACGCACCGTCGCCGTCAGCATGAAAGTGGATTTCTGATGCGCGCTGTCGCGCGTTCCTACCCAACCGTTACTTCAAGGAGTCCGACATGATGCATTCCGCCCTTCCCGGTCAGCCGGCCACGCCGGCCCGCGCGTCCGCCGCGTTGCGCGACGCATTCGTCAAGCTCAAGGCCGAGCGACAGCTGCGCAACCGCGACGTCGCGCAGGCACTCGGCGTCAGCGAAGGCGAGGCGCTCGCCGCGTTCGTCGGCGAACACGTGGTGCGGCTCGACGCGCGCTTTCCGGCGATGTTCGAGGAAATGCCGCGCCTCGGCCGCGTGATGGCGCTCACGCGCAACGACACGGCCGTTCACGAGACGGACGGCGAATATGCGCAGATGAGCCACGACGGCCCGGTCGGCCTCGCGCTCGGCGACATCGACCTGCGCATCTTCTACCGTCACTGGGCATCCGCGTTCGCGGTGCGCGACGAGACCGCGCACGGTCCGCTGCAGAGCCTGCAATTCTTCGACGCGCAAGGTCATGCGATCCACAAGGTCTACCTGCGCGCGCACAGCGATCACGCGGCCTACGACGCGTTCGTCGAACGCTGGCGCGCGGCGTCGCAGGAGCCGGGGCTCGACGTCGTGCCCGCCGCGGCAAAAACGCCCGAGCGCGCCGATACCGAGATCGACGTCGCGGGCTTTCGCGCCGCATGGGACACGATGACCGACACGCACCAGTTCTTCGGCATCACGCAGCGCTTCGGCGTGAGCCGCATGCAGGCGCTGCGCCTCGCCGATCCGCAGTACGCCTATCCGGTCGAAGCGGCGCGTGCGCTGCGTCACGTGCTCGAACAGGCCGCGCAGAGCGGCCAGCCGATCATGGTGTTCGTCGGCAATGCAGGGATGATCCAGATCCACACGGGCCCCGTCGCGAACGTGCGCGAGGTCGGCGCGTGGATCAACGTGCTCGATCCGGGCTTCAACCTGCACGTGCGCGAGGACCTGATCGCCGCCGCATGGGTCGTGAAGAAGCCGACGAGCGACGGCATCGTCACGTCGCTCGAGCTGTTCGACCGGCAGGGCGACCACGTCGCGCTGCTGTTCGGCGAACGCAAGCCGGGCCAGGCCGAACGCGACGACTGGCGCGCGCTCGTCGCGACGCTGCCGTCGGCGGCACGCGGAGACGTGCGGTGAGCGCGGGATCGTTCCTCCCGCGACGCCGCGTCGTGCTCGCGAGCGCGATCGCCGGTGCGCTCGCGGGCGCGCTGCCCGGCCGAGCGCTCCCGCAAGTCGTGCAGAAGCGCGTCGTCGTGATCGGCGGCGCGCTCGCGGAAACCGCGTTCGCGCTCGGCGGCGCCGACGCGCGCGGGTACCGGCTCGTCGGCACCGACACGACCTGCACGTACCCGGACGCCGCGAAGCGCCTGCCGAAGGTCGGCTACCAGCGCGCGCTGTCGGCCGAGGGGCTGCTGTCGCTGCGCCCCGATCTCGTGCTCGCGTCGGCGGAAGCCGGCCCGCCCGCCGCGATCGCACAGGTGAAAAGCGCGGGCGTCGCGGTGACGATGTTCGACGAGCGGCACGACGTCGATTCGGTGCGCGCCAAGATCACCGGCGTCGCACAGGTGCTCGACGTGCGCGACGCGGGCACCGCGCTGCTGCAACGCTTCGATCGCGACTGGCAGGCCGCCCGCGCCGCGGTCGCCGCGCACGCACCCGGCGGCGCGCAGCCGCCGTGCGTGCTGTTCGTGCTGAACCATACCGGCAATCAGGCGCTCGTCGCCGGCCAGCACACGGCCGCCGACGCGATGATCCGCTATGCGGGCGCGCGCAATGCGATGCAGGGCTTCGATCACTACAAGCCGCTGACGACCGAGGCGCTCGCCGCCGCCGCACCCGACATCGTGCTGATTTCCGACGAAGGGCTCACGGCGGTCGGCGGCCGCGCCGCGCTGCTCGCCGCGCCCGGCTTCGGCGCGACGCCGGCCGGCCGCGCGCAGCGGGTCGTGTCGCTCGATGCGCTGTTCCTGCTCGGCTTCGGCCCGCGCCTGCCGCTCGCCGTCACGACCCTGCACCGGCGCCTGTCGGATGCGCTCGCCTGATTCCGGATCGTCCCGATGCCTGCTCATGCCTCACCCTTCCCCGCGCCGTCGCACGCCTCGCGTGCCGGCGCCGCGCGCGTCGGCGCGTCGCGCCGTGTCGCACCGTTCGCGCTGGCCGCGCTCGCCATCCTCGTGTGTGCCCTATCCGTCGTCGCGCTGTGCGTGGGCGCGTACCGCATTCCGTTCGCGGAGGCCTGGGCTGCGCTGAGCGGCGACCCGGCCGCGCAACAGGCGCGTGCGGTGCTGGTCGACATCCGTGCACCGCGCGTCGTGCTCGCGCTGCTGGTCGGCGGCGGCTTCGGCGCGGCTGGCGCCGCGATGCAGGCGCTGTTCCGCAATCCGCTCGCCGATCCGGGCCTCGTCGGCGTGTCGAGCGGCGCGGCGCTCGGCGCGACGACGACGATCGTCCTGGGGCCCGCGCTGTTCGCCGCGCATGCGAGCGCGGCCGTGCTGCCCGTCGCCGCGTTCGCGGGCGCGCTCGCGGTCGCGGCGCTCGTCTACCGGCTCGCCGCGTCGCGCGGCCGGCTCGCGCTGCCGCTGCTGCTGCTCGCCGGCATCGCGATCAACGCACTGGTCGGCGCGGCGATCGGGCTGCTCACGTTCGTCGCCGACGACGCGCAGTTGCGTTCCCTGACTTTCTGGAGCCTCGGCAGCCTCGGCGGCGCGCAATGGTCGACGCTGGCGGCCGTCGCGCCGTGCGTCGCGATCGGCTGCGTGCTGCTCGCGCGCGACCGTGACGCGCTCAACGCCTTGCAGCTCGGCGAGATCGAAGCGTCGCATCTCGGCGTGCCCGTGCAGCGGCTCAAGCGGCGCGTGCTCGTCGCGGTCGCGCTCGCGGTCGGCGCGCTCGTGTCGTGCGCGGGCATCATCGGTTTCATCGGCCTCGTCGCGCCGCACTGCGTGCGCCTCGCATGCGGCCCCGACCAGCGCGTCGTGCTGCCCGGCGCCGCGTTGCTCGGCGCACTGCTGACGCTCGCCGCCGATCTTGCCGCGCGCACCGTCGCCGCACCCGCCGAGATTCCGCTCGGCGTGTTGACCGCACTGCTCGGCGCGCCGTTCTTTCTCGCGTTGCTGTGGAAAAGCCGCGGCGCGCTCGGCGGCTGACCCTTCACTCTCTCATCATGCTGACCGCCCATCATCTCGACGTCGCCCGCCGGCACCACGCCGTTCTGCGCAACCTGTCGCTGTCGATCGAGCCCGGCCGCGTGACCGCGCTGCTCGGCCGCAACGGCGCGGGCAAGAGCACGCTGCTGAAGACCTTCGCGGGTGAGCTGACCGGCAGCGTCGCGCCGCACGGCGTGCGCGTGACCGGCGACATCACGCTGAATGGCGAGCCGCTCGCGCGCATCGACGCGCCGCGGCTCGCGTGCCTGCGCGCCGTGCTGCCGCAGGCCGCGCAGCCGGCGTTTCCGTTCAGCGTCGACGAAATCGTGCTGCTCGGCCGTTATCCGCATGCGCGACGCGGCGGCGCGCGGCACGTGATCGCGCACCGCGATCGCGACATCGCGTGGCAGGCGCTCGAACGTGCGGGTGCCGACGCGCTCGTCGGCCGCGCCGTAACGACGCTGTCGGGCGGTGAGCTCGCACGCGTGCAGTTCGCGCGCGTGCTCGCGCAGCTGTGGCCGGACGACGACGCGCCTGAAACGAGCCCGCGCTACCTGCTGCTCGACGAACCGACCGCCGCGCTCGATCTCGCGCATCAGCACCGGCTGCTCGAGACCGTGCGCACGGTCGCGCGCGAATGGCGGCTCGGCGTGCTCGCGATCGTCCACGATCCCAACCTCGCCGCGCGGCACGCGGATACGATCGCGATGCTCGCGGACGGCACGATCGTCGCGCACGGTGCGCCGCGCGACGTGATGACGCCCGCACGTATCGCGCAGTGCTATGGGTTCGCGGTGAAAATGGTGGAAACGGGCGATGGGTTGCCGCCGGTCATGGTGCCGGCATGAGGTCGCTGCGTGCGACGCGGCGTCCGTCCGCACGCCGCGTCGCGCCAGGCCGCCTCTGTCGCTCAATGCTCGACGTCTGCGACGCCGAACGTCCGCATCTTCCACCCGAGCCGCACGGCAAGCATCCGCATCGTGAAGCCCGCCGCCAGCGCGATCATCGTCGCGAACCCGGCATCGATACCGAGATGCTGGGTCCCGACGTACAGCGTGCCCGTGAAGAACGCGACGCTCGCGTACAGCTCCTCGCGCAGGATCAGCGGCATCTCGTTGCACAGCAGGTCGCGCAGCATCCCGCCGCACACCCCGGTAATCGCGCCGGCCAGCACGACGATGATCGGCGCGGTGCCGGTCGACGCGCCGATGTTGCAGCCGATGATCGTGAACGCCGCGAGGCCGATCGCGTCGACGGTGACGAACAGCGTCTTCATCCGCGCGACGTGACGCGCGGCCCACGACGCGACGGTCGCCGCGGCGAGCGTAATCACGAGGTACTCGGGATGCGCGATCCAGCCGAGCGGATAGTGACCGAGCAGCACGTCGCGCACGGTGCCGCCGCCGAGCGCGGTCACCGCACCGACGAGCGCGAGCCCGAAGCGGTCCATCCCGCGCCGCATGCCCATCAGCGCGCCCGACATCGCTTCCGCGACGATCGCAACCAGATAAAGCGTATGCATCGCGCGCCTCAGTCTTCGGTACGGAACAGGTCGAGCACGCGTTCGCGCTCGGCCGCATCGACGGCGGCGGGCATCGGCTCGTCGGGCTTGTCGTGCCCGTCCGGCGCGTCGGACGCCGGTGCGCCGCCGCACGCGAAGCGGCTGCGGATGAACGGCGGCACGTCGGCGGTGCACGTGCCGCGCGTGTATTCGGCGTACACGAAATCGCCGTCGACGAGCGCGACGTCCTGTGGCGGCGTCGCATCGACCGGCGTGCGTCCGTCGACGGCCGTCTTCATGTAGTCGAGCCAGACCGGCAGCGCGAGCGTCGCGCCGGTCGCGCGTCCCATCGGGCGCGGCGTGTCGTAGCCGAGCCACGCGACCGCGACGATGCCCGATGAATAGCCGGCGAACCACACGTCCTTCGAGCCGTTCGACGTGCCGGTCTTGCCGGCCGCGTCGTCACGGCGCAGCGCGAGCGCGCCGCGCGCGGTGCCGGCCCGCACGACGTCGCGCAGCATGCTGTCCATCACGAACGCGTTGCGCGCCGACACGACGCGCGTGCCGTCCGGCGCCGACGCATCGTACAGCGCACCGCCATGACGCTGCTTCACCGACAGGATCAGCCGCGGCACCATCCGCACCCCGCCGTTCGCGAACACACCGTACGCGCTCGCGAGTTCGAGCGGCGTCACGGCGCCCGCGCCGAGCGCGAGCGGCAGCGATGCCGGATTGCGCTGCGCGTCGAAACCGAAGCCCACCACGTGCTGCTGCACGTAGCGCGCGTCAGCCGCCTGCATCAGGCTGACCGCCACGAGATTCTTCGAGCGCATGAGCCCGCGCCGCACCGGGATGAAGCCCTCGTAGTTGTTGGCGAAATTGCGCGGACGCCACGGCCGCGCGCCCGTTTCCGCAGGCGTGAGCGTGCGCTGCGTGTCGTCGACGAGCACGCCGGGGAAATAGCCCTTCTCCAGCGCCGCCGAATAGACGAACGGCTTGAAGCTCGAACCCGGCTGGCGATACGCCTGCAATGCGTGGTCGAACACGTTGCGGTTGAAGTCCGCGCCGCCGACGAGCGCGAGCATATCGCCCGTCGCCGCATCCAGCGACACGAGCGCGCCTTCGAGCCCGTTGCGCGCATCGCGCTTCCCGGGCTGGCGGCGCAGCATGCGCCCGAGTGCGGCTCCGGCCGCGCGCTGGTCGCGCATCGAGATCGCCGTGGTCACGTCGAGGCCGAGCGTATAGGCGTCGTCGTGAAAGCGCTCGATCATCATCCGGCGCGCGCGCTCCGCGACGTACGGCGCCGCGACGATGCCGGGCGGCGGCGTGGTCGCCAGCGCGATCGGTGCATCGACTGCCGCGCGATAGGTCGCGTCGTCGAGCTCGCCGAGCGCATGCATGCGGCCGAGCACGTAGTTGCGCCGCGCGGTCGCGCGTGCCGGATTGACGACCGGGTTGAACGCGGACGGCGCCTTCGGCAATCCGGCGAGCACGGCCGCTTCGCCCGCGCTCAGCGCATCGAGCGGCTTGCCGAAATACACGTTCGCGGCGGCCGCGAAACCGTACGCGCGCTCGCCGAGATAGATCTGGTTCATGTACAGCTCGAGCAGCTTGTCCTTGCTGTATTCGCGCTCGAGCTTGATGGCCATCAGGATCTCGGCGAGCTTGCGGCTCAGCACCTTGTCGCGCGTCAGGTAGAAGTTGCGCGCGACCTGCATCGTGATCGTGCTGCCGCCCTGCCCCGGCTGCCCCGTCACGACGTTCGCGAACATCGCGCGCGCGAGGCCGCCGACGTCGATCGCACCGTGCTGGTAGAACTTCGCGTCCTCGGCCGCGAGCAGCGCGTGGCGCATCAGCGGCGGAATGCGTTCGAGCGGCACGAACTCGCGGCGCTCGACGCCGTACTCGGCCAGCAAGTCGCCGTCGCGCGAGAAAATCCGCAGCGGCAACGCGGGACGGTATGCGGCCAGGTGTTCGACCGACGGCAGTTGTGTCCAGATACGGTGGACCGTCCATGCGCCGATGCC
Source organism: Burkholderia sp. Bp9143 (assembly GCF_003853645.1). Lineage (GTDB taxonomy): Bacteria > Pseudomonadota > Gammaproteobacteria > Burkholderiales > Burkholderiaceae > Burkholderia. Next base: position 86,586 of record NZ_QTPO01000007.1, on the reverse strand, counting down.
CGCGCACGCGAGCGTCAGGCCGAGCAGCGCGCCCGCGAGCACGCGCCGTGCGCGGCGGCGCGGCGAGGCGGGAGGCGGGGCCGATGGCGGCGGAGGGTTGGCGGTGTGGTCGGTCATGCGGGCTCCTTCTTCGATGCAGCGACCGCGGGCGCGCATCAGGCGCCCGTCGGTCATGGAAGGCGCGCATTGTCGAAGGGATGCCGGAATACCGGAACACTCTTTAGCCCAAGTTTGGCTGGCTAAATTTTATTTAGGAAAGAGTGCGCGGGCGGCGGCGTGCTGCCCGTCGTCTCGCGCGGGGCTGCGATGCCGAAGGTCGCGACCTGCAACGAAGCGCGTCGCGGTAATGCGCTGATGACCTGGTGGAACGGGAATGGCGCCGCGCGCGGGGCTGCGCGACCGCGGCGCGGTGCTGCTCGAACGCGCGCCGGCCTTAGGTCAGCTCTCCGGTGATGAACTGCGCGCGACCGCGGCCGAAGGACCAGTCGGCATCGCCGTTCTCGACGATCGACACGATGACGTCGTCCGGCGAAATGCCGCATTGGGTTTGCAGCTTCTCGACGAGCAGGCGATAGAAATCGATCTTCTGCGGCTCGGTACGCTTCCGGCTGATCGCGGTCAGCATGACCACGTCCCGGGATCGCGTGTAACCGAGCCCCGTGTCTTCCACCACGAGTTTGCCCGGGCGATGCTGCGTGATGCTCTGGTAACGGTCGGTGACGGGTACGTCGAAGGCCTGCACCATCGCCTGATGGGCGGCGTCCAGAAGTGCGCGCACCTGTTCGTCGGTACGGCCCTGGATGATGTCGAATTTGAGCATGGGCATGAGAATTTCTCCTTGAGTGGATACGGCATCAGGAGCGGCACGCCGGTGGATTCCCACGCGCGAAGTGCCGCGATTCGGTTCGGGTTCTGCCATGCGTGCCGGTGGCGATCGGGCGCGGCGAGAACGCAGCGCGTCGAGATCGTCAGGCCGCCTTGGCGGTCACGCTTATTGCTGACGCCGGGAAAACGACACGGGATAGGCAGTCGAACGCGCATTGATCATCGGGTCCTCCACTTCGATGCCCGGCGGCAATGCGTTCGGCAGGAACAGCAGTCGGCGCTCCGCCGCCGCGCTGTCGGCCGACACCTTCGTGACGGTGATCACGCCGAGCTCCACGGTTCGATGGGTGTTCGACCACGCCACCGACGGATCGTCGAGCTTGTCCCCGGGCTCGGCGATCTGGAGCACCAGACGGAAGCGGACGGGCGCACGGGATACACGCTCGCTGATCTCCGACTGGAGGTAGTCGTGCGCCGTCCCGGCCGCGGCGGCGTCCGTCAGATAGTGCTCGCCGCCGACCGGCAGCATCTGGTAGCGCCCGTACGTCACGGTGCCCCTGGCATCGATGAACCGGAAGGTGTTGACGCCGAAGTACGGCAACGATGCATAGCTCGCCGGCATGGGCTTCGGTGCCGTGAGAAACGCCTTCGCCACCGGATGGCTCCCGAGATAGGTGTCCAGCGGCGTCGGTGCAGGCGTATTCGGGCCGCTCGTTCCGAGCGCAATCAACAGATCGCGAAAGTCGCCCGCGGTCGGCGACGGGAATCCGTTGAACGAGTGCGCGACGATATCGGTGTCGCTGCCGTCCGGCAGCTTGAACTTGATGGCCATGCCGCGCGGCGACGCGAGCGGATGGTTGTCGGCGATATCCGGGATGCCCGCGAAGTCGGAGAACCGCACCACGACGGGAACCGCAGTCTGAAAATGCGGCGCCTTGCTGATGGTTCGCGCGGCGGCACCAGGCACAAAGCTGCCCTCGAGCACGATGCCCTTGGCGTGTACGGCGCGTGCGCCGGGGTGCTTGCCGAATACACCGTTCAGTGCGTCGACGAGTTGGACAGGAGTCGATGTTTGGGCGGGCAGCGATTGCGGTGTCTGGGCCATGGCGGCTTGTCCGGTCGACAGGGCAAGCAGGACCGCTAACGAAAGATGAGGCAGTGGCTGGTTCATGACGGGGCTCTTCGGGTTGCGTTTGGGGGGAGGCGCGGCACAAGTCTAGCGCTTTCCGACAATAATGACAATTATATATGTCATTATGGTTAATACGTCCCCGTGCCGGGCGACGCTATAATCGGCCGCTACCTGGCCCACCCCTTCATCGTGACTACGAAGAACGAAGTCTTGCGCGCACTGCAACGCGAACCGTTGACTGTCGTCCAGCTCTGCGAGCACCTCGCGGTGACGCGCACCGCGATCAACATGCAGTTGAAACAGCTGGAAGCGGAGGGGCTCGTTCGGCGGCGCAGGCCCGTGCAAACCGGGACCCCGGGCAAGCCGGCCGTACTGTATGAGGCCGCACCGGGCAGTGAAGACGTCTCGTCGAGTGCGTATCCCGCGTTCCTGCTTGGCCTGCTCGCCACGCTTCGCGATCGATTCGACGACCGCCAGCTCGATGAAATCCTCACCGAAACGGGTCGCCGTCTTGCGCGCGAGAACGGCCTGCCCGCGTCACGTGACTTCAAGGCCAATCTGGCCGACGCGATGGCGATCGTCGACGCACTCGGCGCACATACGGAAGCCGTCCCCGACGGGGACGCGATCATGGTGCGCAATTACAGTTGCCCGGTCGCCAGCGCGGTCCGCGAAACTCCGTGCGTATGCCGGGCGGTCGCCGCGTATTTTTCCGAAGCGACGGGCCGGCCGGTCACCGAGCACTGCCTGCGCGAAGGTCGATTGATCTGCCAATATCGCATCGCGAAGAAATAGCGGTACGGTGCGGGTAGCACAGCGTCGCGCCGGGCTCGGTGTCCGGCGTTCCGCGAAGCACAAAAAAAGCCCGCCGGCTTGCACCGGCGGGCTTTTTGATCCGACGCGCGCGACGCTCAGCGCGCGGGGTTCAGCGTCAGGTTCATATGACGGTTCACATCCTTGTACAGCAGGTAGCGGAAGCGGCCAGGGCCACCCGAATAGCATGCCTGCGGGCAGAACGCGCGCAGCCACATGAAGTCGCCCGCTTCCACCTCGACCCAGTCCTGGTTCAGGCGATAGACGGCCTTGCCTTCGAGCACGTACAGGCCGTGCTCCATCACGTGCGTCTCGGCGAACGGAATCACGCCGCCCGGCTCGAACGTGACGATGTTCACGTGCATGTCGTGACGCATGTCGCTCATGTCGACGAAGCGCGTCGTCACCCATGCGCCGTTGGTGCCCGGCATCGGGATCGGCTCGACGTCCTGCTCGTTGGTCACGAATGCTTCCGGCAGTGCAATGCCGTCGACGACCTGGTAGTGCTTGCGGATCCAGTGGAAACGCACGGCGGCATCGCTGACGTTGTGCAGCGTCCAGTCGGCGCCCGGCGGAATGAATGCATAGCCGCCCGGCTTCAGCGTGTGCTGCTTGCCCTGCAGCGTCAGCTCGGCCTCGCCCTCGACGACGAACAGCACGGCTTCGGCGTTCTTGTCCTGCTCGGGCTTGTCGCTGCCCCCGCCCGGGTTCACTTCGACGATGTACTGCGAGAAGGTTTCGGCGAAACCCGACAGCGGACGCGCGATCACCCACAGGCGCGTGTTGGTCCAGAACGGCAGCCAGCTCGTGACGATGTCGCGCATCACTCCCTTCGGAATGACCGCGTACGCCTCGGTGAACATCGCGCGATCGGTCAGCAGATCGGTCTGCGGCGGGTGGCCGCCATGCGGCGCGTAATACGTTGTCTTAGACATAAAACATCCAGGCAATGGGTTGGTCCGGCCCCGGGTCGCAACGGCAGGCGCGGCAGGCGCGTGGGGCACGCATGCGGCGACGGGACATCGTTGCCGGGGTGGCTTGAAAGCGCGGGCGCCTTCGTTCGGTCGGCCAGGCTTCGCGACGGGTCCGCCCGGTTCAGCGGGCGGGGCGACCCATGCTTGCGGGTCCGGCGGCCGGGCCGCGGACACTCGGGGTCATGCGGCGGGGCACGGGGGACGGCACGGTTCGATTCCGTACGCGGGCAGCGCTGACGATAGCGAAGTCGCTCCCGATCGACCAATTAAATGTTGCGATGACATCCATTCGATTTCCCACTACCCACCGCCGCCCGCGAGGGCCGGTGAGCGTGCGTCGCGGACGGTCGGCGCATCAGGGAAATCCTGATGGCCGGAGGGCATTCAGGGTCGCGCGGGAACGGTCGCGCGCGCGTCGATCGCCGATATCGAATGGCGTCGGCCAAACCTGCCCGGTTGCATGTCTTCCGTGCAACTGGCGATGCGGTCTACAAGCGGGAAAGGTAAAGCGGGAGGGAGCGTGCCAACCCGTCGAGCGGGGCTGGGCATGAACTGCCGAAGGGGATGAAAGCTGCCGGCCTTGCCGGTGATGTCGGCCCGGCTGAGGCCGCCGGGCCGGCTGTCGGATCGGGTGCCGACGCGTCGGGCGCGCCGGTGCGCATGCCGCGCACCGTGCCGCGCCCGCGGCGATCAGTCCCAGTCGCGGTGATGGCGATGCTTGCGGTGACGATAGCCGCGATCGCCACGATAGCCGCCGTCGTACGAGTTGCGCGACAGGTTGCCGCCGAGCGCCGCGCCGGCGCCACCGCCGACTGCCGCGCCCAGCAGGCCGCCCGTGCGGCCGCCCATCGCGTTGCCGGCCGCGGTACCCGCGCCGCCGCCGAGTGCGCCGCCGATGATCGCGCCGGTGCGCTCGTGACGGTTCGCCGTCACCGCGCCACCCGCGCCGCCACCGATCGCGCCGCCGATCACGGAGCCGGTGCTGCCGCCGACCGCGCCGCCGACCGCCGCGCCGGCAACCCCGCCGAGCGCGCCGCCAAGCGCGTTGTTCATGTCACCGGCCATCGCCGGCAGTGCGGTCGCGCCGGTCAGCACGGCGACGACGAGAGTGGGGGCAATTTTCTTCCACATTCCCGTATTCTTCCTTGTTCGCAATCTGGTTATTGAAGGTCCGCTCGATACGACGATCTGAACCGATCGACGTCGATACCGGCATTGCGCCGAATCCCGGACCAATTCATTTCAATGAGCTTGCGGCGAAGAATAGCACCGGTCGCGCCCCCTTGCCGTCGACATTCTGGTAACAAGTTGTTTACCGAAAGAGGACTCGGAAAGGCTTGCCGAATCGCCCGGCAACGCCCGCCGGCAAAGGCTCCGACGAGAGTCGGCCGGTCGGGATGGCGGCGCGGGAAGGGTCGGCGTCGCGGGTTCGGACACAGGTGGCAACACATCGGCTCGCGTCGCGGGAGCGCGGACCGGCCCGCCCGTCCGAACGGAAACGAGGGTCAATACACACCCGGAACGAGCCGCCAGGTATGCGCGCAGTACGCGTCATATTCGGCGCCGAACTGCGCGCGCAGCAGCGCTTCCTCGGAGCGGATGCGCGCGACGAGCGGAATCATCGTCAGTGCGACGAGCAGCAGCCCGACGCCCGAGCGGAACGCGAACGCCCAGCCGATCGCGTTGACGAGCAGGCCGAGATAGCTCGGGTTGCGGATCCTGCGATAGATGCCGTCCGTCACCAGCGTATGGCCCGGCTGGATCGCGACGAGCCCGCTGAAGCGCTTGCCGAGCACGAACACGGGCCAGATCCGCAGCACGCCCCCCGCGATATACAGCACGACGCCGATCCAGCGCACCGCGCCGCCGCCGAAGGTCCACACGTCGAGCCGGTCGGTCAGCGCGGGCAGATAGGCGAGCAGGAACCCGCTGGCCGCGAAGGCCGCGAGCACCCAGCGGTTGTCGCGGTTCTCGCGCTCGCCGGCGCTCAAGTTGCCTTCGGTGAACAACGCCACGGCAGCCAGCGCGAGCGTCGCTACGGCAATGGCGGTCAGTTGCGGATGCGAGAAGAAGGCGGCGAACCCGCCGATGCCGAGCACGGCGAGTCCGAGATAGACGAGCGTGGAGACGCTCGTAACGATTGCGACCTTGCGCGTCACGGCCATGGCTGCCTCGCCGGAGTGGGCTTTCCTGTGAAGTATAGGAAGCCGGGCGAGCAATGCGCACGCGCGCCGTCATGCGGCGCGCGAGTCGTCCCTGCGAGAAACGGCGGCGGCGCGTCGAACGACGTGGTCGATCGACGTGCGGGGCAAGCCCGCGCCCGCCGCCCGGTCAGCGGATGCGGAAGTTGCCGCCGATCCCGACACTGACGGGCGGTGCGTAATACGCGGGCGCATAGCCGTAGTAGGCCGGTGCGGGCGCGTAGCCGTAAGGCGGCGCGACGTAGCAGCCGGACAGGCCGGCGATCAGCGCGAACGTGATGAGAACTTTGTACATGGCTCGATTCCCGGCGAAGAGGACGCACGACACCTTGCGAACGCCGCGCCGCCGCAAGCTGCGGCGGCCGGCACGAAGGGGCGATCCGCCCTTCCTGTCGCTCGATGAAGCAATGCGCGGAGTCTAGCGCCGGGGCCGCCGGGACGAGTTTCGCGAGCAGTTACACGTGTTACGTGGTGTGACCGCTGAAACAGATGCGAGCGGCGTCGCGGCCCGTGCCCGCTGGCGCCGCCCGAACCACGCGCCGTGCGCGCGTTACACGAAACGTGCGCGGATGCGTTGCGCAACCGACTCGAGCGTCGCCGAATCGGCGATGTCGCGCGCGTGCATCCGCAGCTCGACGCCCTCCCAGCGCGGGATCACGTGGAAATGCACGTGCGGGACCGTCTGGCCCGCCGCCGCGCCGTTGAACTGGCCGATGAACACGCCGTCCGGCCCGAGCGCGTCGCGCACGGCCGCCGCGACGCGCTGCGTCATGCGGATGCCGGCCGCGGCTGCGTCGCCGGACAGCTCGAAGATCTGCGCGGCCGGCTCCTTCGTGATCACGAGCACGTGACCGTCGGCTTGCGGCATGAGATCCATGATCGCGAGGGTCGCGTCGTCTTCGGCGACCTTCACGCACGGCAGTTCGCCGCGCAGGATCCGGGCGAACGGGTTGTTGTTGTCGTAGGACATGGCGTTTTCCGATTTTTCCGGTTGCGGTTTGACTGGGAACGATGCCGGACGATTATGGGCCGACGGCGGGCCGGATTTCAACTTGTCAGGACGTGTCGCGATTGAAGTGAACAATGCACGCCGGCTCGCATGCGATGTCCGTCGACGAAAGGAATATCCGGCCGTCGCCATCCGTTTATTCCGAGTGTGGATTCGCGCGGCACGATCGCGAACCCGCGCCGGACACCCGTCGGCTGCGCAGGCCGGCAGCCGGGATGACTGATTGCGATCATCAACCGGAGTCATGCCATGGACCCTCTCCCTTCCTGTCGTTCACCTGCCCCGCCCGTCCTTGCCATTCACCCGCCGCTCCTTGCCCACGCCCGTCGCACGTTGGCGCGCACGCTATGCCGCGCGGCCTGCGGCGCCGGGGTGGTCGCATTGTCGTCGGCTTTCGCGTGGGCCGGCGGCAGCGACATCATCCTGCCGATCGTCTCGTCGGTCACCGCGTCGACCGTGCCGGCCAACGGCGACGTCAATCCGTACGGCATCGCGTTCGTGCCGCGCGGCGTGCCGAACTGGAGCACGCTGAAATCGGGCGACGTCGTCGTGTCCAACTTCAACTCGGCATCGAACACGCAAGGCACCGGCACGACGATCGTGAAGCTGACGCCCGGCAAAACGCCGGCGACGTTCTTCCAGGGCAGCAATCTCGGCCTGACGACCGCGCTTACGGTGCTGCGAAGCGGCTTCGTGCTGGTCGGCAACGTCCCCGCGCCGGACGGCAAGACCGTGGTCCCCCCGGGCTCGCTGCTCGTCATCGGTCCGCAAGGCAATCTCGTCACGCAACTGGTCAGCGCCACGCTGCTCGACGGGCCGTGGGACATGACCGTGATCGATCACGGCCCGCACGTGACCGCGTTCGTGTCCAACGTGCTGAACGGGACGGTCGCACGGATCGAACTGACGATCGGCAACGACGGCGTCACGATGCTGCCGAGCTCGCGGATCATCGCGTCGGGCTACGTGAACCGGACCGATCCCAACGCGCTCGTCGTCGGCCCGACCGGTCTCGCGTACGACCCGAAAGTCGACGTCCTGTACGTCGCCTCCACCGGCGACAACGCGGTGTTCGCGATCCAGAACGCCGCGACGACGAATCGCAACGGCGGCGTCGGACGGATGATCTACTTCGATGCGGCGCACCTGCACGGCCCGCTCGCCCTGGCGCTCGCGCCGAACGGCCATCTCGTGACCGCGAACGGCGACGCGGTCAACCCCGACCCGCTGCAACCGAGCGAGATCGTCGAATTCACGGTGGACGGGCGCTTCGTCGCGCAGATGCAGGTCGATACCGTGCCGGGCGCGGCATTCGGGATCGCGTTCGGGCACGGCAGCAAGGGCCAGCTGGAATTCGCGGCCGTCGACGACAACACGAATACCGCAACGGTCTGGACACTGCGTTCGGACAACAACAACGCACAATGACGCACCACGCGAACGGGCCGCATGCGGCCCGTTCGAACCTGCGCGATCGACACATGCGCTTCGCATACGCCGGGCACCATGCCGCCTGATCGACGCCGCCCGGCGTCACCCGCCCCCCCGCGATTGCCACCGCTCGCCCGAACCTGCGACACTGCCGGATCGTTGCCGGCCGGCACGCCACCGAGGACGCTCGCGCATGACGATCCCCTTCAAATCGCTGATCCTGCGCGGTGCCGCCGTCGCGCTCGTCGCCGCGCTCGGCTACACCGGCTACATGCTGTCGCGGCTCGCTCCGATCGCGACGGGCTATGCCGCGAAGGCGCTGTGTTCCGGCGTGTTCGTGTCGGGCCGTCCGGCCGCGTCGGTCATCGACGTCGACATCATGGCCGGTGTGCATCCGCTGCTGAAACTGGTGCGCCCGTCGATCGATCCCGAGCATCATCGCGCCGTCGCGACCTTCGCCGGTTTCGCGCAACGCGAGGCGGACTTCCGGCCCGGGCTCGGCTGCACACTCGCGCTCGGGCCGTCGCGCGGCGTGCTGCCGGCCGCGCTGCCGCCCGTGCCCGATCCGCCTCCCGCGCAAGCAGCGGCCCCGGCCGCACCGCCCGCCGGCATCGACGCACGCAAGCTGCGGACCGCGCTCGACCGCGCATTCGACGAACCCGATCCGGCGCGGCCGCGGCGCACCCGTGCGGTCGTCGTGATGTGGCGCGGCCAGGTGATCGCCGAACGTTATGCGCCCGACTTCACGGCCGACACGCCGCTGCCCGGCTGGTCGATGACGAAGACGGTGACGGCCGCGCTGGCCGGCATGCTCGTCGCGCAGCACAAGCTGTCGCCGGAAACGTCGGCGCTGCTGCCCGAATGGCGCGACAGCGGCGATCCGCGCGCGGCGATCACGCTCGACGAACTGCTGCGGATGACGAGCGGCCTGCAATTCAACGAGGACTACGACGACCCGCTGTCCGACGTCGCCGTGATGCTGTTCACGCAACCCGACACCGCGCGCTTCGCGTCGGCCAAGCCGCTGGCCGCGCAGCCCGGCACGCAGTGGTACTACTCGAGCGGCACGAGCGCGATCGTCGCGCGCGTGATGCGCGAAGCGATGGGCGGCACCGAGGGCGACTACCTCGCGTTTCCGCGCCGTGCGCTGTTCGCGCCGCTCGGGATGCGCAGCGCGGTGTTCGAGCCCGATGCGGCCGGCACGCTCGGCAGCGCGTCGTTCATGTATGCAAGCGCGCGCGACTGGGCGCGCTTCGGGGAGTTTCTGCGGCAGGACGGGGTATGGGACGGGCAGCGGCTGCTGCCGGAAGGCTGGGTGCGCTACCTGACGCGCGCGACGCCGCTGTCGACGCACGAGGAATTCGGTGCGCATCTGTGGGTGAAGGTGCCGGAGCCGTTCAACGATCGCGATGCACACGCGAGCCCGCTGCCCGCCGACGCGTTTCATGCGGTCGGCCATGAAGGCCAGTTCGTGAGCGTGGTGCCGAGCCGCGAGCTGGTGGTCGTGCGGCTCGGGCTGTCGCGGCCGGAATCCGCGTGGAATCACGAGGCGTTTCTCGCGCGAGTGCTCGAGGCCGTACCGGCATCCGGCTCGTGACGGCAGCGGCGCGGCGGCGGCAATCAGGCCGCCACGCCGCCGCACCGCGCGACATGCGATGCGTTACGGGTTCGCGCTGCCCGCGTACTGCTTGAAGCCTTCGCGCGTCGCCAGACGCTCGATGTAGCGCTTCACCGCCGGGAAATCCGGATGGTCGAACGGCGTGCCGAACCAGCGGTTCACCGACAGGCCGATCGGAATGTCGGCGAGCGTGAAGTGGTCGCCGGCCACGAACGCGCCGGTCGCCTCGAGTTGCGCGTTCAGCACCTGCATGTGCTTCGTCCAGCCCGCGATCGACTGTGCGATCGCCTCCGGGTCCTGGTGATCGGGCGACTTGCGCACGAGGCCGAGGAACGCGCCGACCCACGAACGGTTCAGGTCCGTGCCCTGCCAGTCGATCCACTGATCGACCCGTGCGCGCGCCTGCGGCTCGGCCGGATAGAGCGCGTCGCCGCCATAGCGGTTCGCGAGATAGCGGATGATCGTGTTCGACTCCCACAGCACGAAGTCGTCGTCCTTGATGACCGGCACGAGGCCGTTCGGATTCAGCGCGAGATAGGTCGGGTCGTTGGTCGTGCGAAAGCCCGCGCCCCAGTCTTCCTGTTCGAACGGCAGGTTGAGTTCGGTGCACAGCCACAGCACCTTGCGGACATTGATGGACGGGATCTTGCCGAGGATGTGCAGCATGCAGGCTCCTTGTGAAGTCGAATGCGAAGCGTTCGGGATGCTCGAAGCGAACCGAACGCGCTCCCGTCGAAGTTATACACGAGCCCGCGGGAAACGACAGGGCTTCAGGCGAAACCGGCGTTTCCGGCCCCGCTGCTTCGCTTACATCGGCTTGAGCACCATCAGGAAATAGACGCTCAGCATCGCGAAGAACGCCGGATAGCCGAGCAGTTCCCAGCGCTTCGCATAGCACCAGTAGCGCGTCGGCAGCGCGGCATCGCCGTTCGCATGCGCGAGCTTCGCGATCGCGGCCAATTCGATCTGCAGCCACACGACCGGCAGCCAGCACGCGCCCGCAACCGCATACAGCACGATCGACGCGACGAGCCACGGCGTCGTCCACGGCCAGCCGGCCGTGTGCGCGAGCCACAGCCCCGACGCGGGCTGGAACAGCACGGCCGGCGTCGTGAACCACCAGTCCGCGCGCACCACGAGGCGCGACACGGCAGCGATCGCCGGCACCGAGCGCGTGCGGTTCGCGAAGTACAGGTAGAACGCGGTGCCGAAGCCGGTGCCGACCATCAGCACCGAGGACAGGATATGCAGCGTCTTGATCACGAGATAGGTGTTCATGCGCGTTCTTCTTCTGAAAACAGGATCAACAGGATCGCGAGAATCGGCACGTTCTTGAGCACGGGTCCGAACGGCTCGGCGAGCAGGCCGGGCATCGTGACCGCGATGACGGCCGAATACGCGACGATCAGCACGCCTTGCGCGACCCACAGCCGGCGGGACGGCGCGGCGACGGTCGCCACGCCGAACGCGAAGTCCAGCGCGCAGGCCGCGTAGAGCGCGATCAGCGCGGGCAGCCCGGTCAGGTGCGCGCGGGCGAGCATCGCGAGGCTGTCGTGCCGCGGATGGATGAACGCGCTCACGATGGCCGTCCAGATCCAGACGATCGCGAGCGCGCCCAGCAGCAGCGGCCGCCGCCACATCGCGAGCGCGTCGCGGCGCAGCGCGACCGCGTCCGTGTCCGCGCCGATGAAACGCCGCAGCCCGCGCGGCGGCCGGCCGAGCACGGCCGCGAGCGCCGCGGGGTCGCCGGTGTTGCCGCCGCGCAGCATCGTCCACGTGTCGCGGGTCAGCATCGCGCCCGGCATCGTGCCGAGCAGCGCGGCCGCCGCGCCGACCAGCGGGCCCGGCAGCGCAATGCGCGCCGCCGGCGGGAAGCCCAGCGCGGCGCGATAGACGCTCAGCATCTCGCGGTACTCGACTTCGTCGCCGCCAACCGCGTCGATGACCGGGTTGCCGGCCGCCGGCGCATCGACGAGCCGCGCGACGAGGTCGGCGAGATCGTCGACGTGCACGGGGCGCAGCCGCTGATGGCCGCCCGCCGGCAACGCGTGCACGGGCAGGCTCGCGAGCATCCGGAAGAACCGTGCGGACGTGCCGGAGGTCCCGTAGACGAGCGCCGGACGCACGATCCGGTAATCGAGCGGCAGCGTCTGCAGGAAGGTGTCGGCTGCGTACTTGCTGGCGAAATATGGCGTATCGCCACGCTCGACGCCCAACGCCGAGATCTGGATCACACGTCGCACGCCGGCACGGCAGCACGCGGTGAAGAGCGCGCAGGGCGCCGCGCGATGCACGGTGTCGAACGTCGCATCACGCCGGTCGGCGAGGATCCCGACCGCATTGATCACCACGTCGACGCCGTCCAGCCTGGCAAGCCACGCGTCGGGATCGGTATCCGTCGCGAAATCGATCGCGACGTCGTGCGGACCGACCGCATGCCGCACACCGCGCAGCACGCGATGGCCGCCGGCTTCGAGCCGTGCGCCCAGCGCCCGCCCGATGAAGCCGTTCGCGCCGCAGACGAGGATGTTCATGTCGCACTCCGCGGTGCGGCATGCCGGTGGATCGACAGCATGGCCTCGTTCATTTCCATCCTCTATTTACAGTTATTTCTGTAAAGACAGAAATTTATATTTCAAAAAAAGCGGGCTGCGTGCCCGCATGTCCGGTGCCGCTTACTTCGACGACTTGCGCCTGACCGTCTGGCTGATCTTCGCGCCGATCCCGAGCGCCTTCATCAGCGTGTCGGGCTTGAGCCGCAGCATCTCGTCCGACCAGGTCGTGAGCGTCTCGACGAACTGCAGCGTGTCGCGGATGCGCTGTTCGGTCTCGCGGCTCTCGTCGGCGATCTCGGGGCTCGTCAGGCAATCGCGCAGCACCGTGAGCGTCGGTTCGATCTCGCGTTGCCGCCGCCCTTCGACGATCAGCTTGAACAGTTCCCAGATGTCGGTCGACGTCTCGAAGTGGTCGCGGCGATCGCCCAGCACGTGCACGACCTTCGCGAGCCGCCACGCCTGCAGTTCCTTCAGGCTCGTGCTGACGTTGGAGCGCGCGACGTTGAGCGTCTCGGCGATCTCGTCGGCCGCGACCGGCCGCCCGGCCAGGTACAGCAGCGCGTGAATCTGCGAGACGGTGCGGTTGACGCCCCACCGCGAGCCCATTTCGCCCCAGTGGAGAATGAATCGTTCGGCAATCGGTGTGAGTTCCATGTCGGGAAATTTAGTTTTTTCAGTTATTTCTGTCAATAGAGAAATAACCGGCGGCGACGCGAATCGCTGCCTTGACGGTCCGCCCCTGGGCGACCGCGACCGCCGCGACCGTCCGCCTTTCCCGCCCTGCCCGCCCGCTTCCATTACAATGCGCGGGATTTTTCCGATTTCAGGCCGTCCCCGCCTTTCTGACTAGAGGTTCCCATGATCATCAAACCGCGCGTGCGTGGCTTCATCTGCGTGACGACTCATCCGGTCGGCTGCGAAGCCAACGTCAAGGAACAGATCGACTACGTGACTTCGCACGGCCCGATCGCCAACGGCCCGAAGAAGGTGCTCGTGATCGGCGCGTCGACCGGCTACGGCCTCGCCGCCCGGATCTCGGCCGCGTTCGGCTCGGGCGCGGACACGCTGGGCGTGTTCTTCGAGCGCGCCGGCAGCGAAACGAAGCCGGGCACCGCCGGCTGGTACAACAGCGCCGCGTTCGAGAAGTTCGCCGCGGAAAAGGGGCGCTATGCGCGCAGCATCAACGGCGACGCATTCTCCGACAAGGTCAAGCAGATCACGATCGACACCATCAAGCAGGATCTCGGCAAGGTCGACCTGGTCGTCTACAGCCTCGCGGCACCGCGCCGCACGCACCCGAAGACGGGCGAAACGATCAGCTCGACGCTGAAGCCGGTCGGCAAGTCGGTTACGTTCCGCGGCCTTGACACCGACAAGGAAGTGATCCGCGACGTCTCGCTCGAGCCGGCGACGCAGGAAGAGATCGACGGCACCGTCGCCGTGATGGGCGGCGAGGACTGGCAGATGTGGATCGAGGCGCTCGATGAAGCCGGCGTGCTGGCCGACGGCGCGAAGACGACCGCGTTCACGTATCTCGGCGAGCAGATCACGCACGACATCTACTGGAACGGCTCGATCGGCGAGGCGAAGAAGGATCTCGACAAGAAGGTGCTGTCGATCCGCGACAAGCTGGCCGCGCACGGCGGCGACGCCCGCGTGTCGGTGCTGAAGGCCGTCGTCACGCAGGCGAGCTCGGCGATCCCGATGATGCCGCTCTACCTGTCGCTGCTGTTCAAGGTGATGAAGGAAAAGGGCACGCACGAAGGCTGCATCGAGCAGGTGTACGGGCTCCTGAAGGACAGCCTGTACGGCGCGACGCCGCATATCGACGAAGAAGGCCGCCTGCGCGCGGACTACAAGGAACTCGATCCGCAGGTGCAGGACAAGGTCGTCGCGATGTGGGACAAGGTCACGAACGAGAACCTGTACGAGATGACCGACTTCACGGGTTACAAGACCGAGTTCCTGCGCCTGTTCGGCTTCGAGATCGCCGGCGTCGACTACGACGCGGACGTGAACCCGGACGTGAAGATCCCGGGCATCATCGACACCACGGTCTGACGATGGCCGGGCCCGCCGCGCGCATGCGCGGGCGGCGGGCAAGTCTTCCACAGGCGACGTCAGAGCGGCGTCGCCTCGTCCAGATACACACCGGCCGACAGCGTGGCCTTCACCTGCCGCGTGAAATCGTCGGTGGACACCTCCTCCGCCCCGGATTCGATCGCGTCGTACGCCTGGCGCACGACGTCGGCCGGCGTCGCCTTCGGCACGTCGAGGCCGCGCGTCAGGTCCGTATCGATGAAGCCGGCGTGCAGCCCGACCACCTGCGTGCGCTGCTCGCGCAGCGAATGCCGCAGCCCGTTGGTCAGCGCCCACGCGGCCGACTTCGACACGCCGTAACCCGACAGGATCGGCCGGTTCACCCAGCTCGCCACCGACAACACGTTCAGGATCGCGCCGCCGCCGTGGCCGGCGAGCGTTCCCGCGAACGCACGCGACATCGCCAGCATTCCGAACACATTGGTTTCGAGGTGATCGCGCAATGCGTCGACCGCGCCGTCGTCGGTCAGGCTGCCGAGCCGCGCGATGCCCGCGTTGTTGATCAGCAGCGTGACGTCGCGCGCGGCGTCGGCGGCCGCGGCGACCGCCGCCGGATCGGTCACGTCGAGCTTCACGGGCACCACGCCCGGCAGCGTCACGCTGGCCGGATCGCGCGCACCCGCATAGACCTTCCGCGCCCCGCGTTCGAGCGCCTGCTTCGCGAACTCGAGGCCAAGCCCGCGGTTCGCGCCCGTGACGAAAACGACTGCACCTTCGATATTCATGATCGTTCCTTTCCAATAGGAGATTCCGTTCGCGCCGGTTCGCCGCGCGCTCGGGATCCGGTGAAAAACCACGCTGCCATTGCGTACCGAACCGTTGCACCACCGGTGCCGGAAGACCGGCAGGCCCGCCGCCTCGCCCTCCGCACCCAAGACCCGGGCCGACGACCATCCGTGCCGTGCCGCGCCGGGCGCTTCGCTTCGCTCCCGAAGTCGGCTACACTTGATGTCAATGTCGATCACCATTGTCTTTGCGATGCATTGTGTCAGCGCGACTCTGGCACGTCAATGGCGATCACCATTGTGTTTTTCAATCGACGCAATTGCAGGAATGAGGGAGGGATCGATGGGCGTCTCGAGACAACAGGCCGCCGAAAACCGCAACGCGATCGTCGCGGCCGCCGAGCGGCTGTTCCGGGTGCGCGGCGTCGACGCGGTGGGGTTGACGGAGCTGATGAAGGAAGCCGGCTTCACGCAGGGCGGCTTTTACAACCACTTCAAATCGAAGGATGCGCTGGTCGCCGCGGTGATGGAAAAGGCCATGCAGGACCGCGCGGATTCGCCGAACGCCGGCAGCGTCGCGCAACAGGTGACGTCGTACCTGTCGACCGTGCATCGCGACAACGTCGAAGCCGGCTGCCCGCTGTCCGGCTTCGCGGGCGACGCGCCTCGGCTGACCGACGCGGCGCGCGCCTGCTACGCGCATGGCGTCGCCGCGTATCTCGACCGGCTGGAACGCATGGTGGCCGCGGAAGGCTCGGCCGCGGCCGACACGCGCCGCGACGCGATCGCGGCCTTGAGCCAGATGGTCGGCGCGCTCGTGCTGTCGCGCGCGATCGCCGGCACCGATCCGGCGCTGGCCGACGAGATTCTCGACGCGGGGCGGCGCACGCTCGCCGGGCAGCCCGACGATCCGGCCATGCCGGCATAGCGGCACGGCGGGCGCCCGTCGCGCGCGATCGCTATTCCACAGCCCTTGCGGCGTCCCACAGCGGCTGCTGGCCGAGCGCGGCATGCCACGCTGCGAATTGCGTGCGCCACGACTCGAACGGCTCCGTCAGCGGATGACGCGGATCGTCGCTGAGCGCATACGCCATTCCCTCGATCAGCCAGCGCGGCTTGGTCGCGACCGCGAGGTTGCCGAGCACTTCGGCCTGACGGTGGTGGATCAGCTCGTGTGCGAGAAAGTACGTCTGCCAGCCGCGCGGCGCGATGACCACGCCGAAATCCCCGAGCGTCAGTGCCGCGCGTTCGCCTAGACCGAACTTGTCGGCACACTCGCGCGTCGAGCAGAACACGACGCGCGGTGCGTCGCGAAACGGGCCCACGGCCGCCGCCGCGCGCGCATAGCCGTCGCGATAGAGCTGCTGCGCGGCGCCGAACTTCGCGGCATCGTCCGTGCAGATGTCCGCGCTCGGGCAGGACACGCCGGGGAGCAGCGCGGGCGCGACGACGCGCAGCGGCTTGACGAGCGCATAGGCGGCTATCGGAAGCGCGACGAGCAGGCCCGTGAGGGCAAAGGCGACATGGGAGCGTTTCATCGAGGCGGCAATTCCGGTGGCGGTGTGGTGGCGTGTTCCAGCACGAATATATCGGAGCGGCACTGCCGCCGGCCGGCTTTTCTTTCCCACACGCATGTCGAACGCAAACCGGATCGGGATCGCATCCCGCCCCATTACGCGAGCTGCTTGTGAAAATACGTCGTCGCGCACAGCGCGCCGTCGGGCATCAGCGCGTAGTTCGGCACGACGCCCACGCGCTGCCAGCCGGCCCGCTCGTACAGGCGCTCGGCATCGCCGCCCGTCACGGTGTCGAGCACGAGCACCGTCTTGCCTGCGTCGCGCGCGGCTTGATCGGCGGCCGCCATCAGCCGCGCGGCGATCCCCTGCCGACGCGCATGACGGGACACGAGCATCTTCGCGATGTCCGCGCGATGCGGTTGATTCTCCGGCTGCGCGGTTACGACCTGCACGGTGCCGACGATCCGGCCGGCCGCATCCTCGGCGACCAGCAGGATGCGCTCGCCGCTCGCGACGCCGTCGGCGACACGCGTCCAGAACGCGACGGCGGTTGAGCGTTCGATCGGCAACATGAAGCTGACGGACGCGCCGCCTTCGACGCAATCGATCAGCACGTCGGCCAGCGCGTCGACGCAGGCATGCGCTTCGCTCGCGTCGACGCGGCGGACGGTAACAGGTTCTGTCATACCCTCTCCGGTATATCAGGCGGGGCACGCGTTCGGTCGGCGTGCGCCCGGATCGAATGGAACGCCGGCATGCGATCGATACATGCGCAACGGCGGCGGGGCCCGGCAACACGGCGCCCAGCCCGGCCGGCGCGTGTTACCGCCCCATCATCCTAAGCGATGAAAATTCCCGCTGCATCGCCTATACTTAGCCGCATGGCTAACTTTAAACCCGGTATCAGCGACGTATTCCACGCCCTCGCCGATCCGACGCGCTGCGCGATCGTCGGCGCGCTCGGCAATGGCGGGCGGACCGTCTCGGAACTGGCCGCGCCGTTCGACATGGCGCTGCCGTCGTTCATGAAGCACGTGGCGGTGCTCGAGCGCAGCGGCCTCGTCACGACCCGGAAAACCGGCCGCTCGCGCACCTGCGAGCTGGTCGGCGGCCGGCTGGCGGAAGCCGAGCAGTGGCTCGCCTCGCAGCGCGTGCTGTGGGAAGCGCGCGCCGATCGTCTCGTGGAATTCGTCGAACGCCGTCACCAGGAGGAGCAAACACATGTCAGCCAGCCACGTCGCCCCCGCCGAAGCCCATGACCTCGTCATCACGCGCACGCTGCGCGCGCCGCGTCAGGTGCTCTGGCGCGCCTGGACCGATCCCGAACTGCTGAAGGAATGGTGGTGCCCGAAACCGTGGACCACCGAAGTCCGTGCGTTCGACCTGCGCCCGGGCGGCGCCTTCCACACGTTCATGCGCGGCCCCGACGGCGGCACGAGCAACAACCCCGGCTGCTTCCTCGACATCGTGCCGGAAGCGCGGATCGTATTCACGTCGATGCTCGCGGGCGGCTGGCGGCCGCAGGTGCCGTGGCTGGGCTTCACGGCCATCATCACGATGGCGGATGACGCCGCCGGCTGCCGCTACGAGGCGCGCGTGATGCATCCCGACGCGGCGACGCGCGAGCGCCACGAGGCGCTCGGGTTCTTCGAGGGCTGGAACATCTGCATCACGCAGCTCGACGAATTCGCGGCCGCATTGCGCTGAATGCGAGCGCGTGCACGGTCCGATTGCATGACGCCGCGCACGCGCCTAGGATTCCTGAAGGAAGCATGACGACACGCCGGCATCCGGCGTGCACCGTCGCGCGCGCTCCGCGGGAGGCCACATGCTGCACATGCACACGCATTCGACCCGGGTCAGCCGGCACCTGAACGCGCCGCGCGGGCGCGTCTACCGCGCGCTGCTCGATCCGCACGCCGTCGAACAATGGAAAGTGCCGGACGGCATGACGTGCCGCGTGTACGCATACGACGCGCGCGAAGGCGGTGCGCTGCGCGTGTCGCTGAGCTATGACGAACCGTCCGACGGCACCGGCAAGACCACCGCGCACACCGACACCTATCACGGCCGCTTCGTGACGCTCGTGCCCGACGAGCGGATCGTCGAGATCGACGTGTTCGAAACCGACGATCCGATGCTGCGCGGCGCAATGACGATCACGATCACACTATCCGACGAAGCCGGCGGCACGCGCGTCGATGCGGTGCACGACGGTGTGCCGCCGGGTGTGCCGGCCGCCGACAACGAGACCGGCTGGCGGATGGCGCTGGCCCGGCTCGCGGCGCTGGTCGAGACGGGCTAGGGCCTGGCGCGATGCGACGTGCGCGGTACGCGTCAGCCCAGCCGGTACACGCGCGAGACGGTCCCGCGGAACAGCGCAGCACGCTCGTTCGGGCTTGCATGCGCGGTCAGCCGCTTGAACGCGTTCCAGCCATTCACGTACGAATACGAGCCCTTGTCGACCGGGAAATTGCTCTCGAACATGCAGCGCTCGGCGCCGAATGCCTCGATGCACGTATGCATCCATGGCTTCCACGCGTCGGCGAGCTGTTCGGACGACGGCGGCCGCTCGCCCTTCTCGAAATCGAACCCGTTGATCCGCATGCCGAGGCCGCCGACCTTCACGAATACGTTCGGCAGCCGCGCGAGTTCGCGCATCGACGCCGACCAGCGCTGGAAGACTTCCGGCCGCTTGTCCGCATAGCTCGCGATCCGCACGACGCCGCCGCAGTGATTGACGACGATCCGCGTGTCGGGGTTCGCCTTCGCCAGATCGAACAGCTCGGGCAATTGCGGAAAGAACAGCCACGCGTCGTATGACAGTCCGAGCGGCGCGAGCTGCGCGACGCCGGCCCGGTACGCGGGATCGAGCAGCAGCCCGCGCGGCACCGCCGACAACGGGTTGGCGAGCGACGGATCGGCATCCCACGTACTCAGGTGCCGAACGCCGCGAAAGCGTCCGCGCCCCGCGTCGACATGCGCTTCGAGCACGTCGCGCACGCGGGCGCCGAGCCTCAGGTCCGCATGCCCGACGATGCCTTTCGCGACGGCCGGGCCGCTGCGTTGCAGCGGCTCCGTCACGCCGGCGACGTAGGCCGTCTCGCCGACAGGCTTCAGTTCGGTCGGGCCCGCATCGCGATAGCGCGTCAGCGCCTGCATGTAGACGGATGCCTGGATGTTGTGGCCGGACCGCGCATCCTGCAGATAGTCGTCGAGCATATAGATCCAGCCCGGCCGCTCGTAGAAGTGGTGATGCGCATCGACGATCGGCAGATCCGGATCGAGTGCGGGTTCGAGCGCGGATGCGAGCCAGTCGCTTCGTACCGCGAGATAGTTGCTTTGCGTCGTCATGCGGGAAGCTCCGTTTTCAGCCGGCGTGCGCGTATCGGCCAATGCAGGGAGCGCGAGCGATGCCGCGGCCGCGCCGAGCAGCCGGCGTCGTTTGATCGAAAAGGTCATGTCATTCGCTCCGGTCGAATGCGTACAGCGACAGCGTGAGCAGCGTCGTGATCGCCAGGACGATCGCGAGGCCGAGCATCCCGGCCGTGAAGGTGCCGAAGCTGTCCTTCAGGTAGCCGACGAGATAAGGGCCCGCGAATCCGCCGAGCGCGCCGATCGAGTTGATCAGCGCCAGCCCGCCGGCCGCTGCCTGGCCGGACAGGAAGCGCGAAGGCAGCGTATAGAAGATCGTGCGTCCCGCAATCGTGCCGATCAGCGCGAGCGTGATGCCGACGAGCGCCGGCCCGAGCGTCAGGAAGTGGGTCGACACGCCGAGCGCCACCGCGCCGATGGCCAGCCCGATCGCCAGGTTCGCGACCGGGCCGCCGCGACGGTCCACCCGCTTCGCCCACCACAGCAGCGCGATCGTCGCGAAGAAGTAAGGCACCGCGGACAACCAGCCGGTCTGCATCGTGGACATCCCGTGCGCCTTCAGCATCTGCGGCAGCCAGATGCCGATGCCGTACGAGCCCATCGTGAAGCCGAACGAGATCAGCGCGAGCAGGTACACGCGCACGTCTCGCAGCGCGACGCCGAAGCGCTTCTTGCGGCCGGCGGCGGCGCCTTCGCGCTCGAACGCGCGCTGCAGCGCGGTACGCTCGTCGTCCGACAGCCAGGCAGCCGTGGCCGGGGAGTCGGACAGGAGCTTCAGCACGAGAAAGCCGAGCGCGCACGCGGGCAGCCCTTCGACGATGAACATCCACTTCCAGCCTGCAAGGCCGAGCGCGCCGTCGAGTTGCAGCAGCCACGTCGACAGCGGGCCGCCGATCAGCGACGACAGCGGTGTCGACACGGTGAACCAGGCAAGCACGCGCGTGCGGTAACTCGCCGGGAACCACACCGCGAGGAAGAAGATCACGCCGGGGAAAAAACCGGCCTCGCCGATGCCGAGCAGCAGCCGGATCGCATAGAAACTGGTCGGCCCCGTCGCGAGCGCGGTCGCCGCCGCCATCAGCCCCCACGTGACCATGATGCGCGCGAGCCAGCGCCGCGCACCGAAGCGGTACAGCGCGAGGTTGCTCGGCACTTCGAACACGCAATAGCCCGCGAACATGATCCCGGCGCCCCAGCCGAACTGCGTCGCGGTCAAGCCGAGATCGCGGTTCATCGTCAGCGCCGCGAACCCGACGCTCGTGCGGTCGAGGTAGTTGAAGAAGTACGCGAGCGCGAGCAGCGGAATGAAGCGCCATGCGGCCTTGCGCACGGCCCGTTGCTCGATCGACGCGTCGGTCTCGCGATCGGCGGCCAGCGCCGGGGAAGCGGATGTCATGGTTGTCTCCGTGGATGCGGCACTCCGCGACCGCGCGATCACGCGGCCGGGATGCCTTGTTCGTTCGATGGATCGCGGCGGCGCTACGCGCTCGCCACTTCGTTCGGCGAAGGCGTGTCGGCCGGTACGCCCGGCGGCAGGCCATCCGCACCGTGTCCGTGCCGACCCGCGACAACGCCGGCGTCGATCAGCGCGCGGGCCTCGTCCGGCGTATAACCCAGCTCGCCGAGCAGCGCGCAGGTGTCCTGACCAAGCGCGGGCGGCGCCGAACGCAACCGCAGGCGCTCGCCCGCGAGCGTCAGCGGCAGCAGCGCGGTGCGCGTGTCGACCGGCCGGCCGGCGCTGCTCGCGTCGGCCGGCAGCGTCACGGCTTCGAGGCCGCCGGTCGCGAGCAGATGCGGATCGTCGAACAGGTCCTGGGGCTTCGTGATCGGCGCATACGGCAGGCCGATCGATTCGAACGTCGCGCCGATCTCCGCCGCCGAATGCGCGGCGAGCCGCGCACGCAGTTCGGGCAGCAGCCACTCGCGGGCCTGCACGCGCAAGTTGTTGGTCGCAAGGCGCGCATCGTCCTTCAGCGCGTCCAGGCCGAAGGCGTCGCAAAACAGCGCCCATTGCGTGTCCGACACGACCGCGAGAAAGATCTGCTCGCCGTCCTTCACCGAAAACACGTCGTAGACGGCCCATGCGGAAATGCGGCTCGGCATCGGCGACGCGGCCTGCCCCGTCACCGCGAACTGCATCATGTGCTGCGCGACGAGGAACACGTTGTTCTCGAACAGCGAGCTCTGCACCTGCTGGCCGCGCCCGGTGCGTTCGCGCTGCGCGAGCGCGGCCATCGCGCCGATCGCGCCGAACATCCCGCCCATGATGTCGTTCACGCTCGAGCCCGCACGCAACGGCCGGCCCTCGGGGCCCGTCATGTACGCGAGGCCGCCCATCATCTGCACCACTTCGTCGAGCGCGGTGCGATGTTCGTACGGCCCCGGCAGGAAGCCCTTGTGCGACACGTACACCAGGCGCGGATTCAGCGAGGACAGCGCCGGATAACCGAGGCCGAGCCGGTCCATCGTGCCGCTCTTGAAGTTCTCGCTGAAGACGTCCGCCGTCGCGACGAGCCGCCGCACGATCTCGAGTCCGCGCGGATCCTTCACGTCGACCGCGAGGCTCTTCTTGTTGCGGTTGAACATCCCGAAGAAGCCCGCGCCGGAACCGCGCAGCGCACGCGTGCTGTCGCCCGCGATCGGTTCTATCTTGATGACTTCCGCACCGAGATCCGCGAGCAGCATCCCGCAGGTCGGGCCCATCACCATGTGCGTCATCTCGATCACGCGCACGCCGTCGTACGGCAGCGCCGAAGCCGGTTGGCGATCGTTCATTGCGCGACTCCCGTCAGGCATCCTTCCGGTTGGGGCGCGGTCGGCACCCGGCCGTCCGCATACCGGAACCCCTTCGGCAGCCCCGCGTCCGGCACGTGGCCGTACAACGCCTCGGCCGGCAACGCCGCGTGCAGGATCGCGCGCGCGGCGAGCAGCGCGTCGGCGTCGACGCCCGTGTCGTACCCCATCGACTCCAGCAGGAACACGAGATCCTCGGTGACGATGTTGCCGGTCGCGCCCGGTGCATACGGGCAGCCGCCAAGACCGCCCTGGCTCGCGTCGATCGTCGTCACGCCGGCGTCGAGCGCCGCGACGACGTTGGCGAGCCCCTGCCCGCGCGTGTTGTGGAAGTGCGCGCCGCCGGCCTTGTCGCCGACTTCGCGCCGCAGGCGCATGAACAGCCGGCGCACCTGCGCCGGGTTCGCGTAGCCGCTCGTGTCGGAGAGCCCGATCTCGTCGACACCGCATTCGGCCATCGCGACCGCCATCGCGATCGTCTCGTCGTCGGAGACCGCGCCGGCGATCGTGCAACCGAACGCGACCGACACGCCCGCCTCGATCTGCACCGCCGGAAACCGCGCATCGCGCAGCGCGACGACCGCGCGCACCTCGTCGATCATCTGCGCCGGCGTCTTGCGGATGTTCGCCAGCGAGTGCGCTTCTGTCACCGATACCGGCAACGTCAGCTTGTGGACGCCCGCCTCGAACGCGCTTTCGGCACCACGCAGGTTCGGCGCGAGCGCGGCGACGTGCAGCCCGGGAATCGCCAGCGCATGCGCGACGACTGCCTGCACGTCGGCCATCTGCGGCAACAGCCGTGCGGGCACGAACGACCCGACCTCGATCTCGCGCAGGCCGGCCGCGGCAAGCGCGGTGATCCAGCGCAACTTGTCGGCCGTCCGCATAACGGCCTTGATGCTCTGCAGCCCGTCGCGCGGCCCGACCTCGCTGACCAGCACCTTCGGATATTCGGAAACGCTCATTCGATACCTCAAAAGTTCTATCTGAAAGAACATCGTTCTGTTTGACGGAACTTTAGAGGTGTGCCGAATCGGCTGTAAGCGGGGTATACCCGTGAAATTGCGATTTTTTGGAACTTGAGTTCTATCAGACAGAACGCTATAGTCGATCGACCGTCAGCCAAGGAACCGCAAGCCGTGCCCCCGACCCCGACTCCCGCAGATCACACCGACGAAGCGCCCGATTCGTCGGCCGAAACCTCCAGCGGCGTCGCCGTCCTCGATCGCGCGTTCGCGATCCTCCACGCTTTCGGGCAAACCGACGACCGGCTGTCGCTCGCGGAGCTGTCGCGCCGCACCGGCCTGTACAAGAGCACGATCCTGCGCCTACTCGCCGCGCTCGAGCACGGCGGCTTCATGCGCAAGCTCGACGATGGCCAGTACGCGGTCGGACACGAGCCGTTGCGGCTCGCCGCGCTGTATCAGCGCTCGTTCCGGGTCGGCCCGGTCGTCGAACCGTTGCTCGAGACGCTGAGCCGCGAACTCGGCGAAACGGCATCGTTCTACGTGCGCCATGGCGACATGCGCTCGGTGCTCTACCGCGTCGAACCCGCGCGCACGGTGCGTGTGTCGATCCGGGTCGGCGAGGAGTTTCCGGTTCGCCAGGGGGCGTCCGGGAAAGTGCTGCTCGCGTTCACCGATCCGCACGATGCACGGTGGGACGACGTGCGCGAACAGTTGTGGGCCGCGTCGTACGGCGAGCGCGACCCGGAGACGGCGTCGGCATCCGTGCCGGTGTTCGGCGCGGCCGGCGACTGCGTCGGCGCGCTGACGGTGTCGGGCCCGATATCGCGGCTTGCCGCCGCGCCGGCCATGGCCGCGGCGCTCGCGATGCTGTTGCCGCTCGCGCAGAAGGCGACCGTCGCGCTCGGTGGCGCAGGCGCGCGCTACGACGCGCAGGCCGTGCGCGACAGCCTCGCGCGGTTCGCGGCGGCGCCGGACGACACCGCGCAGCCTTAGCCGGCCACGCGCGTCCGGCGCTGCGACAGCGCAAAAGGCGGCCGCATGCGACACTGGCCGTCGACGCATGCAGCGCGCCGCCCGCCGGCGCGGCACATGCCACTGCCGTCCGGACACGCACAAGGGAACCCCACGATGAACGCCCCGCGCACCGCCACCTGGTATTTCGATTTCGTTTCGCCGTTCGCGTACCTGCAGCAGGAACGGTTCGACCAATTGCCGCCCGCCGCCGCCTACGAGCCGAAACCGATCGTGCTCGGTGCGCTGCTCACCCACTGGGGCCAGAAAGCGCCGGCCGAGATCGCGGCAAAGCGCATCTTTACCTATCGCCACGCGCAATACCGGGCCGACAAGCTCGGCATTCCATTCCGGATGCCGCCCGCGCATCCGTTCAACCCGATCCGGCCGCTGCGTCTCGCGATCGCGATGGGCAACACGCCCGATGCGATCCGGCGGATCTTCCGGCACATCTGGCGCGACGGCCAGGACGTATCGACGCCAGAGGGCTTCGCCGCGCTGTGCGAGGCGGTCGGCTTTCCCGAAGGCGTGACGGCCGTCGACGCGCAACCGGTGAAGGATGCCTTGCGCGCGAACACCGACGACGCGATCGCGCACGGCGTGTTCGGCGTGCCGACCTTCGAACTCGACGGCGACCTGTTCTGGGGCGAGGATGCGACCGACATGTTCGTCGACTGCGCGACGTCCCGCGCGTGGCTCGACTCGCCCGAAGTGCGCCGCATCAGCGCGCTGCCCGAAGGCATCCGGCGCGGCTGACGGCGCGCGCGACGGCGCCTACGTGTCGCGCCCCTCGACGAGCGGCGGCACGGCCTCGCGCATCATCGCGACGAAGCGCACGAGCCGCGACGGATAGAACTGCGCGTGCGGGTAGGTCAGGTAGACCGGCAACGGCGCGGCTTGCCAGTCGGGCGCGAGATGCACGAGTTCGCCACGCGCGAGATGATCCGCCAGCATCCACGACGAACCAACGCACGCGCCGACGCCGAGCAGCGCCGCGCTGCGCAGCGCGTAGAGATTCGCGGTCGTGATGCGCGGACGAATCGCGATGCGCCGCGTGTCGCCCGTGACGACGTGCGTCAGCGTCAGCTCGGTCCGGTAGTACGTGCGCAGCGCAAGCCACGGCAACGCGGCGAGCGCGTCGGGATCGGCGGGCACGTCGGCGCCGTTCAGCACGGACGGCGCAGCCACCACGAAGCGCGGCACCTTGGTCAACCGGATCGCGACGACGGACGGATCGGTCGGCTCGCCGACCTGGATCGCGCAGTCGATTCCGCTGCCGACGAAATCGCGCACTTCGTCCTGCAGCAACCATTCCACCGATACGCGCGGATAGTCGCGCAGGAACTGCGCAAGCGGCGCGACGAAGCGCTCCTGCCCGAACGCATGCGGGACCGCGACGCGCAACAGGCCGTCGGGCTCCTCCTGCGCGCCGCGCAGGTCGGCCTCGAACGCCGCCCAGTTCGCCAGCAACTCCTTCGCGCGCGTGAAGCAGCGCTCGCCGTCGACGGTCAGCCGCATCGCATGCGTCGTCCGCTGCAGCAGCCGCATCCCGAGCGAGCGTTCGAGCGTCTGCAGCCGCCGGCTGATGGTCGGCTGCGTCGTATGCAGTTGCGCGGCGGCGGCCGACAGGCTGCCGGCCTCGACTATGCGTACGAAGGTTTCCATCAACTCGAAACGGTAGCCGGCACCATCGACAGGCACCGTCTGAACGCGTGGAGAGCCGCCAGCAGCGGGCGAAGTGGAGATTTCATCGGTCATTCGCCAAGCGTATAACAAATCTGCACCGGGCGGCACTACCACGGCCGGCCGCCGGTCGGCACACTCGCGTCCATCCAATACCCGAACAAGGATGCACGCGATGTCCACCCCGACCCGTCTCGACGCCGCGCCCCGCGCGGCCCATGCACCGGCCCACGCGGCTGCCTCCTCGATGCCCGATCGCCGGCTCGTGCTGCTGCTCGCCGCGGCGGCCGGTCTCGGCGTCGCGCCGCTCTACTATGCGCAGCCGATGCTCGCCGCGCTCGGCCCCGATCTCGGCGCGTCGGCGCGCGCGATCGGCTTCGTGCCGACGCTCACGCAGCTCGGCTATGCGCTCGGCATCCTGCTGCTCGCGCCGCTCGGCGACCGCTTCGACCGGCGCCGCGTGATCGTGACGAAAGCCGCCGCACTGGTGGCCGCGCTGCTGCTCGCGGCGGTCGCGCCGTCGCTCGGGCTGCTGCTGGCCGCGAGCTTCGCGATCGGCCTGACCGCGACCATGGCGCAGGACGTCGTGCCCGCCGCCGCAACACTCGCGCACGACACGCATCGCGGCCGCATTGTCGGCACGGTGATGACGGGGCTGCTGCTCGGCATCCTGCTGTCGCGCGTCGTCGCCGGCTTCGTGGCGGAAACGGCCGGCTGGCGCGCGATGTTCGCGCTCGCGGCCGCCAGCGTCGCCGCGATCGGCGTCGTGGCCGCACGCGGGCTGCCGCGCTTCGAGCCGACCACGCAGCTGTCGTATCGCGCGCTGATCGGGTCGCTCGGCGAACTGTGGCGCCGTCATCCCGCGCTGCGCCGCGCCGCACTCGCGCAAGGGCTGCTCGCCGTCGGGTTCAGCGCATTCTGGTCGACGCTCGCGGTGATGCTGCACGGCGCGCCGTTCCACCTCGGCAGCGCGGCCGCCGGCGCATTCGGCCTCGCAGGCGCTGCCGGCGCACTGGCCGCGCCCATCGCCGGACGCATGGCCGATCACCACGGTCCCGAGCGTGTCACGCGCATCGGCATCGGGATCGCGACGGTGTCGTTCGCCGCGATGGCCGCCGCACCGCTGCTGACGCCGCATGCGCAGCTCGCGCTGCTCGCCGCCGCGACGATCGGCTTCGATCTCGGCGTGCAGGCCACGCTGATCGCGCACCAGGCGATCGTCTACCGGATCGATCCCGCGTCACGTAGCCGGCTCAACGCGGTGCTGTTCGTCGGCATGTTCATCGGGATGGCGGCCGGTGCCGCGCTCGGCAGTGCGTTGCTCGCGCAACTGGGCTGGAATGCGGTGATCGTGCTGGCGGTGACGACGTCGCTGGCGGCGCTGGCCGTGCGCATGTGGCGTCGGTAATTTTCGACATCGCGCATACGAGGCGTGCAGGCTCACAGGGCTTGCACGCCTTTTCTTTTTGTTTTCGTTCGGTGCTGCGCGGCCCGGCGCGGCGCGGCAGATCCGTGCGAGACGCGGCGCGCATTCGGTCATCCGATGCAAGGTCCGCGATGGCTCACCGAATTGCCCGGTTCAACCGATTATTTTTCGCCGGCGCGGAAGGGTCCGCATGCAACCGTCAGAGGATTCGACTCGACCGCACCGCGCGGCCCTCTCCAATCCGGCCCCATCGGAACATCGCGTTTTCTCAGGGGATTCCCGGTATTTTTTCCCATTTTCTTCGAAATTACCGGTGACATACTTGCCCCCCATTGCGCTCCGGTGCGAGCGCGCTTCCTGATCCTTGCCGGCCGCATGTCATGTGCTGCGTGTCCGCCGGGGTCCCAGAACATGAACAATTTCGACACCACGATCCAGATCTTCCTCACCCACATCACGTTCGGACCGCTAATGAACCACGCGATCCGCGTGATCGCCGGCCTCTATACGTTCAAGGGCTTCATCCTCATCCCCGTGCTGTGCTGGCTGTGGTTCCAGCCGGGACCGGAACGCGAACGGCAACGCGAGCTGATCATCGCGACGGTCACGAGCGGGCTCGTCGCGCTCGCGTTCGGCCGGTTGCTCGCGAAAGTCCTGCCGTTCCGCGTGCGGCCGATCTACAACCCCGACCTGCACCTGCACTTCCCGTCCGAGGAACTGCGGGCGGCCACGCTGCAGGCCTGGAGTTCGTTTCCGAGCGATCACGCGATGCTGTGGATGGCGATCGCGACGGGCATCTTCATCATCGCGCGCCGTGCCGGCGTGCTCGCGCTGCTGTATGCGGTCGTGTTCATCTGCGTGCCGCGCGCGTATCTCGGCTATCACTACCCGACCGATCTGATCGCCGGTGCCGCTATCGGCATCGCGATCGCGTGGCTGCTGACGCGCGATGCGATTCGATCGCGCTTCGCGCCGCAGGTGCTGGAGGCGATTCGGCGCTTCCCCGCGCCAGCCTATACGCTCGCGTTCCTGCTGTGCTTCGAGCTGATCACGCAGTTCGACGAACTGCTGACGCTCGCGCGGTCGGTCAAGCATACGACGATGTAACGGGACGGCGCCGTGATGCATCCGCTGCTGTCACCACGACGTCCAGGCACGCGCTGCCGGCCCTGCGCGGCGGCCTCGCGCCCTGCGCGCGCCGCCGTCCAGGTCGTCGCCGTTGCGGCAACCGCGGCCGCGCACGTCAGTCGCGATCGGGCGCGCCGAGCGGGAAGAACGAACGATACGGCCGCGCTTCATCGACCGCACGCGCAAACGACGGCCGCGCAAGCAGCCGCTTGCGATACGCGATCACGTTCGCGAACGACGGATCGATCCGGTGCGTCCAGTCCGCGTAGAACAGGAACGGCGCCGCGCCGCAGTCGGCGAGGCTGAAGCGGTCGCCGGCCGCCCACTCGCGATCGGCCATCTTCTGGTCCAGCCACGCGTATGACGTTTCGAGCATCGCGCGCGCATCGGCGACGCCGCGCGCATCGCGCTCGTGCGCCGGCCGCAGCGCATCGAACACGACCTTCTGCTGCGGCGTCGATACATAGTTGTCGAAGAAACGATCCATCATCCGCACCTCCAGCGCCGCGCGCGGGTCGTCGGGCACCAGCCGCACGGGGCCCGGGTGATAGAGGCCGAGGTACTCGACGATGATCGTCGCCTCGATCACGGTGCGGCCCGCGTCGACGAGCACCGGGAAGCGCTTCATCGGCCACAGCGCGGCCAATTCCTGCATCGGCTTCGGATCGTCGTGCGCGAGCACGCGATAGTCGAACGGCGTGCCGTTCTCGTACAGCGCGGTCAGCACCTTCTGGCAGTAGGACGAAAAGGGATGGGCGTATAGCGTCGGCGTCATCGCGGGGTCTCTCGGGGTTTCGGCGCCGCATCATGCAGCGCCACGTGATCGGATGCCTTGACGACGAACGGCATCGGGCCGATTCGACATCCGTCCGATAAATTTTTTGCGCGCGAACGCGCCGCTACGATCGGCCGTCCATCACGACGCGGCCTTCGCCCCGCCAGCGCAGCATCCCGCCCCCGAGGTTCGCGACTGCGTCGAAACCGGCCTTCTTCAGGATCACGGTCGCCTGCGCGGAGCGGCCGCCCGCGCGGCACACGGTCACGATCGGCCGGTCGCGCGCGAGCTCGCCGGTGCGCGCGGCCAGTTCGCCGAGCGGAATCGGCGTCGCGCCGGGCAGGTGGCCGAGGGGGCCAGTGAATTCGTCCGGCTCGCGCACGTCGACCACCTGCACCGCCGGCAGGTGATCCTCGAGCCACTGCGGATCGATTTCCCAGAATCCGGCGAACGTATAGACGAGCGGCGCCCAGTCGGGCACCGCCTGCACGTCGGGCGCGTTCGCGGCGACGCCGCACTGCAGGTTCGCGGGCACCGCGACGTCGATCTGGCGCGGATGCGCGAGCCCGAGGTTGCGCATGTAGCCCGCGAAATCGTCTTCGCTGAGATCGCCGCCGAGGCGCGGATTGAAACGCCGTTCCTCGCCGACGCTCGTCACCGTCAGCCCGCGATAGTCGTGCGCGGGATACAGCAGGCACGCGGCCGGCAGCGTGAAGAGCCGGCCGTGGACCGCGCGATACAGCGCCCGCGGGTCGCCCTGCTGGAAATCGGTGCGGCCGGTGCCGCGAATCAGCAGGCAGTCGCCGGTGAACGCCATCGATTCGTCGTCGAGCACGAGGCTGATGCAGCCGTTCGTATGCCCCGGCGTCGCGCGCACGGTCAGGTAACGGCTGCCGAATGCGCAGCGATCGCCGTCGTTCAGGTAGCGGTCGGCGCCCTGCGCGCCGCTCGCGGCCGAAATCGCGATCGTGCTGCCGGTGCGCTGCTTCAGCAGCCACGCGCCCGTCACGTGATCGGCGTGCACGTGCGTATCGATCGTCGCGACGAGGCGCAGCCCGAGTTCGTCGAGCAGCGCCGCGTCACGGCGCACCTGCTCGAACACCGGGTCGATCAGCAGCGCTTCGCGCGATCCGCGGTCGCCGAGCAGATACGTGTAGGTCGACGATTGCGGGTCGAAAAGTTGCCGGAAGATCATGGCGAAGTCGCTCCGTCGCGTATTCATGCCTACTGTTGTTCGGATTGTTCGGCCCGCACGTCGCCGGCGCACCGGCGTGCGGGCCACCCCGTTGCGTACGGGCCGAGCCGTCAGTGCGGCTGCGGCACGAACCGCAGGTACGGCTTCAGCGTCCGGAAGCCCTGCGGATATTTTTGCTTCGCAGCATCGTCCGACACCGAGGTCGGAATAATGACATCGTCGCCGGGCCTCCAGTTGACCGGCGTCGCCACCGTATGCCGCGCGTTGAGTTGCAGCGCGTCGAGCAGGCGCAGCACCTCGTCGAAGTTGCGGCCGGCGCTCATCGGATAGACGAGCATCGCCTTGACCTTCTTGTCCGGCCCTATGACGAACACCGAGCGCACGGTCGCGTTGTCGACCGCGGTGCGCGGGCCGCCGCTCGCGCTCGGATGGATCATGTCGTAGAGCTTCGCGACCTTCAGGTCGTCGTCGCCGATCAGCGGATAGTTGACCGCATGGCCCTGCGTTTCCGCGATGTCCGCCACCCACTTCCGGTGGTCGCTGACAGGATCGATCGACAGCCCGATGATCTTCGTGTCGCGCTTGTCGAATTCCGGCTTGAGCCCGGCCATGTAGCCGAGTTCGGTCGTGCATACCGGCGTGAAATCCTTCGGATGGGAAAACAGGATCGCCCAGTGATCGCCGATCCATTCATGAAAACGGATCGTGCCCTCGGTGGTCTCCGCGGTGAAATCGGGCGCGTCCTCGCCTATTCGAATCGACATGTTCGTCCTCCGTCAAATGGGAATCGTCATGACGCCCGCGCCGCGGCATCCGCGCGGCACACGATCGTCCGCGCGCGGCAAGCCGGCCTGGCACCGGTCGGGCGCCGCGCGTTTCTATAGGGTAGGTCAAAATGCGCGCGCCGCCGGTGGACGGCGGGACGATTGGCCGCGTCGGGCCGGCGGCGCGTGCTGCCTTACACTACGGCCTCTCGTCTTACGTTCACAGGAATTGCGTCGACATGTCGATGACGATCGATCCGAAGCAGGCCGCCGCGCTGCTGGCCGTCGCCGACACCGGCAGCTTCGAGCAGGCCGCCGTGCGCCTGCACGTGACCGCGTCCGCCGTCACGCAGCGGGTCCGCGCGCTGGAGGCGAGCCTCGGCACACCGCTCGTGCTGCGCACGCGGCCGTGCCGGCCGACGGTGGCCGGACAGCGCGTGCTGCAGCACCTGCGCCGCGTCGCGCTGCTGCAGGCCGACCTGCAAAGCACGCTCGCAACCGAGCGCGAATCGCCGATCTCGGTCACGATCGCGCTGAACTCCGACAGCCTCGGCACCTGGTTCCTGCCCGCGCTGACGTCGGTGCTCGCGGGCGAGCGCATCCTGTTCGAACTGATCGTCGAGGACCAGGACCACACGTTCGCGCTGCTCGAAAGCGGGATGGCCGTCGGTTGCGTGACGACCGAGCCGAAACCGATGCGCGGCTGCGTCGCGACGCCGCTCGGCACGATGCGCTACCGGCTGCTCGCCGCCGCCGCGTTCGCGGTGCGCTGGTTTCCGCGCGGCCTGAACCGCACGAGCGCGCGCCATGCGCCCGTCGTCGCGTATTCGCGGCGCGACACGCTGCAGTCCACGTTCCTGAAGGAGAAGTTCGGATTGCCCGAAGGTGCGTATCCGTGCCACTACGTGCCGGGCACGCACGCGCATTTCGCGGCGGTGCGGCACGGGCTCGGCTACGCGATGGTGCCGGAGCCGCTGATCGGCGGCGCGCCGCTCGACGCGCAGGGGCTCGTCGATCTCGCGCCCATGCATCCGACCGACATCGCGCTGTACTGGCACGCGTGGACCGTGCAGTCGCCGACGATGGCGTCGCTGTCCGCACGGGTGGTCGAAGCGGCGCGCCGGTTGCTCGCGCCGCTGCCGTGACGGGCGGGCGGTCGACATCGCCGGCGCGGCACGTGGTGCGGTGCGCATGGCGGCGAGAAACCCCGCCGCGCCGCCTATACTTTTTTCATCGGCCTCGCGAACGCGCCGCGCGGCCGATCATGCAAATCCCGCCGTTTCCTTTCCCGTGAGGAGAACATCATGTCCCGCCGCTATATCGATTGCCGCGAGTTCCCCAGCGCGATGAATTGCTCGGTCGCGATTTCCGCCGACTCCGACAACGAACTGCTGGAAGCCGCCGTACAACATGCGGTCTCGGTACACCAGCACACCGACAGCGCCGAACTGCGCACGCAACTGAAATCCCTATTCCGCGACGGCACGCCGCCGGTCGACACGCCCCGGCAGGCGTAATCCGCCGGCACGCCGGATATCGACCGACGGGTTGCAGCGTCGCCCCAATCGCCTTCCCGCTTCCGGCTTCGCGCCACGACGCGCCGGCGCCCCCGCCGGCCGGCGCATTCCGCCTTACGCGCGCCGTTGCGCGAAATACGCGCCGACCGCGTCGATGAAGGTATCGATGTCCGCACGCGACACGTCGCAGTGCGTGACGAAACGCGACGCATACAGCATCTGCGTGAGGATCCCGCGCTCCTTGAGCCACGCCTCGAGCGGCGCGCAATCGGCTTCGGGGAATTGCGCGAACACCATGTTCGTCGCGTGCGACAGCACCTTCACCGGCTCGATGCGTGCGAGGCCTGCCGCGAGATGCGCGGCGTTCGCGTGATCGTCGGCCAGCCGTTCGACGTTGTGATCGAGCGCATACAGGCAGGCCGCCGCGAGGATGCCCGACTGCCGCATCCCGCCGCCCAGCACCTTGCGCCAGCGCTGCGCGCGCTCGACCAGCGCGCGATGGCCGACCAGCACCGAGCCGACCGGCGCGCCGAGCCCTTTCGAGAAACAGATCGACGCGGTATCGAACGGCGCGCACAGTTCCGCGATCGGACGGCCCGACGCGACGGCCGCATTGCATACGCGCGCGCCGTCGAGGTGCGCGGCGAGCCCGCGGCTGCGCGCGAGCGCGACGGCTTCCTGCACATAGCCGTCCGGCAATACCTGGCCGCCGATCGTGTTTTCGAGCGCGAGCAGCCGCGTGCGGGCGAAGTGGTTGTCGATCGGCTTGATCGCCGCGGCGATCTTCGCGAGCGGCAGCGTGCCGTCGGGCGCGTTCTCGATCGGCTGCGGC
Source organism: Burkholderia sp. Bp9143 (assembly GCF_003853645.1). Lineage (GTDB taxonomy): Bacteria > Pseudomonadota > Gammaproteobacteria > Burkholderiales > Burkholderiaceae > Burkholderia. The sequence continues at coordinate 52,219 of NZ_QTPO01000007.1, read as the reverse complement.
TGGATGCTGCCGAGCACGGCCGCGCCGCCGCCTTCGTACTTGTAGGTGTGCGCGAGCTGGCCGACGATGTATTCGTCGCCGCGTTCGCAATGGGCCATCAGCGCGGCCAGGTTGCTCTGCGTGCCGCTCGGGAAGAACAGACCGGCTTCCTTGCCGGCCCGCTCGGCCGCGACCGCCTGCAAGCGCAGTACGGTCGGGTCGTCGCCCCATACGTCGTCGCCGACTTCGGCGGCAGTCATCGCGGCCAGCATCGCCTGGCTCGGACGTGTCACGGTATCGCTGCGTAAATCGATCATCTTCGTGCCCTGAGTGAACGCGGACCGGAACCGATGCGCCCGGCCCTGCCGAAACGAGACTCAGAGTGTACGCAATTCGCGCAGCGATTGCCGATGCATCGCGCCGCACAAGGGAGCGGCGATCGATCGTGCTCGACGGACGCACGGTCCCGCCGCGACCGGCACGCAGCGACGCGCCCCGCGCCGGCACGGCCGGCTTCGGGGCGGCATCGTCAATAACGCGGCGGCGGCGGCTGGACGCCGGGCGGCGGCATCGGCGGTGCCGCACGCTGCGCGCCTCCGCCATATCCGCCGCTCATCCCGCCCGGCACCGGCACGCGGTTGCCGGTTGCGTACATGCACTGCAGGTACGCGTAGTCGTAGCGGCGCTGGACGTCGTAGGCCGAGCCCTGCGCGGCTCCCGCGCCCACGACGCTGCCCGCGAGCAGCCCGGCACCCGCGCCGACGGCCGCGCCGGAGCCGCCGTTGAACGCGGCACCCGCGGCCGCGCCGAGCGCGGTGCCGACGGCCGCGCTGCCGACCGCGCTCGCGGTCGACGCCTGCCCGGCGCTCACACCGCCCGATTGCTGGAATGCGTACTGGCGGCAGTTCGCGTCGTCGACGCGGAACTGGTCGAACGATTTGCCGGTACCCGGCAGCGCCATCACGCTGGGCCCGGTCGGCACGTACGCGCACGCGCCGAGCAGGCCGGCCAGCGCCAGCACGGCCGGCACGCGCAGCGGTCGAATCATGGGGTTCATCGTCGGGCCTCCCTCATTGCGGCCGCGCCGGCACCGATCGCCAGCCCGACTTGCAGGTCTTCACATACGGGTAGTAATGCTTCGACGCGTCGCAGTAGTACCAGACGTCCGCACCGCCACCTTGCTGCGGCTGTTCCTTCTCGACGTATTCCGGCAGCGGGCCGGGCTCGACGGGCACCACGACGACGGGCGGCGGGTAGTAGTACGGCGCCGGAACGACGGGGTAGTAATACGGGTAACCGGCGCCGACATACACGCCGACCCGAGCGGCATGCGCCACGCCGCCCGTCGCGACGGCCACCGCGGCGGCCGCGCCCAGCGCGAGCTTCAATCCGTTCACGTCACGTTCTCCGGCAGGACGGTTCGTCGATACGAACCCGACATATCGAACGCTACGCCGTGCGCGATTCGCCAGCCATAACAGGCGCGGGCGCCAATGTTGCGCGACGTTACCAATGTGACAGACCCCGTCAGCCAGGGCCCGCCAGCGGGACCGCACGCGTTACGCGCCAACGCGCCGAAACGGATCGGTTGCGTGCGGCGGCGCCACGCGGCACGCGGGTTTGCAACGAGCCGTTCCGATGACGCGACGCGCCATATTGACGCACGTGCGGCAGACCGCCACGTCACGATCGCGCACGTGACGATCGGTGTTGTTGATTCGAATCAACGATTTATCCCGAAATCGCGCGCGCCGGGCTGGACATCTGCGACGAGTTGGCGCATTTCGCGGCGCAACATCGCGGCACATACTCCAGCCAACCCCGATGCCCCGTCGGCCGGGGGCCGCCGGCACCCGCCGGCGGGTATCGTCAGCCTCGGTCATCTGGTATGGACACCGCACTTTCGGCCCTCGATCTGGCCCGCCTGCAATTCGCGTTCACCGTCTCCTTTCACATCGTCTTCCCGGCGCTGAGCATCGGCCTCGCCAGCTTCATCGCCGTGCTCGAATATCGCTGGCTGAAGACCGGCAAGCAGTACTACAAAACGCTGTGCCTGTTCTGGTCGAAGATCTTCGCGGTCGCATTCGGCATGGGCGTGGTCTCCGGCGTCGTCATGAGCTATCAGTTCGGCACCAACTGGTCGGGCTTCTCGAGCTTCGCCGGCGCCGTCACCGGCCCGCTGCTGATGTACGAGGTGATGACCGCGTTCTTCCTCGAAGCCGGCTTCCTCGGGATCATGCTGTTCGGCTGGAATCGCGTGAGCCCGCGCGCGCACTTCGGCGCGACGCTGATGGTCGCGATCGGCACGCTGATCTCGACGTTCTGGATCCTCGCGTCGAACAGCTGGATGCAGACGCCGCAGGGCTTCGAGATCGTCGACGGCCGCGTCGTGCCGACCGACTGGTTCGCGATCATCTTCAACCCGTCGTTCCCGTACCGCCTGTTCCACATGGCGATCGCCGCGTTCATCGTCGCCGCGCTGGTCGTCGCCGCGACGGGCGCCTGGCACCTGCTGAAGGGCCGCCGCGACAAGGGTGTGAAGAAGATGTTCTCGATGGCGCTGTGGCTGCTGCTGGTGCTCGCGCCGCTGCAGGCCGTGATCGGCGACCAGCACGGCATCAACACGCTGAAGCACCAGCCCGCGAAGATCGCCGCGATCGAAGGGCTGTGGGAAACCGAGAAGGGCGGCACGCCACTCAACCTGTTCGGCATTCCGGACATGAAGGCCGAGACGACCCGCTACGCGGTGAAGGTGCCGCACCTCGGCAGCCTGATCCTCACGCACAGCTGGGACGGCGAGATCCGCGGGCTGAAGGACTTCCCGCCTGAAGACCGCCCGAATTCGACGGTCGTGTTCTGGAGCTTCCGGATCATGGTCGGCCTGGGCTTCGCGATGATTGGTCTCGCCGCGCTCGCCTGGCTGCTGCGCCGCCGCGGCAGCCTGTATGAATCGAAGTGGTTCCAGCGCTTCGCGCTCGTGATGGGCCCGACCGGTTTCGTTTCGCTGCTCGCGGGCTGGGTGACGACCGAGGCAGGCCGCCAGCCGTGGGTCGTGTATGGCGTGATGCGCACCGCGCAGGGCGTGTCGCCGCTGTCGGTGCAGCAGGTCAGCCTGTCGATGATGACGTTCGTGATCGTGTACTTCCTCGTGTTCGGCACCGGCGTGTACTACATGCTGAAGCTGATGAAGGCCGGCCCCGCGCTGCCCGACGTCAAGCACGACGACACCCCCGACACGCGCCCCGATCACACCGCGCGCCGCCCGATGTCGGCCGTCGACGAGCTGATCGAGACCGTCTGAGCCCACCCATTTCGCAAACGAGAAAACCTATGGACGTCACCGTAATCTGGGCCGCGATCATCGCGTTGGGGCTCTTCATGTACGTCGTGCTCGACGGCTTCGACCTCGGCATCGGCATCGTCTTCCCGTTCTTCCCGGACGAGAAGGAACGCGACCTGATGATGAACACCGTCGCGCCCGTGTGGGACGGCAACGAGACGTGGCTCGTGCTCGGCGGCGCCGGGCTGTTCGCGGTGTTCCCGATCGTCTATTCCACGGTGCTGTCGGCGCTGTACCTGCCGCTGATCTTCATGCTCGTGTGCTTGATCTTCCGCGGCGTGTCGTTCGAGATTCGCGCGAAGGCGCGGCGCACAAAGCAGCTGTGGGATCTCGCGTTCATCGGCGGCTCGGCCGGCGCGACGCTGTTCCAGGGGATCGCGCTCGGCGCGTTCCTGCAGGGCATCAACGTGAAGGACGGCGTGTTCGCCGGCGACGCATTCGACTGGCTCACGCCGTTCAGCCTGCTGACGGGCCTCGGCCTGATCGTCACGTACGCGCTGCTCGGCTGCTGCTGGCTCGTCGCGAAGACGGAAGGCGACCTGCAGCGGCGCCTCCATCGCGTCGTGTGGCCGCTGACCGTCGTGCTGCTCAGCTTCATCGCGGTCGTCAGCCTGTGGACGCCGCTGCAGGATCCGGCTATCGCACAGCGCTGGTTCGATTCGGGGTTGTTCTGGCGCCTGCTGCCGGTGCCGTTCCTGGTCGCCGGGTGCGCGGTGTGGATGCGTCGCGCGGTGCGCGACCGGCACGACATGACGCCGTTCGTGCTCGCGCTGGCACTCGTGCTGCTCGGCTACGTCGGCCTGCTCGTCACGATGTTCCCGTATGCGATTCCTCAGACGATGACGATCTGGGAAGCGGCGGCGCCGCGGTCGAGCCAGACCTTCACGCTGGTCGGCGCAGCGGTTATCCTGCCGATCATCATCGCCTACACGACGATGGGTTACTGGGTATTCCGAGGCAAGGTGCGCCATGAAGACCAGCATTACTACCACCACTGAAACCCCTGATTCCGCCGCTCGCCGACCCGGCGCGCCGCGGCCGCGGATGCGCGGCTGGATGTGGTTCGTCGTCCTGTGGGCGGGCGGCGTGCTCGGCGCCGTCACGCTCGGCTATGCGTTCAAGATCTTCATGAACCTGACGCTGTTTGCGGTGAAGTAAGGCGAGCGGCCGCTTCGATCGAACGATGATCGCAGCGGCCGTCTTCATATCGTCGGCCGCGCTTGCCGACTCGTCCGATTTCGCCGGTTCCGCTCGTGACGCGGCGCCGCGCCCCTCCCCCGCCTACCGCCGCTCGCGCAGCGCCGCCTCGATCTTGCGATCGGTCTTGTACTGGCTCAGCGCATACACCGACCAGATCGCGGCCGGCAGCCAGCCGATGATCGTGAGTTGCAGGATCAGGCAGATGATCCCGGCGATCGGGCGGCCGATCGTGAAGAACTGGAACCACGGCAACAGCAGGGCAAGCAAAAGGCGCATCGTGAATCCTCTGGAGGCGTCGTTGAACGTTCATGCGCAGCCAATATGGCGGGTCGTGCGCCCCATTTCAAGCCCGGACCCGCCACTCGCGTGCCGACGCAGCCGGCGATCGGCGCGCGCGGGACGCCACCTACGCCGCATCGGCCAGCCACTGCGCGACACGCGCGACCAGCCGATCCGTTGCGTCGAAGCACTCGACCCCCGCCACCTGCGGCGCGTCGCAAATCGTGAACACCGGCTTGCCCCACTGCAGCCCGAGCGCGATCTCGGACAGCGTGCCGAGCCCGCCGCCCACCGCGACCAGGCACAGCGACGCGCGCGCGATCAGCGCGTTGCGTGTAATGCCGAGCCCGGTCGGCAGCGCGACCGTCAGATACGGGTTCGCCTCCCGCGCATCCTCCTCGGGCAGCAGCCCGATCGCGCACCCGCCGGCCGCCTGCGCGCCGCGCGCGGCCGCCTCCATCACGCCCTGCTTGCCGCCGCCGACGATTGCGATGCCCGCCGCCGCCAGCGCATGCGCGATCCGCCCGGCGATCCGCATTTGCTCGTCGGTCGCATCGCGCGGACCGATCACGCCGGCCGGCATGCAATGCCGCCGCGTGCCGCGCTGCCGCTGCGCGAGATGCGTGAGCGCGGTGCGCGCCGCTTCCGACCACTCAATGACGTCGTTGCCGAACAAGGCCTTCCCCCAATGCAAGAACGCAGGTACAGATCGCCGTCAGCACGATCGACAGCACGGCCGCCTGCGAGAAATCGGTTTGCCCGTCCGACAGCTTCAGGTACATCAGCAGCGGCAGGATGTTGATCTGCGTGCCGGCCAGCGCGAGCGCCGTGCCGTACGTGCCGAGCGCGATCGCGGTCACGAGACACCATGCGGACGCGACCGACGGCCACAGCTCGCGCCACGCGACGTCGAGCCACGCGCGCCACGGCCGCGCGCCGAGCGTCAGCGCCGCCTCGAGCGGACGCCGGTCGAGATTCGCGAACGCCGGGTAGATCATCAGCGCGACGCGCGGGATCAGGTAATACGCATACGCGACCGCGAGCCCCGGCATCGTGTAGATCGCGCCGCCGATCACGTTCGGATCGGCGCCCAACGCCGCCAGCAGCGTGGTGACGAAACCCGCGCGGCCGAACGCGAGGATGAAGCCGTACGCGATCACGAGCCCGGAAAACGCGAGCGGCACGCCGAGCAGCGCGAGCGACCAGTGGCGACGGGCCGGCGACTGCGCCGCCAGCGCAAAGGCGACCGGCACGCCGACGCCCACCGACAGCGTGCCGGCACCGATCGCCAGCGCGAGCGAGCGCACGATGGCGTCGGCCACGAGCGGATCGCGCAGCACCGCGACGAACGCGCGGCTGCCGTCCGTGAACGCCGAGCCGACGAGCGCGGCGAGCGGCAGCACGAAGCACACCGCCAGCAAGATCGCCGCCGGAACCGCGCCGAAGCGGCGCAGCGCGCCGCGTTCGGCCAGGGAGGTTTGCATCGCGCGCTCCTTACTGGCCGAGCGTCGCCTGCGACCAGAGCTGGTCGATCTCGGCCTTGCGCGCCGCCGCCTTCGCGACGTCGAGCGGGCGCACCTGCGGCGCGTTCGGCAGCTTCGCCGCGACCTCCGGCGCAACCGGCGTGCCGGGCACTGCCGGGCGCACATAGCCTTGTGCGAACAGCGCCTGGCCGACGTCGCTCATCACGAGGTTGAGCCAGAGCTGCGCGGCGGACGGGTTCGGGCCGTTCTTCACGAGGCTCATCGCATACGGCGCCGACACGCTGCCGTCCTGCGGAATCACGACGTCGGCCGCATCGCCCATGCCGTCCGCGTACTTCGCCTTGAGGCCGTCGTTCTCGTAGCCGATCAGGATCGGGATCTCGCCCTTCACGAACTTCGCATACGGTGTCGTGCCCTCGACGCGCAGCACGTTGCCCGCGCGCTTCAGCTTGCCGAAGAATTCGGCGCCCGGCTTCGGATTCTCGACACTGCCGCCGTTCGCATACGCCGCCGCGAACACCGCGACCTGACCCTGCCCGGTCGAACGCGGATCGAGATAGACCACCGCGTTGCGATACTCGGGCTTCAGCAGATCGGACCAGCGCTGCGGCACGTTCTTGACGAGCTTCTTGTTGACGAGGAACGCGATGTTCAGCGAATGCACGGCGAACCAGCGACCGTCGGTCGCGCGGAACACACTCGGCAACTTGTCGAAGTTGACTGGCTTGAACGGCGCGACGACGTCCTTGCTCTCGGCATCCAGCGCCGACGCGGCGAAGTAGTACGCGGTATCGGCCTGCGGACGACGGCGCGACTTGTCGAGCGCGACGACGGTCGCCGCCGAGCCGATGTCGTTGTACGTGATCTCGACCTTCGGGTAGCGCTTGCGGAATTCGGCGAACAGCGCCTTCCAGTTCGCCCATTCGGGGCCGGTATCGAACGACACGACGAGACCTTCGTCGGCGGCCTTCGCATACAGCGCGTCTTCACCCGGATACAGCGGCGCGGCATGCGCCGCCGCGCAGGAGAGCGCCGCGAGCGCGCACAGCGCCAGCACGCGTGCACGCACGGCCTTCACTAGAGAGGAGCCTGCAATCATCGGAAATCTCCGTTGTACGAAAAAAGTCATTGCGCGTCCGGCGACGCCGGCAGCACGATCAGATGTCGCGGCTCGATCGCGATGCTGCGCGCGGCGGGCTCGCGCCCTTCGCACAACAGCGCGTCGGTCGAACCGGCGGGAATGAAGTCGTAGCGCTGCGTCGCGCCGAAATAACGCACGTCGCCGAGACGGCCGTCGATCCGGTTCGGGCTGTGATCCGGCGGATCGGCCTGCACGTGTTCGGGCCGCACCAGCACCTCGACCGGCGTACCAGGCCGGTGCTCGCCCGTCTGCGCATGCAGCGTCGCGAAGCGCACGTCGACCGTGCCGTGCGCGAGCACGCGCCCGCGCAGCAGTGTCGAGTGCCCGACGAAGCGTGCGACCTGCGCGCTTGCCGGACGCTCGTACAGGTCGCGCGGCGTGCCGGCCTGGAGCACGCGGCCGCCGTCGACGATCGCGACGCGGTCGGCCATGCTCAGCGCCTCGTCCTGGTCGTGCGTGACGAACAGCGTCGTCGCGCCGCACGCGCGCTGCAGCGCGCGAATCTCGTCCCGCAGTTGATGACGGATGCCGGCATCGAGCGCCGCCAGCGGCTCGTCGAGCAACAGCAGCTTCGGCTCGATCACGAGCGCGCGCGCCAGCGCGACGCGCTGCTGCTGTCCGCCCGACAGCATCGCGACGCCGCGCGCCGCATGCGTCGCCAGGCCGACGCGCTCGAGCATCTCGAGCGCGCGCCGGCGCCGCACATCGGCCGCGACGCCGCGCATGCGCAGCCCGTACGCGACGTTGTCGACGACCGACAGGTTCGGGAACAGCGCATAGTGCTGGAACACCATCCCCACTTCGCGCCGCCACACGGGCACGCCGGCGACGTCGTCGCCGCCGATCGCGATGCGGCCGCGCCAGCCGTCGAGCAGCCCGGCCGCGAGCCGCAGCAGCGTGGATTTGCCGGAACCGCTGCGCCCCATCACCGCGAGCAGTTCGCCTTGCGCGGCAGACAGCGTGACGTCGTCGACACCATGACGCGCGCCGGGATACTGGAAGCTGACGTGTTCGAATTCGAGACTCATGACGGACTCACTTCAGGCGTTGTACGGTGCCGACCGACACGAGCGTCGCGAGCACGGCGAGCACGAGCAGCACGACGGTGGCCGCGCATGCCATCCCCGACGCGCCGTAGAACGCCTGCAGCAGCACGATCGGATAATTTCGGTAGCGAAAGCCGGCGATCAGGTTCGAGATCTGGAATTCGCCGATCGACAGCGCGGCCACCATGACAAGGCCGGAAAACAGGCTGTGCCGCAAGTTCGGCAGCACGATGGTGAGGAACTGGCGCAGCGGTGTCGCGCCGAGCGTCGCCGCACAGGCCTCGAGACGCGCCAGGCCGAGATGGCGCAGGTCGCCGAGCAGGGTCTGCAGCAGATACGGCAGCGTCAGCACCGCATGCGCCGCGATCATCAGCGGCAACGTGCCGAGCCACGGCAGCGTGTCGCCGCTGAAGATCGCGATGTAGCCGAAGCCGAGCGTCAGCGCCGGCACGGCGACCGGCATCAGCATCACGACGCGCGTGGCGAGCCCGCCGCCGGCCTGCGCGCGGTGATGTAGCGCGTAAGCGAGCGGCAGGCCGATCACGGCATTGAGCGCACAGCACGCCAGCGCGACCATGAAGCTCACGCCGAACGCACGGGTGAAGCTCCGGTTCGCGGCCAGATCGGCAAACCAGTGCCACGTGAAGCCCGAGGGCAGCAGCGTGTTGGTCCACGACTCGCCGACGGAGCCGATCAGCAGCAGCGCGATCGGCAGCAGCAGGTAGAGCCCGAACACCGCGACGAGCGCCTGCAGCAACAACCGGCCGATGCGCGGGCCCGCCGGTTTGTTACGACGAATCGGAACACCGTCGGCCAGGGCCGGGGTGATGGACGGATGCATGAACACTCTCGCTGGCAATGAGGAAGGACAGCGCGCGACGCCCGCCGGACGGGGCACGCACGTGGTGTCGAGACCGGCGCAGTGTGCGGTTTCGACATGGCATCGTCATGAAAAAAACGTACAAAGCCGGCATCGATCTGTGCCGGGAAGGAATAGCGGGATGAAGCACCTGTATCCGAACGTGGCGGAGCTGCACGCGTTCGCCAGTTCCGCGAAGTACCTGAATTTTTCCTATGCGGCCCGCGAACTGGGCCTGACGCCCAGCGCGGTCAGCCGGCAGATCGCGAATCTCGAAACGCTGTTCGGTGTGAAGCTGTTCGTGCGCGAGGGGCGCGGGCTCGCGCTCACCCGTGCGGGCCAGGTGTACCACGCCCGCGTCGTCGGGCCGCTGCGCGAAATCGGCAACGCGTCGATCGAGCTGCTGAGCGCACGCGAGAACAGCGACCTGCTGACGATCGCGAGCGTGCCGACGTTTACGACCAAGTGGCTCGTGCCGCGGCTTGCGCGCTTTCTCGCCGCCGCGCCGAGCGTCACGCTGAGCTTTCGCCGTCATCTCGCCCCCGGCGACGCGTTCCCGTTCGGGCTCGATGCGGCGATCCGCTATGGCGACGGTACCTGGGAGGGCGTGCGAAGCGATTACCTGGACGGCCGGACTTTCGTGCCGGTCTGCACGCGCGAATTCGCCGAACGGCATGCGCTGCGCGAACCTGCCGACACCGTGGCGGCGCCGCGCCTCGTGCACGAGCAGGCCGGGATCGCGTGGTCCGCGTGGGCGGAGCGGCATCGCGCGACGCAGATGAACGCGCTGGCCGGACCGCGCTTCGAACAGTATTCGGTGCTGATCCAGGCGGCGCAGGCCGGGCTCGGTCTCGCCCTGGTGCCACGCTTCCTGATTCTCGACAATCTCGCGTCCGGCTCGCTGATCGAACCGTTCAACGCGCCGGTCGACGTGGACGAGCAGGGGCACTACCTGTGCTACGCGCCGGAGCGCCTGGCAACGAGCGACGCGCTGAGGCGCTTCAGGGAATGGATGCTGGACGAATCCGCGCGTGCGTGAGCCGGGCCACGCACGCGCGGTGATGCAGAACGACGCGCGGCGCCGCGCGTCATGTGCCGGCCGCCACCCGACAACGGCGGCGGCCGGCGCACTGCGTCAGTTGCCGAGACCCAGCCCCGGCAGCACGTGCGTGTTCTCGGCCACGACCGCGTGCAGCAGCTTCGGATCGGCGCCGAGCAGCCCGAGGATCGTCGGCGCGACCTGCTTCGTGCCGACGAGATCGCTCACGGTACGCGCGCGATGGGCGCCCGGGTACGACACGAGCAGGCCGAGGTGGCTGTCGTCCGGCGCGTTGCCGCCGTGCTCCTCGTCCTTCTTCGTGCTCGACGTGTAGATCACGCCCGGATTCGGCTGGACGACGATGTCCGGCGTACGGCCGTTGGCCGGATCGCCGAAGCGCTCGGCCAGCGCCGCGCCGTACAGGACGTAGGCCTGCGGGCCGTCCGCGCAGATCCCCGGTGCATTGCAGCCCAGGTTCGCCTTCAGCGTCTGCACCACGGCCGTGCGCTGGCTGCGGTCGCGCAGCCAGATCAGGCCGACGTCGTCGGTCTGCACGAAGCCCGTGCCGACCAGGCCCGAACCGTCGTTCAGGTTGCCCGTCGTCGTGCTGTTCTGGCCGAAGTTGCCGTTCGGGTCGAGATAGTTGTTCGCTTCGAGCAGCTTCGTCAGCGTGTCGCCGTTCTTCACGAGCTTCGTGTGATTGGTCGGCGACTGGCCGTGCTTCGCCGTGACGATCACGGCCGTCGACGAATACAGGTTGGCCTGCTTCAGCGCCGCGACGATATGGCCGATCGAGTTGTCGACGTACGTGATCGCGTTCGCGACCTGGCCGTTCGGCGTGAAGTTCGCATCGAGATAGCCGCCGCCCTTCGCGACCGACGCCTTCTGCGCGACGCTGAGCGTCTGGAAGTTGCCGCCGAACAGCGTCGGCACCGGTGCGCTCTTCGTGCCCGTCGAATCGCGGCCGTTGATCTGGTTGATCAGCGCCTGCACGTGCAGGTTGTCGAATTGCGCGGTATGCGAATAGACGTCCGTGTAGTCCGTTTGCGTCGCCGGGTCGATCGAGTTGATCTCGGTGCGCGCGAGATCGTCGACGCCGGTGCCCGACGGGCCGTTCAGCCAGTCGTAGCCCCATGCGTGCTTGTCGGCCCACGCGGTGGTCGCGTTCGGGATGCCGGCCTTCACGGCCTCGAACACCGTATTGGTCTTCACGTAGTTGTGCGGATAGACCGGCACGCACTTGCCGTTGACCTTCGCGTTCGGGATCGCCTGCGGGTTGAACGCGCCGCCGCCGTTCAGGTGGACGAGCGCGCCGCCGTTCTGGGCGTCGATGCCGGTCGTCTCGTCGAACACGACGTTCCAGCCCTGCTTGCCCGAGCAGCTCGTGTCGCCCGGCGCGTACAGGTTGCGGTCGTACGACACGTCGTAGAACAGGCCGGCCGTCTTCGGCGAGCCGCCCGTCACGAGCGCCGCGAGGCCCGGGAACGAGTCCGACAGGCCCGGCGTATATGCGTTCGTGTACGTGACGCCGCTTTGCGCGAGCACCGCGATGTTCGGACACGTGTTCGCGCCGACGCAGCGCGCGAGATCCTGCTCGTGCAGGCCGTCGACGCTGATCAGCAGCACGTGCTTCACGACGCGGCGGCCGTGGCCGGCGTCGTTGCCCTGGCCGTTGCCGTCCTGCTGCGCCGCGTAGGCGCCCGCGCTTGCGAGCGCCAGCGCGCCCGCCACCATCACCGCCATTTTTCGTTGCTTAGCGAACCTGGAAATCATCACCCCACCTCATCGATAGACGTTGAACCGCGTGACTTGCCAACAAGCGCGCAAAATATCGCCGGATCGTGCGGCGGTCCGATGAAGCGGGGCTTTCTGTTTTCTGTCAAACGTAACGAATCGCAAACGACATCACGCGGTCGCAATAGGCTGCGTTCCCGGCCGCGACCGCATGCGGCCGGTTTTTTTTCGGGGTTGGCGTGCGACTATTGGCGTGTGATAAAGGGTTTTCCCTGACCCGGAGCACGAGTATGTCGACCCTGGAAGCTCTCCGGTTCGTGCTGGACGATGCACGCACCCCCGAAATCATTCGCCACCACGTCGTCGACGCGCTGCAGTATGCGTTGCGCAACTACGGCCAGGTATTCACGGCGAAGGAAGTCGAATGGCTCACGCAGTGGGACGATGCCCGCCTGCCGCTGGCCGCGAGGAAGGAACTGGACAAGCGCGAACCGGCGATCGAGGTGCGCTGACGGGAAGCGCGCCGCCGCGCCCGATTGCCGATCGGACGCGGCGGCGGCGGATGATGAAGTAAGGCTTACTGCAGGCCGAAGTCGACGCGCGTCGTCGCGCCCTTGTCCTCGATGCCTTTCGCATCGAGCTTCGGCGCCACGACGAACATGCGGCTCGAATCGATCTTGCCGTCGAGGTACTGGCGCACGACCTGCGCGCGCTGCTGCGCGAGCGCGCGCAGCGCGTTGTCGTCGGCCGGCGCGTGATCGGCGAGCGCCTGCTTCATGTCGGCGTCGGGCAGCGTCTTCTGCAGGCCGATCAGGTTGCGCGGCTTCTTGAAGTCGGCGTCCTTGTACGCACGCGTCAGGTACTTGGTGTACTCGGCTGGTTCGACCTTCACCGACATCGGATCGATGCTCTCGCCCTGGCCGACCACGTCCTTCAGCTTCTGCTGGCGGACCAGCCGTTCGACGTACGCGTCGCGCAGCCCCGGCGTGTCCTTCGCCGGATCGACGCGGCCGATCAGGTCCAGCCGGATCGACGGCTTCTCGGTCAGCATCTTCACGACGGTGTCGAGCTTCTTCTGCTGCGCGTCGTCGAGCTGGTACGAACCCGGCGCGAACTCGACGTAGCCGAGTTCCTCGCCGCCGCGGCCGCCGAACGCGTTCGCGAGCAGTGTGAACGGCGACGTGACCGCCTTCGCGACCAGGTTCAGCACCGCGCGCCAGATCAGCCCGCCAATGCTGAACTCCGGATTCGACAGCGAGCCCGACACCGGCAGGTTCACGTCGATCTGGCCGCGCGTGTTCTTCAGGAGCGAGATCGCGAGCTTCACCGGCAGCTTCGTCGCCGTGTCGTTTTCGACGTGATCGCCGAAGGTGAGCTGGTCGATGAAGATGTGGTTGTTCGCCTGCAGCTGGTCGTTCGCGAGCTGGTAGTGCAGGTCGACGTTGAGCTTGCCCTTCGTGATCGGGTAGCCGGCGTACTTCGCCGAATACGGCGTCAGGTTGGTCAGTTCGATGTCGTGCGCGGTCGCCGTGAGGTCCAGCGCCGGCTTGTCGATCAGCGGGTTCACCGAGCCCTTGATCGAGATCGGACCGTTGCCCGCGAGGTTCGCGGCGACGTCGACCGGCGCGGACGTCGTCGAGTCCGTGCCGAACGCACCGACCGTCCCGTTGATCGCGACCAGGTTCGCCGTGTAGTTCGGCTTGATGAAGTTGTCGGTGTAGGTCACGCGGCCGTTCTGCAGCACGAGCTGGCCGAAATGCATGCGCACCGGATTCTGCGGCGGCGGCGCGGCCTTCACGACGGCCGTCGCCGATGCGGCGGCCGGCGCGGACGCCTGCTGCGCCGCCGCGGCCGATGCGGCCTGTGCGGAGGCCGGCGGCGTCGCGCCCGGCGACAGCGGCACCGGTTCGGTCTTGCTCGCATCGCGCGTCAGCGACTGCGCAGGGCCCGTCTCCTTCGCGACGACGTCCTTCAGGTTCAGCCGCCCCTGCGCATCGAGCAGCACGCGACCGTAGAAGTTCGAGAACGTCACCCGCGCGGCGTCGACGTCGGTGCCCTTCTCGTCGTAGTTCACCTTCAGGTTCGACAGCGCGAGCGAGCGCCAGCCGGCGAACGGGTCGGACGTCGCCTTGTCGAGCATCCGCACGTCGACCAGCGCGGCATCGCCGCGATAGGTCGCGCGCGGCGTGTCCTTCACCTGCGCGAACGTCAGGTTGCCCTGCGCGTTGAGCAGCGCGCTCGCGATGGTCGCGTTCAGCGCGCTGCCGAAGTACGGCTCGAACGCGGCCGCGTCGAGGCGGTTGCCGTCGATCTTCAGGCCGACCTTCAGCGGCTGCGCGGTCACGTCGCCCGACACGTTCAGCGAGCCCTTGCGGTTCAGCGTCGCCTTCAGCTGCACCGGCAGCGGCTTCGTCATGTCGTCGCTGATCTTCTGCACCGACAGGTCGAGCGGCTTGATCGCGAGCTTCACCGGGCGCGGTGTCGACAGGTCCGTGAAGTTCGCGGACGATTCCTTCACGTTCAGCGCGTCGATCCGGTAATGCCACGACGGCGCGGCCGCCTCGGCCTTGCGCGCGACCGTGCGCTTGGGCACCGCCGCCTGCGCGGGTTCGGCCAGCGCCGCAAGGTCGATCTTGCCGTCCTTCAGGCGCTTCACGTCGAGCGCGAGCCCGGTCGCGTCGACGCTCGCGATTTCCGCGGTGCGCGTGGCGACGTCGACCTTCGAAATCTTCGCGCTCGCGTCGGGCAGCACGATCGCGGCTGCCTTCGCGTCCGGCGTCGCGAGCTTCAGCGACTTCAGGCTCACCGTGCTGTCGGCGACCTGTGCGTCGAGCGGCGCCTTGCCCCAGTCGGCCTTCGCGTTGACGGTCGCGCCGAGCGTGCCGTCGAGCACGCGCGCGCGGGTCGCTTCGCCAAGATACGGCTGCAGCGCCGGCAGCGCGAGCGCGTCGACCGTCAGCTTCGTGTCGGCCTGCTTCGCCGCCAGGCTGAACGCGCCTTCTGCCTTCACGTCGCCGCCGCGCGACAGCGACGTCGACAGCGTGTACTTCGCCGGCGTCTTGCCCTGCAGCGTGAAGCCGTCGAGCGTCGCGGCGAGCTTCGTCAGCGACATCGCGGTCGGCGTCGCCGGCACGCGGTCGTCGACGTTGATCGTGCCGCCGTCGATCGCGAAATGACGGATCGTCAGGTCGAGCGGCGGCGCTTCCTTCGCGGCGGCGGCTTCGGCCTTCGCGCCGCTCGCGGCGGCAGCGGTGGCGGCGCTCGAGGCGGCGGCGCCCGAGGCAGCCTGCTGGCCCGCGCCAGCCTTCGGCGCGGCGGCCGGCTGGGCGGCGAGCTTCTCGACGTTCAGCACGCCCTGCTTGTCGCGCGCCAGGTCGACGACCGGCTGGTCGAGCCGGATCTCGTCGAAATGCAGCACGTTGCGCAGCGGCTCGAGGCCGGCGGCCGCGACGTGCACGCCATGCGCGGCAAACAGCGGCTCGGATGCCAGGCCGGTCACCTTCGCGTCGTTCAGGTCGACAGTGCCCGACACGCGCAGCGCGGGTGTGTCGCCGCTCATCACGAAGTTCAGCTTGAGGTCGCTGCTCAGGAGGCCGCTCGTGACGATCACCGGCAGCTTCGCCGGCGCGTACGAAATCAGCTTCGGCACGTCGAGCCGGTCGAATGTCAGCGCGACTTCCGACTCGCGCGACTGCGCGAACGGCTTCGTCCTGCCGTCGATCGCGATCGGGCTACCGTCGAACCGCGCGCGCAGCTTCGGCTGCACGAAGATGTCGGTCTTCGACGGCAGCGTCGCGATGAACGGGATGCCGAGCGTCCAGTTGTCGACCACGTGCTTTTCGTTCAGCAGGCGGTCGTCGAAGTCGATCCGGCCGTCGTTGACCTGGATGTTCGACACCGAGAAAGGTGTCGGCTTGCTTTCAGGCTTGGACGGCGTCGAGAACTTCTCGATCAGGTCGGTGAAGTTGAAGCGCTGCGCGTCGTAGCGGACGATGTGGAAGCGCGGCGAGTCGACGCGCACTTCGTTGACGATCGGCGCGCCGCGGAACAGCGACGACCACGACGGCCGCACGACGAGCTTGCCGATGTCGATGAAGTCGCCCTGGCCGCCGCGCTCGCCGACGTGCACGCCGTCGGCCTCGAGGTTCAGCGTGTACGGGTTCAGCGCGATGCGCCGGACCGTGGACGGCCGGCCGAGCTGCTGGCTCAGTTGCTGTTCGGCGATGTGGCGGATCAGCGGCGGCGCCGCGAAGAACCCGAGCAGTCCGAATAAAACGAGGAAGATCAGCACGCCGAGGCCGATACGCCGGGTCCGGCGCGAGCGTGCAACGCCGCCGAGGGCATGGAGGGTCGAGGATACGGTTTCTTTGTCTGCGCTTGCCATGCTTGAATGCCTCGGGAATGGATGCCGGGCCGCACCGGAAAACCGGCACGGCCGCACACGCTATCCCGAAAGTATAGGCTCAGGTGGTGACGGAACGGCGCTCTGGCGCGAGCGCCGCGCCCGCGGATCGGACAGCGGCGGCGCCTATCCGTTCATTTCCGGACGACGACGGGCGGCATCCACGAGCCGTCGCTCGCTTGCGGCTTCGGTGCGTAGAGGCGCAGCGCGAGCGCGAAATCGGTGCGCGGCGCCGGCAGCCAGTTGGCCGCATGCGTGCCGCCCGGCGACGCCGACACGACCACGTCGATCGAGCCGTCGTGGTTGCGGCGCAGCCGGTCGCGGTCGCCGAGCGAGCGGCGCGCCGAGCCGACGTCGGGCAGCGCGTCGTTCGTCGCGTACGGCGTGAGCGACCAGAACCCGCGCACCGGCGGCAGCGCGCCCGGCGCGAAGTGCAGTACGTAGCGGTTCGCGCCGTTCAGCGGATGGCCGTCGCTGTCGACGCGCACGAGCGCGAGCGTCTCGTCGTCACGCGTCGCGGTACCGAACTGCGTGTAGGCCGCGTAGGCCCGCAGCGCATAGTCCTGGCCGTACTTGCCGGCCGTGTCGCCGATCCAGCTCCAGCCGTTCGCGTTCAGCAGGTTCGACGGCGGCGTCGCGAGCCGCACGCGCGCCTCGGCGACGCCGGCCGTCGCGGCGCTCAGGCGATCGCCCGTCCACAGCACCGGGTAGCCGGCCGTCACGCCGATGTCGTTCAGCTGTTCCTGCGCGTGCGCATCGTCGGCAGGTGCCGGGTTGTCCTGCAGCGCCTGCGCGAAGCGCGTGAAGAACGCCTTCGGGTCGAGCGCGGCCACCTGCTCGGCCGGCGTGCCGCCGCCCACCGCTTCCGACGGCGCGCTGCCCGCATGGACCGCGACCGACGCGCCGCGCGCGCTGCCCGTGTAGACGGACAGCGGCACCACGCGGATCGCCCGCTGCAGCTTCTTCACGTTCGTGAGGTCGCGGCCGCCGCTCGTCTGCAGCCGCACTTCGAGCCACGCGTTGGCCGACGGCACGTCGATACGCACCGCGCCCTTCGGCAGCGTGCCCTGCCAGTCCTTCGCGGCGAAGGCAATCGTTTGCGATCGCACGGCGCCGCGAGCGCCACGCGCCGCCACGCTCGACGACGACCACAGCACGTTCGTCCACATGTCGAGCGCGCGGGCATCCCAGTAGCGGCCGCGGGTGTCCGGCAGCGTCACGATCGCCGGCTCGGCGCCGACGTCGAGCCAGCCGGTCGAGTCGAGCGTGTCGACGCCCGGCAGCGGCGGGTTGAGCGCGCCGACGGGCGGCAGCGCCTGCGCGTGACGCAGCGTGTTGAGCGGCGCCTGGCCCGGCTGCGCGCCGTCGCCGCCCGTCGCGGCTTCCTTCGCGACGTCCATCAGCACGAGCGGATACGCGTATACATAAGAGTCGGCCACTTCGGCGCGCGTCCAGCCGGTTTTCCGCTGGATCGCGTCCGGTTGCGACGCGCATCCCGCCAGCAGCGCCGCCAGGGCCAGCGACGCGCATGCCGCACGCCGCGGAGAAATTGATTCTCGTAGGTTTTCAATCATTGAGTACTGGCCGAATATCGTTCTTGTCAGTCAACGCCTTGTTCGACTCACGATCGGCGAAAGCAAGGCACCCCAGCCTGCCCGGTCGCCGCTTCGCAAGGCGGGCGCTGATGTCAGGCCGGTATCATAGCGCCTAAGGGCATCCCCCAATATGCCGAATAGCGGGCGGAGCGCTAGCCGGACCGCCGTCGGCCCGAACCTTCGTTGATCCAGCCCCCTATCGAGAGCAGCCCGCCGCCTGCGGGCCGGCATGACGGGCGAGAATACGTCGGCCGTCGGCACGATCCTGTATTGCATCGCCACCCCTTGACCTTCCCATCATGGGAATGTTGATACTGGGGTCATTCGCGGCACGAACCGCGCTTTTGGGGAATCCGACATGACTGAACCACTCGCCTCCGCCGAAGTGCATACGATCGAACTGTCCGTCGACGGCATGCATTGCGGCGGCTGCACGGGCCGCGTGCAGCGTGCGCTGGCCGCCGTGCCGGGCGTCGTCGAGGCCGCGGTCGATCTCGACGCGCATGCGGCGACGGTGACCGTGCAGGACACGGTCGAGCCCGCGCGGCTCGTCGACGCGGTCGGCGCGGCCGGCTATCGCTCGGCCGTGCGCGGAGCGCCGGTCGAAGCCGTTGCGGCCGCGCATGCGCAGCACGCCGGGCACGCGACGCACGCGAAAGCCCGGCCCGCAACGGCGGCGGCGGCATTGCCCGCGACCGCCGCCACGATCGAACTCGATATCGACGGCATGACCTGCGCGTCGTGCGTGTCGCGCGTCGAGAAAGCGCTCGCGAAGGTGCCGGGTGTCACGCGCGCGTCCGTCAACCTCGCGACCGAACGCGCGACGGTCGATGCCACGGCGGGCGTTTCCGCGTCGCAACTGGCGGATGCCGTCAAGCAGGCCGGCTACGGCGCGACGCCGACGGCACCGAATGCCGCGGGCGCAGCTACCAGCACCGCGATGCCTGCCGCCCCCGCCAGTATCGAACTCGACATCGACGGCATGACCTGCGCCTCCTGCGCCGGCCGCGTCGAGAAAGCGCTGGCCGCGGTGCCGGGCGTCGCGCGCGCATCGGTCAATCTCGCGACCGAGCGCGCGTCGGTGCACGGCGCCGGCACGCTCGACGCCGCCGCACTGATCGCGGCAGTCACGACGGCCGGCTACCGCGCGTCGCTCGCCGCCGCGCCGGACGCCGGTGCCGCCAGTGCCGCCGAAGCCCGCGACGGCGTCCCCGCGCGAGCCCCCGACGCCCGCAAGCGCCGCGAAGCCATCCGCGAGCGCAATCTGGTGATCGGCTCGGCCGTGCTGAGCGCGCCGCTCGTCGTGCCGATGCTCGTCGCGCCGTTCGGCATCGACGCGATGCTGCACGGCTGGCTGCAGTTCGTGCTCGCGTCGATCGTCCAGTTCGGCTTCGGCGCGCGCTTCTACCGCGCTGCCTGGCATGCGGTGAAGGCACGCACCGGCAACATGGACCTGCTCGTCGCGCTCGGCACCTCGGCCGCGTTCGGCCTGAGCCTGTGGATGCTGCTGCGCGACCCCGCGCACCCCGGCCACCTGTATTTCGAGGCATCGGCCGTCATCATCACGCTGGTCCGCTTCGGCAAATGGCTCGAAGCACGCGCGAAACGCCAGACGACCGAGGCGATCCGCGCGCTGAACGCGCTGCGCCCCGACCGTGCGCGCGTCGTCGAGCACGGCGTCGAACGCGACGTGCCGCTGGCGCAGGTACGCGTCGGCACGACCGTCAGCATCCGTCCCGGCGAGCGCGTGCCCGTCGACGGCCGGATCGTGTCGGGCCGCTCGCACGTCGACGAATCGCTGATCACCGGCGAAAGCCTGCCGGTGCCGAAGGACGACGGCGATCCGGTCACGGCCGGGTCGATCAACGGCGAAGGCGCGCTCGTCGTCGAAACCACCGCCATCGGCGCGGAAACGACGCTCGCGCGCATCATTCGCCTCGTCGAATCCGCGCAGGCGGAAAAGGCGCCGATCCAGCGGCTCGTCGATCGCGTGAGCGAAGTGTTCGTGCCGGCGATCCTCGGCATCGCCGCGCTGACGCTGATCGGTTGGCTGATCGCCGGCGCGGGCATCGAAACGGCGATCCTCAACGCGGTCGCGGTGCTCGTCATCGCGTGCCCGTGCGCGCTCGGCCTCGCGACGCCCGCCGCGATCATGGCCGGCACCGGCGTCGCGGCCCGCCACGGCGTGCTGATCAAGGACGCGCAGGCGCTCGAACTCGCGCAGCGCACCACCGTGATCGCGTTCGACAAGACCGGCACGCTGACCGAAGGCAAGCCGTCCGTGACGGCGTTCGACGCGGTCGGCATCCCGCGTGAGCAAGCGCTCACGCTCGCGGCCGCGGTTCAGCGGCAAAGCGATCACCCGCTCGCGCGCGCCGTGGTCGCCGCGCACGATGCGGACGTCGTGGCCCGCGGCGGCGCCACGGGTTCGACCGAGGTCATCGCGGCCGACGCGCGCGCGGTGGCCGGACGTGGCGTCGAAGCGCGCGTCGACGGGCAGCTGCTCGCGCTCGGCAGCACCCGCTGGCGCGATGAACTCGGCATCGTCGTGCCGCCCGAACTCGACGCGCGTGCCGCGGAACTCGAGCGCGCGGGCAACACGATTTCGTGGCTGATGCGCGCCGATGCGCCGCGTGCGCTGCTCGCGCTAATCGCATTCGGCGACACCGTGAAGCCCGGCGCGCGCGACGCGGTCGCGGCCCTGTCGGCACGCGGCGTCGCGAGCGTGCTTGTAACAGGCGACAACCGCGGCAGCGCGGCGGCCGTCGCGGCGGCACTCGGGATCGGCGAAGTGCATGCGCAGGTGCTGCCCGACGACAAGGCGCGCGTGGTGGCCGAGCTGAAGCGCACGCACGGCGGGATCGTCGCGATGGTCGGCGACGGGATCAACGACGCGCCCGCGCTCGCCGCGGCCGACGTCGGCATCGCGATGGCGACCGGCACCGACGTCGCGATGCATACGGCCGGCATCACGCTGATGCGCGGCGACCCGGCGCTCGTCGCCGATGCGATCGACATCTCGAAGCGGACGTACCGGAAGATCCAGCAGAACCTGTTCTGGGCGTTCATCTACAACCTGATCGGCGTGCCGCTCGCGGCGCTCGGCTGGCTGAATCCGGTGATCGCGGGAGCGGCGATGGCGTTTTCCAGCGTCAGCGTCGTGACGAACGCGTTGCTGCTGAGGAGATGGAAAGGGCGGGCACGGTGAGGCGGCGACGTGCGAAAACGGGCGGGACAGCAGCCCGCCTGCTTGCCGCCGCTTGCAGATTCATCGACCTCGGCGAACCCAGAAACAATACGCGCCAATTGCGACCAACATCGCTCCGTCGACGATACTCAGCAACGGAAGCGGACTCGCCCATTTATCCATATTGGTCGTGCGCGAGTAGTAAGGCGGACCGTCGCCGTACGCCTCGTTCAGATTGATCGCGTTGAATGCAAAAACGAACAAGATTGAAATCAGCAGTGCTGCACCGATCAATATGCGCAATGGGCGTTTTCGCATGTCAGTATTGAACCGTCAGTGGAACGTAGCACTCGGGCGCGCCCTTCGTTGCCGCATCGATCTCGCGAACGAAATTTTCCATTCCCGAATGGAGATTGATGCATCCGGCGGAACCGGAGTGCGTGCCGCCGTGGATAAAGAACCCACCGCGACCGAACGTCCGGGTCCCGGGCATGACGTGAAGGTATAGGGCCAACATTTTCCATCTGTTGGCGAGCGCCCGAATAATCGAAATTACCGCGATTGTCCGGACGGCCGGAAACTGCAGGATATACCCCGGTTGCATTCCCCGTCATGACCAAAAAACGCCCATCGAATCGGAGCGAAATGGACGCACGCGCGCAAGCGGGGACGGTCGGAATACCGCGTTCGGCAGCGTACCTGTTCTCCATCGTTCGTTATCCTCGTTTGTTGACGATTGAGTACACCAAGATTTTGGCGTCCCATCATAGAGGGGCTACGCTGGATTTCAGTCGCTATGCAAATTGGAGCGCACCGGGTTCAAGACGTTAAATCGGGTTCACGAGCCCACTCCAGAGTGCGCCGCCACTCATGCGCGCTCTCACGCGAAAACGTGTCGAACCGCAAACGCTGAGCCTGCGGAGTTCGGATCTTCGCCGCTAGCCCGGGACAACCGGCTTGATCAGCGTCGTCGTGATCGGCGCGAAGCCGCACGCCCGATACAGCGCCCGGGCAGCCGTGTTGTGATTGAACACCGACAGTCCGATCTCGGTGACGCCATGACGGCGCGCCTCGGCCTCGAGTGCATCGAGCGTGCGTGTGGCCCAGCCCTGGCGGCGCCGGGTCGGGACGATGTCGAGGTCGTAGATGAACAGCGTACGGTTCGGCCCTTCGGGCACGATTGCGTACCAGAGGTCACCGACCGTGTCGCCGCTGGTGGTATCGATCAGTTGGACGAGCGTCTGCCCGGAGGTGAGCAGGCCGTCGGGAAGCAGCGTATCGAAGCAGGCGCGGGCGCGGCCCGCCGCGTCGTCGGTCGCGTTCTGCCCGGATGACACGAGATCGCGCGCGTAGCCGTCGATGGCGCGCGTGCGATATGCGTGGAATTCGCCGGCCGTCATCGGCCGCATCTGCAGCATGGCCCGGGGGTCGCGAGGGAAGTCGAACTTCCAGTGTAGCGGGACGATCGCACCGGCGCGCGATGCGGCGGTGGAAAACCGGCAGGCAGTTGCGGCGGGCGCCGCGCCGAATCAGCGAATCAGCGAATCAGCGAATCAGCGAATCAGCGAATCAGCGAATCAGCGACGGTACAGGACGATCGGCACGAGGTTCGCACGACGCATGCGTTCAGCTTCGGCGTGACGCGCAGCGTATGAATATTCCGCGTCGAGCGGCAGGTGCGGGGAGACGAACAGGTCGTCGATCTTTTGCAGCAGGGCAAGAATGAAGCTCATGTGAGACTCCTGACAGATGGCGCTAGGGTTTTCCCTTAGATGAGCTCCATTCTAAGGGTTTTCCCTGAACTCTGCCAGCGCACCGCATCAGTTTGCCGCACCCGCACCACCGGCGACGGACAGCCCGCCACGACGTGCCTTGTCAGGCAGGCGTTTGCAGGTAGGGTCGGAAGATCTAGTGCGTTCGACGCGCGCGCTTCGCGGCCGCCGCCTCGCGATTCGCATTGCGCTGAAGCCGGTCGACCTGCGACAGCATTGCTTCGTGGTGTTCCGCGAGCGTCATCAGCGTTGCCTGCTGCGTCGACAAATCGGCAGCCAGCCGATCGATCCGCTGTTGCCGGGCGTCCAGTTCCTGCTTCAGGTTCGCGATCTGCCGCGTTTGCAGCACCAGTGTGACGAGCCCCGCGAACAGGACGATCGCGAGCGCCAGCAGCAGCCGGTTGACGCGACGCATCTCGCGATCGGCCGCCTGCTTCATGCCGGCCGTCTCGGTCTGCAGCGTCGCGAGCCGATCCGACAGCGGGCGCAGATGCGTGTCGGGATCGAAGGCCGGCGCGCTCGGCGCGGCGGATTGCTCACGATCCGCCGACGGCTTCGTCACGAACGACGCCGCGGACGCCATCGGCTGCACGACCGGCGAGGCCGGCGCCGCGGCTGCTCGCGCAGCGTCACGGGTTCTCGCGGCAATCGTGGCAGCGACGGGCTCGGCCGGTTCGACGGTTGCCTGCGGTTCGGCGGATGGCGCAGTGTGCTGCGTCGGAGTCGCTTCCGACTCGGCGCCGACGGCCGCTGCTTCCGGCTCACCACGCATCGCTGGCGCTGCCGCTTCGCGCGCGCCGGCGGTCGCGCGTCGCTTGCCGCCGGACGATGCGCGACGCCCCTTCGTGGTCTCGCCGGGCGCCCGCGCTGCGTCATCGTGCGTGACCGGCGCGGCGGCGCCTTCGGCCTCGCCGCCCGCTTTCACGGGACGGTCGCCGATAACCGCATCGACCGTACCACGCACCGCCTCGGCATTCGCCGTCGAACGATCGGCGTTCGTCCCGGCCGCGTCGCCCGCTTCCGACACGCCGCCGGCCTTCACCTGGCCGCCGTCGGTTGCCGGCTCACCGGCTGGAATCACGTCGCCGCCAGCGGACAGCCGCGCCTCGCCGGGCTTCGTCGCGTTGGCAGCGGACGCGTGCACGACATCGGCATCGACCCCATCGCCGTTTCGACGCATCGAGGCAGGCTCCATCGTCGTCGCGACGTCGAGAGCCGGCTCGACCGTGCCGGCGGCGACGCCCGGCGTGCCGAATCCATCCAGCGTCGCCTGCCGACCGGCGTCCTCGCCGTCCGCGACGGCGGCCACCGTCTCGGCGTCCGCCACCGCGTCATCACGCGAGACGGCCGGCGCACGCGCAGCCGGCTCGAGCACCGGATCGCCGAACAGGTCGAGCGTGCGTTCGTCCCGCGGCGCATCGCCGCCCGCCGCATTGCCGGACCGCGCGGTTGCCCTGGCGGCGGTGTCAGCCGCAGCCGCGACGGAGCGCGGACGCGAACGGGCCGACGAACGGCCGGAGCGGGAGCGGGAACGGGAGCGAGGCAGGGATACGGATTCGGTCATGGAGTCGGATTACAGGCCCGCGAACGCGGAACCGGATGTCGAACGGAATCAGTGACCGGCCATTGTCGCATGACCAATCGCCGATCCGGCCGATCGGATGCCGTCGATTCGTCGCCCGACAGCCCGCCGCCTTCCTCGAATCGCGTCACGCAAGACAGCCCGCGCAGCTTGTCGCGGATCGCGCGATATGCGAGATCCGACACGCGCCCGAGCGCGATGCGCAGCAGGATCGAGCCCGCGCCGAGGAAACCGATGCCCGATACCACCTGCGCGGGCGATCCGCGACGGATCGAGCACGATGTGTTCGCTGCTGCCCAGCACATCGGCGAAACCGAACGCCGACACGATCATGATGAGCGTCGAGCCGACACAGACCAGCATGTGCGTGCGCAGGCCGGCCGCCCAGGAAAGGCGCTCGCGCTCGATGCCGATGACGCTGCCGAGCGCCGCCGCGAGAACCGGCCGCCTCACGCGTTCCGGGTTGCCGAGCATCCGATTTATCTCTTTTTTAGCGTCGGCCGCGCGGAATGTTTTATCCTTGGCCCCGGCCGCGCCGATCCTCCGGGCCGCGCCGACACGTTTCGATCCAAGCGCATAACCCCGTCATGTCCGTTTCCGACTCCGCTTCCGCCCAGGCCGCCCTGTTGCGCCATCATTTCGCGCACGTCGTCTTGCCGATCTGGCAGGGTTCAGGGTTCGAACACACGCTGCGGCTGCCGTTCGAGGCCGTCGATCCGGCCACCCATGCCCCGCTGCCCGTCACCCGTTATCGCGCCATGGCCTGCGCGCGGCAGCTGTTCGTGTTCGCGCAGGCCGGCAACACCGCGCACGCGGCCACGCTGTTCGACTCGCTGTGCAGCCGCTTCCGCGACCCGCGCCACGGCGGCTGGTTCTACAGCGTCGACGCGCAAGGCGCGCCGCTCGACACGACCAAGGACCTTTATACGCATGCGTTCATCGTGTTCGCGTGCGCCGCATGGCATGCGGCGTCGGGCGACGCCGCGGCGCGCACGGTCGCCGAGGACACCGCCGCGCTGATCCAGGACCGCTTCGCGCCGCAGCGGGGCGACGCGCTGCTCGACGCCGCGCGTCACGCCGATTTCTCGTCATCGGGCAGCGGCGCACTGCAGAACCCGCTGATGCACCTGACCGAAGCATGGCTTGCGGCCGCCGATGCGTTCGGCGACGCGGCGTTCGACGATGCGCTCGCGCGCACCGCGCAGGCCGTCGAGCGCACGTTCGTCGATACGGCGACCGGCTGCGTCGCCGAGCTGCCGCTCGGGGCGGCTGACAACCGCTTCGAGCCCGGCCACCAGTTCGAATGGTTCTATCTGGTCGACGCGGCCGGCGCGCGCCTCGCGCAAACCGGGCTCCCCGACGCACTCGCGCGCGCGTTCGCGTTCGCCGAGCAGCACGGCGTCGATCCGCGGACGGGCGCCGTGTGCGCGGCGGTCGACGCACGAGGCGCATGCATCGACGGCACGCAGCGGATCTGGGCGCAGACCGAATACCTGCGCGCGCTGGCCACGCACGGCGGCACGCCGGCGTCCGCGCCGCTCGCGCAGCAGATCGAGCGCTTCGCCGCGCGCTTCCTGCATCCGCGCGGCTGGTTCGAGTGCAAGACGGCCGACGGGCAGGTGTCGCGCGCCGACATGCCGTCGACCACGCCCTACCACCTCGCGACCGCTTACGCGGCGCTGCCCGCCGTTTCGTAACCGGCGTCGGCAAACGACGGCGACCCGCGCTCATCGCGGGCACCGCGAGCCGCGCGCGCGTCGCCCAGTTCGAACACCGACACCGCCTGCATCAGGTGCGCGGTCTGGTCGTTCAGCGACGCGGCCGCCGCCGCGACTTCCTCCACCAGTGCCGCGTTCTGCTGCGTCAGCTGGTCCATCTGCGTGACGGCCTGGTTCACCTGCTCGATACCGACGCTCTGCTCGACCGACGCGGCCGTGATCTCCGACATCGTCTGCACGACCCGCGTGATCGACGCCGACACCGTCCGCATCGCGTCGCCGGCACGCTCGACGAGTTCCGAGCCGCCGTCGATCTGCGCGACCGACTCCTCGATCAGCGCCTTGATCTCCTTCGCCGATTGCGCGCTGCGCTGCGCGAGCGAGCGCACTTCGCCCGCGACCACCGCGAAGCCGCGGCCCTGCTCGCCGGCCCGCGCGGCCTCGACCGCCGCGTTCAGCGCGAGGATATTGGTCTGGAAGGCAATGCCGTCGAT
This sequence comes from Burkholderia sp. Bp9143, assembly GCF_003853645.1. Lineage (GTDB taxonomy): Bacteria > Pseudomonadota > Gammaproteobacteria > Burkholderiales > Burkholderiaceae > Burkholderia. The sequence goes on along the minus strand of NZ_QTPO01000007.1, from coordinate 25,368 downwards.
CACCGAAATGATCTCCGCGATCCGCCCGGAGCTCTGCGCGATGCCGCGCATCCGGTCGATCACGCTGTCGACCACGCCGCCGCCGTGGCGCGTCGCGTCGAGCGCCGCGTCGGCCAGCGCGCTGGCCGCACGCGCGCTGTCGGTGTTCTGGCGGACGGTCGCGGTCAGTTCCTCCATGCTCGCGGCGGTTTCCTCCAGCGACGCGGCCTGCGTGCCCGTGCGCGCGGACAGGTCCGCGTTGCCGCCGGCGATCTCGCCCGCGCCGAGGTGAATCGCGTCGGACGCGTGACGCACGGTGCGCACGGTGTCCGCGATGCTCGCCTGCATCGCGGCGAGGCCGCGCAGCATCCGGTCGATCTCGAACACGCCGCCCGCCCGCACGGCTTCGTCCAGCCGGCCCTGCGCGATCCGCTCGAAATGGCGGCCTGCTTCGTCCAGCGGCGCGACGACCGCACGCCGCGCGGCCGCGTAGATGGCCGCGCTCGCCGCGAGCATCGCCACCAGCAGCACGATGCCGACCCACTTGAACCACTGCATCCCGCTGTCGATCGTGGCGAGCGCATCGCGGCTCGACGCACCGCCGTAGTCCGCGAAGCGGTGCAGTTCGGCGAGGTACGCGTCCTGGAAGCCTTGGGTCGGCTGGTCGAGGAACGCCTGGATGTTGTCGGCATCGAGGAACTGCACGAGTTCGCCCAGCGCGCCGCGCAGCGCGCGATAGCGCTCGGCGAGCGCCGCGACGCGCGCGCGGTTCGTGGCGTCGACGGCCTGTGCGGCCGTCAGCGCGGCAAACGCCTTGTCCGCTTCGACGAGCGAAGCGCTGGCATGGCGGATGATCTCGTCGGGCTTCGGGCCGCCGCGCACCATCCGCGTGCCGGCACGCGACAGGTTCACACGGGCGTCGAGCAGGCGCTCGGTCGCCTGGCTGGCCGCGTCGACCTGCGCGATTGCGACGCTCGACAGGTCGTCGACGCCGCTGCGCGTCGACGCGAGCGCCCAGAAGCCGAGCGCCTCGATCGCGAACAGAAAGAGGCAAAACACGGTCAACACGCCGAGCAGACCCGACGCGAGCTTGATTTTTCCGAACATGGGGGAGATTCCTGGAGAGCCGACGATGGAGCAATGCCCCGGCATTAGCGGCATTTCTTCGTCGGACTTTAGGCTCCCGGCCCGGGCATTTCCGTCATTCCCGACGAATCGCCCGCAAACGCGCACAACTCGCGCATTCGACGCAATAATCGCGTCGCATCGCGCCGGCAATTGCACGCAATGCGGACGAATTTCCTTGCTTATCCGCAGCCCCCTTCCTAGAGTTCAGCGCAAGCGGACACGCATTGCGAGGAAGTCGATGACGGACATCACGGACCATGCGCGCGGCGCATTGCGCGCGCAACCGTTCAGCATGCTGCTGGGCACGCAGCTGATGCATATCGGCGACAACGAGGTGTCGCTGTGCCTGCCGGTGCGGGAAGAACTGCGGCAGCAGCACGGCTTCGTGCACGGCGGCGTGATCGGCTATCTCGCCGACAACGCGCTGACCTTCGCCGGCGCGCTCGTGCTCGGCCCGCGCGTCATCACCGCCGAATACAAGATCAACTACCTGCGGCCGGCCGTGAACGGCACGCTCGTCGCGCGCGCGAAGGTCGTCTACGCGGGCCGGCACCAGGCGACCTGCCAGTGTCACGTGTTCGTCATCGACGGCGATCACGAGCGGCTCGTCGCGATCGCGCAAGGCACGATCAACCGCGTCGGCGACGGCAAGATGCCGGATGCGCCGGAGGAAACGGCGTAAGCGTCCGGCAGCCGATATCGGGAAACACGGCGGAGTGCACGCGGCGGCAAGCTACGCGCTCCCGGCTCAGTCAGCCCGCGTCATCTTCCTTCAACGGCAGGTACCGCGGCGCCACGCGCGCGCGAATGTTGCCGTTCCCGTCGATGCGATAAATCCCGCGCGCCGCATTGTGCGGATGCTCCACCGCTTCAGCCACGCTCAGCACCGGAGCAAAGCACGCGTCGCTGCCTTCGAGCAGCGCGCGCCAGTGTGCGGACGACTGCCGCGCGAACACCTCGGCGAAACGCGCCTTCAGCGCCGGCCAGCGCGCACGATCGTACTGCGACGCCGGATCGACGTCGGTCAGCCCGAGCCGCTCGACCAGCAGCGCATAGAACGGCGGCTCGAGCGCGCCGATCGTCACGCATTCGCCGTCCGCGCAGCGATACACGTCGTAGAACGGCGCGTCGTGGAAGAGGCTCGGCTGCGCGCCGTCGAGCTGCCCGTTCGCACGCGCCCACAGCGCGAGCGAGCCGAGCATCGACACGATGTCGACGATCGCGCCGTCGACCACGCGCCCGGGGCCGCCGCCGCGCACGGCGAACAGCGCGCAGACGATCCCGAACGCGAGCCCGAGCGCGCCGCCCGCATCGCCGACGACCGTCGGCGGCACGCCGGGCCGGCCGTCGCGCGGTGCGGACAGCGACAGCAGCCCCGTCAGCGCGACGTAGTTCAGGTCGTGCCCGGCGGCCGTCGCAAGCGGGCCGTCCTGGCCCCAGCCCGTCATCCGTCCGTAGACGAGCTTCGGATTGCGGCGTGCGCAATCGTCGGGACCGAGGCCGAGGCGCTCCATCACGCCCGGCCGCAGCCCCTCGATCAGCGCGTCGGCCTGCGCGATCAGCGCGAGCGCCGCGTCGCGGCCGGCCGGGGTTTTCAGATCGAGTTCGACGATCGTCTTGCCTTCGCGCAGCAGGTCGCCGTCGCGGCCCTGCAATGCGTCCGGCGCACTCGTGCGGCCGGCCGGACGCGCGATCAGCGTGATGCGCGCGCCCATTCCGGCAAGCATCCAGCCCGCGAGCGGGCCGGGGCCGAGGCCTTCGAATTCGACGATATGGACGCCGGAAAGCGGGGCACCAAGCGACATACGATTCTCCTGTCGACCCACGTTAGCGCTTTAGCGCTTACGTGGGTCCCATGCTTCGCGGTCGACCCGCGTTAGCGCTTTACCGCTTACGCATGGTCCCAAGCCTTGCGGTCAGTCAGCGTAAGCGGCCCGCACGCACGCGCGATGCCTTGCCCGCCGGATTGCGTGCGTCAAATAAAAAAATCCCTGCGCAGCGGTTCCGCTTCGCAGGGATCGGGACGAGGTTCGCTCGTGCAGGCTTGCACGCGAAAGCCGTCGTGCGTCAGAACGCATCCCCCGGCACCCGCACCCAGCCTTCCATCAGCACGCGCGCGCTGCGGCTCATGATCGCCTTCGTGACGGTCCACTCGCCGTTTTCGAGCTGCGCTTCCGCGCCGACACGCAGCGTGCCCGACGGGTGACCGAAGCGCACCGCGTTGCGTTCACCGCCGCCCGCCGCAAGGTTGACGAGCGTGCCGGGGATCGCCGCGGCCGTGCCGATCGCGACCGCCGCCGTGCCCATCATCGCGTGGTGCAGCTTGCCCATCGACATCGCGCGCACCAGCAGGTCGATCTCGCCCGCATTCACGCGCTTGCCGCTAGACGCGACATAGTCGGCCGGCTTCGCGACGAATGCGACCTTCGGCGTGTGCTGCCGCGTCGCGATTTCATCGAGCGTGTCGATCAGGCCCATGCGCAGCGCGCCGTGCGCGCGGATCGTCTCGAACTTCTCGAGCGCCTTCGCGTCGCCGTTGATCGCGTCCTGCAGCTCCGTGCCCGTATAGCCGATCGCCTCGGCCTCGACGAAGATGGTCGGGATCCCCGCGTTGATCATCGTCGCCTTCAGCGTGCCGATGCCCGGCACGGCCAGGTCGTCGACGAGGTTGCCGGTCGGGAACATCGACCCGCCCGAGCCTTCTTCGTCGGCGGCCGGGTCCATGAACTCGAGCTGCACCTCGGCGGCCGGGAACGTGACGCCGTCCAGCTCGAAGTCGCCCGTCTCCTGCACCGCGCCGTTCGTGATCGGCACGTGCGCAACGATCGTCTTGCCGATGTTCGCCTGCCAGATCCGCACGGTCGCGACGCCGTCGCGCGGCACGCGCGACGCATCCACGAGGCCGCCGCTGATCGCGAACGGGCCGACGGCCGCCGACAGGTTGCCGCAGTTGCCGGTCCAGTCGACGAACGCCTTGTCGATCGCGACCTGCCCGAACAGGTAGTCTACGTCGTGGCCGGGCCGCGTGCTCTTCGACACGATCACCGTCTTGCTGGTGGACGACGTCGCGCCGCCCATCCCGTCGATCTGCTTGCCGTACGGATCGGGGCTGCCGATCACGCGCAGCAGCAGCGCGTCGCGCGCGGCGCCCGGCGTCTGCGCGGCATCCGGCAGGTCCTGCAGCCGGAAGAACACGCCCTTGCTGGTGCCGCCGCGGATGTAGGTCGCCGGAATCCTGATTTGAGGAATGTGAGCCATGTTTGCGTTATCCCTGTGTGACCCGGTCAAGCCGCCTGCGACGATTCGAGGAAGTCCTGCGCGAAACGCTGCAGCACGCCGCCCGCGTCGTAGATCGACACTTCCTCGGCCGTATCGAGCCGGCACGTCACCGACACCGCGACACGCTCGCCGTTCTTGCGGTGAATCACGAGCGTGAGATCGGCGCGCGGCATACGCTCGCCGATCACGTCGAAGGTCTCGGTGCCGTCGATGCCGAGCGTGGTGCGGTTCGTGCCCGGCTTGAACTCGAGCGGCAGCACGCCCATCCCGATCAGGTTCGTGCGGTGGATCCGCTCGAACCCTTCGGCGACGATCGCCTCGACGCCCGCGAGCCGCACGCCCTTCGCGGCCCAGTCGCGCGACGAGCCCTGGCCGTAGTCGGCGCCGGCGATCACGATCAGCGGCTGCTTGCGATTCATGTACGTCTCGATCGCTTCCCACATCCGCATGACCTGGCCTTCCGGCTCGACGCGGGCGAGCGAGCCCTTCTTCACCGCGCCGTCGACGACCGCCATCTCGTTGATCAGCGTCGGGTTCGCGAAGGTCGCGCGCTGCGCGGTCAGGTGGTCTCCCCGGTGCGTCGCGTACGAGTTGAAGTCTTCTTCCGGCAGGCCCATCTTTGCCAGGTATTCACCGGCCGCGCTGTTCGCGAGGATCGCGTTCGACGGCGACAGGTGGTCGGTCGTGATGTTGTCGCCGAGCACCGCGAGCGGACGCATGCCCTTCAGCGTGCGCTCGCCGGCCAGCGCGCCTTCCCAGTACGGCGGACGGCGGATGTAGGTGCTCTGCGCGCGCCAGTCGTACAGCGGCGCCGCACGCTCGCCCGCATCGGCCGTGCGCGCGAACATCGGTTCGTAGACCTTGCGGAACTGCTCGGGCTTCACGCTCGACGCGACGATCGCGTCGATCTCCTCATCGGTCGGCCAGATGTCCTTCAGCGTGACGGGCTTGCCGTCCTGGTCGTGGCCGAGCACGTCCTTCTCGATGTCGAAGCGGATCGTGCCGGCGATCGCATACGCGACGACGAGCGGCGGCGAGGCGAGGAACGCCTGCTTCGCATACGGGTGGATACGACCGTCGAAGTTGCGGTTGCCGGACAGCACGGCGGTCGCGTACAGGTCGCGATCGACGATCTCCTGCTGGATCTTCGGATCGAGCGCGCCCGACATCCCGTTGCAGGTCGTGCACGCGAACGCGACGATGCCGAAGCCGAGCTTCTCGAGTTCCGGCAGCAGGTTCGCTTCTTCCAGATACAGCTCGACCGCCTTCGAACCCGGCGCGAGCGAGCTCTTCACCCACGGCTTGCGCGTGAGGCCCTTCGCATTCGCGTTGCGCGCGAGCAAGGCGGCCGCGATCACGTTGCGCGGGTTGCTGGTGTTCGTGCAGCTCGTGATCGCGGCGATGATCACCGCGCCGTCGGGCATCTCGCCCGCCTTCTCTTCCCACTGGCCGGCGATCCCGCGTGCGGCGAGATCGGACGTCGGCAGCCGCTTGTGCGGGTTCGACGGGCCGGCCATGTTGCGCACCACGCTCGACAGGTCGAACGTCAGCGTGCGCTCGTACTGCGCATTGTTCAGCGTATCGGCCCACAGGCCCGCCGCCTTCGCGTAGGTCTCGACCAGCTTCACCTGCTCGTCGCTGCGGCCGGTGAGGCGCAGGTAGTCGGTCGTCTGGCCGTCGATGAAGAACATCGCGGCCGTCGCGCCGTATTCGGGCGCCATGTTCGAGATCGTCGCGCGGTCGCCGAGCGTGAGGCTCGCGGCGCCCGCACCGCGGAATTCCAGGTATGCGCCCACCACCTTTTCCTTGCGCAGGAACTCGGTCAGCGCGAGCACGACGTCGGTCGCGGTGATGCCGGGCTGGCGCTTGCCGGTCAGCTCGACGCCGACGATGTCGGGCAGGCGCATCCACGATGCGCGGCCGAGCATCACGTTCTCCGCCTCCAGCCCGCCAACGCCGATCGCGATCACGCCGAGCGCGTCGACGTGCGGCGTGTGGCTGTCGGTGCCGACGCAGGTGTCCGGATACGCGACGCCGTCCTGCGCCTGGATCACCGGCGACATCTTCTCCAGGTTGATCTGGTGCATGATGCCGTTGCCCGGCGGGATCACGTCGACGTTCTCGAACGACTGCTTGGTCCATTCGATGAAGTGGAAGCGATCCTCGTTGCGGCGATCCTCGATCGCGCGGTTCTTCGCGAACGCGTCCGGATCGAAGCCACCGCATTCGACGGCGAGCGAGTGGTCGACGATCAGCTGCACGGGCACGACCGGGTTCACCTTGGCCGGGTCACCGCCGCGCTCGGCGATCGCGTCACGCAGGCCCGCGAGGTCGACGAGCGCCGTCTGGCCGAGGATGTCGTGGCACACCACGCGCGCCGGGAACCACGGGAAGTCGCGTTCGCGCTTGCGCTCGACGATCTGCTTCAGCGAATCGGCGAGGATTGCCGGGTCGCAGCGGCGCACGAGGTTTTCGGCGAGCACGCGCGACGTGTACGGCAGCGTGTCATACGCGCCGGGGGCGATCGCTTCGACCGCGGCACGCGCGTCGAAGTAGTCCAGCGACGTGCCGGGCAGGGGTTTGCGGTTGGCGGTATTCATGATGTGGGGCGGAATTCGGGGTAAGACGTTCCGCGTGCGCCGGCGGCCCGCATCACGGGCGCCGGCGCGCGCGGCGGGGCGATCAGCGCTTCTCGATCGGCACGAACTGCAGGTCTTCCGGACCGGTGTAGTTCGCGCTCGGGCGGATGATCTTGTTGTCGACGCGCTGTTCGATGATGTGCGCGCTCCAGCCGGACGTGCGCGAGATCACGAACAGCGGCGTGAACATCGCGGTCGGCACGCCCATCATGTGATACGACACGGCGCTGAACCAGTCGAGGTTCGGGAACATCTTCTTCGCGTCCCACATCACCGATTCGAGGCGCTCGGCGATGCTGTACAGCTTCAGGTCGCCCGCTTCCTTCGACAGCTTGTGCGCGACGCCCTTGATCACCTTGTTGCGCGGATCGGAGATCGTGTACACCGGGTGACCGAAGCCGATCACGACTTCCTTGTTCTCGACGCGGCGGCGGATGTCGGCTTCGGCGTCGTCCGGCGAGCTGTAGCGGCTCTGGATTTCATACGCGACTTCGTTCGCGCCGCCGTGCTTCGGCCCGCGCAGCGCGCCGATCGCGCCGGTGATCGCCGAGTAGATGTCCGAGCCCGTGCCCGCGATCACGCGGCCGGTGAACGTCGATGCGTTGAACTCGTGCTCCGCGTACAGGATCAGCGACGTGTGCATCGCGTCGACCCACGACTTCGACGGCGTCTTGCCGTGCAGCAGGTGCAGGAAGTGGCCGCCGATCGAGTCGTCGTCGGTTTCCGTCTCGATGCGCTTGCCGTTGTGCGAGAAGTGATACCAGTACAGCAGCATCGAGCCGAGCGACGCCATCAGGCGGTCGGCGATGTCGCGCGCGCCCGGCAGGTTGTGATCGTCCTTCTCCGGCAGCACGGTGCCGAGCACCGACACGCCGGTGCGCATCACGTCCATTGGGTGCGCGGAGGCCGGGATCTGCTCGAGCGCGGCCTTCAGCGCGCTCGGCAGGCCGCGCAGCGCGCGCAGCCTGGTCTTGTACGCGGCCAGCTCGGTCAGGTTCGGCAGCGTGCCGTGCACGAGCAGGTGCGCGATTTCCTCGAACTCGCACGATTCGGCGACGTCGAGAATGTCGTAGCCACGGTAGTGCAGGTCGTTGCCGGTCTTGCCGACCGTGCACAGCGCCGTGTTGCCGGCCGTCACGCCCGACAGCGCCACCGACTTCTTCGGCTTGAATGCGCCTGCGGCGGCCGGTGCTGCTGCGTCTTTCGTCTCGCTCATGTTTCCGTTCTCCAATGGGTATCTATGTCGACCGCACTTAGCGCTTCAGCGCTTAGTGCGGTCCCATGCAAGGCGGTCGACCGCACTTGGCGCTTCAGCACTTAGTGCGGTCCCATGCAAGGCGGTCGACCGCACTTGGCGCTTCAGCGCTTGGTGCGGTCCCATGCAAGGCTGTCGACCGGACCGGGCGCGTCAGCGCTTCGGCCGGTCATGCAAAGCGTCCGGGACACGCGTCCCGGCGGGCGGGCACGTTACTTCTTGCCCTGCGCGAACAGCTCGTCGAGCTTCTGCTCGTACGCGTGATAACCGAGGAAGTCGTACAGCTCGGCGCGGGTCTGCATGGTCGGCACGGCAGCCTTCTGCGTGCCGTCGCGGCGCAGCGTCTCGTAGAAATTCAGCGCGGCCTTGTTCATCGCGCGATACGCGCCGCAGCAGTACAACGCGATGTCGACATTCGCCTCGCGCAGTTCATCGAGCGTGAACAGCGGGGTCGAACCGAACTCGGTCAGGTTCGCGAGGATCGGCACCTTCACGGCGGCCTTGAAGCGACGATAGTCGTCGAGCGTCTTCATCGCTTCCGGGAAGATCATGTCGGCGCCGGCTTCCACGTACGCGATCGCCCGCTCGATCGCCGCGTCGATCCCTTCGGCGGCGGCCGCGTCGGTGCGGGCCATGATCACGAACTGGTCGTCGGTGCGCGCGTCGACCGCGGCCTTCACGCGATCGACCATTTCGTCGGTCGGCACGACTTCCTTGCCCGGACGGTGGCCGCAGCGCTTCTGGCCGACCTGGTCCTCGAGGTGGACGGCCGCGACACCGGCCTTGATGAACGAGCGAACCGTGCGCGCGATGTTGAACGCGCCGCCCCAGCCCGTATCGATGTCGACGAGCAGCGGCAGGTCGGTCGCGTTGGTGATCCGGCTCGCGTCGATCAGCACGTCTTCCATCGTGCTGATGCCGAGATCGGGGATGCCGAGCGAATTCGCGGCGACGCCGCCGCCCGACAGGTAGACGGCCTTGAAGCCGACGGCCTGCGCCATCTTGGCCGCGTACGCGGTGATCGCGCCGACCACCTGCAGCGGCTGCTCGGCCGCGACTGCCGCGCGGAATTTCGCGCCGGCGCTCTGAAGATGCGTATTGCTCATGAACGGCCTCCTGAAGGAATGCCCATCAGCAGCAAGGACCGGGCCAGCTCGCGAAACGCCGCTAACCCACTGATTCTTAAGCAACCGGCACGCGCGATGAATTGTCCGGCGATTTCAATTCAGCAATTTCATGTTTCAAAAATGAAATCCCGCGCGCATAATCGGTCGCCATGGACCTCTCCTCGACCAAACCCGTCGGCCCGGCCGACCGCACGGTGCGCCCACGCATCTGGGCGATGGGCATCAGCCGCCTGCGCGACCTGTTTCGCGAGATCGCCGGCGAATTCGACGAACGCGCCGACGTGCGCATCGTCACGCGGGCCTACGAAGACGCGCTAAGCGCGATCGCGGAGGCCGGCACCGCGCGGCCCGACGTGATCGTCGCGGCCGGCTCGAACGGCGGCTTCCTCAAAACGCGTGCGCAGGTGCCGGTCGTGGTCGTGTCACCGACCGGCTTCGACGTGATGCAGGCGCTCGCTCGCGCGCGGCGCGACGCATCGCGGATCGCGCTCGTCAGCGCCGGCGAAACGCCGCCCGAGGTGCGCCGCTTCGTCGCCGCCTACGGCCTCGACGTGCAGTTTGCGTCATATCAGTCCGCGCAGGAAGCGGAAGCCTGCGTGCACGACCTGCACGACCGCGGCATCGAGACGATCGTCGGCCCCGGCCTCGTCACCGATCTCGCGGCGAGCGCCGGCATGGGCGCGGTGTTCCTGTATTCGCACGCGTCGGTGCGCAAGGCGGTCGAGACGGCCCTCGAAGTCGCATACGCGACGCACGCCGAGGCGTTCCGCCGCCAGCGGCTCGACAACCTGTTGCAGCACCTGCGCGACGGCGTGGTCGCGCTCGATGCGCGCGGCCGCGTCGAAGCCATCAACGAGCGGCTCGCGTCGGCGCTCGGGGTCGAACCCGCGGCGGCCGTCGGCCGCGCGCTCGTCGACCTGCGCCCGGAACTGCGCACGCTGCGCGGCGAGGACGGCGACGCGCTCGCGACCGTGCGCGGCGTGCGCTACGTCGTGCATCGCGGGCCGCTCGTCGATCGCGGCGTCACGTCGGGCAGCGTGCTGACGTTCCAGGAATCGCGCGCGGTCGAACGGCTCGACCGCGCGCTGCGCTCGCAGCCGAACACGCAGCAGTTCGCGGCGCGCTATGCACTCGACGACGTGGTCGGCAGCTCCGCGCCGATGACCCGCGTGCGCGATCTCGTGCGCCGCTACGCGAAATCCGACGCGACCGTGCTCGTGCTCGGCGAAAGCGGCACCGGCAAGGAGATGATCGCGCAGAGCCTGCACGCGCTGTCCGTGCGGCGCAGCTATCCGTTCGTCGCGATCAACTGCGGTGCGTTTCCGGAGGCGCTGCTCGAGAGCGAGCTGTTCGGTTACGAGGAAGGCGCGTTCACCGGCGCGCGGCGCGGCGGCAAGACCGGGCTGTTCGAGGCCGCGCACCGCGGCACGCTGTTTCTCGACGAGATCGGCGAAATGCCGCCGTCGCTGCAAAGCCGGCTGCTGCGCGTGCTGCAGGAGCGCGAGGTGATCCGCCTCGGCTCGACCGAGCCGATCCGCATCGACGTGCGCGTGATCGCCGCGACACACCGGCCGCTGCTCGCGGCCGTCGAAGCCGGCACGTTCCGCGCGGACCTGTATTACCGGCTCAACATCCTGAACGTCGGACTGCCGCCGCTGCGCGAGCGCGCCGCCGACATTCCGGCGCTCGCGGCCACGCTGCTCGTGCAGGCCGCGCGGCGCGAGCAGCGGCTGGCCGATCGCGTGCGCGAGGTCGACGATGCGATGCGCGTGCTCGACGCGACCCAGGCGACGCTCGCGCGCTACCGCTGGCCCGGCAACGTGCGGGAACTGCAGAACGTGGTCGAGCGGATCGCGGTGGAGCTGGCCGAGGACGTCGACGAGCACGATCCGGGTGCCGCATGCGCGGCGCTCGCGCCCGATGCGCTGCAGGCGATCGCACCCGAGTTGTTCACGGCGCCGCCCGATCCGGCCGACGCCGACGACGCGCAGACGCTCCACGCGCGCCGCCGCCGAGCGGAAGCCGACGAGATCCGCGCGGTGCTCGACGCGTGCGGCGGCGATCGCGATCGCGCGTGCGCGATGCTTGGCATCAGCAAAACGACGCTGTGGCGGAAGCTGTCGGCGAAATAGGTTCGGGCGGGATGGACGCGGCAGGAATGACGCGCCGGACGCGCGCCGCCGTCAATCGGCCTTGTGATAGTGGCGGTACGCCTTCGCGCGATTCCCGCACGACGACATCGAGCACCAGCGGCGGCTGCCGTTCTTGCTGTCGTCGATGAACAGCCACTGGCATGCGTCGTTCGCGCAGCGCTTGACCTTCGCGAGCCGCGCGCCGCCCAGCAGGTCGGTCGCCGACCACAGCACCGGGCTCAGCAGCCCCGCGAGCGTCGCGCCCGCGTCCCCGATCCGCCACGCATAGCCGCCATCGATCCGTGCGAGCGCGACGCGCGGCGCCGCTTCCGCCAGAAAGCCGCCCAGCAGCGCGAGATCGTCGGCTTGCGGCTCGCGCAGCTCGGCCTGCGCATGAAAGAGCCGATACAACGCCTCGCGCAACGCGAGCGCACGCGCCAGCATCGCCGGCTCGCCCCCCTTCTCCTTCTCTTGTACGCGACACGCGTCGGCCAGGCCGGCCGGCACGCGTGCCTGCTCACGGCACCACACGAACAGGTCGTCCAGCGTGCCGAAGGTTTCGGTCGGCGTGTCGGCGCCGCGCCAGTACAGCGTGTTCGCGAAATCGATGCTCAACGTTTCGGACGGCGCGGGAACCAGGCAGTCCGTCGTGACGGAAGGTTGCGTTTTGCTCATGACACGATCGTATCTAACCACCATGCCGGTTGACAAGCGTCCGGACGCTTTCTAACATAACCGGCATGGTGGTTAAAAACGGGTTTGCTGTTCTGATGTCCCCTCTTCAGTTCAAGGAGCCACAGATGATCGATCGTTTTTCGTACGACGTTGTCCACACCGGCCGCAGCCGCGCGTTCTATGACAGCACGCTTGGCACGCTTCGCTACAAGCGGCTGGCCTGGTGGTTGTAAACAGGTTTGCTGCACTGACGTCCACCCTTCAGTTCAAGGAGCCACAGATGATCGATCACCTTTCGTTCGGCGTTGCCCACATCGACCGCAGCCGCGCGTTCTACGACAGCACGCTCGGCGCGCTTGGCTACAAGCGGCTGCACAGCGACGACGGATCCCTCGGCTACGGCACCACCGAACCAGTGCTGTGGTTGCAGCACGCGGCGCGTCCGGTCCCCGCGGATCCCGATTCAGGGTTGCACGTGTCGTTCCGCGCAGCATCGCCGGTGGAAGTCGATGCGTTCTATCGCGCCGCGCTGCAGCACGGCGGGCAGGACAACGGCGGGCCGGGCAAGCGCGAGCACTACGGCCCCGGCTATTACGCGGCGTTCGTCGTCGACCCCGACGGGTATCGGCTCGAAGCCCATTGCGAGCTGGATAACGTCGTCTGATCCGGTTCGTACGGACCGGGTGAACGACAAGGGCCCGATTCCGCATCACGCGGAATCGGGCCCTTGTCATTGCTGGATCGGTATTCGGTTCGCGGCGGTCGCCGCGGGCAATCACGCTCGTGATCGGGCGGCGGGCCGTGCGACGCAGCCGGGTTGATTGATTGCGCCCGCGCCCCGCAACCGCTTACTGCGCGTCGCGCGTGCTCTGCAGCTGCTCGCCGAGCCCCTCGATCCCGAGGCGCACCGTCTGGCCGGCCTTCAGGAACACCGGCGACGGCTTGATGCCCATCCCGACGCCCGGCGGCGTGCCGGTCGTGATCACGTCGCCCGGTTGCAGCGTCATGCAGGTCGACAGATAAGCGATCAGTTGCGCGACGGTGAACACCATCGTGTGCGTGTTGCCGTTCTGATAGCGATGGCCGTCGATCTCGAGCCACAGGTCGAGGCGCTGCGGATCGGGCACCTCGTCGCGCGTGACGAGCCACGGGCCGATCGGGCCGAACGTGTCGAAGCCCTTGCCCTTGTCCCACTGGCCGCCGCGCTCGATCTGCCACTCGCGTTCGGACACGTCGTTGACGACGCAGTAGCCGGCGACGTAATCCAGCGCACGTGCTTCGTCGACGTCCTTGCACGCCGCGCCGATCACGACACCCAGCTCGACCTCCCAGTCCGTCTTCACGGAACCCTTCGGGATGTCGATGCCGTCGTTCGGGCCGCAGATCGAACTCGTCCACTTGCCGAACACCACGGGCTCCTTCGGCACTGGCATGCCGGCTTCGGCTGCGTGATCGGCATAGTTCAGACCGATGCCGATGAACTTGCCGACACGCCCGACGCACGCGCCGATGCGCGGCTCGCCGGGGACGAGCGGCAGCGTGGCCGGGTCGATCGCGCGCAGGCGCGCGAGACCGGCGTCGGACAGCGCGTCGCCGGCAAGATCCGGCACGTGCGCGGACAGGTCGCGAATCCGGCCGTCCGCGTCGAGAATACCGGGCTTTTCCTGGCCGGTCGGGCCATAGCGAAGCAGTTTCATCGTGCTTAACCTCTGTTGTCGAATGTGACAGGATACCGGCCGACGCGGCCGCTGACGGCCACGCGCCGGACTGAATGCCGATCGTCGATGACGCGCGTCGGCGCCGTGTCCGGCAGGCCAATCGACACGCGAGGCTCGCGCAGGCGCAGCGATCGCGGCGCCGCACCGACGTGCGACACGCATCGAACGGGCGGCCGCCGGTCTGCGCATCGGCGACGACGGCCCGGCATCCGCGACATGTGCCGGCCTGTGCCGGCCGACTTCACGCGCGGCCGCGCCGTCGCTGGCCCGCCGCTCTTTGTACCATCGGCGGCCCGCCGTGAAATGGCGCGCGACGGATACCGACTATTGGTGCGCCTGCGGAGGTTGCACCGCAGCATTCGACCTGCGGACGTAGCCGGCTTTACGCCAAATGCCGGCGTCCTTCGATACCGAAAGATGAGTTTCGAATATTTCTTATGACCCTGTCATCGGGAACGGCACGTAATCCGTTCTTGCTGGGTAACGATCGGCAAAAAGACGCTGCATTGCACACTGAACGTTTGTTGTTAAGCTCGCCCGGATGGCAGTCACATCCGCGTGCGGCTTCACGAATCCGCGTGCAAAACCGGCCAGCGTGCGTCGCCCACCGATTGGCAATTCCCGGACTTCCTACCCATGATGCAAACGAACAACAACCCGCTCCCCGGCAGCGACGCACGGGAGTCGATGGGCGCAGCCGACCGCTATCGCGCACCCGCGCTCGACAAGGGTCTCGACATTCTCGAACTCCTGTCGGAACAAAAGGAAGGACTCACCCGCACCGAAATCACGAAGGAGCTCGGCCGCAACGCGAGCGAGATCTACCGGATGCTCGAACGTCTCGTCGCACGCCGCTACGTGATGCGCTCGAGCGGCGGCGACCGTTACACGCTCAGCCTGAAACTGTTCGCGCTCGCGCATCGGCATCCGCCGATGAACCGGCTGATCGCCGAGGCCTTGCCGCTGATGCAGCGCTTCGCCGATGCGGCCGAACAGTCGTGCCATCTGACCGTCTACGATCGCGGCAACCTGCTCGTGATCGCGCAGGTGGACGGCCCCGGCCCGTGGGGCGTGTCGGTGCGGCTCGGCTCGCGCGTCGGGCTCGCCGATACGGCGTCGGGGCGCGTGATGCTGTCGTTCCAGGGTCCCGAGCAGCGCGCGCACATGCTGGCCGAGCATCGCAAGGTCAAGGGCGAAACACCGATCAACGAGCAGGAACTCGTGTACGCGTGCCAGTCCATCCGCCAGTCCGGCTACGTGCGCCAGGACAGCCGCCAGGCATACGGCGTCACCGACCTGAGCGCGCCGATCCTCGGCCCGGCCGGCCATGCGATCGCGGTGCTGACCTGCCCGTACATGCGCCGGATCGACGCGCACATGGCGCCGTCCGTCGAGGTGGTCGTCACGGGGCTGCGCGATACGGCAGGCCAGTTGTCGATGTGCCGCGCGGACACTTGCTGAACGTTGCCGAACGGGCGACCGCGCTGAAGGCGGTCGATCGTTCGAGCGCGGCAGTCGTTCGGTCACTCGGCCGGCGGGTCGGGCAGGCGGGCGCGACGATGCCCACGCGATATGCGATGCGCGCCGGTCGCGCGGGCACGCGTACCGGCATTCGGCAGACCGTATCCGGATGCGCGGACGCCGCGCTACGCTAGAATAGCGGCCCTCTCAAAAACTACGGCGGCCGGCTGTCGCGGCCGTCGTATCCGATGGATGTCATGGCCAAACTTCTGAACGATCAAGAATTCCAGCGTTTCTCCGAACTTCAGCAGAAGCAGGCGAGCTTCACGATCACGCCCGAGGAAGCGGACGAGCTGCGCGACATCGTCGCGCGCGCGCAGCAGAAGCGCGACGACCGTGCCGCGGCGATGCTGGCGATCGAGAACTACATCGAGCAGTTCGACATCACGCCCGACGAACTCTTCTCGCCCGAGCAGATCGGCGACGCCGCGCGCACCTACGGCCTCATCACGGCCACCAAGAAGGAACGCACGCTGCCGCCATCGATCACGTTCAACGGCAAGCCGTACCAATGGACCAAGACGCTTCCGGACGACGTGCGCGGCGCGCTGTTCGACGCATTCACGTCCGGCGAATCGGTCAAGCGCTTCATCGCGATGCCGAAGGACACCGCGCGTTGCGCGCTGACGATCGCCCGCCTCGAGCGCGAAACCGGCGGTGTCTATGCAGACGCGCACCTCGAAGAACTCGCGATTTCGCGCGACCAGGTGAACGAAGCAGCGTCGAAACTCGCTGCGTAAGCGCTGTCACGGGCACGGTTCATGCGTGCCCGCATCGGCGCGGACGCCGGCAGTGGCCGGCGCCGCGCCAGCCGGAGCACTGCGTCATCAGGCTCCCGAAAAGTCTCACCGAAGCGTCCCGTAAGCGCTCACCCGAGCATCCCGTAAAAGCTCACCTGAGGCGCCCGGAGACGCTCATCGACCCCTCCCGAACATCCTCACCGACGCCTCCCGCAGACGCTCACCGCCCTTTCCCGAAAAGGCTCACCGGGGCTTCCCGCAAGGGCTCACCGGCAGTTCCCGCGAAGGCTCACCGAGTGCTCCCGTATCGGCTCACCCGACCGCTCCCGGAAAAGCTCACTCACGGCCCCTGAAAAGTCTCACCTTTGTTCCGTTTCAGATGCCGCGGATGCGAAATGTGTGGGGCAGTGCGCTCGACCCTGGCACCGGAATCCGCGGTACGCGGCGGTCATCGGTCCATGCCATACGCCCGCCGCGGATGCCGTGACTCGACGCGTTCGCCGTTCCCCGCCGGTCACGGAGCGAGCGTCGTACCGATCCGCGTATTCGAGCGAACAAGCCGAACGATCTGCATTCCGAACTACGGCGATTTCGCTCGGTCGTTACTGTACATCACCGACATCGTGTTCCGTATCGACCGTGCACGATACCTGCGCCTGCGCACGCCCGCCTACGCGATTACGATTGCAGCTTCATCCTGAACCCCACCACGCCGGGTTCCTCCGTCGTCGACACCTCGAAACCGCACGATTTCGCCAGCGCGATCATCGCGGTGTTCTCGCGCAGCGCCTCGCCGATCATCCATGCGGTGCCGCGCGATCGCGCGTAGTCGATGAGGCGGGTCATCATCAGCCGCCCGAGCCCCTTGCCCTTCTGATCGGGCCGCACGGCGATCGCGAACTCCGCCGTCTCGTTGTCGGGATCCGCAACCGCGCGCGCCACCGCGAGTGTGTGCGACCGGCCCGACATGTCGGTGAACGACACGATGAAGGCCATCTCGCGGTCGTAGTCGATCTGCGTCATGCGTGCGACTTGCGAATGATCGAAGCTGCGCACCGCGCCGAAAAAACGCATCCGCAGATCGTCCGGCGTCATCGCGCCAAGCAACTCGTTATGCGCCTCCTCGTCCTCCGGACGGATCGGACGGATCGTCACGGTCTCGCCGCGCCATTCGAGCGTCTGCTCGAGATGGCGCGGATACGGCATGATCGCGAGCCGGCTGCGCCCGGCCGCCAGCGTGATGCGCGGCGCGACCACGTATGCCCGGTCGGACACCACGCGCAGCGTGACCGACATCGCGACGACTTCGCGCACGTCACAAACGACTTGCGACAGTGCAGTCAACGCATCGAGCGTGGGTTCGACGGGCGTGCGGCGCGCATACGGCGAGCGCTCCATCACCGCGCGGGCGAGCACGGTATTCAGCGGCGGCAGCCCGTACACGACGAACGGCGCCGATACGCCGTCCGCCGGCGGCACCGCATAACGGAATACCGGGCCGAAGTTCGAATCGTCGTACATGTCGACCGTGACGTCGACGACTCTGGCGCCGGTCGACGCATCGGCCGGCTCGCCATGCAGGCTGAAGTGAGACAGCCACTGCAACGCCGCTTCGCCGGCCAGTTCATGCTCGCCGGCCTCGACCATCCGTCGGGCCTCGGCCTGCGCGGACGCAACGCACTCTGCCGGCTGCGGCGGCGTGCCCTCGGGCGTCTGCATCAGCAACTGCCGCCCGAGGTTGTAGTCGACGAGCCGTGCGTATGCGCGCGCAAGCCGCTGCGGCGTGGTGTGCACCGGGATGCCGTTCGCATGCAGTGCGTCGCGCGTCGCCGCGTCGACCGCACCGAAAAAACACGCGAGGATGCCGCGGTATGCATACTGCCGCGATTCGATCAGCGTGCGCGCGACCGCGTCGGCCGGCGCACTGTGGGACGTCGAATGCACGACGAACAGCGTGCCCGTTGGCGGAAACGGCGCGAGCGCCTTGATGGCGGTGCCGAAATGCTCGGGACGCGCATCGTCGCCGAGCGTCAACGGATTGCCGGGCGCGGCGAGATGCGGCAGCGCGGCAGCGACCGCCGACGTTGCCGCCGCCGGCCAGTCGGCCAGCACGTCGCGCACCTCCGCGACCGCATCGACCGCGAGTTTCGCGACGCCCGCGTCGCTCGTCACGAGCGTCGCCGCGCCACGCGCGGTGACGCGCCCGACGCCGAGCGTCTCGATCTCGTCGAGCAGATCGTCGAGTGCATCGACACGCACCATCCCCGCGCGCTGGAACGCCGCCGTGTAAAGCGCATCGCCGGGATCGGCGCGCCCGGTGCGCAGCGCGAGCACCGGCTTGTTGCGCGCCGCCGCACGCGCCGCCGACATGAACTTGCGCGCGGCGCACACGGTGTCGAGCTCGAGCAGGATCGCGCGCGTGCCGGGATCGCTGGCGAGGTAGTCGAGCACGTCGCCCGCGTCGACGTCGGCCTCGCTGCCCAGCGCGACGACATGCGAAAAGCCGAGGCCTCGCGCATCGGCCCAGCCGAGTACCGCGTTCGTCAGCGCGTTCGATTGCGACACCCACGCGACGCCGCCCGATCGTGCCGTATAGGCCGGCGCGCCGAAATGCGCATGCCGCGCGGGCGACAGCACGCCGAGACTGCCGGGCCCGACGATACGGAGCACGAACGGCTTCGCGGCCTTGAGCGTGCGATCGAGCGCGGCGCGATCGGCGTCGGTACGCGCCTCACCGACGATCACCGCGACGCGCGTGCCGATCTCGCCGAGCTTGCGCACGATGCCGGCCCACGTGGCAGGCGGCGTGCAGATCACGGCGACCGATGGCGGCGCGGGCAGCCGGTCGACATCGGCCACGACCGCGTGCCCGTCCAGTTCGCGATACTTCGGATTGACCGGCCATACAGGCCCCTCGAACGCGCCGTCGAGCACACGCGCCCACACCATCGCACCGATACTGCCCGCGCGCGACGATGCACCGACGACTGCAACGGACCTGGGCTGGAACAACGCATCGAGATGGCGGACTGTCACAGCGGCTCCCTACGGTAACGAAAGACGATCCGACCGGCACACGGGCCAGATGGCCATGTGCCGGTCGACGCGAACTCCAAGCATAGGCGAAGCCGATGCGGCTGCCTATATGCCGAATGGCCGACTGTGCGACGCGCATCAATCGCCGCAACATGGGCCGGTAACCGACGCCTTTGCACGACGCAACGGGCGAAGGCGACACGATGCGGCCATCGGGTCGCCACTTCAAAGGTGAGGATTTACGGGAACCATGGTGAGCAAGTTCGGGAATTGCACGGCGCAGTGCATCCATGCGCGAGAGGTGATGGCAATCGGCGGTACGTCAGCACCGCGACGATCGAAAGTGCCAATGCACGCATGCCGCGCAATTGCGGGGTTGTTTACCGGAATTCGCGGCGATATCCGGTCGAATCGCGGCGAATTCGCAAAACGGGTTCCGTTAATCGCGCGGCATTGGCGTTCGATTCGCGGTTTCGAGTCACGCTGCCGCCGCCCAAAAACAAAACGGTGCGACGGCCGCATGGCCGTTCGCACCGTCAGCAGCGCACGAAAGGTGAGGATTTTCGGGATTCAGTCCTTGATCAGGAAACGCGCGCGGTTCTTGCCGAGCCATGCCGGCGCACGCCCGCGGCCACTCCACGTTTCGCCCGTCTTCGGGTTCAGGTACTTCGGCGGCAACGGACGCTTCGGTTTCGCCGCGGCAGCGGTGCCGATCTGCCGGAAACCGAGCTCTTCCGCCGTAATGTCGAATTCCTCGATTTTCGCCCGAATGGCGGCAATCGCGTCGGCAATCGCCTTTTCGCGTTCCTTGTCGATCTTTTGCTGAAGTCTTTCGAGCTGCGCTGTCAGTTGCCTGTAGGTCGCCATATGGATGGGACTCCGTGAGTGTTATTCATGAAAAATAGCCGACTCCAAGCGAATAGAAAAGCGCTACATCCGATTATGGTCTCCTCATCGAGTCATGTCGGGATCAATAACCGCTTTTCTTCTTGCATGCGAAAAGAAGATTTCGCACGGCGTCATCGGTCGATTGCTGGAGGACGTCGAATTCCCCATTGCAGATGGCTCGGGCATTGTCCGTGCAATTGCTCCAGCCGCTGCCGGTGCACTGCACCTGCGTAGTCGGGCGCCCGTCCGAAGTGAATAGAGGCGCCCCGCCGCCGCACCCGCCGAGCCCAGCAACCAGGGCCAACAATCCGGCCCGACGCCAATGCATTCGAGGCCACCGACAGACCGACGCAAGCATGTGATTCATTGTTCTTTCCGTCAACCGATTTTTTGAATTTCGCGAGTATGCCACGCACTGTTGTCACACGTTCAGTCCCGCGCTCGGTCCGGCGTCCGGTCGGGCCGTCCGCGCGTCTTGTACGGCACGGCCCGGTGCGGATCGTCGGTGATGCGAACGAACACCTGCTCGACGTCGGGAAGCGCGCCGAGTTCGCGCGCCAGCGCCTGGCGATCGAATCCCGGATCGGTACACCCTTCGACATAGATGAAGCGCCGCTGCACGGTGATCCACAGGCTCGTGCCCTGCAGACGATCGGTGCCCGCGAAATGCGCTTTTGCCGCGTCGGCGATCGGCGCGTCATACATATAGGAATTCGGTTTCGTGCAGCGATGGGCGAGCCAGCAGGTGGTCCCGCGCTCGACGCGGTAATGCGCATCGTCTTCCATCTCGGCGCGCGTCATCCAAGGGCCGAGCGGCAGCGGGCATCCGGCGAAGCCCTGCGACAGCGCGACGAACGGATCGTTGTACCAGTTGCGCCGGACCGCAGGCGCGTCCGCGTCACCCGTCTGCGCGAACGAGGACGTCGCCACCAGTACGGCCAGCCATCCGGCAATGCCGATTCGCTTCATCGTTGTCTCCTGTCGGGCACTTCACCGGTGCCGTTCCTCATGTCCGGGCGCATCCGCGGCCGCTTGCTACCGGTCGATCCCGAGCGCCGTCAGTTTCTTGTAGAGCGTCGCCCGACCGATGCCGATGCGTGCGGCCGCTTCCACCACCTTCCCGTCGCAAACCGCAAGCGCATCGATCAGGAACTGGCGCTCCCACGCAGCCAATGCATCGGCATACGAAACGACCGCCGCACCAGATGCACCCGATGTATCCGATGCGTCGCCCGCGTCCCGGCCGACCGGCGACGGAGCAGGCCGCGTGCCCGCCGGCACGCTGTCCGGCGCCATGCGCACCGGCCCGAGGAACGGCGCGAGCGCCCCCGCATCGATCACCGAGCGATCCGACAGCATCAGCGCACGCTCGAGCGTGTTGCGCAGTTCGCGCACATTGCCTGGCCACGGGTACGCGCACAGCATCCGCAGCGCGTCGTCGGTCAGTTCGCAGTGCGCGGCACGGCCGTGCTGCGCGGCCAGCTCCTCGAGCGTCGCGTAGACGAGCGTCGCGATGTCGGACGCGCGCTCGCGCAAGGGCGGCGCGTGAATCGTCAGCACATTGAGCCGGTAATAGAGATCCGCGCGAAAGCGGCCGGCCTCGACCAGCGCGGGCAGGTCGGCCGACGTCGCGGCGATGATCCGCACGTCGGCGCGCACGATCCGGTTCGAGCCGACCGGTTCGAACTCCTTGTCCTGCAGCACGCGCAGCAGCTTGCCCTGCAGTGGCAGCGGCATGTCACCGATCTCGTCGAGAAACAGCGTGCCGCGGTCGGCCAGCTCGAACTTGCCGACGCGTCCCTTGCGATCGGCACCGGTATACGCACCCGGCGCCGCGCCAAAGAATTCGGTTTCGAGCAGCGTGTCGGGAATTGCGGCGACGTTGACGGTCACGAGCGGCTGGAGCGCGCGCGCCGACGCTGCGTGGATCGCATGTGCGAGCAGCTCCTTGCCGGTGCCCGTCTCGCCGAGCAGCAGCACCGGCGAATCGACCTGTGCGGCGCGCCGCGCCTGCCGCTTGGTTTCGAGGCTTGCGGCACTCGTGCCGACGAAACTCGCGAACGTGTATTTCGCACGGCGCGCCTGCGCGAGCGAACGCTGTGTCGCGATCAGCTGCTGCTGAAGCTGCGCGTAACGGGAAAAGATCGGTGTGAGCGTCTTCAACTGGTCGAACAGCGCGAAGCCGATCGCGCCGACCGTCTCGCCCGCCTCGTTCTTCAACGGCAGGCGCGTGACCACGAGCGGCTCGCGGCCCGTCTCCATGATGTCGAGCAGGATCGGCTGTCCGGTCGACACGACCTCGCGCATCAGGCTGTTCGGAATCACCGCCTCGCAGTCAAGGCCAACCGCCTGCTGCGGATCGGCAAACCCAAAGCGCGCCGCATAACGCTCGTTCATCCACACGACGCGCGCGTCGCGATCGACGACCACCGTGCCCGCACTCGAATCCTCGAAGGTCCGAAACAGCGACTCGGCGGCGCGCCGCAGCACGTCGCCGTAATTGACGGGCAGGCGGACCCAGTCGTTCATCATCGTGTCGTCGTCTCCGCGTATGCTTGGCCGGATGTCTCCGGAACGAGACGCAGTATCTCACTTTGGAGACATGCCGGAATGCCTTGTCCGGGAAAGCCCTGCCCGATTCAATGGGCTGTCCTGACGGCCGAATCGTCTCCGATTGGAGACGATTTATGTAGAATCTTCAGACATTGGCCGGCGCGGGCCCGCCGGCCTGCGCCGGAACCATGTCCGGCGGCGCAATCCGGCCGATGGCACGAAACCTGCACGAACCTGAGCCGGTCCGCGGCGCGTTCCGCGATCGAACAACAACCAAAGCCATTCCAAGCCATTAGGAGACTCCCTTGTCTTTCGTGATCGTCCTCGCCGCGCTGGCGTTCCTGATGTTCGCCGCGTATCGCGGCTACAGCGTGATCCTGTTCGCGCCGATCGCCGCGCTCGGCGCGGTCCTGCTGATCGAACCCGCCGCCGTCGCACCGGTCTTCTCCGGCATCTTCATGGAGAAGATGGTCGGCTTCGTCAAACTGTATTTCCCGGTATTCATGCTCGGCGCCGTGTTCGGCAAGGTGATCGAACTGTCCGGGTTCTCCGAGTCGATCGTCCATGCCGCGATCCGCTACATCGGCCGCTCGCGTGCGAATGCGGTGATCGTCGCGGTGTGCGCGCTGCTCACCTATGGCGGGGTGTCGCTGTTCGTCGTGGTGTTCGCGGTGTATCCGTTCGCGGCCGAACTCTATCGCCAGAGCAACATTCCGAAGCGGCTGATGCCCGGCGCGATCGCGCTCGGCGCGTTCTCGTTCACGATGGATTCGCTGCCCGGCACGCCGCAGATCCAGAACATCATCCCGACCACGTTCTTCAAGACGACCGCCTGGGCCGCACCCGCGCTTGGCACGATCGGTTCGCTGTTCATCATCGTCGTCGGCCTCTCGTACCTGGAATGGCGCCGCCGTTCGGCGATGGCGAAGGGCGAAGGCTACGGCACGTCGCTCGTCAACGAACCGGAACGCGTCGAAGCGACGGCACTGCCGCATCCGGCGCTGGCGATCCTGCCGCTGATCCTCGTCGGCGCATCGAACTTCACGTTCACGAAGCTGATCCCGCAGTGGTACGGCGCCGCGTCGTACACGGTCGCGCCGGACGTGCTGCCCGGCGTGCACACGCCGGTCACGACGTCGATCAAGACCGTCGTCGCGATCTGGTCGGTCGAGGCCGCGCTGCTGCTCGGCATCGTGCTGGTCGTCCTGACCGCGTTCAAGCGCGTCAGCGACCGCTTCGCGGCCGGTTCGAAGGCCGCCGTCGGCGGTGCGCTGCTCGCCGCGATGAATACCGCTTCGGAATACGGTTTCGGCGGCGTGATCGCCGCGCTGCCGGGCTTCCTCGTCGTCAGCGACGCGCTGAAGAGCATTCCGAACCCGCTGGTGAACGCGGCCGTGTCGGTCAGCTCGCTCGCCGGCATCACCGGTTCGGCGTCAGGCGGCATGAGCATCGCGCTCGCCGCGATGTCGGACCTGTTCATCAAGGGCGCGCAGGCAGCCAACATTCCGATGGACGTGCTGCACCGGGTCGTCGCGATGGCCAGCGGCGGCATGGACACGCTGCCGCACAACGGCGCGGTCATCACGCTGCTCGCGGTCACGGGCCTCACGCACCGCGAGTCGTATCGCGACATCTTCGCCGTCACCGTGATCAAGACGCTCGCGGTGTTCTTCGTGATCGCCGTGTACTATACGACCGGCCTCGTGTAAGCCTCCGGATCGGGCGGCATTCCACATGCCGCCCCGATCCATTGTTTCCGGCAGCAGAACACTGCGTTGGGAGCGATCGCGTTTTTCCCGCGTGCGGCCGGGCCTACACTGTTTTCAACCGCTGCCGCTTCGTCGAGCGAAGGCCGGTCGCCCAGTCGGAAACATGGAGGTCACGATCATGAAGCGCCTGATTCACGCAGTTGCCATTACCCTGGCCGTATCCGCCCCGCTCGCCGCGCTAGCGCAGTCGAACCCGCCGCTCACGCGCGCGCAGGTCCACGCCGAAGTGAAGGCGCTCAAGCAGGCCGGCTTCCAGTCGAGCGACTGGTTCTACCCGGCCAGCATCGTTTCCGCAGAAGCGAAGATCGCCCGCCAGCAGAGCACCGGGGCTGGCAGTACGCGCGGCGCGGCGCCGGAATCGGGCCAGTAATCGCAGTCACGATGCGGCCGCCCCGCCCGACCGCACCCTCGCCTGCCGTCACGCCTTCACCGGCTCGATCAGTTTCGCGCATGCCGCTGCCTGCGGATCGCCCGCAGGCAGCTTCGCGCACACTCCGTCGAACTGCTTCACGACCGACCTGACCGACGCATCGTGCGCGCCGCCGCCGCGCCAGCGATTCAATTGCGTGACGACCTTGGTCAGCGCGCGCAGGTTCGCCCCATAAAACGCATCCTTGGTCTTGCCGGCCTGCGCGAGCACGCTCGCGGCGATCGCTTCGATCCGCGCCGAATCGTCCGGCGCCAGCGCGACCGCATTCGCGAAATAGGTCGCCCCCCAGCGCAACTTCGTGGCCGGTCCGCTCGCCGCGTCGTACGCCTTCCGGTACCAGTCGAGCGCCGCGGCCTTGTCGCCGCGCGCCTTCGCATTCGCGGCCGGTCCGGACTTGACGTCCTCCACCGCCTAAAGACGGTGGATTCCCACACCTGGCGATGCACGTCCGCATCGGAGAATGTTCACAGCAGCGTTGGTATCTCGATCATGCTCGACA
>NZ_QTPO01000006.1 GCF_003853645.1 Burkholderia sp. Bp9143 | reverse complement strand
ATCTCCGGCGCGATCCAGCACCTGGCCGGCATGAAGGATTCGAAGGTGATCGTCGCGATCAACAAGGATCCGGAAGCGCCGATCTTCAGCGTGGCCGACTACGGCCTCGTCGGCGATCTGTTCGCGCTTGTGCCGGAGCTCGTGAACGAGCTGGGCTGACGCGGCGTGACTTGACGCTTCGGCGGCAAATACGTACGACGAGGGGCGCGATGAGCGCCCCTTTTTTGTACGATGGCAGGAGAGGGCGGGGACGCATCTTCGATGCCGATAGCCGCGATCGCACAATGCCGCACGGAACATGTCCTCGCGCGGGCGGGAGGGCCAGAAACGTCGATCGTCGGCGCGAAGGGCAACGAGTGTACGCGCGTTGACGGAAGTCTCGTTCCGGGCCGGCAACGCATTCGCTGAAACGAAAAAGGCGCCCCGAGGGGCGCCATTTTCGTTGATGCCGACCGGCCTGCGTCGCCGCCAGTCGTCCCGACTTACGCGTATGCCGGGCGTGTCTGGCCGGCCACGTCCTTCAGGTAGCGATGCACCGACAGGTCGTCGGCCTGGATCGCCGGCTTCTTGCCCGAGATCAGATCCGCGAGCAGTTGGCCCGACCCGCACGACATCGTCCAGCCGAGCGTGCCGTGGCCGGTGTTCAGGAACAGGTTCGAGACCGGTGTACGGCCGACGATCGGAGTACCGTCCGGCGTCATCGGGCGCAGGCCCGTCCAGAAGGTCGCCTTCGACGTGTCGCCGCCGCCTGGGAACAGGTCGTTCACGCACATTTCGAGCGTCTCGCGGCGCGCTGCGCGCAGGTTCTTGTCGAAGCCGACGATCTCCGCCATGCCGCCGACACGGATGCGCTGGTCGAAACGCGTGATCGCGATCTTGTAGGTTTCGTCGAGCACCGTCGACACTGGGGCGGCTGCCTCGTTGACGATCGGCGCGGTGATCGAATAGCCCTTCAGCGGATAGACCGGAATCTTCATCAGGTTCGAGATGAAGCGGGTCGAGTACGACCCGAGCGCGACGACATACGCATCCGCTCGCACAGTCTCGCTGCCGCACTGCACGCCGGCGATCTTGCCGCCCGCGATCGCGAGCGCGTCGATCGGCGTGTTGTAGCGGAACTTCACGCCGAGCGATTCCGCGAGTGCCGCGAGGCGTGTCGTGAACAACTGGCAGTCGCCCGTTTCGTCGCCCGGCAGACGCAGGCCGCCCGTCAGCTTGTGCGACACGGCGGCGAGTGCCGGTTCGGCGTTCTTCAGCTCGGCCGGCGACAGCAGTTCGAACGGCACGTTCGCTTCCTGCAGCACCGCGATGTCCTTCGCCGCGCCGTCGAGTTGCTGCTGCGTGCGGAACAACTGCAGCGTGCCGCCCGTGCGGCCTTCGTACTGGATGCCCGTGTCGGCGCGCAGCGCCTGCAGGCAATCGCGGCTGTATTCGGCGAGGCGGACCATGCGGCCCTTGTTGACCGCATAGCGCTCGGCCGTGCAGTTGCGCAGCATCTGCCACATCCACTGGAGCTGGAAGCGCGTGCCGTCGAGGCGGATCGCGAGCGGCGCATGCTTCTCGAACATCCACTTGACGGCCTTCAGCGGCACGCCGGGCGCGGCCCACGGCGCGGCATAGCCGGGCGAGATCTGACCTGCGTTCGCGAAGCTCGTCTGGAGCGCAGGGCCGGCTTCCCGGTCGATCACCGTGACTTCATGACCGGCGCGCGCGAGGTAATACGCGCTTGCCACGCCCACCACACCGCTGCCCAGAATGACGACTCGCATAGCTGCTCCAGATGGAAGGGATCAGGTCGAGGCCGGGCGCACCTGCGTCTCCGTGTAACCTCTAGCTGATCTAGTTTTTCGAGCTATGGTATTGTCGAATGTGTAGGTTTTGTTATCGTATTTTTCAGGTTTTCAGAATAAACAAATGAGAACGCAACGCCAGCCAGTACGCTCGCTCGACAAGCTCGACCGGCGCATCCTCAAACTGCTCCAGGACGACGGCCGGATGGCGATGAAGGACCTCGCGGAACAGGTCGGGCTGACCGTCACGCCGTGCATCGAACGCGTGCGGCGCATGGAGCGCGACGGCGTGATCACTGGCTATCACGCACGCGTCGATCCGGGCCAACTGGGTGCCGCGTTGCTGGTGTTCGTCGAGATCACGCTCGGCCACAAGGGCGGCAACATGTTCGAGCAATTCCGGCGCGAAGTGATGAAGATCGACGAGGTGCTCGAATGCCATCTCGTGTCCGGCGACTTCGACTACCTGATCAAGGCGCGGATCGGTGAAATGGCCGACTATCGCAAGCTGCTCGGCGACATCCTGCTGCAACTGCCCGGCGCGGTGCAGTCGAAGAGCTACGTCGTGATGGAGGAAATCAAGGAGACGCTGACGATTTCGGTCGGCGAATGACCGAGGCTGGGTCCTGCTGTCGGTCCCTCTATCTCGCCCTTGGCACGCTGCACCCAATACTGTATAAATATACAGTATTGGGTGCAGGCGAATGGGTGAGCGCATGGACGGTCGGTCCGACAATGAATTTCCGATAGCGCCGCCGGCGCCCCGCAAGGGGCGCGGTGCGGTCGACAACCTCCAGGGGCGGTACGAAACGGCGCTGCGCGAAGCGGTCGACGACGGCTGGACGCACGAATCGGACGACACCGATCTGCCCGTTCCGCTGCGCACGCAGGTGTTCGAGGAGCGCGCAAAGAGCATCCTGACGCACAACCAGTCGCCGGACATTCCGTTCAGCGTGTCGCTCAATCCGTATCGCGGCTGCGAGCATGTTATGCGACACTTCAAGTGTTCACTGAGTATATGGGATGGTCAGGAGCGTTCAGGATGGCCCAACGATGAGAGACCAAGCTAGCGGCGCAGTACGCAGTTCCGAGAGGCCGGTTCAGCAATATCTTTCAAGGTGTTGGCCGCCGCTAGGCGGCCCCCCCACCGTTATAGAAGGCTGGCGCTTCTCTTCCGATGCCCTTTATGTGAAGCCACGACAAGTGGCCTACCACGCGGAACCCGCTAACACTCGCGGAGACGGGGTCTGTCGGTGAGCGATGCTGCTTTGGTGGTCGACGATATCGACGAGGAAATTGCCGATTGGGTCATTCGTCGCGCAAAGCATCCCATTGAGCTTCCTTCGCCAAAGAAGTCACTGGTCAGACGTGTGCTGCCTGAAGGGTTCCCCATTGTTATTGATGAGCGAACTGGAGCGATTTGTGAGCCGATACTTCTTTTTATCTACGACACGTTTGTAAAGGCTCGCAACTCGAAGTTCGTCGTTAACTCTGCATTGGCATATTGCTTTGACGTAAAAGAGTGGATGATATATCTAGAGGAATTCGGCCTGACTTGGACACAGGCGACTCCGTTTAATTTGAAAAGCTACTTCGACATTCTGGACAGTGCTACATCTCCCCAAACGGGAAAAAAATACGCTACTGAGACGAAGAATCGCCGTGCAATTGGAATTGACTCATTTTACGAGTGGGGCAGGGGCAGGCGCCTTGCCGCTGATGACACCCCAGAAAACGGCATTTTGCGCGAAGCGGCCGAAAAAAATCGCTTTTCGAAAAGAGCTGACGAAGACTGTCCGGTTTCGGTCTTGCAAAGAGGACAGTCGCTTCGCTTGTTTGAAGAGCTCGGGCCCGAGCCCGGGGTGTGGGATAGCCGTTTTCCTGAGCTCAGCTCTCGTGACTGGATTGGCTGTGACATCGCTTTAAAGGCAGGATTGCGAGTTTCCGAGGTTCGTAATTTGAAGGTGTCGAAGTTAAAAACTATTTGGAGTCGGGCTATAAATCCGCTTAAACGTTATCCGATAGGCATTTTGGGTAAAGGTGGGGTGCAGAGGACCGCAAAGTTTCCAGGCGAATTATTGCTTGATATTAAAGCGTATGCGGAGGGTGAGCGAGCTTTCATCATTCGAGAGTGCGGAGGAGAAGATTCAGATTTTCTTATCTTGAATCCGGCCTCAATACCCGTTTACGGTGGAAGGCCGGTTTCAGTGCGCACAATGCAAAGGGCTTTCGCAGATGCATGTATTAGAAGTGGACTGTATTCAGAAGAGGCGGTCGAGGATATTTCTTGGGGACCGTTCGGAATCTGCCGGAATGAAAAGCTTAAAAAAATTCCTTCTTTCGTATATCATGACTTACGTCATACGTTTGCGGTCTGGACGTATTATATTTTAAAAAAGAGTGGTATCTCAGAGCCATGGCTTGATATTTCAGCTTGTCTCGGGCACGCGCACCTGTCGACTACCACAGATATTTACTTGCGTGGTGCCCCTGATTTTGAATCTACAGTGTCAGATGATTACGAGGCTGAGCTGAATGCCATCTAAAACTGGTTCCCTGCTCTACGAGCAATTTTCGAAGCAGCAACGGAGGGTTTTAAGTGCCGGCGGTGCCGAGGTCATCCTTGACAATGCCCTGAATAGTTTCACTGGACACTCGGAAAATCTCGAATTTTTTCAGAGGGCGCTCGATAAGTTAAAAGTCAAAGTCGAGTTGTTAGCGGCTGGACCATTGTTCATATCCGGCTATGTGCGGTGGGCGAACAACCCGAAGCGCAAGTCGAAGCGCGGTTACGACACGTTTGTTAGTAATTTAATAAATGGATTTGTCGATTTTTTGATAGGGTCTGGTCGTTCCAGGATTGGACTTGCTGAAGTTGATACGGCTCTTATTGCAGAATTCGTAGGATGGGTAAAAACGCACGAAAAAGGTTTGTCTTTAACGACTGGTCGAAAGTATATAACCACGATTCGCGCAGTTCTGGAAGAGTTGGAGAAGGCGGAGAATAAAGATTTGCTTCCCAAAAGCAAACGGATGTTCCCAAATGGGGCGTTTCGTGACGCAGAAAAATTCCGAAAAGTTACCGAGCGTCTGGACGATGTGACCTGGCAACAACTCGTACGAGCCTGCAAGAGTGAAATCAGAGAGATTCTTGCAAAGTGGGAGCCGGCATGGAATTTTTTGGACTCGGGAGTATTTATCGGTCCGGACGAAGAATATGACGACCGTAGGCGGTATCGCGACATTCGCGCGATTTGGTGTTGGTTGCGCTCGCAATATGGCAGCTCTTTCGTCGTGCCCACCAACCCGGAGTTACTTCTTGAGAGCAATCAGCTCGGAAGTGCAATTCAGTACAACCATGGGATGAGAGCTGTGGAACGGGCTCTCTACCCGAGCGCATATGAAGCGTTCGTCTTTGCGTTGATGCATGCCATCCTGACGTTGTCGAATACTGGACCACTCTTCGGTTTCCAACAAGATGCCCGGCATATAGTCGACGTCCTTGAAGTCCCTCGAGTGGCCTTCGACATCGAAAAAACGCGAGGCAATGTAACTTACCGACGTAGCTTCGCGCTGCAAGAAGATGACCCCCTGTCTCCAAACCGCCTCCATGAGGTGATGGCTCGTTGGACCGAGTCAATTCGACCGCTTGCCGGGCAGCATGCTGGCCACGCTTTTCTGTTTGTGACGGATAAAGGCAAAGTCCGCGGGTTTTTCACGGCCAAGTTTGACGGAAAGAGTTCGGACGCTGCTTGGGGTCACGCCGCCTCACGATTTGCGAAGAAGCACAACTTGCCCCCAATCCTGGTCAGCGTCATACGCACAACAGGCCTGGATATTGTGCGGCAACTCAGCGGGGACGACATTCGCGCAGTGCAGGCGGCGGGGGGGCAGAAGGCTGCGGCGACAATCGAAAGACATTACGAGGGAAGCGCGGCAAGAAAGAGGCGAGAGGAGGCATTGGTTCACGTGATGGTTACTCACGAGCGTTGGGCGCAACGTGCTGGCCGTCCTGATACGAGGGGAACCGCTGACAGTGTTGATAACCTTGCCGCCACACCGGGATGGCACTGCTTTGACCCGTTCGACTCACCTATGCCCGGTGAACAGCGTGGCCGCCTCTGCCGAGCATTTGGCGGTTGTCCTGCTTGCCCGCTGGCGTTCGTTGACTTGACGTCTGCCTATGCTCTCGCACGTCTTATTCAGCTTGCAGAAGAAATCAAGCGTGCGAAGTTTTACCTCACCCCACAAAGATGGGAGTCGGCATTTAGCGAGGGCCTCCACGAGTTGCGGGAGGGTTGGATTCCCATGTTCAAACGGAAGGACATACGGGACTCGGCAACGCGACTTGAGCTTGAGCCGATAGGAGAACTGGAGTGAAGAGAAAAGAAAGCCGCCTACCCCGCACGCAAGATGAGCGCGACTCGCGAGACCACATCATCATTTCGTCTCGGTCAAGGTGGCCGGATTTCGTCTGGTACTTAGACAATAGGGTTCCAGGCAACCCGTATAGCACCCTTAGCTGGCACTTTTCGTTACCCGATGGAAGTTGGTCTACCGACTCCCAGCATTTCGAGCTTCTCGAATCGTTTCGAGAGGTGCTGTGGGGAATGTTGCAGGATGGCGGGTCCTATGGCCGAACGCTCAAACCGGCCAGTATGACGTCCCACATCGTTGGCGTAAGGAGTCTTTTCCGCTGGATGGTGTACCGTGATTTGCCCTCGCTTGGCCAACTGAACCCTGAGTTGCTGCGCACCTACCTCGAAGAGTTACCCTTCTTGATTGTGCAAGGCGGCTCGTATTTCGATGTCGACGAGGAACTGTCCGAAGACGAAGATGACGTGAATTTCCAGAGTGAAGTGGGTTCTGAGTTGGATGCGGACCTGGGTGACAGCGACCAGATGGATTCGGAAGAAGGTGACAGTACCCGGGCCAACGATTCAGGCGAATCGATTGACGAAGAATTACAAGGCGCTGAAGCTGAGCTCGCGAGCGACAAAGCTGACGATGGAGCCACATATTCCCAGGTTGTCTCGCGCATAAGCATCATCTATTTCATACATGCGCAATCTCAACGACTTGAGGCGCGGAAGTTTGGAACGCTGAATGAGCCGCCTTTCGAAGGAAAAAATATTCGAGATGTCGTTAGAACCGTCGCTGCATACACCTTCAATAGAACTCCGCCACTTCCGGACGAAGTTGCGCTTCCACTTTTGCGGACGGCCATCGCATGGATAGAGGTTCGTGCTAAAGATGTCGTCGCGATGCAAGACCTCTACCTAGCTAGAACGAGCGAGCATCTTGGCCGAGGATTACTGCCGGTTAGCGCACGCGCTCTGGCACGGCGGAGCCTGCTGAACTATCAATTTAGCATCGACCGGGCGACCGGGTTGCCTTGGCGCGGTCCTTTACAGAACAGGCACGAGGGAGAGTCAGTCAGCTATCCTGGAAACGTGGACGTCCCCGCAACTATCCCGACAGTAATGCGTTACAACATGATGCGCGTGCGAGATGCGGCGATGACCATATTGGAGTATCTGGTGGGAATCAGACCCAGCGAAGTGTGCGCGATTCCTGGAGGCATGAACGACGAGACTGGCCTGCCGTCGTGTGTTTTGATTAAACGGTCTAACTCGGGCTTGTTGGAGTTGTTTTATATGAAGTCGGTTTTGAGCAAGGGAGTCGAGCAACCACAGCCAAGCGATTGGCTCATCGGTTGTCGGCCTGCCGACTGTGACGCATTACCGCTCACAGTAGTTTGCCTTACTGTCTTGCAGCGGCTATTTGAGCCTTGGCGCAAGCTCGGAGGCTTTTCCAACATGCTAGTGGGAATTTCCACTCGGACCGGGCTCCCACAATCTGCTGACGGGGTCCGCCAAGTAACAACGGTGGGGCTGGCCCGCTCTTTCCAAACCTTTGTGCAATGTGAGGTCGACCTCTCAGGCCTTCCTGATGAGAGTATCCGTGGCGAGAACCTCATCGACTACAGGAGAAAGAAGGGAAAAAACATTTCGCCACGTCAAGGCAGAAAGACGTTTGCAGCGTTCATGCTTGAAAGTCGGGCGTCCCTGCTCCCAGCGGTGAAGGACCACTTCAAGCATCTGAATATCGCCACAACGGAGCGTGCGTATTACCCTCAGGCCGCGAGACTGAGAAATGACATCGACAGCGTTATCATTTCCGACACCGTCACGTTTTTCGCAGAGGCTGTGAAGCGTAAAAAGATTGTTGGACGCAAGGCGGGAGACATTGAGAAATACTTTAGTTCTGAGGAGTTCACCGATGTCAAAGACCCTGCCGAGCTCGACAGGCGGATTCGTCATGTTGTGATTTTTCACGACTTGCGCATCTTTTTTCACGACCACGGGAAATGTCTTATCACTGCCGACCCGCTGGAATCTAGATGCAGGCAGGAGACTGGTACCGCCAGCTGGGAAAATGTGACACCAGACTATTCGGTACGTAATCCAGGTATGTGTGCCGGGTGCGGGGCCTTCGCAGCAGACCGCTCCAACAGACCGTTCTGGGAACGGCGCTTCGCGCAGTACACGAAGGCCTATGAGGCTGCGAAAGGGAAAGGGCGAGAACACGAGTATCACGTTCACCTTGCGAGGGCACAACAGGCCGCTCAAGTCATTAAATGGTTCGATGGAGCGGAAATTGGGCGATGAACTGGACGGCGGTAACGAGACGGCCAAAGATTTCATGAAAGCTCTTCGGCGTTTGCAGGCAGGAGAGCCAACGAACGAAGACCTTCAAGGTCGGCTGGCGGACGGTAAGCTTCGAATTAACATCGCCACCGTTGCGCTCGAGTCTGGTCACTCGCGAAGGCTCATCGGTCACGACGGGTGTCCTTTCCCGGAGACGCGAAAAGCAATCCTCTTCTCGGTGACCGGCGACCCCGAGGTTAAGAAGGAGACTCTTAAACAGGAAATCGCGCGTTTGCGCAATGCGAATTCAGAGCTACAGGATAAGCTCGACATCGTGACAACCGCGAACGCGGAGCTGCTAATTCGATTCGATTTGATGAAGGACGGCTTCCATCCAGACGGTCGGCCTTTGCGTCGGGCCACAAAGAGCGAACGGATGAAGGCGATGAATATCGTGAGTTCTAAGGCAAAGGGCGACAAGCCACAATCTCAGGGTTAGGTCCGGATTTGGCTAGGCGTTGATGGTTTCAAAAGTGGGAGGGTGTTCCTCCCTTATGGGCATGTTGACAAAGCTGAGCATCCATCGGTATTCAGGCTCATGTAGCCGGACAGGCTGTTACCACTCCCCTCGCAACGTTGTCGAAAACTGCTCCTGCCGCGAGTCAATCAACAGTTCTGCCTCTCTGGGCACCGCGATAACTCGCGGATTCCTCGGAAGTCGCTGACCCATAGAGCTGCAATGTGCACAATGTTCCCCCGGGATTTAGGGTGTCTCTCGCGCCGTTATCGCGCCCATTTGTAGTTGTGCGCAAGGGCTCGGATGCGTCCCGAAATGTCGCAGAAAGCCAACACGTTTTAGCGGTGAATCCGGTGCCGCAAGTCAGATGCCTATGGGTTGGCAGAGCTGAAGCAGCTGTCTGGTTCCCAGTCCAACCGGGACCAATAGGGGAGGGCCGAGGTGCTGCGCTACGCCGGTCTAAAACCGGCGCGCTACAGAGCGCATGAAAGCAGACCAGCCCCAAACCGTGACCTATCTCGACCCCTCTGAACTCGCCGCTTTGCTCGGCATATCCGAGCGCGCGGTCATCCTGCGAGCAAAACATCGTCCGTGGCTCCTGCCGCCGCGCGCTCAGCTATACAGCCGGGAAATGCTGTGCTGGCGGAGCGATGTCGTCCATCGCTGGCTGAGCGCTGGATAAACGCCAGTCTCCCGGGCCTAAAGCAGTTCGACTGGGTGGATTCCAAATGCCCCTGCGAGCTTCTCGAGTGTAGCAAGCTTCAGGGGCGTGCCCCGTCCGTGCGGCGCTTCAACACGCGAGATGAAATTGCGGTCAACTCCAGCTAGCTCCCCTAGCTGTTTCTGCGAAAGGCCCGCCTTTTCCCGCAATTGTTTGACCTTGGCACCAACCCCGGCGCTCGAGACGTCCCCCGTCGGTGGCTGCCGCTCGATTTCGTCCTTGCCAGAGAAACTCAACAAAACACGAACATCAATGTCCAGCGCGCTCGCGAGCGCCTCCGCACGTTCCAACGTCAGGTTGCCGAATGTTCGTTCCAGACGGCTGATGACCGTTCGGTCGGCGCCTATGTAACTACCGAGCTCCTCCTGCGACATTCCCAAGCCAACGCGATACTTCCTCAGGTTGGTTGCGAAACGCTCTGGCAGGGTCGATGGCTCACTGGATTTTTTCATGCCGCCATTTTCATGACGACAACGCAGATGTCTACAGCACACAAATGTTCTACACTTAACGTGTAGACATTTACATGTACATCGTAAACGCCTACACTCCTTTCTATCGGTTTTAGGCGGACTGCAAGAGCTCGCGCGGAAGCTGTTTCGCGACCGGCCTTTCCCGCGAGCTCAGTTGCTGGGCAGTGGCAATGCTAAAGAGCGTCTCCGCGCATTAGATAGCGTCGGCATGTGCGATGTGCTTGGGGTACCGGGCGGCCTGCCAGATATCGTCGAGTCGGTGAGCGGGCTCTCTACGTTGCGTATACGTGTGCATTACGTAGCCGGTGTGCGCGAATTCCACGAATGGCGGTCAATTCGACGAGCTGTAAACAGGGGTAAACAGGGAGCAGTCGTGACGTCGTTTTATGCAGTAGACCATGCAACATTCAGAAAGGGCGAGGACATTGCCATTGCTGTGTGTGTTGGCCGTTTCGGCTCGGACCTGCGATGGACGCAAGAGCTGTACACCCGTTGCATAGAGCACAGTAGCGCCCCGGACATTTGGGCAGACGCGTATCACGCTTTACATCGAAATGAGAGCGCTCAACTCGTTTCGGACGATGGTCCCGTGACAGCAACCAGGCCGGCGTCGACTACACGGCGGGACCGTGTAGCGCATGTGACGTGCTTTGTCGAGCGGGAGCGAGCGGCGGTGCAAAATGCATCTGCGCGGTTCACTGTATCTGTTGACTCGGTGGGTCGTGTACGCGGGGAGGCTGTTGCCACTGGCCAGCGAGCGGTAAAAATCGCGCGCTTGCGCGTGGACCCGTTTCATTCTGCTTCGGAAATCGGCCTTGCGGTGCTGCTCCATCTAGCTAGCCGGGATTGCCAACCCGCAGTCGCAGACATCATGCGCCGTATGCGGCGGGAAGACCCACTGTGAACCGTCGCTCCTTTGGCGCTGCTCGCATCCTTCAGAATGTCAGTCGACGCAGCAATGCGTGACACTTGCTTCCCAACCGGCGTGCGCGCCGGCGACTTACACAAAATGAAGCTGGAGACTCGCGTTGTGCGGTCCATCCGCCGACGTGCGGGCGTCGTCATTCTCCGCTCGGACCTATCGCGACTAGGAAGCCCGTCGCAACTGACACGCGTGCTAACCAAGCTGGTCACGACCGGGCAGCTGGTACGAGTAGGCCACGGCATATATGCCAAAACCCGCATAAACCGATTTACCGGTCGTCCCGCGCCGGCCTCGACGTTTGAGGCAATAGCCGCGGAGGCTTTCAAAAAGCTGGGCATTTCCGTCGGTCCGGGAAAGCTCGCGAGAGAGTACAACGCTGGTACGTCCACGCAAATTCCTATGGTGGCAGTCGTGACCACTGGCCGACGACGTATCACCCGGCGTATTCAAGTTGGTAGCAGGAGAGTCGTGTACGAGCGCGGTAATCAGGACACGCCATGAGACGAATCGAGACGCGAGAGGACTAGCGATGTGCGATGCCCAGGGGATGTCGCCACATAGCGCTGCCGTGCAGACGGATGTCGCGGTGTATCTGGGTGACTGCAGTGGCGATACCTTGCTCGTGGTGTGCGACGGCACTTCCATCGAATCAGGCGGCGCGACGTCGCAGCGCGCTCTACGGGCGCTCGCCTATCCGACACCGCGTGGCCCATACCCGGTGTCGGAGCGCTTCACGATTTTTGTTCATGAGACTTCCTGCCGCGCAGCCGCGGGCACTCGGCTGGTGACCACCTTTCGAATTGACGTTCTATGTAAAGGAAATTTCGCTTACGCCAGCGCACGAACGGCTCAATCGGTTGCGCAGCTTCCACCAACCGCGTATGTGATTGGCGACGACGTGGTCACCACTGCTCGTCGCCTGTTAGAGGCTTGGCCAGTGGTGCTTCAGACAGACGACGATATGCAATGCTAAAAGAATTTGCGGGGCCGACGTACGAGATACCGCGCCCCCGACACACCGGCGGGCGCCTGCTCTTTCTCGATTACGATGGGGTGCTACATCCGGAGAACGTATTTTTGCTTCACAGGCGCGGTCCGCAGTTGCTCGACGCACCGGGCCACCGTCTTTTTGAGCATTGCGGCCTGCTTGAGGACGCACTAGCGCCATACCCTGAGCTCCAAATCGTGCTGTCTACAAGCTGGGTACGGCGTTACCGCGGAAGCATCCGACGCGTGTCGCGTAGGCTAACGCCAGGTCTGCAGGCAAGGGTGGTTGGCGCCACGTATCACAGTGGAATGGACCGCGAGGAATTTGCGGCTGCACCACGTGGCATGCAAGTGTGGTCAGACGTATTGCGCCGCAAGCCAGATGCGTGGCTGGCGTTGGACGATGACTGGTTGCATTGGCCCGCATGGTGCCGTGACTGTCTTGTGCGCACGGACCCAATCTTGGGCATTAGCGAGCCTTCGGTACTCGAGAAATTGAAAACAAACTTGGAGCGCGTTCACAAAGCAATAGGAGGCGAGTGATGGGTGCAGGAATGAAATCTGGGTTTCAATTTGTTGTGCTGGTGTCGCACGTGCAAGGTGTGCAGCAAGAGCCGATTTGCAGCCTCTTCATAACTGGACCTACACAGGAATATCGCCACGCGCTTACCAGCGCGCTTGGCCTGTATACCAAGCAGACTCCCGATGAG
This sequence comes from Burkholderia sp. Bp9143, assembly GCF_003853645.1. Lineage (GTDB taxonomy): Bacteria > Pseudomonadota > Gammaproteobacteria > Burkholderiales > Burkholderiaceae > Burkholderia. Next base: position 196,694 of record NZ_QTPO01000006.1, on the reverse strand, counting down.
GACATTCTGCCCGCGGAGCCATGTGTCCTGCTTGCCCTCGTGTCGCTGGTAGACACGCCAGATGTGGTCGGACTTCGACTAATCATCGATGTCCGCGGTAGCACGGCTCGAGGTTTCTGGATGCATGACCCAATCCCCGGTGGGGGGTGGGCGAAGACGGGTTTAAGCGAGCGCGTACCGGTGGCGCCAGATGCGAATGCGATGCATGTGGTGCGCGCGGTATGGTCGGCAAGACAGTGGGTCAGCTAACACCTGCCAATTGGGAGAAAGAATGCTGCGCGTGATAGTTGAGTTGTGGCTAGGCGGACGCGAGTCCAGCAAACGCGTGATTGCGACGGCGGATAAGTTTGACGAAATACCTGAACCGGCTAGGACGTTTCTTCGGCGAAACGTGGCTACCAGCACTTGCCTGACAATCGACGAAACCACCAACCCGATGGATTGCGCTTACGCGGAGGACTGGGACCGCTTCCTGTTCGGCAACCGGTAGCCATGTTTCTCAAGGTTTCTCATGGAAAATGAGAAAAATGCTGCGTCATTCTGACCCCAGATGTACTGTACTTTTTTCAGGACGTACAGTACCCAGGAACCCTTGTCACGAAAGGCATAGTAAGGGGGCGCTGTTAGTGTATTCAGTATGTGTTTTTGTGTAGTGTTCGCGTCACCGTGCGTAACTGAGCTGTACATGCCACAGGAAGTTGAGATGTCTGTGAGCAGGATTGTATCTAGGCTCCGCCTTCAGATGAGTAAGCGATAGTCATATGGCGCAGACGAGAACCCGTCGAGGTAAGTTCCAAACTTGGCGATGCTGCTCGCGGAATCTAACGTGGCTGGCATTCGGGAGTAGTAGTCGAGGGTGTTCCAGTTCATCTTGGACAAGCCAAGGATTTCTGTCGCACATTGAACAACGTCTGATTGACCAAGGAACCGGCGTATTCTGAGCGGCGCAGGTATTCTTCGCTTGCCTTGGTAGTACCGCCAATATTTGTTCTGAGCGCTCGGCGTGGCGCCGTGTACCCATAGTAGTGCGGTGTCGTCGCTTTCTACGATAGTGGTTCCTCGGTACACAGGAAATGTATCGATGTCCAATTTACCATCTTTGAACTTGGATGACAGATATCGGAGCGAATCCTCTACATTGATTTCAATAAGCTCGATGTTCTTGACTCCGTCAAGGCCCTGCACGAGACCTCGCTTCTCTTCGTCAGTGAAGTGCGTGCGCTTGTGAATGACGACACGGGTCGGCAGATGCATCTTCGAGTCGTAGAAGAGTTGCCTGATGGTGTCGCCGGTGCGACGCGCATCATCTTCCGACATGAATGGATTGCGCCCACGCATCACCGGATTCTCTATGCGTCCAAGGCGGAACTGGAGTCCTTCGCCACGAGCGCTGTAAAGATGACTGCACCCAAGGAGGACGTGGTTTCCTCGCTCCGCTTCGCTATCGAGGCTATAACCAATACCGACGAACGCGGTGTTTTCATCAAGCGCGTCCAGGCGCCAAGGCGTGCGCATCGCTTTGACATACAAAGCGAGTGAAAGCCACCATCGCACCCGGCACGTATACGGGTTCAGGACTGTTTCTTCGCGGACGAACTGAGTGCTCTGGCTGTGTCGTGCAGCGTATGCCTTGATGTAATCGTGGAGGTTGAAATGCTCATGCTGAGCATCAACAACCTTGAATGGTTCCCACCTCTTCGGTACGAAAATGACGACAGTATCGCCAGGTCGTGCTCGGCGCAAATGGTCAAGACCTTCGCATATCCGGTGAGCAAGTTGCTTCGCGCCTGTCAAAGCGTCGGTTGATACGGAATCGTCTACGGTCATCCATGTCGAGTCGCCTCGGACGGGAATCTTTAGCGGCAGTCCGAAGGCTGCCGGGAAGCCGGGAAAGTCGTGCAGATAGTCGCGTTCGCTTTGCTCGGGGCGAGCAACCTCCTGTAGACCTCTGAGGAAGCGTTCGAACCTTGTTGCCGCATCGGCAGGGCAGATGACCGAGGTCTCGGTCGACGGACACAGCCCCGTCGCTGTCAGCGAATGGTCCCATGGGCGGTTCAAAACCAATCCGTGCAATGGGTTCGGGTTGCGGACCTCCGACTTTCCGACTTTCGCGCTGAAAACGAGCGGTGCGTCAGGGACGATGATACCGCTCTGTTTGGCATGCTTTGCGAGCGCAGGTGGGAGCGGTGGTTTACCTTTTTGCGCCAGCCCCGCGTAGAGTGGGATTTTTGAGATGGTGAACGAGCCGCCGCCGTCAGCCTCCATTGCCATCTCGACCAGTTGTCGGGTCCAGTGCGAGAGGTCGCCATCGAACTTGTCGTTGTGCTGGAATCCGTAAATTGCGACACGAAGTGCCTTCTGTGGCTCGAATGGAGCCACTTCGCCATCTTCCGTGGTGGCAACGATTTCAGGAGTCAATACGACATGGGGTATACCATCGATACCGACGATGTTCATCGAAAGGGCGCGATGTATTAGATACCTCACGTTGCCCAGTTCGCGAGTCTGATAGTGAATGGGCTCCCAGATGCGCCGACGGAAGTCAGTACGGACGTTGAGCGTCTGGGCCGCGGTTTTTACGAGGGCTCGTCGAAAAAGTGACGTTATTCTGCCGTCGGTGATAATGTTTTCGTCGGATATCTCGATTCGCCTTGGCGGCGTTCGTAGCGCCTCGTCAAATACTCGGGACGCGACAGCCGTGTCCGCTAGGCAGAGTGCGCCACTTTCGAACACCACCGATTGTCCCAATTCAGGCGGCATGCGCTCAGCTAACCAATCTCGCCAACTGCCCAACTCAGGCAGCTCGATATCAAGTTTGAGGGCGTTGCCTGGATAGCTGAGGCGGTAGGCGTTGCCCTTAACCAGTGCACTCGGAGATAGTGGCGGCACGGCAAAAGCCATCCTTTGACCCGCCGTTGGTGCCATTGTCTCGATGAGTTCTTGTGCAAAAGCCAGCTGTTTTCCAGACAATCGACGTACAGCGAGTCTGGAGATGACGTCATCGAAGCCCTTCGTATTGATGTAGAACGCGGACTCACGCGACGGGTCGATGGAGCTGATGAGACTCTGTACCTCGGTGCCGGGGTCGGCGCCATAGCCGCACCAGTAAAGGCGGCAGCTCGACCGGTCGGCATATGCTGCCGATAGAACGCGCATTAGCGATTCGTCTCGACCGCTATAGCCGATGACGATAAGGTCGTAGTCTTTCAGTTCATGGAGGAATTCTTCCCGAAGCGCAGCATCCTGCTCCTGAAGTTCATCGGCAGTATTCTTCAGTGAATCGTATCGAAAATCACCATGCAGCGAAACGAGCCGTAACTCATTATCGTTCTGAGCGCGCGATGCTCGATGAGCTGTATCTATGCCGACCTCGACGCAAACGACGTCAGCAACGGTGCAGGCGCGAGCTACCAAGCCATCGAAGTTCGTAGTCCAAATGGTGCGAACACAACCTGCCTTGGCGAGCAAGGCGGTGAGTTTATACCCGATGTGCGGCTTTGCTTCGGAGATAAACCGGTGGAAGAATGTGCGGCGGTCAAGGGACGTCGGGTAGCACTCCTCGGCGTAGAAGGAGTACTCGTCGGGGCTTCCCTCAGCGGGATAGCGCGCCTGCTGGTCCAGCCAGCTTTGAATGATGCGGCGTGTACCGGGAAGTGATAGTTCGTCAAGCGAGTCTCGAAGCGTTGGGTTCTTCGTGATGAAGATGTCCCGCTTCCACTCCCAAATACACCGTTGGGCTGAAGGCATGCCAGAGGTTATAGAGGCGCCAGCCCCTAGCAGAAGACAAACGGGCCTGTTTTGATTTACAGCAATCGAGCGCACGAATGCATCGATACTCATCTGCGGGATTGCAGCCGCCCGAATTTTTTCAACGACGTCCGACATTCGTATCGCTCCCCGGTGGCATCCCAGTATCACTTAGAAGTACGGTTTTAGACGATTGATTGTAAACAGAACCGACGTTAGCAAGTGCTGTACGCCAAAATTTGGTCTGTCCGGATGCGCGTGTCAAGCGCATCGATATTTTTTGCTAACGGTCCATCTGAGTCAAAGTTCTCAGGGTTCCTCACAAGAAACGAGAAAGCGCAATTGTTGCGTTGTGACCCCAAATATACTCACTTTTTGAGAAAAGCGAGATACCACTGAGGGGGGCATCGGTCAAGGGGGCGACATTGTATCTCCTTGCAATGCACCGTATGTCGATGGCAATTGGTTTCGACGTTGCGTCGCACTGCTGTCAAATTAGCGGGGCGGTCGTCTACAAGACTGTATCGATTGCAGTACGTCAGGCGCAGCACGAAATTTCCGCGAGTCTGGCCTAAAGAGCGGACACTCAATTCATCGAGGCTGTGTTGTCGCGAACCGGAGGTGAGCTATCTATGCGTAATCCCGGCGTGGCGCCACGTCGCTGCAAGCATGGAACTGCTTCGCAAGCTACGAGCGGAGAATCCACCTAAAGCGGATTGTCTCGCCAAGGCGGGAGGCGGTAAGCTGCTTGTCAATGCACTTCGCATCATCGCGGTGAGTTACATCGCTCGGCCGGCGAGGTCAGGCGATACAGTTGCGGTCCGTAGTGCCGTTAATGCTGTAAGACGACGTGACGCCAGCAAAGCTAATGATGCGCGCGAAATGACGCCTGCTCGACGCCTGAAGCGCAAAAAATGACCTTGGACTAGTCCGAACATGAAAAATATCAGAGCGATTTCCCGAGAACGCTTCAACGTGTATGTCGACTGGACGCGGTCGGCGCACATTCGTGACCATATCATTGAACGGAACTGGTACGCCGATACGGACGAGCGAATCTTGGGTGTCGTCGCTCTAGACCTGACCGATAATGACTTTAGCTACGTTGTCCTCGGACGTGATGAGATTGGACGGTTCCGGGCGATAGATATGAAAGTAAGTCTTGCGCGCGAAGGGCGCGCCCGGAGCGAATTGAAGCGCAAGATGGCTGAGTACAGCAAGTCCGGGGATAGCATGTTTCCGCAGGGCGATGCAGAAGGCGAGGCTTTCGACATCCTTACCCCGATTGTAGAGAAGGACCGACGCCACCCGTCGTTCAGCGTTCTGTCAGAGAACAAACTCTGGACAGGGGCGCGACACGTTGTGTCTGAAATGATGAGGCATTTTGTCGACGTCGATGGAAACTTCGTCGAACAGTTCCAGACAACCGGCTTTGATTCGCGACTGTGGGAGCTCTACCTCTTCGCTTACTTCAAAGAAGCAGGCTTCCACTTCGATAGGAATATGCATGCGCCGGATTTTGTAGTCGGGCGGTACGGACAAAAAGTGGCGGTTGAGGCGGTTACCGTCAATCCAAGCAACGCGGATGCGGTGCTAGGTGAGGGGCATCCGGCCGTATGGAAGCCCCGGGACCCGAAGGAGATTTCTCAGAAGCTGCAAGCGTTTATGCCCCTGAAATTTGGGAGCACACTTTACTCAAAACTTTCAAAGAAGCCGCCTTACTGGGAGCTTGAGCACGTCAAGGGCCTGCCGCTCATCTTTGCATTGGCAGACTTTCACGAGCCTCAATCGATGACATGGAGTCACCCGGCAGTGCTCGAATACCTCTACGGCGTTACGCAGACGGCAACGCGTGGAGAAGACGGGCACCTCATCATCGAGACAAAACAGGTCGGTCCGTACTTGAAGGAGAATGGTAAGCCGATACAGTCAGGATTTTTTAACCTGCCTGATGCGAAGCATGTCAGCGGCGTGCTGTTCTCGAGCACCGGGACACTGTCAAAATTCAACCGGATGGGGCGGATTGCTGGTTTCGGAATTGATGAATCCAGGATGTTTCGTATGGGCGCATGCCATCATCACGACCCCGATGCCACCGAGCCGATATTTTTCCATTTTGAGGTGCTTCCCGGGAAGGTGAGCGAGACTTGGGCAGAGGGGCTATCTCTTTTCCACAATCCTAATGCAGTCGTCCCGATAAGCAACGACATGTTCCCTGGCATCGCGCATCATCGGTACCGGGACGGGCAGTTCAGGAGTCTTGTCCCGGAATTCCATCCCTACGCGTCGATGACGATGCACTTTTCGACTAGGGAGGAATAGGCTACTTCAAATTTGCTGCTCATGGGCACATCGACGGCAATGAAACCCGGGTCTCGTGTCCTCGGAAAGCAAAATTATGCCGACGTGCGATTCCTGACAATACTGCCGACGCAAAGGCAACATTGGAGCTAGCGAGCTGCGCAGGGGATTTTTTTCAGTGGAAAGTGAGCCGCCGCTTGTCGCCGTGCGTAGGATGTATCGGGCGGCGCTTAAGGTGCCGTGTTGCTCCGGAGGTATACTTCGGTCGAGCTACAACTAGATTGCTCAGATATGCAAATTTTTTGTCAAAACGGGAGAGTTAAGGATGGCGGAAGACTATAAGGCGCTGAAGGCGCAGCTCGACGCGCTCCAGGAGCGTACCGAAGCAGCGCGCCTCGCCGAGCTTGAAGCAGTCGTTGCGCAGGTTCGCGAACTTGTCGCCGAGTACGGCATCACTGAAGACCAGATTTTCGGTCGCAAGCGCGCAAAGAAGGCTGAGAGCTCAGCAGCGGCTGCGGAGCCGAAATACCAGAATCCGAAGACTGGCGAAACGTGGTCTGGACGCGGTCGTGCTCCGCTCTGGATTCGCGACGCAAAGAATCGCGACCGTTTCCTTATCGCAAAGTAAGGCATCAAGTTCGGCAAGACCGCGCGCATCGCAATTTGAGCGTGCGGCCTGGCGAACTCATTCGCACGTCATGCTTTGCGTTCAAACTCCCAGAGCGCGGGTTGGGAGCGATATGCACCTGACCGGTCCGGAGCGAACACTTCGGGCATGCGCTCGCCCTGCTGAACCAACACACCAGGCACGTGGTGGCCCAGCGCCTTCCAGATGCCGGTTTCCGGGCAGACCTGACCGGTACGCACTGTTTTCGTTGCGCTGTCTTGGAGTGCCGGTGCGCTATCCTTCTGTGCTTCGAAGTTGCGCGCAAATTCGGCTAGGTCCTTCGGATACAGCAGATGGTCCCGGAAGGAACTATCGTCCAGCTCTAGCAAATAGGCAACTGCTGCGGCTTCGATTGCCCAATAGCCAACGTATGTCCCCTTGCCCCCCTTCTGTGCTTCGAGGTGACCGTCATGCCACACCGCCGCGGCCATGCCCGGATACCAAGCTTCGAGGTATTGCTTGATGTCGTCGACACACTCTTGTTTCGCTTCGCGGTAGAGACTGAAGACGAGCGGCCGATACGGAACATCGTGAAACCAGCTGTCGACGTCAACACGCCCCTCGAGTTCGTACGCGAGCAGGTCTTCGTAAAGTGTGTCCTTCCCGCGGTAGGCTGGGTCGAACATCGCGGCGATGCGCGGCAGCAAGTCACGCCGATGCAGCAGGTAGCAAAAGCCAATCAGCTGCATCGCGGTCTCATAATCGCCGATTTCACTGAACGCGAGCGGCGGCTGCCGGTCATCTGCCTGATGCACGCGCTCGGCTATCGTGAGCTGTTCGAATGCGGAGACCACCGATTCGAATTCGTTTCTTAGCAGGCTGATGTCCTCGCCGCCCGTGTACATGAGCAGAAAGCGACGATAGCTGTCCGAGGCAACAATGCCTCGAGTCAGCGCCTTCCTTTCATTTTCAGTATCGCCGATAGGGGTCAGCCTGTCGGCCCAACTCGCGATGTTTTCGGAAAAGGAAGCCAGCAGCCACTTGAAGTAGTCTTCGCCCAGAAAACGCTGTCGTCGCTTCGAATCAAAATCGCTCATTTCAAATATCTCGTGTCAGGTACGCGATTTTAGCCGCTCGGCTTTGCGCTTGACCGCTTCAGCGACCTCGCCGTCCTTGTAGTGGTGAGTGAATGGTAGGTCGTGGTCGGCGTGTCCATGTTCGTCACCCGTCGCAAGCGCCTCGACGTGCTGCGCGGCCGAGGGGAGGTAGAACGGCACATACAACAAATGGCGCGAATAGCCTACATTCAGAATAGACAGCTCAATGTCGCGCGACACGGCCTCCGGCAGGTTCTTCAGAATCCAGGCGTTGCTCATCTGGACGATGCTGGCTTTCGGGTCTTTCGGAGCGGCTGGCTCAGTTGTCGGAGCCGCGCCGCCGGGCGCAGCAGCGCTCTCTTCTTGCTGCTTCCGTTGAGCCTTGACGTCGCTACTGGCGGCAGGCTTTCCACCCCCGGTGCTCAGTGGCTTTCCGCCTCCGCCGCCAGGCGTGGGTTTGCCGGACCCAGGCTTGCCTGAGCCCCCGCCCGCTGGGACAGTGAGCCCCGCGTCGTCGGGTGGTTCGAGAAGGTCGTCCGCGAGGGGCCGCACCTCATCCTTAATTGTTCCGAGCTTGCTCCAGATACTATGCTTTGCATTCGGGTCCTTCAGCTTGCGCTTCGTCGTCGATGCCTTCATTTCGACGATGGCGTAGTCCTTCATCTGGTTGCTGAACGGAGCCGCACGCCACACACCATCGATACCGTGACCGCGCGCCTTGAGTTCGAACAGCTTATTCAGCTTGCCTTTGTCGTTGAGCTTGCCCATGACTCGCAGGCCCGGTTGTTCGCTCCACTTGCCGCTCAAGCCCTTATCATGGGTCTGCCAGCCGCTTCCCCACTTCAGCTTTTCGTAACAGTAGTAGTCCCCGATGTGTTCGCCGAGGATGCCGGTGATTTCGGTCGTGATATCGGTTACCGCGAGCTTGGCATTCACCACGCCTCGCGAGGGTGTCGGGACCGGGCGGTCATGGCCCGCCTTGGCCTCTTCTCCCTTGGCGCCCGGCTTTTCGGTGGTCCGATGCTCTTCGAGGGTGCTGACTGCGGCTGAGTTTGGCTGCTTCTTGCGCCAGTGGAGCAGCTTGCGCTGGACGAACTGCGCGAGCCAGTACGGCAGGTTCGTTTCGACGAAGGTCAGCGCCTGCATAAACGTGACCTGCATTGCGGACGGCATCTCGCGATACAGCCAGGACTTCTGGATGTGTTCGCGCGCCTCGGTCAGATATTTCTTGACCCCGGTGGCATCGAACAGCTTATCAATCAACGCATCCGGGCTGGTTTGAATGTGCGCTTGCTGGAGCACCAAACGCAGAATGTCGAACAACAGCGGGCCGTAGATTTCAGACTTGTGATTGACGAGGCGGAACGTACGCTTCACGCCGGCGCCGACGACAGGGACCCAGCCCACGACGGCGAACACCAAGTCGATGCCGGCCTCGATTTTCGTCATCTCGTCCGCACTTTCGCGTGCGTTCCATACGGTCCAGACGCTCTCCGTGGTGTCGTAAACGTTCTGCGCGACGTAGAACAGCGGGACAGCGTTGGTTGCCATCGACCAGCCAATCTCTTTGACCGCGTCTTCTATTGCTTGTTGGTCGCTTTCGTTCATTTCACGTCCGGCCGCCCAGAAAATTTGTTGAACAGGCTGTAGAGATTGTCGTTCGTGATGCCCTCGTGCCCAGCTGCATGTAGTTCTTTGAGAACATCAGGTTGCGTGAGGTCCGTAGGAGCGGGAACAGGCTGTGGCGTGAATGGGCGCGCGTCCTCGCCAAAGAAGACCTTTGCAGTTCCGTCTGGCACGTCACGCAGTACCGCGTGACCGTTACCGTCGAGATTGCCGGCCAAGGTCGTTCCGTTCTCGAACACGACTTTGTAGGGAGCTTGAGGCACAGCCTTGAGGTTGTCGTCCGTGAGATTCAGTTCGAGCTTGTTGTGCAGGTCGCCCTTGGGTAGGGCCGGCAAATCGTAGGGTGCGCTCGTGGGGCCGGCGAACGCATGCTGCGCTCCCTTGATGTCTATCTTGCCCGGAGCGTGAATCTCGATATTGCCGCCCTGAATGCGGATATACGCGCCACCTGAGGTCAGCAGGATGCCCTGGCTCGCGGCCACTTCGACCTTCTCGGTCGCCGATAGCACCTTTACCGTTTTTTGCGCGGTCACTTCGATGTTGTCCGACTGCGCCTGGATTTCCACCTTGCCCTTCGCAGCGAAGAGCTTCATCCCGGCGTTCTGGGTGAACAGGCTGATGCGTTCGGCGACACTCGCGAGCAGCGATTTTCCGGCCGCGATGTGGGTGCTCTGGCCGCTGACCACGTTCACGTGTTCGTCCGCACCCAAGTGCACCGACCGCTGCGTCGATAGTGCAATGCCCACCGGGCTTGCGGCCAGAAGAATAGGTTTTTTGAACGCGTTGGCTGCGCCCGTGCCGCCTCCCGCCGTGCGGCCGCCGCTCCCCTGGTCTTGCCCCTGAACGTTGTCGGTCGTGGCGTCCGTGAAAGCCTTGAGCGCGTCTTGGCCCGCTTTCAGGCTTTCGGCCTGGTGCTGGCTGCCGACGTCGGAAAGCGACTCGACCAAGTTGTGAGCGCTGGTGAGTTGCTGCTGGGCTTGTCGGACCTCCAACTGCTGATGCGCCGCACCCGAACCAGGATGGGTCGTGAGGAAAAGCCCCCGATTGGCGCGAATCGCGCCGTACGCATCGGTGCGAAGGTCGAAGCCGCTGCCGAGATAGCTGCCGCGGACATTGCCGTCCTGGGCAATCAGGTATCCCAGGTGAAGCATGGAACTGCCTTGCGACGAGAACAGTTGCAGCCGGTTCTGCCCGGTCGCATCGTCCATCACGAGATGGTTGTAACCGTTGCCGCCGTATTCCTTCGAGCTGAAGCCTGACAGGATGCCGTTCGAATGCCAACGCGGCTGCGTTGCGCCGTTGTAGACGCGGCCTGTTGCAATGGGGCGGTCACAATCACCACCAAGCCATTCGATGGTCACTTCTTCGCCAACGCGCGGCACGTGCACGCTGCCGTAGCCGCCGCCAGTATCGGAATAGGAAACGCGCACCCAGCATGTCGCTCCGATGCCCTCACGTCGGTCCCAGTGCATGCGTACCAAGATGCGGTTCAGCGCATCGGTATAGACCTCTTCGTTGCCAGGGCCGACGACCGTCGCCGTCTGAAGGTGCATGACGGGTTTTCGGTGTTCAAACGGGCTGCGAAACGGCACCTTCTGGCGCTGGGCTTCGACATCAACGAGGAAGAAGCCCTCGCTGCCTGAAGCATCTTTAACCGCGAACTCAGGTGCCGACTCCTCGTGAGCATCACGAACCTTGGCAAGACGGGCATCGAGGCTATGCGGATAGGCGCGGGTTTCCCCAATCGGGAGATTGTTGCGGATGTACCAAGTGGCCTCGACCACCGCAAATTTGCGGTCCTCAGCGCTATCTCCGTCGTGCTCGGGGTGGTCTAGCAAACTGAACCAGCCGCCGACGTCGATACTCGGTGCGCTAGCTACACCGTGGAATCGCTTCGCACGCGACTCCCATTCCTCGAGCTTGAGCTTGGTCAACCGGTCGCCGCGGTCATCATCGAGGTACGTGTATGGACCCGTGTATTCGTAGACCTCAGCCTGCTGCGGAAGCTCGCCCTGGTTCGCGATGGTAGGAAACGATTTTTCCTTGCGCGCTTCGGGGTTCTTATAGTCGAACGTACTCGTCGAGTACGACGTGCTCTGTAAGGTCCGCGTGCCCGACCAGTGCACGAACGCGTCGGGCTGGCGCGTGACGCCGGCCCGATAGAACCGGACCTGTTCCGGCTCAAGCGGCTTGAGTGAATACAGGTCGTCTGTGACGACGAGGGTATGAGATTTACCGTCGTCGGCATGCTCGAAGTAATAGAACCAGCCTTCCGACTCCATCAGCCGGTGCACGAAGTTCCAATCGTCTTCGTACTGCACGCAGAACGAGCGTGCCGGTGACGGTTTGCTCACCTCGATTCGGTACGCCCCAACTGCCTGAGGATGCCCTTGGAACACTGTCTCGAGAATGGCTTCGACGGTCTGGTCCTGGAATATGCGCGCGTCCTTGCGGAACTTCAGGAAGTGAAGCCACGACGAGAAAATCAGTTGCAGGCTGACCAGCCGCCCGTCGGCACCCAGCCGGCGGGCCGTATGAACATACCCGTGTCGGGGACGATACGTTTTGTCAGACTGCTGAATCCAAAGTGTGACGGGCTGCGCGATGAGGGACTTCAGCTCGATTGAATCCTGCAGCGAAACAACGTCGACGGTAATCTCGAAATTGCCACCCAGGCGAGCAGTGCCCACCACAATATGTGGCAGAAGCACATTCGGTCCGGCGGGGGTATCCAATTTAACAATTCGGTCGGACTGGAGTAACCCCGAATTTGTCAATGCGATAAGGTCCTGCGCTCCCATTTGATTTTCCTTGTGCGGGCCTCTCTCACGGCCGAGCAAAATCATATAGGGAAGACCCTATGCAGGCAATATGACAGACACAATCATGCGTACGGAGAGGTTGGGAGGGGCACTCGCGGCTTCTCACGCTTTCTCAACGGAAATGAGAAAACTTGGCCTGAATCTGGCCCCAAATGTACTGCACTTTGTGCGCAAAGTGCAGTACCGCCAAGCCCCTGTCGCACGAGGCCTGGCGTGGATTCCATGCTGACGCATACAGCCTGTTTTTCGATACAGTTAGCGTCCGTTTCCACCACTTCGGTCAGCGACCGAACCACTCGCGAGGAATGAGCCTATCCCCCTCGTTCTTCCGAGCAGCAACCTGAATCACGTTGCTCACGGTGCCCCAAATCGACTTGTCGGCATGCTCAACGTCGATAATCTGATACTTGAAATGTGCACGTTGGATGCCACTGGCTCAGGCCGTAAATATACGGCGGGTAGGGACTCCCGTCGATGGGTGGGGCACCGCCACTGGGCCGCGCGCAACTAGGAGGCCATTGGCTTACCACAGCGAGGCCTGCATTATTCGGTAAAACGCCGGGTGTGAGTCAGCTGCGTTTCCTTTCCCTCCGGAGGAAACCATATGTTGTTCCCACGTACTAAGTCTTCTTTCGCGAGGAACGACATCAGGTTGTGCAGGAAATAACCAGGCGCCAAATCTTGCAGTCCGTAGTGGTGCCAGTGTCTGTAACCTAGGTCGCCGGACACCGGGTCGTATGGCCAGTACTTCACGAACGATGACGTGCCGATTGATACGTGGTTAACAATCCGACCTTCCTGGCCGTCGGCTGCTCGGTCGATGTGCTCCAGTATCCGGCGCGGTGTTGGATGACCGTCGTAGGCAAATATTCCACTGAAAAGAGGTCTCCTTGGTTCGTATCTTCGAATCAGCTCGCAGATGTTTGCGACCTTGGCGACGGTACCCTGGAACTGCGCTGCGTCCAGTGTGGTCTTCACCTCTATGATTGCTGCGCACGCGGTCGGCGGCACAAAGACCAAATCGCCTCCTTTATAAAGAACCGGGATGGAGTTGTCATAGATAAGGACGTCAATTTGCGTTGACGGGCCATCCTCTGTGATAACGAACCCTGAAGCGACCGAGTAGGTGGCGGGGATAGTCCGAGATATCATGGCTCGTAAGACTGATTCTTTCCAAGCACCGTCGGTGGCCCAGTGGTGGTCGTCGATGAGGTCCCGGACTCTGTCCTTCAGCGCCTGGCATTCGGCCGATATTGACTTCAGGTAGAGCGCAATGTCCATTCTAGAGTCCTTCATGTTCTCCGTGTCAAGTCCCTGAGCACGGATATGTTTGGCCATTTCCCCGTTACCGCGTGCGCTCGATAAATGTACGTCCTCAGAATTCTCGTCACTACATCGGTGGCCGACGATTGCCCCATGATACTGGAGTTGCGGTGGCGCAAGTCGAGCACAGAGTCTCACCTATTCTAGGCTGGGGGCGTTCAAGTTTTTGAAAATTTCGACGATAAGCTGTGTGCAAGGCATGTATACACCTTGCCATCCAAATGGATTGCTCGACTGCGTTCCTGTTGAACTGAGCGTCCTTGGCCCATTTGCGGCCGAAAGATATGCCGGACTTTGATTTAAATTTCTAATGGATTGGGAGATAGTAGGATGCACGACCTCGAAAGACACATCGCGGAGCTACTGGCTCGCGCATATGAGCAGGAGAGTAAGGCCATCGGTCATATGCTTGATTGGGATGCTTGGAGGGAGCGAGAAGACGCCGACGCGTATCCGCCTGACCACTTGGTGTATGGCGATGACGAGTTCATAGTTCCATTCGAGCACACTCTAACATCACTGCACGAGAGCATTATTTGCTATCTCGACGCCAAGAAGCAATCGGCTTACCTCGCACAATTTTTCGAGAAATTTGGTCAGAAATTCGACGTGAAGACAGCTGTGTCGAATTTCAATGGTCCTGATTTCTGGGACCCCGAGTGTCGAAATGTATTCTTGATAAACCTGCGTAGATTTCTAACGCCGCTCGGGATATCTGCAGACCTCGAGTCATATGCGCATATCGCTGGGGTTGCTTATCTTGATAATATTTTGAGAAACACGGCGAGAATAGTCAATCAGATGAAGGTGCCAATAGGGAGTGAAATCGATGTTTATTCAGCGGTGAAGGTTGTTATTGAATCTGTATTTCCTTCGTCAAAGAGAGGGAGGAGCGCATTTTATAAAACGGCTCAGGAGTACAAGCCAGATGTCCTGATTCCTGAGATTAGGACTGCGGTTGAGTACAAATATGCGACGACGGAGTCTAGGCTCACAAAAATCATCGATGACATACATGCTGATGTAAAAGGGTATACGGGGGACCCGGATTACGAGAGATTTTATGCTGTCTTTTATGTTTCTAAAGATTTTTGGGGTTTACCTAAATTTGAGAGAATTTGGAAGGAAAAAGACTTTCCTGATAATTGGAGGGGCTTGTATATCGTCGGGGCGTGAGAATATAGGATTAAATTTTTCTCATTCTAATTGATGGGGTGCGGCCCGATGCTATGCTCCCGGAGGATTTGGAAATCGACATCGACATCGACATCGACATCGACATCGACATCGGCATCGACATCGACATCGACATCGACATCGACATCGGCATCGGCATCGACATCAATATCGATATCGGCAGACGCTGGTCCGGAAATTGGGTAGATTGCGGCGGTGCGGTCCAACAACACAGTCGAACAAAAGTTGGTGGCTATGTATTCAACGCTGGGTAACTAGATGGGGTGTCCTCAAAAAATTATTACACTAAAAGACCTCAAGCCAACGAAAAAACAGCTTGTCAAGGACATCACGGGGCACCTTGGTATTGCGATGACGACACAGTACGATTGGTGTTCCAGTAATCCCGGTGGTCCGTATCTTGTTAACAACTGACACGACGATACGCAGGAGG
This sequence comes from Burkholderia sp. Bp9143, assembly GCF_003853645.1. Taxonomy (GTDB): domain Bacteria; phylum Pseudomonadota; class Gammaproteobacteria; order Burkholderiales; family Burkholderiaceae; genus Burkholderia. The sequence goes on along the minus strand of NZ_QTPO01000006.1, from coordinate 181,541 downwards.
AGAATGGCGAGATTTATTTTATCGACCGAGCTTCGAATTGGGCTCAGGAAAATATTGACACAGCTACGCAGGTACAACTGAGCCGTGCGGACGCCGTGTCTGCGCTTATTCAGACAGCCTATTACCGGAAGGCGCCGGTTCGTGTTGCCATTCTCGATGGCATACGAAAGAAATTGGATTTCGAGAGACCAGTGAAGCACATCAGCGAGAACTGGACCCCGTGCCATGGTATCCCCATCATAAGGGAGCGGACCGTCTGATTCGCGTCATCAGGGGAAAACCGCAATCGAACGACTTCGACCTTGCTGCTGAGGAGCGACAACACCGCGACCAAACGCAGCGGCTGGCCACTAACGCCCCCTCCAAAAAAAGTGGAGACCACTTGCACTGCGATTTTTGAGCGTGACTCGGAGGTGGTGAAGACAGCGAAACGTCGGGCGGCGAACGGATGCTGCGAATTCTGTGGCAAGGAAGGCTTCAGGACTGCAAGCGGTGGGTTCTATTTGGAGGCGCATCACGTCATCCCGTTGAATTGCGGGGGCGCCGATGACGTTCGCAATGTGGTGGCTTTGTGCTGATGACCATCGCCGCGCACATTTCGGTGGGGACCGCCGTGACGTTCGCGACAAGATGATTTGGGACGTACTCGCTCCCCTTTATCCGGAAGACGTCGAGATGTTTGAGGCGATGGACAAGAAGTCTCTGGAAATAAAAAACAGCGATTCGGGACGGTGCAAACTTGAGGACACCCGGGTGGATAGTCGAGGTCGTACTCGATGAGTTGAGGAAACGTTACCCGGTGGTCGCGACGACAACAAGAGCTTGCGGACTTGGCCCCGTAGTTGCGGACGCCGCCTCACACGACCGTTGATGAGCTTACGGGGCGTCAAGGCCCACAGCGCGACCAATATTTCAGCGCGCCATGGGGATGTCTGGGCGGCAGTCGCAGCATCCGATTTCTGCATGAAGGCCGCGTAATCGCGCTTCATCGCCTTCACAAAGCTCTCGACCATGCACCGTTGCTTTGCGAACCCCGTACTGGTGTGGATAACGGCTTCGGACTGGTGGCCACTGCGAACCGGTCCGCACCGAAATTTGAAGTCGCCAGAGGAATTGGATGCACTCACTAACCTGAACTGAAATAACACGCAGTTTGACGCTAATGACTAGACTGATATGTGGCCTGCACGGCTTGCGGGCGGCCTGCGGAAAATTCCGGTTTGCAGCAAAGCCGCGCCGAGAGATTACAAGGGCGGGGTTAGTCGGTAAAATTGAAACCCACTAGGGGAAATACACGGGTTAGCGAGACCACCGCGGCAGCCGAGCCGCTAAAAGTCGGCCCGTGAATCTGGGGGTATGCCTAATGGATGTCTTTGAGTTTCGGGGAAAACTCGTCGCCGACTACGCGACCTTTACGCGCAGTTTCACGCGAATCCAGTCGCCAGATATCAAGGCCTTTGTCGACAAGGCCTATGACTCGGAGCGTTACTGGCCCGCCCCACTCGTTCAGGTCAACCCTAACTTCAAGACCGGGCAGACCGTAGAGTCACTCGCGGCGTCGGGCAAACTGCATGCCGAGTGTGCCGGGATATTCCGGGCCGGCAAGTCGGCCTCGAGCCCTGGAACTTCGCTCACCCTCTTCAGGCATCAGGAAGAAGCCATCGGCTTGGCTCAGCGCGGTGAAAGTTACGTTCTGACGACCGGGACCGGCTCGGGCAAGTCGCTCTCGTATTTCATCCCCATGGCCGATGCCATTCTGAAAGCGAAGGCTTTGGATAGCACGCCGCGCACGCGCGCCATCGTCATCTACCCAATGAACGCGCTTGCCAATAGTCAGTGGGAGGAACTCGATAAGTTCCTCGGCGATTATGGCGACCATCCCCCGGTGACATTTGGCCGATATACCGGACAGGAGGATGACGAGAAGCGCCAGCAGCTGGCCTCGAACCCGCCCGACATCCTGCTGACGAACTTCATGATGCTCGAGTTGCTAATGACGCGTCAGGACGACAAGGACAAGGCGGTCATCCGCAATGCCCACGGGCTGCGATTCCTGGTGCTCGATGAACTGCACACGTACCGGGGCCGGCAGGGCGCTGACGTTGCCTTGCTGGTCCGCCGCGTTCGCGAGGCGCTGGCTGACGACCTTCAATGCATCGGTACCTCGGCCACCATGGCCACCGCGGGCTCCGAGCAGGAAAGGAACGAGAAGGTGGCCGAGGTCGCCGGTCGCCTCTTTGGAACTCCCATCGGCGCCGCGAATGTCATCACGGAGACGCTGCAGCGCGTCACGCCCGAAGACATGCTGGTCGAACATATCAGGGGCGACCTTGGCAACGCGATTCGGGCAGGGCTTCCGGCCAATCCGTCATTTCTGGCGCTGGCGGCGCATCCGCTCGCCGTTTGGGTGGAGCTCAACCTGGGCCTGACGCGCGATGAGGGGAAGTGGCGTCGGGCCCGCCCCAGCACGCTCGAGGACGCTAGCGAACAACTCGCCGGCGATGCCGATGTCCCGCTGGACCTCGCACGCGCCGCGCTGACCGAATTCCTGTTGCTGGCCTACCGGACCACCGACAAGCCCGTCAATGAAGGCGGGCGAAGTCTCTTTGCATTCAAGCTGCATCAGTTCATCTCGGGCGGCAGCAAAGTGTTCGGGACTCTGGAGCCGACAGGCAAGCGCTATCTGACGCTGGATGGCAGCCAGTTCGTTCCCGGAGAGCGTCATCGTCGGCTGTTCGCCCTGCATTTTTGCCGGGAGTGCGGCCAGGAGTACGTGCCGGTCTGGGACGAAAGTGGCTCAGGCGGCCGGGTGTTCAATCCGCGGAGCATCGACGAGCGTACGCACGACGACGAGGATATCAAGAGCGGCTACTTTATGCCGGATACCACGGGAATCTGGGATGACACCCTCGACCGTTATCCGGAGTCCTGGGTGGAACAGAAAAAAGACGGTGACCTGAAGCTCAAATCGACCTACAGGCGGCGGCAGCCACAACATGTTCGGGTCGACACGGAAGGTCACCTCGCGCCAGACGGTACATCGGGTTGGTACATTCCTGGCAGCTTCGGTTTCTGCCTGAGTTGCGGCGTGGTGCATCAAACGGCCGGCAAGGAGTCGCTGCGGCTGACTGGCCTGTCGGGCGAAGGGCGTAGCTCCGCCACGACAATGCTTACGCTCTCAGCGCTGCGCTACCTCTATGAAGAAGATGCGCACCTCAAGGACGAGGCGAAGAAGGTCCTCGGATTCACCGACAATCGCCAGGACGCCGCCTTGCAGGTCGGCCACTTTAACGACTTCCTGCAGGTTCTGTTGCAGCGGGCTGCACTCCTGTCAGCGATTGAAAAGTCTGGCGGACAACTCGACGAGGCGGCCGTGTCGCACGCCGTTTTCACCGCACTGGGATTCGACCGTGATGACCCTGGGGTCCGCGCGGAGTACATGCAGGAGCCGGACCTTAAAGGCAACGCGCGTCGCCAGGTCCAGGACATCATGCGGGTCATCCTAGGCTATCGCATGTACGTCGACCTGCGTCGCGGCTGGCGCTTTAACAATCCGAATCTGGAGCAACTCGGACTCGTCCGTATCGAGTATCAGGACCTGGACGAACTCGCGGCCGATGAAAGCGAATGGGCAGACGCGCCACCTGTGCTGCAGACAGCCTCGGCTACGGTGCGCAAGCGCGTCCTCACGAGGCTCTTCGATGCAATGCGTCAAGGGCTGTGTCTCTCTTCCCGGTATCTTGACCGGACGGAACTCGACAAGCTCAAGACGGCAAGCTTCTCCAATCTGCGCGAGCCGTGGGGTTTCACCGAAGACGAAGCCCCTGTGACGGCCAGCTGGTTCATCACCACGGGCAAGCCGCGCGACGAGGACCCACGCAACGTCGAGTACCTTGTCTCGGGCAGTGCGCGGTCACGACTGGGTAAGGAAATCAAGCAAGCTAGCATGTGGCGCGAGACTGACGCGCAGGGCAACACGTTTGATAATAAGCACGCCGCCAAACTCAAGGATGACGACTACCAGCAGATTGTTACCGCGCTGCTGAAGGTGGCGAAGAAGCCTTATGGGCTCGTTATCTCGGAAGAGACCGAGTTTGGAATGACGGGTTACCAGCTCAACACCACCGGCTTGGTATGGCGGCTCGGCGATGGAAACATCAGCCGCGGCTCGGACGACAACGCATTCTTCCGGTCGCTTTACCGCAATATCGCCGGACTGCTCGGCAATCCCGTGCACCGTCTGTTTGATTTCGAAGCTCGAGAACACACTGCGCAGGTCGAACAGGACGACCGGCTCGAGCGCGAGGCGCGTTTTCGCTTCACGCAGAAAGACCGCGCCGACTGGCTTCACTCGAAAGGCAAGCCGCTCGAGTGGCTGCCAGTGTTGTTTTGCTCGCCGACGATGGAGTTGGGCGTCGACATTTCGTCGCTCAACACCGTCTACATGCGCAATGTGCCGCCCACACCAGCCAACTATGCCCAGCGCAGCGGCCGGGCGGGGCGTGCAGGCCAGCCCGCGCTGGTCATCACCTATTGTGCGGCCCAGTCACCGCACGACCAGTATTTTTTCCGGGACCCGGTCCGCATGGTGCACGGCCAGGTGAACCCGCCTGCGCTCGACCTCGCAAACCGCGAACTCATTGAGAGCCATCTGCACGCTATTTGGTTGGCAGAGACCGGCAAGAAGCTCGACAGGAGTGTACGCGGGTTGCTGGACATGAACGACCCGGAGGCGCTGCTCACCGACGACTATCGGCAGGTGATGGATGCGGATGCGCCGCAAAAACGCGCGCATCAACGCGGATTGCGGGTACTCGGGATGCTGTCATCGGAACTCACCAATGACAAGGCGCCGTGGTTAACCCAGAATTTTGCAGACCAGGTGTTTCGTAGCGCGTTTGCGTCGTTCGACAAGGCGCTTAACCGCTGGCGCGAGCTTTTTTCCGCCACCAAGCGGCAGATGGAAATCAACCAGGCGGTCATGAACCGGCCGTCGGCGTCCGAGCGTGAGCGTCGCGATGCCAAGCAGCGTCACGATGAGGCGTTTCGCCAGCAGTCGCTCCTGTTGCAGGAGTCGGGCTCAACGAACTCCGACTTTTACACATATCGATACCTGGCGAGCCAGGGATTTCTGCCTGGCTACAACTTCCCGCGCCTGCCGTTGATGGCTTACATCCCGGCGCGCAAGGGCAAGATTGGGCGCGAGAATTTTCTGTCCCGTCCGCGCTTTCTCGCTTTGTCCGAGTTTGGACCGTACAGCATCATCTATCACGAAGGCAGCCAGTACAGGGTTACGCGTGCGATGCTCTCGGTCGCGGCGGAAGACCAGGTTTCCGTTGGTGCGCTCCTCACGACCGAGGTCGCGCGTGTGTGCCCGGCATGCGGCTATGGACATTTCCGCGGCCAACGTGACGCCGACCGCTGCCTCTCGTGCAACAGCTTGCTGCCTGATGCCGACGTGGTCCAGAACCTCTATCGCATTGAGAACGTCTCGACGCGCCGTGCGGACCGCATCACGGCCAATGAGGAGGAACGGGTAAGGCAAGGCTACGAAATGCAGACAACGCTCCAGTTTGTCGAGCAAGACGGCAGGCTGCAGGTCAGGCATGCGGTTATGGAGGACGCCGCCGGGGTCGTGCTCGAGTTGCAATACGGCGCCGCTGCGACCGTATGGCGCATGAACCTCGGATGGAGACGCCGTAAGGAAAAGTCTCTGAAGGGCTTCAAGATTAACCCGGTGACGGGTCACTGGATGGGTGGCGCCGATGAGGCCGGTGAGCCCGAACCTGATACGGCTGCCGACAAGACGCCGCCCCAGCGCATCGTTCCCTACGTTGAAGACCGACGCAATGTCCTCATTGTCCGGCCGCAGGAGGACCTAGACCTGAAGACCATGGCGACGCTGCAGTACGCGCTCAAGCGTGGCATCGAGGCCGTCTATCAGCTCGAAGAAAGCGAACTCATGGTGGAGCCGCTCCCCAAGGCGGACTTGCGCCGCTCCATCCTGCTCTATGAATCGGCAGAAGGTGGTGCCGGGGTTCTTACCCGGATTGCGACCGAGCCGGGCGCGTTGGCCCGTGTCGCGGCGGAAGCGCTGCGCATCATGCATTTCATTCCACCCGAAGACGGCAACTGGCAGGCACCGCCGACGCAGGAACTGGACAAGGACGGCAAGCCAGTATGCGAAGCCGGTTGCTACCGGTGCCTGCTCTCCTACTATAACCAGCCAGACCACGTGAATATCGACCGCCAGGACGTGGACAACGATGGCAAGGTACTCGATATTCTGTGCCGCCTGACCCATTGCCAGGGCTCCGTCGGCTCGTTCGGCCGGACACCGGACGCCCAGATGGGGGAACTTCAGCGCATTTCCGGCAGCTCCCTTGAACAGGCGTGGCTCGAGTACGTGCAAACCCATGGCTATCGCATGCCGGACCGCGGGCAGGAAAGCATCGCCCGCTGCAATACAATGGCGGACTTTTTTTACGAGGAGTGGAAGGCGGCAATCTTTGTCGACGGCCCGCACCACGAGACGCCGAAGCAGCTCGAGGCGGATGCAGCAATCAACCAACGCCTGGATGGGGCCGGTTTTTACGTGGTCCGCTTTCCGAAAGATACCGCGCGCTGGCCAGACATCTTTGCGGCACACGCTGACCTCTTTGGAACTGGAATTCACACATAATGACCGCTCAGGCATCGTTTCAGCCCGGCAGCCTCGTATCCGCGCGAGGCCGCGAATGGGTCGTCCTGCCCCAATCAACGGATGACACGTTGCATCTTCGCCCCCTCGGGGCAAGCGAAGAGGATGCGACGCTCATCTATCTGCCTATCGAGCCGAATCCTGTCGGTCCCGCGACTTTTCCGTGGCCCACTGTCGACCAGGCGTCGAATTTTGCAGCGGGCCAACTGCTGCGAGACGCACTGCAGCTGAAGCTGCGCATGGGCGCCGGGCCTTTCCGCAGTTTCGGCAATATTGCCGTCGAGCCGCGAGCCTATCAGCTGGTGCCGCTGCTGATGGCGCTCAGGCAGGATGTGGTGCGCCTGCTTATTGCAGACGACGTGGGTATCGGCAAGACTATCGAGGCCGCGCTCATCGTCCGCGAATTTCTGGACCGCGGTGAGATTTCGCGCCTGGCGATACTGTGCCCGCCGCACCTGTGCGAGCAATGGCAACGCGAGTTGAAAGAGCGGTTTCACATCAACGCGGTGGTCGTGCGCGACACCACGGCCGGGCGCCTCGAGCGAGGCTTGCCGGCTAACCAGTCGGTCTTCGAGGCCTATCCATTCACGGTCGTCAGTCTCGATTACATCAAGTCGGACCGACGTCGGGATGAGTTCCAGCGCGCATGCCCGGAGTGTGTGATTGTCGATGAGGCCCACACCTGCACGCACAGCGGACAGGGCAAGCAGCAGCGCTATCGGCTGTTGAAGGGGCTGGCAGAGAACCCGAGTCGGCACATGGTTCTGCTTACCGCGACGCCACACTCGGGAGATGAAGAGGCGTTCTATAACCTGCTCGGTCTGCTCAAGCCTGAATTCCGCACGTTGATGGATACCCCATCCGATAGCCGGAAAGCGCTGCGTGAGGACCTTGCGAACCACTTCGTCCAGCGCCGCAGGCCCGACATTGAGGAGTGGCATGACGGCGAGCTGTTTCCCGAGCGCTTGAGCGCCGAAATCACTTACGGGCTGACCGGCGACTGGGGCAAGCTTTTCGATGACGTATTGGAGTACGCCCGTGAACTCGTCACGCGGGCCGAGGGCCGGGGGGCGCTACACCGGCGCATGAGCTGGTGGGCGGCCTTGGCGCTGCTGCGCTGTATTTCCTCGTCACCGGCGGCCGCCGTCAATGCTTTGCGGACACGCCTGGAAGGACGAGAGGAGGACGCGGTTGCTCTGTCGCTCGAGGAGGCTGATGAGCAGGGGCGGGAGCGCGTGCTCGATGGGGTCGAAGATGACCTCACCACTCAGGACATCGAGCCGGGTGCCAAAACCGAAGACAGCGCGCTCCTCGAAGAACTCGTTGCGCGTGCTGAGCGGCTTTCTGGGGCAGCGCGCGACCCTAAGCTCAAGCGTCTCATCGACCAGTTGAAGGAGCTGACAGCGGGAGGTTTTCAGCCGGTCGTGTTTTGCCGCTACATCGCGACGGCTCACTACGTCGCTGAGCACCTGCGCGTCGCTTTCCCGGGCCATCAGGTTCAGGCCGTGACTGGAGAATTCACGCCTGCCGAGCGCGAAGAGGCTGTGGAAGCGATGGGCACGGCGGACACGCGCATCCTGGTGGCCACCGATTGCCTTTCCGAAGGCATCAACCTGCAGAATCTCTTCACGGCGGTTGTCCACTACGACCTTTCATGGAACCCGACCCGTCACGAGCAGCGCGAAGGCCGCGTTGACCGCTTCGGTCAGAAGGCGCGTGAGGTTAGGACTACTATGCTTTACGGCCAGGATAATCCGGTCGACGGTGCGGTGCTGCAGGTCATCCTGCGAAAGGCCGAAAGCATCCGCAAGGAACTCGGTGTGCTCGTGCCCATGCCCGATGACGACGGCAAGCTCACCCAGGCATTGGTGGGCGCTGTGCTGCTGCGAAAGGGGACTACGACCACGAGAATGCCGCAGCTCGGCCTGGATTTTGGTGCACCAGAAGAGGCTATCGATACGGCATGGACGTCCGCACGCGAAAAGGCCTCGAGGAACCGGACGCTCTTTGCGCAACGCCGACTTAAACCGGAGGATGTGCTGCCTGAGTGGCAGAAGACGCTGGCGGTACTGGGTGGCGAGTCGGATGTCGAACGCTTCGTTAAACGGGCCGCCGTGCAGCTTGGTGCGCCGCTCGAGCAGAGCAGCCAAGGGGGCGCCGCGCACTGGAAACTCCACGCTGCCAGCATGCCGTCGGGGATTCGCGACCGGCTGGAGCGGGAGGGGATGGAGGGGGCGTTGCACATTAGCTTCCATCAGCCGCCTGCACCGCGTGCCCAGTTTATCCATCGCACCCATCCGCTGGTGTCGGCGCTGGCCGACTATCTGCTCGAGACAGCGCTGGATGATGGGCGGGAGGCTGCCCAGCCAGGTGGAGAAGCCATTGCTCGCGTGGGCGCCATCTTCACGGAAAGGGTGATTACGCGGACCACTGTGCTTCTGATTCGTTTGCGCCATCAGTTGACCGTCACCCACCGAGGCAAGACTCGGCTGTTGCTCTGCGAGGAAACGCTGGCAGTCGGCATGCTGGCGGATGATGAAACGAATCTGCTCGATGACGGAACTGCGCGTGCGCTCATGGCGGCCGAGCCCAGCCGTAACATGCCGCCGCCGCTGCGTAACCAGAATATCCAGCGCGCGCTCGACCAGTCGTCCGGTTGGGCGCCTGTGCTCGAGAACTTGGCACGTACACGTGCGCAATTGCTGCTGGAAGACCATCGCCGCGTTCGTACTGCGTCCGACGCTCGAGGCGAGTATCGCGTAACGCCCAGTCTTCCTGTCGACGTGATTGGCGTCTTCGTTCTTATTCCGGCCTGAGGCCAGTCACAAGGTTTCAATCAATATGGCTCGACGTCTCCAACACGAACTCGCCTTTCCCGCGCTCACCATTGAAGGCGGCCTGCTGGCGCCGGATTTCCTGAACAAGATTGCGCGCCTGGAGGCCCCGGAGCAAACCGAATCGGACTATGACGTCCCGCGCGGACTCAAGCTGCGTGACGAAATCGGCCGGTACTGGAAAATCGCCCAGAACCTGTGGCAGGACTTCCAGGTCATGCGAAAGCGGACGGATGTCGACGCGTTCGCAGTGACGGCGCGTGACTTCCTCGAACCCTTCTGCCGCCAGGTGCTCGGATTCGTAGACCTGCGACCCGTTGGCCAGATTGTCCTCGATGAACGTGTCTTTCCCATCGGGTTCAGCGCCGGAGACGGCCGTGTTCCTCTGGTATTCTCATCCCACGACCAGGCACTAGATAAGCCAGGGAGCCGTCACGGTGACGGTGTGCGCCGCCGTTCCCCGTTTCTATTGGCACAGGAGTACCTGAACACGAGTGAGCGGTCGCTATGGGCGGTGGTCAGCAATGGACTAGAGCTCCGCATTCTGCGGGACAACCCAAGTCTCACTCGTCCCGCATATGTGGAGGTTGACCTCGAGGCTATTTTTCAAGAGGGACTATATCCGGACTTCACTGCTCTGTGGTTGCTCTCGCATGCGACCCGCTATGGCAAGGTCGATGCACAGCCATCCGACTGTCCGCTGGAGCGTTGGCGAAACGCGGCTCAAGAAGAGGGCGTCCGTGCTCGTGACAAGTTGCGAATTGGAGTCACAGAAGCGCTACGTGCACTCGGAACCGGGTTCATCGCGCACCCAGCGAATTCAGGGCTCCGTCAGCGAATCCATACCGGGGAGCTTTCCGCACAGGCTTTCTTCGAGCAGTTGCTGCGCCTGGTTTACCGATTTATCTTCCTGGCCACTATCGAAGACCGCGAACTTGTGCATACGCCTGACGCGGACGCCGATGCCAAGAGCCGCTACCAGCACGGCTACAGCCTCCACCGGCTGCGCCAACTGGCCGCATTCCGACGTAGCTATGACCGCCACAGCGACCTGTGGCAGGGGCTTGTCATCACCGTTTCCGGCTTGGGGAAGGGACAGCCGGCACTGGGTCTGCCGGCGCTGGGAGGTTTGTTCGATGCAGACCAGTGCCCAGACCTTGACAACGCAGCTCTTGAAAACCAGGCATTACTCGAAGCGCTTTTCAGTCTATGCTTCTCTCGGGAAGGGGAGGCGCTCGCTCGGGTGAATTACCGAGACATGGACTCGGAGGAGCTGGGTAGCATCTATGAGAGCCTGCTCGAACTGGTTCCGGTTGCCACCTTGACTGGCGGTGCGCGCACGTTCGGTTTCGTAGGCGATAGTGATGAGGCTAGCACCAAGGGTAACGCGCGCAAGCTCTCGGGTTCCTATTACACGCCCGACAGTCTAGTTCAGGAGCTTATCAAAAGCACGTTGGACCCCGTCATCGAGCAGACGTTAACCGCGAACCCGCAAGAGCCCGTCAAGGCCTTGCTTGGATTAACGGTTTGCGACCCTGCGTCTGGTTCCGGGCATTTCCTGCTCGCTGCCGCGCGCAGGATTGCGGAAGCGGTCGCGCGTCTCAACGCGTCTGACGGCAACCCTCTTCCCGCGGATTACCGTCATGCGCTGCGCGATGTGGTCGCACATTGCATCTATGGCGTTGACAAGAATCCCATGGCAGTAGAATTGGCGCGGACCGCACTGTGGCTGGAGGCGTATACGCCAGACCGGCCACTGACCTTCCTTGACCATCACCTGCGATGCGGCGACGCATTGCTCGGAGTGCTTGACCCTGCAATTCTGGAAAATGGTATTCCGGAGAAAACTTTCAATGAACTGTCTGGTGACGACAAGGGGGTCGTTAAAGCACTCAAGAAAGCGAATCGCGACGCGCTGAAAGCGATTGAAAAGGCTCGCCAACAATCGCAGCATATGCTCAATCTTGGGTTCGACGGTGACAGCGCGCTTGCTGCGCTCGAAGCGCTGCCTGATGACACCTTGGCTGCATTGGATGCAAAGCGCTCGGCCTACCGTGATGCGGAAGCGCGCATTGCAACCTCGCGTAGCCGGCTTGCCGCTGACCTATTTGTCGCCGCCTTCGTCATGCCTAAAACAGCGGAGATGGAGCGCAGCGTGCCGACCAGCCAGGACCAATGGCTCGTGATGAACGGCAGTGATGCTCGCCCAGGCGTGGCCCCGGCCGCGACGGCCGCGGCTCACTTGGCGCAAGCCTTTCATTGGTGGCAGGCGTTTCCGCAGGTCAAAGCGAAAGGAGGCTTTGACGTATTGCTTGGTAATCCTCCGTGGGACGTATCGCAGATGGGCGAGGAGGAGTACTTTTCTGTGCGAGCACCGAGTATTGCTCTGCTTGCAGGAGACAAACGCAAGCGTGCAATCAAGGAATTGAAGACTGAAAATCCCGCGCTCTGGAGCAGCTACGTTGCCGACTGCCATAAGGTCGAAGCAGTTAACGCATTCTATCGCTTTTCTGGGAGGTATCCTCTTACCGCCTTTGGGAAGATGAATACATATCCGTTGTTTGCGGAGACGTTTTCACAGCTAACGAGGCCCTCTGGAAGGGCAGGCTTTATAGTGCCTACCGGCATTGCAACGGATGACGGAAACAAAACCTTTTTTTCTGACATTGTTAAGCGAAAAGCACTCGTCAGATTAACCAGTCTTTACGAAATCCGAGGTTGGTTCAAGGGTACTGATGATAGGAAGCCATTTTGTCTCCTGACGCTGGGGCGGGCGGAATCGGCAGAGTTTCTTTTCGATGCAAAAGTGGTTCGAGATTTCTCTAATGCGAATAAATGGTTTCGCTTATCGGCCGAAGATTTTGGGCTAATCAATCCAAACACGCTGACAAGTCCGTTGTTCAGAAGTGAGTATGACGCGGAATTAACCAAAAAACTGTATCGAGCTGCTCCCGTTCTTATCAGGGAGGGCGAGCAGGAGGATAATCCATGGGGTATTAGGTTTTCGCAGGGCTTATTCAATATGACAAGCGATAGCCACTTATTCTTGGATAGTCCCGGCACTGAATGTCTCCCGCTGTACGAAGCAAAGATGATGCATCTGTTTGACCACAGATGGGGTACTTACACGTCTGGTGATGTGATTCGTGACGTGACGGACGTTGAAAAACAGCGTCCAGATTTCAATGTTTCGCCGCTCCACTGGGTTTCTGCTGCGGAAGTGGAGCAAAGTCTAAAGGATAAGCAATGGAGTCGGGGCTGGTTAATGGGGTGGCGGGATATTGCGCTGCGCTCTGTTGAGCGCACAGTGATAACATCAGTCCTTCCAATAGTGGGCGTGGGAAATAAGATTCCGTTGTTTCTGTTCGGGATGCATATTGCAGCTGAACATGCGGCCGCATTTCTAGGCAATTTGTCGTCGATAGTGTTGGATTTTGTTGCGCGACAAAAAATAGGGGGAACTACACTGAACTACTTCTATATGAAGCAGTTCCCAGTATTGCCTCCAAACCGATATGCAGACAGTGACCTTGAGTTCATAGTCCCGCGTGTGCTCGAGCTAACTTACACCACGCACGACCTTAGAGTATGGGCGCATGACCTGCGCTATGAAGGAGAGCCTTTCGCTTGGAACTCCGAGCGCCGCGCGCTCCTTCGCGCCGAGCTAGACGCCTACTACGCCCGCTTATACGGCCTCAGCCGGGACGAACTGCGCTTCATCCTTAACCCTGCCGATGTCATGGGCAACGACTACCCATCCGAGACGTTCCGCGTACTCAAGAACAATGAGATACGCGAATTCGGGGAATACCGGACTCAGAGGTTAGTGCTCGAAGCGTGGGACAAGCAGAGTGCAATGTCGTTACAAGATGCACCGGCCGTCCCGGTGCAATATTCCGAGCAAGGTTTGATTCGAAACGCAGAGGAGGCAAAGCTTGCCGGACTCATCGCTGCGATGGTGGCGCATTGCCCAGATGGCTGCTCGGTCTCGGAACTCCAATCCCTCATTGCACGCTCGGCTGTTGCTGCAAACCATCTGGAGCCGGGCGATGGACAGCTCCTTGTGTCGCTCATGAACACACATGGAGTCTCTAACGCGGAGCAACTGCTGAACCGCGTGCGTCCTATTGTTCAGCGACTCGAAGCTGCCACCGTACTTGAGCGCCAAATGAATGTCGTGGAGTCTACGTTCAAGCGCGGAAGCGGAACGCTCCCACGAGATGTCAGCCACGTAGCGGAGTTCGCGGACATCGCTCGATTGCTGTTGACTGCCGAGTTGCGACGCGTCGAGACAGAACGCGCAGCGACCGAGGGTGTTTCGACCACACCGAAATCGACGGGTACCCGATAGGAGGCGCGATGACACCCTGGCTCGATGGATACGAATCGGTACGAGAGCTACCCCGGTTATGGCTCGAAACTGTGTGGTTGGTCGAATCCCGTGAGCCCTTTATTCTGACCCGTGCTATCGAGCTGCATCCTGGGCTGAACATCGTGTGGGCCAAGGAGCCGGCTTCAAAAGAATCCTCCGGTCTCTCCAGCGCAGGTCACGGGGTCGGGAAGACTTCCCTATGCCTGCTGATGCGATATCTGCTGGGTGATGACGCGCCCTCCATCGCAACTTTGCGTGAGAAGGCCACAGGCGGCTTTCCCAAGGGAGGCGTTGCGGCGAAGGTTCATATTGACGGTGCTGAATGGTTCGTCTTTCGGCCTTATGGTGCCTACAGTCATTCCCTGGCCGCGAGATGCGAAGCGTTAGAGCCGCTTCTTCAAGGGAGCATCCCTAGCGATTTTTTGGAATATCTCAATGCATTGGAGCAGTTCTCGATAGGCCGTCTCATGGCACAATCGCTACCCGGTACAAACCAGGCGCTCAAATGGCGCCATTTGCTGGCGTGGTGCATCAGAGACCAGAGAACGCGCTTTGATGGGTTCTACCATTGGCGGGATGGTGAAGGCTTAGGTTTCACCCGGCCACGGCGCGACCCGCCGCTGTTCGTCGGTTCCGTGTTGGGACTCATGGACGCGGGACTAGACCAACTGCTTCGCGAGATTGAATCGACCCAAATCCGGCTTGACCAGTGCAAGGACCGAATTCCCGAGTTGGAACGTGCACCGGCGTTTGCGCTTGCTCATGCAGAGCGTCAGCTTCGCAATCGCATCGGCGCTGAAGAGGACGAACCTCTAGGCGAGAACACGGTTGGTTCGTCTGTCGAATCTCGTGTCCGTGCCGCGCTGGCGGATGCGGACCAGCAGGAGCAACGCTGGGAGCGCGAGGTTGAGCAAACCGAGGAGCAATTAACGCAAGAACACGTTCGCCTTGTCAGGCTAAACGATGCGTTGAAGTTGGCAGAGGTCGAAATGGGCATCGCAAAATCACTCGTTGATGCGAACCGCGCCGACTTCGAGCGACTAACAAAGTTGCGCGACCATTTGGAAGGGCTTGATGGCCGATGTGACCACGGCGATGTCGAGTTCTCCGCATGTCATCACATCCAGAATCGGAAGGGGTCGGTCAGTATCAACTGGCATCGCGATGGCAAAGAAGTTCAGGCAAGCGCATCGGAGCTCGCACGACAGCTTGCCCGTCGGCAGGGTGAATTTCAGAACGCGTCTGCGGCAGTGTCTGGGCAATCTCAACGCATCTCCACGACGAAGGCGGAATTGCGGCGGCTACGCGTTCGAATCGCGACGAGCGAAAGTTCGCGTACCCTTCTGAGGAAGTCTTGGGATGAGCTTCAGCTGTTGCATGCGCAGCGAGTTCAGGCTGTTGACTCTGTCGATTTGGTGCAGGCGCGAAACCGGCTGCAGGAGCTCGAATCGAACCTGGATGGCCTTCGAGCTACGCTGGCGGGCCGGCGGTTACAGCAGTCATCGCGTGCAGATGCGATTAAGTCGTTGACCACTTGCGTTTCGACTCGGTTGCTCGGGGCAGCGGGTTATGCGCGGTTCGTACAGGACCATGAGCTTCGGCCGTTCGAGGTTTCCCGCGGTGGCGAGGCATATCAAGTGTTGGAAGTTCTCCTCGGCGACATCGTATGCCTGCTTGACTCGGCTACGTCAGAAGCTAGCAGCCATCCCGGCTTCTTGGTTCATGACTGTCCGCGAGAGGCTGACATGAGCGAGCGCCTGTACCGTGAATTCTTTCTTGCGGCGTCGGAAGCAGCGGAGCAATTGGGCGAGAATGGGGCCATTCCATTTCAGTTCATCGTGACGACAACTTCGTCGCCGCCAGAAGAACTTCAGGCGGAGCCTTACGTCGTGCTCGAGTTGGAGCCAGGCTCTGAAGAGAAGCTTTTGTTCAAGCGCGAACTGGCCCCCGAGTTGCCGGGAATGGAGTAGGTCTTTTCGATTTCGTCAGGAGAAGCCGGCATCTCTCGCAGCATCGTCGACCCGGCCGACATGCGCTTTGCACCGCTTGCACCGGCGGTTATGCGACTGCCCCGGCAGTCCGTTTCCTCTTGGAGCTGCGGCACACATTGGGGTGGTTTGTTGCATGGGCGTCATAGGCGCCTATTGGGACGAGGACGACGAGCGCGCTTTTCATTGATGAAGCCCACAGTGCCTCTATGGGGACATGAGGCAATATTCAGGCAGCTCCGAGGCGTTCGGTTTTGTGCGGGTGGCGGGGCGCTGGCCGTTGGTCTCGTGCAGGTCGCCTCGGCGCCCCGGGCGTTGAGGGCTAGCCTTGCAGGATGCACGCGCTTATGGCAAGCTTTCAGTAAGGGAACGGGTATCGGCTCCTGCTCGCGGAAACACCGCGTAAACAAATAGCCTCATCAAAACCCCAGAGCTCGCATCGCACTACCGCGATGTGGGTGTTCGCGTTTATTGATGAGGTGACCCATGGCACACGCCAAATCTCTTGCTGTTCCGGCCTTCGGCCACGTTCTCCAGCTCTCGTTCGACAAATATTCCGACAAGCACGTTGCCGCACCGTCGTATCCTTCCGCCGAAATCTGCGGTGACCTGCTTGTGCTGGCGGACGGCCGCACCGTTGCGACTTTCAAGGCCGAGGCACTGGGGGCCATCAATACTCAGACGGGTTCCTCGCGCAGCAAGCTCAGCGAACTGCATGACCAGGCGTCCCAGCGCGAATTCGGCAAGCCGCTCGCCGCCCTGATTCACGAGCATAAAGAGGCGCTGCGTCAGCGCTATGCGGCAGCCCACGTCGCACGCGACCGCGCCGCTCAGGTCGACGGGCTGCGCGCCTGTGCGCGCCTGGGTCACGTTCAGGCAAACATGGACCTGGGCCGGCTGCTCGATGCCGAGCGCAACCCCGAGTGCGTGCACTTCTTCGGCGAAGCGCACAACCTCCGCCACCCCGGTAGCCTGCTCGAGCTGTCGAAGACATTATTCAAAGCCGGCGTCGCGGGCCAGGCTGTGCGCGTGCTCCTGCTGGGCGCCTTCTGCGGCAGCTTCATCTGCGTGCAGGCACTGCTTGCGATTCGCCAGCAACGCCTGCACCGCTTTGAAGACCCCGCGTGTCTTGAGGCGCTCGAAGAAGCCTGCGCGTACGACTCGATTCACGCCAAGTACCTCCTCGGTTGTGTGCTTCTCCACGGCGAAAGTTGCCGCGATGAGGCGCGTGGCAGTGCCCTGATTCGCGCTGCTGCTGCGGTCAAGCCTTTCCGCGGCGGCGACAAGGGCAAGGTGCCGCTGGTTGCCGGCGGCAAAAAGTTCCACGCCGGGACCCTCGCGCACTTGGAGCAGCTCATCGACATCGAACTGCACGCTATCAACAGCAAGGAGCTCGGGCCGAAATTCGTCGCTGAGGTGGCCAAGCTGGGCAGTGACACTGGCGAGGCAACGCGCACTGCGTTCATGGAGCTGGTGCAAGAATTCAATCCGGCCACCGAACGGATGACGCGTCGCTTCGATAAACAGGTTGGTGACTGGCTGGCGGACAACGCCGACGAGCCGGTCGACGAAGCCAAGCTCGAACGCATGAAGGCTCTCGCGCTGCCGGACGAAGACGCGCCAAAGGAGGGTGGCCATGAATAACGAAATTTGTGGCCAGCCGGAAGCAAAGGCCTGCCTGTGGTGCTACGGGACCGACGATACGGCAGCCAACCCGCTGGTGGTTCTTGCAACCGAGGGCGATGAGGGCGTCGAATATATCCACCTGCGCTGCGCACGCTCGAAGAGCCAGTTTGGCTTCTGCTGGTGCTGTGGCGAGAGCAAGGTCTTCTACAGCGAGGACCTCAACGAAGCCGGTGAATGCGAGATACACGACGGCGAGTCGGTGCCGGACTATCCAGAGGAAGACGCAGATTCATACATTGAGAACGTCCGCAACAACGAGGGCTCGTAAGCGCGACCTCGACGACAGCCTGGGCCAGCCGGCCAGTGAGGCTCAAAGTGAAAAAGCCCGCTTCGGCGGGCTTTTTCATGACTTCGGTCAGGCTGCGCTTGCACCGTCGGAGCTTGATTCGCGCCAATCCGGGCAGCGCGAACAGGTTCCACCGCAGTTCCGTGAGGCCCGCCATCAGCAGGCCCGCCACGTACGGCAACGACAGCGCGATGAGGACGCTTGTCCAGGACTCGACTTCCAGCGATTCCTCAGGGTAGATAACCAGCGCGCTACACGCCGCAGCCAGGAGCAGGGCGCCGAGCCACATCTCGCGCGTGATTGCCGGGAACGACGAGCTCGAGCCGGACTTCTCTTCGCGGTCGCGATGAAGGCTGCATGCTTGCCAAGCACGCCTTCCAGCACGCCTTCCGCAATCGCATAGGTCATGCGTGGTCTCCGCTGCGCAGTTCCGATATATTACTTGAGCGAGTCTCCCGGAGAATGACGTGGTCGATGCATCATGCATAGAATGATATTGGGAGGGTACGGCCCATCTACCTCGACGGTTGGGGGGTATTGGAAAACTACGAATTTGTAGCGTTTGTCGACAAGATTCTATGCCAGAAAACGCCGGCATCGGTCAGCACCATCGTCTACCAGAGTGATGCCGCTCGCACGAAATCGCAAAGCGCTGCGCGAAGCGTTTGCAGGAGGTCATGAATCGGGTAATGCCGCTGGATTTGCTGTCGGATGCGGAAATCGAGGCGCAGACAAAGACGCCGGACCCTCAAGGGGCGTTGCTCATTGTCGCCGCGGTGGTCGGGCGTGGCACAAAGCTTCTTTCAATAAGCCGCGATTTGCGGGACATTCACTACGGCGCGAGGACGTATGTCATCGGTGCTCAGATTGGGCTGACGCTTCGACGAAGTGTGCTCCCTCCAACTAGGCCTCTATCCTCATCGGCGAGAATCTCTTATTTGAAGCGGATTTATAGGGTTTCGGCTTAAAGAAAAAACTCCAGTCGCGGACACGAATTCGGTGTAATACGTCTCTCTTCCGATTTTTAAGGTATCGACGGCGTAGTTTTCTAAAGATTCAATTTCTGAGAAAACTGAATATATATCCGGTCTATCTACCCTAGTGCCGGCGCGAAATTTTCTGAAAATCTTCAGTGCTTTGAGTGAGAAGATTATGGTGTTGCGATGCACGGCGCAAATATGCTCGCGGCCTATCCGGGGTCCAGTTAGAAGGATGAAATCATTCGTGCCTCGCATTTGATATGCTGTTCGCTCAAGATATGTTAAATCATCAATATCACTGAGTCGGATGGGGAAATCGGTTTTTGTTAGTTGATAAAAAAACTGACAAAATGCAATGGCAATTTGCATCAGCCACAACTCAGATGGTAATATTTTTTGTGTTGAGTCTGCATTATTGAACCACTGAACACTAGCCGGCGCGGTTGTCCCAGCATACACGTCATACGGCAGGTTGCCGTACGATAAGACATGGCGAATATTGAGAGCGGTCGCTTGGTTGCCGTTGTTGCTTTGGGGGAGAGAATTGGATAGTGTCAGTTTGGCGTTAACAGACTGTGTTTTGTATTTCTCAAAATATACGGGCTTTCGTGCATATTCTCCGGCATGACTTTTCACTTCTAGGAAGCAAAATTCGTTCGCTCTACCCAATAGATAGTCTGGTCCGGATGTATTCCATGGCTTCGTCCAAATGCTTTTTCCGTATAGCTTATCGATAACTGATTTTTCGCCGAGAAACTTGTATCCTTGCTTCTTTGCTGCGGCGATGGATATCGCTGTGGCGAGAATTTCGTTATTTGCCCGTTTGTAATGTTTTGGTAATTTTTCGTAGAATGGTTTAAGAGCAATATCTTTGTTGAGGTTCTGTTCTAGGAGATATAAATTGGCGAAGACGAAGCATTCGTTTAATGGTAGTCCATTGTTCGTATCGTCGAATATTGCTGCGACGATGTCGTTAATTCTAACGTCTAGGGGCGTGTTGGATACTATATTGCTTTGACTGGAGAACCATTGAGTCCAGGCCGCCGTAATTATTGCAAATGCATCGTTCCCCGAGCTTTTGTAATTGGGCTCAAGTCCAGAATCCGCGGCATTCTTGCCGGCATTCGGTTGAATATTGGCGCCTTGAGGGGCATCGTAGAATTTGAGCAAAGTATCCCCGGTAGTCTATTGGTTAGAAATTTATGTTGGCCAGATTGCACCTGCCACTACTTAACTAGAAGGGTATTATCACTTGTAGGGATTTTTTGTGGCTCGTTGGACGAAGAAATTTTTCGTTACCTTCCCCTCGCCGCGGAAGTTAGCATATGAGCGTCGAGGATGCTCGATGTTCGATGGGGCTTACGGCCGAAACACGGAGACCAACAGGGCTCTCACTTACGCGTCGTGGGGCCGGCAGCCGCGGTGGCCTTCGGAGAGTGTGCGTAAACGGACCGAAGACTGCCTGTTCGCATCCGCGTGATGTGCGAGGTGGCAGTAGCTGCGGACCGGGTCGAAGATAGCGAGTGCTCGCTGAACTTATAACTGACCGTGCGGCGGATGAGCCTTGAGGGCTTGTGTGATGGCCTGTGGCGCTCACCCAAGCCTACGAGTCGATTAGTGACCACGGTCCGGACATGGTCCATTGGCGTATATTCAAAACAGGTCGAGTTGTGAAGAGAATTCGGGCGGGCGGCGAAACAAGTCAGTATTCAGAGGAATCCTTTCGACGTTTAGCTTTGCCTTGGTGCATGCCTTTTCAAATCGTTGCTGTATAAGGTCCGCAAATATGCCCGTGCCTTTCATACGGGTTCGAAAATCTGAGTCGTAGTCTCGGCCACCTCTCATCTGGCGAATGAGGCTCATCACATGGTTTTCCTTCAGAGGGTGGTGTATTGCGAGCCACTCTCGGAACAACCCCGCCACTTCGCGAGGAAGTCTCAACAAAACGTACGCTGCGTATTTCGCGCCAGCTTCGCTTGCGACGCAGAGAATTTTCTCAATGTCTTTGTCGGTGAGCAACGGGATTACGGGAGCAACCAAGACACCGGTTGGCACACCGGCGTCGCTCAGCAGCTTGATTGCCTCAAGGCGCTTAGTTGGGGTGCTTGCTCGTGGCTCCAATGTTCTGGCGATTTCCCTGTCGAGAGACGTGACAGATATGAATACGCGGACCAAATTCTTTTCCGCCATTCGAGTTAGCAGTGGCAGGTCGCGAGTCACCAGCGACGATTTAGTGGTGATGGCTACGGGATGGTTGAATTCTTCTAACACCTCGAGCACCGCTGCGGTCAGAGACAATCGACGCTCTATCGGCTGATAGGGGTCGGTATTTGTTCCGAGAGCTATTACTTTGGGCGTGTACGACGGCTTCGAAAGCGTTTGGCGCAGAAGTTCTGCGGCGTTTTCCTTTGCGAAAAGCTTTGTTTCGAAGTCTAGACCGGGTGAGAGGTTCAGGTACGCATGGGTTGGACGAGCAAAGCAATACACACACCCGTGTTCACATCCCCTGTATACGTTAACTGACTGGTCGAATGGGACGTCAGGCGAATCATTTTCTGAAACTATTGATTTTGCTTTTTCGATAAAAATAATTGTTTTCAACGGTGGAGCGTCTTCCTCCGAAGCACCCTGCGGCCAATCATCGAGGAAGCTTTCTCGTTGCAAAGATTCAAAGCGTGGTGTCGAGTTTGATGCGCTCCCTCGGCCTTTACGCGGTGCAGTCGTCATCACAAGCCTCCACCAAATACTGTATAAAAACACAGTATATAGCAGCTGCTTCTTTGTGCCTAATGAAGGAGTGAACAAGGTCATTGACGTATAATCGATGGCTGCATCTACTGCTTTGCGCGGCCGACCCATAGTTATCTGGGTCTGTCGCCGGGGCTCGATTTCGAGAGCCGCATCTATGCGAAGGTCAACGCGGCCGAACTGCTCGAGCGCGAGATTTCGCGCAAGCGCTATGTGCCGGAGCCGATTGCGCTCGGCGTCAACACCGACGCATACCAGCCGGTCGAGCGCGATCTGCGCATCACGCGCAGCGTGATCCAGGTGATGCACGATCACGGGCTGCCGTTCGCCGCGATCACGAAATCGTCGCTGATCGAGCGTGATCTGGACCTGCTGACCCCGATGGCCGAGCGCGGGCAGGTGATGGCCGCGGTCACGATCACGACGCTCGACGCCGATCTCGCGCGCACGCTCGAGCCGCGTGCGGCGACGCCTGCGCGCCGGCTGCGCACGATCCGCGCATTACGCGACGCGGGCGTGCCGGTGGGCGTCAGCATTGCACCGATGATTCCGTTCGTGACCGAGCCGGACATGGAGCGCGTGCTGGAAGCCTGTGCGGAAGCCGGCGCGACGCACGCGAGCTACATCATCCTGCGACTGCCGTGGGAGGTCGCGCCGCTGTTCAAGAACTGGCTTTCCGCGCATTTCCCCGATCGCGCTGAGCGGGTGATGAATCGCGTGCGCGACATGCGCGGCGGGAAGGACTACGACTCGGATTTCTCGAAACGGATGAAGGGGGAGGGAATCTGGGCCGACCTGTTGCGGCAGCGTTTCCGTCAGGCCGTGAAGCGACTCGGGTTGAACGAGCGCACGAACGGCATTCTCGATCTGTCGCAGTTTCGCGGCGCGCCGTTGGCGGGGGCGGCAGTGCAGCGCGCGGTGGCGGGCGCGACCGGCGCGAAATCGCGCGACGACATGCAGTTGAGTCTGTTCTGATCGACGCGCGTCGGCACTTACTGCGAGATCTGCTTTGCCGCTTCGACTTGCGACTCGAAATACGTCTGGAACGACAGCGCGAGCGCGGTCATCAGCAGGAATGCGCCGATCAGCAGCGAGAGGATCACGATGAAGATCACCGTCCAGCCTGACCGGCTGTGCTTGCCCGTGTCGGCATTGAATTGCGCGTCCCATTTTTCGTCGGGACGCAGGCCGTAGACCAGCGCGGCGAGGAACGCGGCCAGCAGCGAGATCGCGCCCGGCACGGCGAGCCACCAGCCGAGGCTGGCACTACGCTGGGTCGCGGCGAGCAACAGGAAACCCGGGATCCCGACGATCGTCGCGAGCAGGTGCGCCCAGCCGTACACGTCGCGAAAGCCGTACAGGTAGAAGCGGTGCGCGCCGAGCGAACCGAACAGGAACGCGAGGGCGGCGGTGAGCGTCTTGGAACGGAAGCGGCGGGACGGTGCGGTGCTGCTGGACATGGGTGGCGGCGGATTATCGTTGGCATGGGCGGCCGGCAGGCCGGCGCGGGGCGCTCGGCCCGGCACGCATTCTACGATGCCCGGTCGGCCTCGGTCACCCCTCGCCTGCGTCAAGGTGCCGCATAGGTGACGCGGTATATGGCACCCGCGTAGTCGTCGCTGACGAGCAGCGAGCCGTCCGGCAGCGGCAGTACGTCGGCCGGGCGCCCCCAGACGGTGCCGTCCGCGCGCAGCCAGCCCGTGATGAACGGTGTCTGGCGTGTATGACTGCCGTCGGCCGACACGACAGCGCGCATCACGCGGTAGCCGACTTTCGTGCTGCGATTCCACGAACCGTGTTCGGCAATGAAGATGTTGTTGCGATACGACGCCGGAAACATCGGCCCCGTATAGAAGCGCATGCCGAGTGCCGCGACGTGCGCGCCGAGTCTCAGCACGGGCGGCACATAGCGCCGGCACACGTCGGGGCTCCCAAATTCGGGGTCGGGCGTGTCGCCGCCGTGGCAGTACGGAAAGCCGAAATCGAGGCCCGCACGCGGCGCACGGTTCAGCTTGTCGTCGGGCACGTCGTCGCCCATCATGTCGCGACCGTTGTCGGTGAACCAAAGTTCGCCCGAATCGGGGTGCCACGCGAAGCCGACGGTATTGCGCACGCCGCGGGCAAACACTTCGCGGCCGCTGCCGTCGGCGTTCATGCGTGCGATGATCGCGTACCGGCTGCGATCGGCGAGGCAGACGTTGCACGGTGCGCCGGTCGGCACGTAGAGCTTGCCGTCGGGGCCGAACGCGATGAATTTCCAGCCGTGATGATGATCGGTCGGCAGTGTGTCCGTCACGACCGCCGGCGCAGGCGGCCCGGCGAGCCGGTCGTCGATGTGGTCGAGGCGCAGGATGCGCGACACGGCGGAGATATAGAGTGCGCCGTTGCGATACGCGACGCCGACGGGCATGTCGAGCCCCGATGCGATCACGTAGCGCGCCGTGATCCGGCCCTCCTGCATCACGAATGCATGCACGCGGCCTTCCCGCGAGCCGACATACAGGATCCCGCGCGGCGACCACGCCATTTCGCGGGCGGTCGGCACGGCGTCGGTCAGTAAGTGGACGTGGAAGCCGGGCGGCACGACGAGTTCGTCCACCGGTGGGGCGGCGCAAGCCGCGGTGGATGCGAGACAGATGACGAGGCCGGTCAGCAAGCCTGCGAGGCGGTGCTGCGCGCGGCGCGCCGGGGTGACGCAAAATAGCGGCATGGCGGCGGGGGAGCGTCGTGGACACGACGATTGTATGCCCGGCGAACAGGGCGTCTGCGGAATTTTTGCGCGTAAGTGTTTGTTGTGGCTTTGGTTTCCGGCTATAATCGCACGTTTCAGTAGTTTCGAACCCGGTTTTCCCGAAGGATTTCATATGGTTATCATCCGTCTGGCTCGCGGCGGCTCGAAGAAGCGCCCGTTCTACAACATCGTCGCTACCGATTCGCGCAACCGTCGTGACGGCCGCTTCATCGAGCGCGTCGGCTTCTACAACCCGGTCGCCACGAAGGGCGAATCGCTGCGTATCGCTCAGGACCGCCTGACGTACTGGCAAGGCGTTGGCGCGCAACTGTCGCCGACCGTCCAGCGTCTCGTGAAGGAAGCGCAAAAGGCGCAACCGGCTGCCTAATGGCGCGGTGTGCCGGTCGTGCCGGCTGCAAGGAGCATTGATGTCCGGTCACGATTCCGGTAACGCAAAGCGCGGGCGAGCGTCGTTTGGCGCATTCGTCCGCAAGCCGGTCGAGCGCGACTCTGTCGCGAGCGCCGGTGCGGCTGCCGAGCACGGCAGTCTTGAAGCGGTGCAAGCCTGGCCCGACGATGCTGTCGAGGTCGGGGCGGTAGTCGATGCCTACGGCCTGAAAGGCTGGGTCAAGGTGGCGACGCATGCCGACGCCGGTCGCGGCGGCGATGCGCTGCTCACGGCGCGCCGCTGGTGGCTGGAGCGGGGTGGGGAGCGGTTGTCCGCCCGCATCCTGCAGTCGAAGACGCACGGCGATACTGTCGTCGCGCATACCGCGGGTGTCAGCGACCGCGATGCCGCACTGGCTTTGCGCGGCTTTCGCGTGTTCGTGCGCCGAGAAGATTTCCCGGCATTGGCCGCGGACGAATTCTATTGGGTCGACCTGATCGGCCTCGAGGTCGTCAACGAGCAATCGGTGGCGCTCGGGACAGTGAGCGGGATGATCGACAACGGCGTGCATTCGATCATGCGCGTCGAGTATCCGGCGGTCGGCAAGGACGGTAAGCCGACCACCGACGAACGGCTGATTCCGTTCGTCGGCGTTTATGTCAAAACGGTGGATCAGGCGGCGCGTCGGATCGTCGTCGACTGGGAAGCCGATTACTCATGAACCAGGTTACGGAGAGCGCGGTGCAGTTCGACGTCATCACGCTCTTTCCCGAAATGTTCCGCGCGCTGACCGACTGGGGAATTACCAGCCGGGCCGTGAAGCAGGAGCGCTTCGGGCTGCGCACTTGGAACCCGCGTGATTTCACGACGGACAACTACCGCACGGTCGACGATCGTCCGTACGGCGGCGGTCCGGGCATGGTGATGCTGGCCAAGCCGCTCGAGGCCGCAATCGGTGCTGCGAAAGCGGCGCAGGCGGAGCAGGGCGTCGCGAGCACGCGTGTGGTGATGATGTCGCCGCAAGGTGCGCCGTTCACGCACGAACGTGCGGTGCGGATGGCGCAGGAGCCGGGTGTCATTGTGCTGTGCGGCCGCTACGAGGCGATCGATCAGCGTCTGCTCGACCGTTGCGTCGACGAGGAAATCAGCCTCGGCGATTTCGTTCTGTCCGGCGGCGAACTGCCGGCGATGGCGATGATGGATGCCGTCGTGCGTCTGCTGCCCGGCGTGCTGAACGATGCGCAGTCGGCCGTGCAGGACAGCTTCGCCGACGGGCTGCTCGATTGTCCGCATTACACGCGCCCCGAGGAATACGAGGGGATGCGCGTGCCGGACGTGCTGCTCGGCGGGCATCATGCCGAGATCGAGCGGTGGCGGCGTCAGGAAGCATTGAAGAATACGTTGCGGAAGCGGCCGGACCTGATCGTCCGGGCGCGCCGCGAGAAGTTGCTGAGCCGCGCCGACGAGGCGTGGCTTGCGAACCTCGCACGCGAAGCGAAGAACGCCTCCTGAGGCGGCGTCGCGGGCGGGAAATGGCGGTGCCGTGCATGCGTGTGCGGCGCCTGATGTGAATCCATCCTCTATCGGGGCCAAGCCTGGAAGCAGGCGGGTGCAAACGCCGACAAGATGGCTTTAGGAGTCAGTGATGAATCTGATTGCAAAACTTGAGCAGGAAGAAATCGAGCGCGCGCTCGCCGGCAAGACGATCCCCGAATTCGCCCCGGGCGACACGGTGATCGTGAACGTGAACGTGGTTGAAGGTAACCGCAAGCGCGTTCAGGCGTACGAAGGCGTCGTGATCGCGATTCGCAACCGTGGCCTGAACTCGAACTTCATCGTCCGCAAGATCTCGTCGGGCGAAGGCGTCGAGCGTACGTTCCAGACCTACTCGCCGCTGCTGGCGAGCATCGCCGTGAAGCGTCGCGGTGATGTGCGTCGTGCGAAGCTGTACTACCTGCGCGAGCGTTCGGGCAAGTCGGCTCGAATCAAGGAAAAGCTGGTGTCGAAGGATCGCGCCGCAGCAGCTTCCCAAGAGTAAGAGCTGTAAGGAAAAAGCACCCTCCCGGGTGCTTTTTTCATTCTGGCGCGACAATATGCTCGATACGTCACGAACCAGAGAGCCCCATTGAATCGCCGCCCCATCATTGATCCCGAAGTGCTGCCGGTCGAAGGCACCGGCGCCGGCCTGCCATCAATCGATTCCCGCCTGATGACACCGCCCGGGCTGCGCGAGCGTTTCGCGCGCACGCTCGACTGGAGCGTCGAGCCGGTCGAGGCACGGTTGCAGGAGGGTGTCGATCCGCGCAGCGCCGCCGTCCTCGTGCCGCTCGTCGTCCGCGAGAGCGGCCTCACCGTGCTGCTGACTCAGCGCGCCGATCACCTGAACGACCACGCCGGGCAGATCAGCTTCCCAGGCGGCCGTCGCGAGCCGTTCGATCGCGATACGACCGCGACCGCATTGCGCGAGGCGAAGGAAGAAATCGGGCTGGCCGCCGAACGGGTGGAGATTCTCGGTGCGCTGCCCGACTACCTGACGGGTACCGGCTTCTGCGTGGCGCCCGTCGTTGGGCTCGTGCATCCGCCGTTCACCGTGCAGGCCGACACGTTCGAAGTCGCCGAGATTTTCGAGGTGCCGCTCGCGTTCCTGATGAGTCCCGCGAACCATCAGGTGCGCGTGTTTCGCTGGGAAGGCGGCGAGCGTCGTTTTTTTGCGATGCCCTATCCGAATGGCGAATCGGCCGGGCATTACTTCATCTGGGGCGCAACTGCCGGCATGTTGCGCAATCTGTACCGCTTCTTGGCAGCCGGATGATCTCCCGCGCCGTCCGGTCCACGCGGCCGGCCGCCGAGCAGTCGCATCGTCAGCCATTCGCTGCTTACGCTGTGCTATCGTTATGCAAAAAATGACATAACTCCGAAGACGGCGCACGCATGACTTTCTTTTCGGTTCTCCTCGCTCTCATCATCGAACAGGTCCGCGCGTTGTCGCCGAGCAATCCGGTGTTCGCGCTGTTCCAGTTTCATGCGGAAACCGTCGCGCATGGCCTCGACGCCGGCAAGCAGAAGCATGGTGTGCTCGCATGGCTCGCAGTCGTGCTGCCGTGGGTGCTGGTCGTCGCGCTGATCTACTTCCTGCTGTACAAGGTGAGCTTCGTGCTCGCGTTCATCTGGAACGTCGTCGTCGTGTATTTCACGCTCGGCTTCCGCCAGTTCAGCCACTACTTCACCGATATCCATCTCGCGCTCAACAACGACGACGTGCCGCGCGCGCGTGAAATCCTGCACGAGTGGACGGGCCTCGACACGGTCGATATGCCGGTCGGCGAAATCGTCCGTCATACGCTGATTCATGCGGTCGTTGCGTCGCATCGCCACGTGTTCGGCGTGTTCTTCTGGTACGTGCTGCCGATCGGTCCGGCCGGCGCCGTGCTGTACCGCATCTCCGAATATCTCGCGCGCAGCTGGTCGACGCCGGGCGACGATCGCACGGCCGCGTTCTCGACGTTCGCGCAGCGCGCGTTCTTCGTGATCGACTGGATTCCGTCGCGGCTGACCGCGCTCGGCTTCGCGATCGTGGGCAACTTCGAGGATGCGATCTACGCGTGGCGCAATCACACGCGCCAGTGGCCCGACGCGAACGACGGCGTGCTGCTCGCGGCCGGCAGTGGCGCGCTCGGCGCGCGCCTCGCGGGGCCGCTCGCGGAACCGTCGAGCCTCGACGCGCTGGCGGTCGGCGACAGCGGTCCGTTGACGGTCGGTGATGATTGCACGCCGCGCACGCTGCAGTCGGCGGTCGGCCTGGTGTGGCGCGCGGTGATTCTGTGGATGATCCTGCTGTTGATGCTGACGCTGGCCGTCTGGGTATCGTGACGCGGCAGCGCAGTGCGCGATGAAATGAAAAGGCCGGCTTCATGCCGGCCTTTTTGCTGTGCGTCAGGCCAGTCCGCTCAGTCGTCGAGCGGATCGCGCACGGCGCCGCATTGCCAGCAGGCGGTGAACTGGGCCTCGAGCGCCTCGCCGCACTGGCGACAGCGCCACGGCGCGGCGCCGGCCGACGGGCCATGCGACGCGGCATCGAGAAGCCGCCGCGCGAGCGCATCGTCGCGCTCGTCGTCGAGCCACAGCTCTGGGGTGCATGCGTCGGCGGGCAGGCCGCCGAGCGCGCCGGTCGCGTAGCAGTTGTGCAGCTCGCAACCGATGCCGGCCACTTGCAACACATTCGCCCAATGTTGCGCGGTGGCGAGATCGGGGGCCTTGAAACGCATCGCGGCTCCTGTCGGTGAAGGCCGGGCTGGCCCGGCGGCCTTCTGTCCGCCGTGCGGTCAGCGGACGATCTGGCTTGCCTCGTGCACGAGTTGCGCGTAAAGCGCATGCCGCGACGGCGCAATGCGGCCGTCGGCGACGGCTTCGAGAATCGCGCAGCCCGGCTCGTGCAGATGATGGCAATTATAGAAACGACAGTCCGCGAGCAGCGGGCGGAATTCCGGAAACGCGCGCTCGAGGCGGCCTTCCGTCAGGTGGTAGAGGCCGAATTCCTGGAAACCCGGCGAATCGATCAGCGCGCCGCCGCCTTCGAGCGGATAGAGGCGCGTGAACGTCGTCGTGTGGCGGCCACTGTTGAGCGCGGCCGAGATTTCGCGGGTCGCGGCCTCGGCATCGGGCACGAGCAGGTTCACGAGCGTCGACTTGCCCATCCCGGACTGGCCGAGCAGGATCGTCGAATGGCCGGCCAGATGCGGCATCAGCTGCGCGCGCGCATCGTCGGGCGAGCCCTTCACCGACAGTTCGAGCACGTCGTAGCCGAGCGCGCGGTAGGGCGCGAGGCGCTCGCGGGCGACCGGCAGCGCGGCCTCGACGTCGATCTTGTTCAGCACGACGAGCGGCTTCAGCTCGTTCGCTTCGGCCGCGATCAGCGCGCGACCGAGCAGGTCCTCGCTGAAATAGGGCTCGGTCGCGAGCACGATCAGCAACTGATCGAGGTTGGCCGCGAACAGCTTCGACTTGAACTGGTCGGAACGGTACAGCAGGTTGCGCCGCTCACCGATCTCGACGATCACGCCCTGGTCGGCCGATGCCTGCTCGTACACGACGCAGTCACCGACCGCGATCTCGCTTTTCTTGCCGCGCGGGAAGCACTGCAGCATCGGGCCACCGTCGTCGGGCGCGACGATGTAGTGGCGGCCGTGCGCCGCGATCACGCGGCCTTCGACACGCGGCGCGCCCGGTGCGCGCGGGGCCGGCTTGCGGGAGGTCGGCCGGCTCATGCGTGCTGCATCAGGCGGTCGATCCGCTGCGACGCGGGCGGATGCGAGTAGTAGAAGGCCGTGTAGACGGGGTCCGGCGTGAGCGTCGACGCATTGTCCTCGTAAAGCTTCACGAGCGCGCTGACGAGATCCTGCGCGTCGGTCTGGCTGGCCGCGAACGCGTCGGCCTCGAATTCATGCTTGCGCGACGTCAGGCTGCTGAACGGTGTCGCGAAGAACAGGAACACGGGGATCGCGAGGAAGAACAGCACGAGTGCGGCGCCCGCGTTGCTCGTGTCGAGCGACGGCGTGACGCCAAGGCCCGTATAGAACCATGTGCGCTGCGCGAGCCAGCCGAGCAGCGCGAGCAGCACGAGGCTCAGCACGAACGACACGAGCATCCGCTTCATCACGTGGCGGCGCTTGAAGTGGCCGAGTTCGTGCGCGAGCACGGCCTCGATTTCCTGGCCCGTCAGCCGCGCGAGCAGCGTGTCGAAGAACACGATCCGCTTCGAGGCGCCGAAGCCCGTGAAGTACGCGTTGCCGTGCGCGGAACGGCGGCTGCCGTCCATCACGAACAGGCCCTTCGCTGCGAAGCCGCACCGTTTCATCAGCGATTCGATGCGCGTGCGCAGCGCTTCGTCCTTCAGCGGTTCGAACTTGTTGAAGATCGGCGCGATGAAGGTCGGGTAGATCAGCAGCACGAGCATCTGGAACGCGACCCAGACGATCCAGGTCCACAGCCACCACAGGCTGCCGGCCTGGTTCATCAGCCAGAGCACGATGAACAGCAGCGGCAGGCCGAGCACGGCGCCGAGCAGCGTGTTTTTCAGCATGTCGGTGAAGAACAGGCGCTTGGTCATCCGGTTGAAGCCGAACCGCTGCTCGATCCCGAACTGGCGGTAATACTCGAACGGCACGTCGATCACGCTCATGATCGCGAGGACGGCGGCGACCAGCGCGACCTGCTGCCCGTAGCCGCGGCCGAACCAGCCCGTCAGCAGGGCGTCAAGGGCGCCGACGCCGCCGAGCAGCGTGAGGCCGACCAGCACGGCCGCGCTGACGACGATCTCGAACATCGCCAGCCGGGTGCGCTCGACCGTATAGTCGGCCGCGCGCTGGTGGGCGGTCAGCGGAATGGTGGCGCTGAACTGCGCGGGCACGCCGTTGCGGTGTGCGGCGACGAAGCGGATCTGCCGCGACGCGAGCCACAGCTTGGTGACGACCATCGCGAGCACGGCGATCGCGAACAGCAGGGTGAACGAAAAGGGTGACATCGAAGGCGCCAAAGGGTTCTATGCGAGAATTATATGTTCTTGCGGACCGGGCCCGCTCACGCGACGCCGGCCGCCCGGGCGGCGCCGCGCGCCGTCCGCCATTTTCCAGGATGACTCATGACCGATACCGCCGCTTCCGCCAGCCAGCCCGCGCTCGTGCGCAACGAGTTGAACCTCGTCTGGCTCGACATGGAGATGACGGGCCTCGACCCGGATAACGACCGCATCATCGAAGTCGCGGTCGTCGTGACCAATTCCACGCTCGACATCGCGGTGGAAGGCCCCGTGTTCGCGATCCACCAGAGCGACGAAACGCTCGCGAAGATGGACGACTGGAACAAGTCGACGCACGGCCGCTCGGGCCTGATCGACCGCGTGCGCGCGTCGACCGTGACCGAGGCGGACGCCGCCGCGCAACTGCAGGCGTTCCTCGCGCAGTACGTGTCGCCCGGCAAGTCGCCGATGTGCGGCAACTCGATCTGCCAGGATCGCCGCTTCATGGCGCGCTGGATGCCGGAATTCGAGCGATTCTTCCACTACCGCAACCTGGATGTCAGCACGCTCAAGGAGCTGTGCCGCCGCTGGCAGCCGGCGATCTACAAGGGCTTCCAGAAGCGCGCGATGCACACGGCGCTCGCGGACATCCACGAGTCGATCGATGAACTGAAGTACTACCGCGAGCATTTCCTGATTCCGGCCGCGTCGGTGCCGGCAGGCGAGTCCGCGCCCGCCGCCTGAGCGGCCCGGCACGCACTCAGCGTGGCGCGCGCTGCGCGTTTTTCGGCCGGAACGCCGCGACCACCGCGGCGTCGGTCTCGATGTACGGGCCGCCGATCAGATCGATGCAGTAGGGCACCGCGGCGAAGATGCCGGGCACGGTCGACTTGCCGTCGGCGTCGCGCAGCCCTTCGAGCGTTTCCCGGATCGACTTCGGCTGGCCGGGCAGGTTGATGATCAGCGCCGCGTGGTCGGCCGTCTCGCGGATCACCGCGACCTGCCGCGACAGGATCGCGGTCGGCACGAAATTCAGGCTGATCTGCCGCATCTGTTCGCCAAATCCCGGCATTTCCTTCGTCGCCACGGCCAGCGTGGCCTCCGGCGTCACGTCGCGGCGCGCGGGGCCGGTGCCGCCCGTCGTCAGTACCAGATCGCAGCCGGCAACGTCGACGAGTTCAGCCAGCGTGGCGGAGATCGTCGGCGCGTCATCCTGGATCAGCCGTGTTTCGGCGCGCCACGGCGAGCGCAGCGCGCCGGCGAGCCATTCCTGGAGCGCCGGGATGCCCTTGTCCTCGTAGACGCCCGTGCTGGCGCGGTCGCTGATCGACACGAGGCCGACCACGAGTTCGTCCGGGTGGTTACGCTTCGTCGTCATGGTCGTCTCCGGCGTCGTCCGGCGCTTCGTCTCCGTCCGCCTCGTCCGTACCGCTCGCGGTCTTGATCCACTGGAACAGCTCGCGGAAATAGCGCGGCGGCTTGCCTTGCTGCGCTTCCTTGCGCGCGTTGCGGATCAGCGTACGGCCTTCCTGGATGTCGGCTTCGGGGTGCTGGCGGAGGAATTCGGTCAGCGCGTCGTCGTTCGCGAGCAACTGTTCGCGCGTGCGCTCGATCCAGTGCAGGCGGGCGGTTGCGGCCCTGTTCACGCCACGCTGGGCGTCGAGCGCGGTGCGCAGCGCGGCCGTTTCCTCGTCGGTCAGCGAGCGCATCACGCGGCCGACGTACTGGAGCTGGCGGCGCTTGCCTTCGTGGTCGGTGATCCGGCGCGCCTCGCGCACTGCGTCCGCGAGGTCCTCGGGCATCGGCATGCGCTTGAGCGCGTCCTTCGGCAGATCGACCAGGGCCTGGCCGAGCTCCTGCAGCGCGTGCATCTCGCGTTTCAACTGGGATTTGCTGGGGCGATCGTAGCCATTGCCGGCGTCGTCGTCGGCGTGCTCGATCGGCTGGATTCGGGTTTTGCGTGTCATGGGCGGCATTGTATCGCGGCGCGGATACCCCAAGCTTGTCGGTATGTGGCCCCGGACCTTGCTATGATCGCGGGATACGCAACATTTTGAACATGCGGGCGGCTCGCCCGCCACCGGATATCACGACGATGGCAGCCAATCTCGACGTACAAGCGCGCTATTTCCCGCACACGCAGGACCAGCTCAAAGAAATTGCCTCGGACATCCTTCGCCATGCGAAGGCGCTCGGCGCGACGGACGCCGCGACCGAAATCTCCGAAGGCGACGGCCTGTCGGTGTCAGTGCGCCGCGGCGAGGTCGAGACGATCGAACACAACCGCGACAAGATGGTCGGCGTGACGGTGTTCATCGGCAAGAAGCGCGGTAACGCGAGCACGTCGGACTTCTCTCCGGCCGCGATCAAGGATACCGTCGCTGCCGCGTACAACATCGCGCGCTTCACGGCCGAAGACGACGCGGCCGGCCTCGCCGAGGCCGAGCTGCTCGAAACCGACCCGCGCGACCTCGACCTCTATCACCCGTGGGCGCTGACGGCCGACGAGGCCGTCGAACTCGCCCGCCGCGCGGAAGACGCCGCGTTCGCGGTCAGCCCGCAGATCCGCAACTCGGAAGGCGCGAGCGTGTCGGCGCAGCATTCGCAGTTCGTGCTCGCGACATCGCGCGGTTTCCTCGCCGGCTATCCGTATTCGCGCCACTACATCGCGTGCGCGCCGATCGCGGGCACCGGCCGCCACATGCAGCGCGACGACTGGTATTCGTCGAAGCGCAGCGCGGTCGATCTCGCGGCGCCGGAAGCCGTCGGGCGATATGCGGCCGAGCGTGCGCTGGCGCGGATGGGCGCGCGCCGTCTCGACACCCGCAAGGTGCCCGTGCTGTTCGAGGCGCCGCTGGCGGCCGGCCTGCTGGGCGCATTCGTTCAGGCCGTCAGCGGCGGCGCGCTGTACCGCAAGACGTCGTTCCTCGTCGACAGCCTCGGCAAGCCGGTGTTCGCACCGCACGTCCAGGTCGTCGAGGATCCGCACGTGCCGCGCGCGATGGGCAGCGCGCCGTTCGACGAGGAAGGCGTGCGTACGCGTGCGCGCAGTGTCGTCAACGACGGTGTGGTCGAAGGCTACTTCCTGTCGACCTATTCGGCGCGCAAGCTCGGCACGCAGACGACCGGCAACGCGGGCGGCTCGCACAACCTCGCGCTGCGCAGCTCGAACACGCAGCCGGGCGACGATTTCGACGCGATGCTGAAGAAGCTCGGCACGGGCCTGCTGCTGACCGAGCTGATGGGGCAGGGCGTGAACTACGTGACCGGCGACTATTCGCGCGGTGCGGCCGGCTTCTGGGTCGAGAACGGCGTGATCCAGTATCCGGTCGAGGAAATCACTGTCGCGAGCACGCTGCAGGAGATGTTCCGGCATATCGTCGCGATCGGCGCGGATTCGATCGTGCGCGGTACGAAGGAAACGGGCTCGGTGCTGATCGAGCAGATGACGATCGCCGGGCAGTAAGCGGCGCGGCATCGGCCGCCAGGAAACGAAAAAGCCCGACCGGCGCGAGCGAGCCGGGCGGGCTTTTTTATCGTGTGCCGCGTGTCAGCCGCGCTTGCGCTCGTACACGACGAACGCATAGCCGAACGTGTTCGGCGCGGCGGCCTGGTGCGGGTCGCGCGACACTTCACGCCAGTGCACGGGATCGGGCGCCGGGAACGACGCATCGCCGTCGAAGTCCGCATCGATCTCGGTGACGACCAGCTTGTCGGCGAGCACGAGGCCTTCCGCATAGAGCTGCGCGCCGCCGATCAGGAACGCTTCGGCCACACCGTCGCGCGCGGCGAGCGCGAGCGCATCGGCAAGCGACGTGACTGTGTCGCAGCCGTCGAAACGGCGCGCTGCGTCGCGCGTGACGACGATATTGCGGCGGCCCGGCAAGGGCCGGCCGATCGACTCGTGGGTCTTGCGGCCCATCACGATCGGGGCGCCCATCGTCGTGCGCTTGAAGAACGCGAGGTCCTCGGGCAGTTTCCAGGGCAACTGGTTGTCGCGGCCGATGATACCGTTGCGGGCGCGCGCGACGATCAGGGTCAACGTCGTCATGAAGGTCGGGGAAGAGGAGAACCGGAATGGCGCCGATTCTACCGGAATGGCGGCGCGCGACGGCGCCGCTGCGGATGCGCACGTGTATTTGCGGTTTCCGGCCTGCCGCACCTCGTCGGCGGTGGCGACGCTATGCAGCCTTTGCGCGGTGATGTCCTGAATAAAAAGAGTGCCCGCCGGGGGACGGACACAAAGACGGTTTGCGTCGCGATATCGACGCTGCAGGAAACGACCTGCGTCGTTCAATTTATCTGTAATCCTGATCGATTGAGCGGTGTGATGGAATCGTGCGCCGATTATTGATGCATGCGGTTCCCTGCGTCTCGTTCCATCGCATGCTGGGCGTTGCCGGGAAGCGGCGCGGGAATCGGCACCGGCGGCGGAGCCGGCGGGGCGAGCTCGTCCCACAGCGTCACCGATGTCTTGTCCGGCGAACGCGGTTGCGGCGCGGCGACGGGCACGATGCCGATCCGGTGATCCTGTTGCATGCGCGGCGCGTTATCGGTAACCCGCATCGCGCGTTCGGGCTTCGCGCTGTCTTCCGAGCGTGCCGGCATGAACGGGCACGCGAGCGCGAACGCAATCGTCAGCTGCACGCAATACAGTGAAAAAAGTGTTCGCATGGCCACCTTCTCCGATCCGTTACGCATTCAGCGAAATGCATGCCATCGGGCGAAGATCATTGTCGCGTCTGCGATTCGCAGGGGCGCGTCGTGAATCGCGATCGAAAGCGCCGGGAAATGTTTCAGGCGTGAAACGAAGGGGCTTGGGAATACTGCGGATTCAATCGGTACGCTTCCGGGATGAAAATCGGCGCGTGTGTCGATGCAGGTACGCGTCGCTGCGCGTGTGCTATGTGCAGATGATTGATAAACGTCGACCATTGAGCGATTCGGCCGCTCGCCCATTAGCGCTGCAATCGGTTTGTCGTATTCGGCGCCTATAACTAAGCTGTCTTGATCAAAAATAACTGGACGCGAGATAAGCGCCATCATGCGAGGCCGGTCGTCGCCCCGCATCGGCATGGCGAATCGAGCCGCTTCGGCTGACCCGGTTCGATCCTTTTGCACGCGACTTGGCGTGTGCTGCAATCGTTAGACGGTTGATGAACGGGGTGGGCATATGGGAGCCGAGCAGCGGCATGTGATCTATTTCTCGCGCGAGCCGAACGACGCGTTGCGCGGGCATTTCGACGAATGCGGGTGGCGCGTCGATCTTGCGGAAAGCGCACGCGACGTGCGGCGTGTCGTGCAGCACGGCGTGGCAACCGCCGGCCTGCTCGATTTCTCGCCGGGTTTTCGGCCCGCGGATCTGCGCGAACTCGAAGCGTGTCTGAGCATCCAGCACATCGGCTGGATTGCGGCGACCCGGCGTGGCCAGTTGCAGGACGCCACGCTGCGGCATCTCATTCGTGACTATTGCTTCGACTACGTAACGATGCCGTACGAGGCGTCGCGTATCGTCGAGACCATCGGCCATGCGCACGGCATGGTCGCGCTGACCGACCCGGTAGCGGCGCCCGTCGGCGCCGGACGTGCCGAAGGCGAGATGGTCGGCACCTGCGACGCGATGCTCGGGCTCTTCAAGACGATCCGACGCGTCGCGACGACCGATGCACCGGTGTTCATCTCCGGCGAATCGGGTACCGGCAAGGAACTGACGGCCGTTGCGATTCACGAGCGCTCGGCGCGTGCGCATGCGACGTTCGTCGCGATCAACTGTGGTGCAATTCCGTCTACGCTGCTGCAGGCCGAACTGTTCGGCTATGAGCGCGGCGCGTTTACGGGCGCGAACCAGCGCAAGATCGGCCGTGTCGAGGCCGCGAACGGCGGCACGCTGTTTCTCGACGAGATCGGCGACCTGCCGCTCGAGAGCCAGGCGAGCCTGCTGCGGTTCCTGCAGGAAGGCAAGATCGAGCGGCTCGGCGCGCATGTATCGGTTCCGGTCGACGTGCGCGTGATCTGCGCGACGCACGTGGACATGGAAGCGGCGCTGCGCGAAGGGCGGTTCCGCGAGGACCTGTTTCATCGGCTGTGCGTGTTGAAGATCGAGGAGCCGCCGCTGCGCGCGCGCGGCAAGGATATCGAGCTGCTGGCGCGCCACATGCTCGAGCGTTTCAAGGGTGATGCGCATCGCCGCCTGCGCGGTTTCTCGCCGGACGCGATCGCCGCGCTGTACGGCTATTCGTGGCCGGGCAACGTGCGCGAGCTGATCAATCGCGTGCGCCGGGCGATCGTGATGTCGGAGGGCCGGATGATTACCGCGG
This sequence comes from Burkholderia sp. Bp9143, assembly GCF_003853645.1. Lineage (GTDB taxonomy): Bacteria > Pseudomonadota > Gammaproteobacteria > Burkholderiales > Burkholderiaceae > Burkholderia. The sequence goes on along the minus strand of NZ_QTPO01000006.1, from coordinate 143,997 downwards.
CCGATCTCGAACTCAACGAATTCGCGATACTGGCGCCCGTCTCGCTCACCGAGGCGCGGGAAGCGGCCGAACGGCAGGCGATCGAGCAGGCGCTGCTGCGTCACCGCGGCCGTTTTGCCGACGCGGCGCGAGAACTCGGCGTGTCGCGCGTCACGCTGTACAGGCTGATGTGCGCGCACGGCATGCGCGATCGCGGCGACTCGCTGGGAGGGTTTTCGGCGCCGTTGCCGGAGGTTCCGCATCACGCTTGCTAAAATTGGCGGGTAACGGCCGCCCTCGCGGCCGAAGGAACCCGCATGAAACAGTACCTCGACCTCGTTCGCACCATCCTCGACACCGGCACCTGGCAGGAGAACCGCACGGGCATCCGCACCATCAGCATGCCCGGCGCGATGCTGCGGTTCGACCTACAGCAAGGTTTCCCGGCCGTGACGACCAAGAAACTCGCGTTCAAGTCCGCGATCGGCGAACTGGTCGGTTTCCTGCGTGCATCGCGCAGCGCGGCCGATTTCCGCGCGCTCGGCTGCAAGGTGTGGGACGCGAACGCGAACGACAACGCGCAATGGCTCGCGAACCCGTACCGTCAGGGCGTCGACGACCTGGGGGACGTGTACGGCGTGCAATGGCGCCAGTGGCCCGGCTACAAGGTGCTCGATGCGGGCGCCGATGCGCAGATCGCCGACGCGACGCGCCGCGGCTTCCGGATCGTCACGCGCTTCGATGAGGACGGGGTGCCGAAGGTGCTGCTGTACAAGGCGATCGACCAGCTGCGCCAGTGTCTCGACACGATCATGGAGAATCCGGCCGACCGCCGTATCCTGTTTCACGCATGGAATCCGGCCGTACTCGACCAGATCGCGCTGCCCGCGTGCCATCTGCTGTATCAGTTCCTGCCGAATGTCACGAAGCGCGAGATTTCGCTGTGCCTGTACATCCGCAGCAACGACGTCGGGCTCGGCACGCCGTTCAACCTGACGGAAGGGGCCGCGCTGCTGTCGCTCGTCGGCCGGCTGACGGGCTACACGCCGCGCTGGTTCACGTATTTCATCGGTGACGCGCACATCTACGAGAACCAGCTCGACATGCTGCAGCAGCAGCTCACGCGCGAGCCGTACGACAGCCCGCGGCTCGAGATTGCCGAGCGTGTGCCGGACTACGCGGAGACGGGTGTCTATGCGCCCGAATGGCTCGAGCAGATCGAGCCGTCCGATTTCTCGCTCGTCGGCTACCGGCACCATGAGCCGCTGACCGCGCCGATGGCGGTCTGAGCCGCGACGTTCGACGGCGGCGTGGGTGATGCGGCCCGCGCCAGGCAGAATGAAGAAGGCCCGACCGGCACTCGCCGGTCGGGCCTTTCCGTTTCATCGGGCGCGGTTACTGGTGGCGCCGTTCGTCGTGGCCGCCGGGCGGTGGATTGCTCGGGTGCGGTGCCTCGACACGCGGTGCCGGTTGCGGCCGCGGTTCCATGTGCGGCGCGGGCATCGACGGCCGCGGCTCCATGCGCGGGGCCTGCGGCTGCGGTCGCGGCATTTCATGGACGGCGGGCGCGGGCGGGCGGTACTCGTTCACGTGCGGCGGCGCGACTTCGCGGCGCGGTGCCGGTTGCGCGAATTCGGGACGCGGTTGCGGCGCCGGAGCGACTCGTTCGGGCCGCGGCTGCGCATGCTGGGCCGGTGCCGCGAAATCGGGACGCGGACGCGGCTGCGGAATCTGCGCGGTCGTGTCGAGTCGCGGTTGCGGCAACGCGCGTGGCGTTTCCTGCCGCCCGCCGGGTTGCGTACCGGGCGCGGCTTCCGGATGCGGGACCGGCGCCGCGCTGCGCACGGGCGGCAGTGCGTTCTGTCCCGCTGCGTGGAGTGCCGTCGGCGGCGTCGTGCGTTGACGCTCCATCGGCGTGTGCGGCTGCATCCACGCGGGCGCGGGCGCCGCCGCTGCATGCGGGTTGTCGCGCCCGGTCGGCTCGTTGGCGGCCGTCGGCGGATGCGGGACGCCATTTCCGGGGCCCAATGCCTGACGCGGAGCCGGATTGCCCGGCGCCTGCGGCATGGCGCCGTTGGCGAAATGCGGCGCATTGGGGGCTTCGCGGTTCATCGGCCGCGCGCCATTCGGCACGACCGGCATTGGCGCGCCCGGCCGTGCGGCCAGTGCCTGCGCCTGTGCCTGTGCCGGGGCCGGCTGGCCTTCGCGTGGCGCGTGCGCCGGTTGCACGACGGGACCGTGCGGATTCACGAGTTGCACGTTGCGCATCGCCCATGCACCGGCTTTCGGGTTGCCCGGAACGCGGACCGGGCGAGCCTGATAGTCGGCCGGCACGCTCGTCCTCACGACCGGTGCGCCCGCGCCAGGCACGTGGCCGCCCTGCCGTGCGAGATGGGCGGCCGTCTGGTCGCGAAACGCGGCCGGCACCGCCGGATTGCGCGTCGCGACGAACGCGTGCTGTCCGATCGCCGCCGGCGGGCGGTAGCTGGCCGTGCGCAGTCCGCCGGTAAAGCTCTGGCGCACCGGCGCAATGCCGGGCGTGCCCGGCATCACGTGCGCGTTGCGCCATTGCTGCGGATCGACGCGTTGCGAGAAGTGCGCGACCGGCTGGCCGTGCACGAACGCGGACGCCGGCACGGCCGTGATCGCGTGCGGCGCGCGGAAGTTCACGTACGTCTTGTTGATGTTCGTGATGTTGGTGATGTTCGTCACGTTCACGGTCTTGTTCACCGTGACGTTGTTGACCACGATGTTCCGGTTCACGCGGTCGTAGTAATGCGGGCTCCAGCCGCCCCAGCCGGGATGCCAGGGTTCGCCCGGGCCGAGTGCGAACCATGCGCAGCCGGCCGCGGCGACGCCGCCGACCGTCAGCGCGACGCTCCAGTCGGGACCGCCGCCGCCGCCCACGAACGCGACGAGCGCGGGCGCGTAAACGGGGGGCTGACTGACGACCATCGGGCCGGGCACCCACGCCCAGCTGTCGTCGACGTAGGCCCAGCGGCCGTAGTGATAGGGTGCGAAGCCCCACGGCGCATCGTCGACCCACGTCCAGCCCCACGGCGCCTGCCAGATCCAGTGACCGTCGTGATACGGCGCCCAGTCGGCCGGCGTGTCGTTCGGCACCCAGACCTCGCCGTAATTCGGGGTTTCGCGCCACGTGCCGTTCGCGTCGAGATCCTGGTAGCCCGGCACGTCGCGCGATACGTAGCGGGCCGACACCGAGCGCTGCTCGGTCGCATCGCGGCCGGCGGCCCACTGGTCGAGTGCATCGGGGTTCGGCGCGGCCGATTGCTGAGCGACCTGCAGGTCGGTGCCGGTGAACACGACCTGCTGCCCGGGCGACAGCGGATACTGCCCGTTGCTGCCGTAGACGGTTGCGGCGCCGCTGCGCACGGTGACCGTCGTGCTTGCGCCGTTCGGCGCGACATCGACGCGATAGTCGCCGGGGCTGGTGATGCCGAGCGCAAGATTGGGCGTATCGATTTCGTACGACCCGCCGGACGGCAGATCGCGCACGTGCGTCGATGCGGTGCCGAGCCCGACCTTCAACTGCGTCGTGGTGTCGTCGAGGTTCAGCACCGACAGGCTCGTCGATTCACCGAGTCGCACCGCGGTCGAGCCGATGTGCAGTTCCGAGCGCGCGCCGGCATCGTTCCACAGCTGGTCGCCGGTCGTCAGCGGCCGGTTCACGGCGGCGTACGACCACGTATCGGTGCCGGCGGGTTCCGTCGTCACGGCACCCGACATGTAGTTGAGCCGGGCGACGCGGCTCGGCGGATCGCCGCCCGGCTGCCGGGCGGCCGTCGCATACGCCGCGGCCTGTGTCGCTTGCGCGAATGCGGGGGGCAGGGTCGCCAGCGCGGCGATCGCGAGCAGCGTGCAGCGGGCGGTGCGCTTGAGCGTGAACAGGGGGGCCATAATGAGCGTCTTCGTCGTTATCGCGGCGCGTCGATTCGTGCCGTTGAATTCACAATATCCGCTCGGCCTGTTTCAGTGCTCGGTGTTTTGTAAGCCGGATGGCACGCGATGTAACAAAACCTGTCCATCGCTTGCCGTTGTCGTCCGGTCGCAATGTGCGCGTCAAGCGGACGTAAGCCAGTCGTCGAAAACCTGCTGTCCGGGCACGGTGACGCGCAACACGCGCGGCCGTGCGGCGCGCTCGATCCAGCCGTGTGCGCAGAAGCTGTCGAGCAGTGCGGCGCCGAGCGCGCCGCCGAGATGCGCGCGGCGCTCGCTCCAGTCGAGGCAGCCGCATGCGAAGCGGCGCCGGCGCGTGCGCTGCTGCGCGACGTCGATGCCCCAGCCCGCGAGTGCCTGCGTGCCGAGCTCGGTGGTCTCGATCGCGTCGCCGTCCGCTTGCAGCCAGCCGCGTGCGGTGAGCCCGTCGAAGATGCGAACCGCGAGCTCGCCGGCCATGTGGTCGTAGCACGTGCGCGCGTAGCGCAGCTCGGCCGGCACCGTGCGCGACGGCGGGGGCACCGGACGGTTCGGCGCGGCCGCGCGGGCCACGTTCGCGAGCGCTTCGAGCGACGCCGCGATGTCGGCCGACGCGAGCCGGTAGTAGCGGTGCCGGCCGCGCACGTCGAGCGCAAGCAGGCCGCCTTCGGTCAGGCGTGCGAGGTGCGCGCTCGCCGCGGACGGTGACAGCCCCGCGATCATCGTCAGTTCGCCGGCCGGCCGCGCGCTGCCGTCCATCAGTACCCATAGCATCGCGGCGCGCCCCGGATCGGCGATCAGTGCGCCGATCCGGCTCAGGCCCGGAAAGTGGTGGTCGTCTTGATCGGTCATCGTCGTGTCTCGTCAGGCGGAATGACTGCAGTGTAGGCGCTGCGCGCATTCGATGTTTCGTGTTCGGATGAAATGTCGGATGCGGCGGGGCGGTGTACGACCCGCGGTCGCCGGCTGCGCACGCGTAGAATGGCCGGACGCGGCGGCAGTGGGCCGCCGGATGCGACACGATGCAACGATGAAGACGATTTTCTGCCTGTTGGCGGCCGCGCTCCTCTGTGCGGCCTGTGCGCAGGGCGGTGCGGGCGCCGCCGGCGAGCGGGGTGGCAGCCTCGAGATGTACGGGACGATCGATCAGGGAATCACGGTGCGCCGCTGACGGGCACCGATTTCCTGTGCCGTTGCCGGTTCAACGCGCGGGCGGGCGGCCGTCGCGGCCGCGCGGCGGGCACCGCGACGTATTGTCGCAGCGCAACGTATAATGCGCCGATTGCCGTGCCCCCGCCGCCTGGAGCTACCACGATGTCCCAACCGTCCCCCGTACCGGCCGCCCTCGACCGCACCGAAACCGTATTCCGCTTCCTCGCCGAGCCGTCGTCCGTGAACTTCGGCGGCAAGGTGCATGGCGGCGCGCTGATGAAGTGGATCGACGAGGTCGCGTATGCGTGCGCGGCGGTCTGGTCGAGCCGCTATTGCGTGACGGTCAGCGTCGGCAACATCCGCTTCCAGCGTCCGATTCTCGTCGGCAACCTGGTCGAACTGAAGGCGCGCGTCGTCGCGACGGGCCGCACCAGCATGCACATCCATGTGTCCGTGCACGCCGGCGATCCGAAGGGAGGCGTGCTGCGCCAGACGACCGACTGCCTGGTTGTGTTCGTCGCGGTCGACGAGAACGGCAACCCGGTGCCGGTGCCGCCGTTCGTGCCCGAGACGGACGAGCAGAAGGTGCTCGCGAAGTATGCGGCCGACGTGCGCGCCGCGCTCGACAAGATCGTCGAGATGAAACCCGAGGAAGTGGCGAAGGGCACCGTCTGACGACTACGGGCGCCGCGCATGCGCGCCGCGCCCGTCATCGCGTCGGATGCGCGATTACTGCGATCCGATCATCTCTTCGGGGCGTACCCACGCGTCGAATTCCGCCTCGGTCAGGTAGCCGAGCGCCAGCGCGGCGGCCTTCAGCGTCGAGCCGTCCTTGTGCGCCTTCTTCGCGATCTGCGCGGCCTTGTCGTAGCCGATGTGCGGATTGAGCGCCGTCACGAGCATCAGCGATTCGTTCAGCAGCAGGTCGATGCGCGCGCGGTTCGGCTCGATGCCCACCGCGCAGTGGTCGTTGAAGCTCTGCGCGCCGTCGGCGAGCAGCCGCACCGACTGCAGCACGTTGTGCGCGATCATCGGCCGGAACACGTTCAGTTCGAAATTGCCGCTGGCGCCGCCGACGTTCACCGCGACGTCGTTGCCGAACACCTGGCAGCACAGCATCGTCACGGCTTCCGACTGCGTCGGGTTCACCTTGCCCGGCATGATCGAGCTGCCCGGTTCGTTTTCCGGAATCGACAGTTCGCCGAGTCCGCAGCGCGGCCCGCTCGCGAGCCAACGGACGTCGTTGGTGATCTTCATCAGGCCGGCCGCGACCGTCTTCAGCGCACCGTGCGCGAACACCAGAGCGTCAGCGGCCGCCATCACCTCGAACTTGCTCGGCGCGGTCACGAACGGCAGCTTCGTCAGTCGGCCGATCTCGTCGGCCACGCGCACCGCGAACTCCGGATGCGCGTTCAGCCCGGTGCCGACGGCGGTGCCGCCGAGCGCGAGTTCGTACAGGTGCGGCAGCGCCGATTCGACGTGCCGGACGCCCTGGTCGAGTTGCGCGACGTAGCCGGAAAATTCCTGCCCGAGCGTGAGCGGCGTCGCGTCCTGCAGGTGCGTGCGGCCGATCTTCACGATGTCGGCGAAGGCCTTCGACTTCGCGTCGAGTGTCGCGCGCAGCGTGCGCAGCGCGGGCAGCAGGTGGTTGACGATCGCGTAGGCGGCCGCGACGTGCATCGCGGTCGGGAACACGTCGTTCGACGACTGGCCGCGGTTCACGTCGTCGTTCGGGTGGACCTTGCGTGCTTCGCCGCGCTCGCCGCCGAGCAGTTCGCTCGCCCGGTTCGCGATCACCTCGTTGAGGTTCATGTTGGTCTGCGTGCCGGAGCCCGTCTGCCACACGGCGAGCGGGAATTCGCGCGGATGCTTGCCCGCGATGATCTCGTCGGCCGCGTCGATGATCGCGCGCGCCTTGTCGTCTGCCAGCACGCCGAGCGACTGGTTCACGGCGGCGCCGGCGCGCTTGACGATCGCGAGTGCGTGGATCAGCTCGGGCGACTGCTTTTCCGTCGAGATCCGGAAATTCTGCAGCGAGCGCTCGGTCTGCGCGCCCCAGAGCCGGTTGGCCGGCACGGCGATCTCGCCGAACGTATCGCGTTCCATCCGAACTGCTTCGTTCATGATGCACTCCTCTTGGGAAGGGGAAAGGCCGCGCGTCGCGCGGCGTCTGGCGTATCGTGAGGCAGTCGCGCCGCTGGCGCGGCGTCGTGAGTCTTCAGCCGACAAGCATAGCGCCAGCCGCGATTTCGCGTCGTGTCGCGCTCAGCGCGTCGATGCGACGAGGGACGCGGTCTTCAGATGAAAGCGCCAGGCCATCAGCACGGCGACGCTTGCGAGGCCGGCCGCGAGCCCCCACCACAGGCCGCGTGCACCGAGGCCTGCATGGAACGCCAGCCAGTAGCCGGTCGGGAAGCCGATGCCCCAGTAGCCGAGGGTCGCCGCGAGCATCGGGATGCGTGTATCCCGCAGCCCGCGCAGCGCGCCCGACCCGACAGTCTGCATTCCGTCGACAATCTGGAACACCGCGGCGATGCCGAGGAGCGACGCGGCTAGCGACACAGTCGCCGCGTTGGCCGGATCGTCGAGGTGCAGGTACAGGCCGACGATCGCATGCGGCGCGACGATCAGCACGAGCCCCGACAGCGACATGAACGCGACGCCGAGACCGAGCGCGACGAAACCCGCATGCCGCGCGGCGACCGGCTGGCCAGCGCCGACCCAATAGCCGACCCGCACGTTGGCGGCCTGGCCGATCGCGAGCGGCACCATGAACGCGACCGACGCGACGTTCAGCGCGATCTGGTGCGCGGCAAGCGACGTCGCGCCGAGCACGCCGATGGTCAGGCCCGTGGCGAGAAACAGCGTCGATTCGACCCCGTACGTGATCGCCACCGGCCAGCCGATGCCGATCAGTTCGCCCATCACGGGCAGTTTCGGGCGGGCGGCGGTCACGAAATGGCGGAACCGCTGGCGGCCGTGCAGCAGCCAGATCAGCGCGAGCGCGGTGAGCCAGATGGTGATGGTCGTCGCGACCGCCGAGCCGAGGAAGCCGAGCCGCGGCAAGCCGAATGCGCCGTGGATCAGTCCGTAGTTCAGCACGCCGTTGATTCCGACGCCGCCGATCGACACCCACAGCAGCCGCCGTGCGGCGCCGATCGCGGGCAGGAATGCGCGCATCAGTCCGACGCCGATCAGGCTGCCGAGCGCCGCGAACCGCAGGATGCCAGTGTACTCGCCGACGTGGTGCGCGAGCGTCGGCGGCTCGTGGAACATCAGCAGGATCGGTTCGGACAGCGATAGCGCGACGATCGCCGGAATCGCGAGCAGCACGGACAGCACGAAGCCGGTCCAGTAGATGTGCGGCACGCGGTGTTCCGCCTGCGCGCCGCGCGCATGCGCGACGCTCACGCTGACCGACGACAGCACGCCTTGCAGCACGGTCACGATGACGAAGAAGAAGTTCGCGCCGAGGCCGCCCGCCGCGAGCGAATCGGGGCCGAGCGAGCCGAGCAGCACCGTGTCGGTGACGCTCATCGCCATCTGCGAGAGTTGCGCGATCGCGAGCGGCGCGGCGAGGCGCGCGGTATCGGCGGCATGACTGGACAGGGACGGCGGCGCGGCGGCCGTCCGCGTAAGACCGGAATGCGACATGGAATGGGCGCTCGCGCGGGTGCGGGCCCGCGCTGTCTGTATTTATTTTGAGAGACGGCTAGCTTACGGCTTTATTCGAACGGTGTCGAACGCGCGCGCCGATGGCCATGTCACGGTCAGGGGGAACCGCTATGCGTCGTGAACCGCGATCCGCGTATCGCCGAACAGCACGACCTGGCCCGCGCGGATCTTGCAGGTCTTGCGCAGCTCGACCACGCCGTCGACTTTCACCGCGCCGGACGCGACGAACATCTTCGCGGTGCCGCCGCTGTCCGCGAGGCCGGTGATCTTGAGAAGGTTGTGCAGTTCGACGTATTCGCCGGTCAGCGTGAAATCCAGATTGGGCATGACGAAGGAAGCGCGCGATGCGCGGGAGGAATCGCCCCGCATCATACGGCACCGCGGCCCGGCGCGCGAGCGCGGACGTTCGTGCAGGTTCGCGGGGCCGCAGTTGTTAAGGACTGTGAGCGATTCGTCAGCAAATGAAACGGTGGGTAACAGTCTGAGAGATTCGAGAACCTGCCGGGTGGCCCGCGGGTCTTTCGTCGTACCTGCTGCGTGTTGCGGCAGGGGACGCGACGGACCGCATCGAGGCGGTTCGCGCCCACAACTTCTTGAGGAGGATTGTCATGTCCAAGATTCGTACGATGCTGATCGGTGCCGCGCTGACGGCGTTCGCCACTTCGGCCGCATTCGCGCAGACTGGCGTCGCGGCACAGGGCACCGCGGGCGCCGGCGTGCAGACGCAGGCGCCGGCAGCAGGGGCAGGCACCGGTGCGGGTATGCAGGGTGGTGCCGGCGCGAACGCGTCGGGCAATGCGGTCGGCGGCGCGACCGATGCGGTCGGTGCGGCAGCCGACGGCGCGCAGGATACGGCGGCGTCGTCGGTCCACTCGGCCAAGAAGCACGCGAAGCATGCGATGAAGTCGGCCAAGCACCACGCAGGCTCGGCGAAGTCGAAGGTGGGCGACGAAGCGGTCGAAGGCGGCGCGTCGGCCGGCGTGCAGGGCGGTGCATCGGCCTCGGGCGCCGCGCAGTAAGCGGCACCCCGACGTCGCACGGCGCTCGCCCCGGACGGCGCGTCGTGACGGCGATCGCACCGCGGCCCGGTTCGCTTCGCGCGAACCGGGCCGTTCTTCATGCGTGGAGGCGGGCCGTCATGGCCGGCGCTGTTCCGGCCCCGGTCCATGCGCCGGCTGTGCGGCGGACGGCGTAAACACGCTGCGCAGCCACGCGGCGAGCCGCGCGAATACGTCGTACGGCTCGTCGACGAAGATCTCGGGCTTCAGCAGCCGCAGGTATTCCATGATCTGCTGCGCTTCCTGTTTCTGGAACGAGCCGTGCGCGAGCCCGAGCCGCAGCAGGCCGCGCAGTTCGCCGAGCTTGTCGCGCGCGGCGCTGCCGACGCTCATCTCGCACGCGAGCTTTGCCTCGTAGATGCGCTGGCGCAGCGATTCCGCGAGCCGCCATGCGGGCGTCTGCATCGTTTCCTCGAGCGCCTGGATGTCGTGCACCGCGCTCTTGATCTGCGCCGCGAGCGGATCGACGAGCGACGCGTCGCCCTGCGCTTCGGCGACGATCGCCTTGGCCCAGTCGCGGCACGCCTTCGCGAGCTCGTCGGGCGTCCATTCGGAGCGCGACGCGAAGCCGAAGCCGAATTCGCCGGCCTGCCGCATCAGGATCGCGACGACGTCCGGGAATTCCTTGTCAAGCGTGCGCTTCGCCCACGCGTACTGGCCGCCCTCGAGCATCCGCTGCACGGCATGCTCGGTCAGCGGCACCATGTTGTCGAGCAGCTTGGCGCGCAGGAAATCCTCGAACGACGGCGTCGCGAACTGCGGGTCGAGTTTCAGCGACACGCGCACGAACGCGTCGTAGTCCTTGCGCAGGGACGCAAGCGTGTCGTCCTTGAGGGAAAGGGTGATCTGGCCCATGAATCGTCTCGATGGCGGCCTGCGCGAGCCGGCGGCCGATACCGCGCACCGGTGCGGGCGCAGCGTCGACGGACCGGTTCGCGCGGAGGCCGATGGCGGGTCTTCATTCCCTATATCGGCGCGCCGGACGGAAACTTGAGCGCGGCCGGCGACGTCCGCTCAGGCCGACAACCAGTGCGGCATCACGACCCCTTGCCAGACGAAGAACACCGCGAGTCCGACCGCGATCGTCACGAGCGGCCGGCGCGTCGTCGCCGACACGAGCACCGCGGCGAGCGCGCCGACGAGCTGCGGATTGCGCCAGGTCAGCTCGGCCGCGCCGCCGTGCGGCGAGATGGTCATCGGCACGATGATCGCGGTCAGCACGGTGACGGGCACGAAGCCGAGCGCGGTCCGCACGAGCGGCGGGAAAGTCAGCCGCTCGCCGAACAGGAACAGCGTCGTTCGGATCGCATAGGTGATCACGGCCATTCCGAGAATCAGCAGCGCGTAGCTCACGATGCGGCCTCCGTGCGTGAAGTGGTGCGCGAACGCTCGTGCAGCAGCGTGAGCGCAACGCCGACCGCGACACCGGCGGCGACCGCGCCCAGCAGCCCGAGCTTGTACGGCCAGCCCTGCCAGAAGTACGCGAGCGTGCCGGCCGTCGCGGCGGCCGCCAAATAGCGCAGCGTGCCGAGTTGCGGGACGACGATGGCGATGAAGGTCGCCGCCATCGCGAAATCGAGGCCGAGCGACTGGAGGCCCGGGAAGGCCGCGCCGAAGCCGATGCCCGCGAGCGTCCAGACCTGCCAGTTCACGTACATCGCGAGGCCCGAGCCGAAAAAGTAGTGAGGGCCGATCGTACCCGGCGGGAAGTGCCGGTAGTGCGCATAGGCGACCGCGAATACCTCGTCGGTCATCAGCGCGCCGAGCGTCGCACGCCAGCGCAGCGGCAGGTGCGCGACGTACGGCGCGAGTGTCGCGCTGTACAGCAGGTGACGCAGGTTCACGATCAGCGTCGTCGCGAGCACGACGACGAAGCTCGCGCTGCCGGCGATCAGGCCCAGCGCGATGAATTGCGCGGAGCCCGCGAACACCGCGAGCGACATCAGCGCGCCGTGCCATGCGGCGAGCGGGCCGCCGCCGACGAGCGTGCCGAAGATCACGCCGAACGGTGCCGCGCCGATCATCATCGGGATCGTGTCGCGTGCGCCGTCGAGCCATTCGTTGAGCGGGCGGCGAGGCGTGGGCGAAGGTCGGGGGGTAGGGTTCAAGGGGCGCGTCTCCATGAAATGGAGGATAGCGGGGGCGATGCCGTGGCGGCTTGTATGTTCTTGCGCTCGCGGGTGCCGGCGGTGCTGCGTGCGTGCCGGCTGCCGCGTGTTGTCGAGTGCAGGGCGGGGGCGTCAGCGCGCCTGCCAGCGTCCGGGCGGCACGCCGAACATCCGTTTGAAATGCCGTGTGAAGTGACTCTGGTCGACGAAACCGCTGGCCGCGGCGACATCGGCGATCGACACGCCCGCGCGCAACGGCGCAAGCGCGCGCTGCAGCCGCAGCTGGTTGCGCCACGCATGCGGCGGCATCCCGATCGCGCGCGTGAACAGGCGCGCTGCGTGAAACGGCGACAGGCCGGCGGCCTGCGCGACGTCGTCGAGCGTCACCGTGCACGTAAGATCGGCGGCGAGCCGTTCGCGCATCGCGTCGACGCGCGGCTCGTCGGCCGCGAGCACCGCCGGCTGCTGCCGCGCGTCGGCATGGCGCACGATCAGTGTCGACAGCGCATCGAGCAACGCCGTTTCGGCGGCGAGCGGATCGTAGACGCGCGGTGCGGCGGCGGCCGGATCATCGGCGGCCGGCTGCTCGTGGGGGTAGAACGGCGGCATGGGCTCGCTGCCGGCCTCCATCATCCGGTGGGCCCGCGCGAGCCGTGTCGCGAGATCGGTGTCGCGGATCACGTCGGACGGGAACCATGGCGCATCCTGCGGGCGTCCCGCAATCGCGCTCGCGAGCGTGCGAATGTAGTCGACCGGCACGTAGCTCACGCGATAGCACCAGCCTTCGTCGGTCGCGCGCGAGCCCGTGTGCACGTCGCCGGGATTGATCACGGGCACGGTGCCTGTTTCGGCGACATGGCCGCTGCCGCGGCAGGTGTAGCGCTCCGCACCCTCGAGGATCACGGGGATCGTGTACGCGTCGTGCCAGTGCGGTGCGAATGTATGGTCGCGATAGGTAGCCGTGAGCAGATCCGCATCCGGCAGCAGCGGTGTGCGCCAGTAGCGTGCGGAGTCCGGAAGAAGACGGGTGGCGGACATGGTCGGGCGCGAGGGCGGTCGAATCGACAGTGTATCGCTCGCGTGCCCGGCCGGCGCGGGCTTACTTGACCGGAATCGTCGTGCCGGCCGGCATCGGCACGGCGGTGACGGCGTTCTTCGGGCTGCCGCTGACGATGCGGTCGCTGTAGGTCAGGTAGACGAGCGTGTTGCGCTTCTTGTCGACCACGCGCACGACGTGCAGCGTCTTGAAAATGAACGACATCCGTTCGCTGAACACGTCGGTCTGCTGCTTGAGCGGCTCCTTGAAGCTGAGCGGGCCGACTTGCCGGCACGCGATCGACGCTTCGCTCGGATCCTCGGCGACGCCGAGCGTGCCCTTGATCCCGCCGGTGCGCGCCCGTGACACGTAGCAGGTGACGCCCGTCACGAGCGGGTCGTCGTACGCTTCGACGACCACGCGGTCGGAGCCCGTCACGCGGAAATGGGTGTTGACGCTGCCGACTTCTTCCGCGTGCGCGAGCGGCGCGGCGGCAAGGGCGGAGAGCAGAACGGCGAGCGGCGCGGCGGAAAGGAGGCGGTGCTTCATCGACGGAACCGGATGCAAATGCGGGACAGAGACTCTAGCATGCGCGCCGGTGACCGGCGGGCGCCGGAAAAACAAAAGGCCCGTCGAATGACGGGCCTTTTGCTGTCTGGCTCCCCGACCTGGGCTCGAACCAGGGACCTACGGATTAACAGTCCGGCGCTCTACCGACTGAGCTATCGGGGAATAAATCGGTACATCTGCGTGTTTGTCTGGCGGCCAACAAAAAACCCGTCCACTCTCAACGGGCCTTTGCGTTTTTGGCTCCCCGACCTGGGCTCGAACCAGGGACCTACGGATTAACAGTCCGGCGCTCTACCGACTGAGCTATCGGGGAACAAACAACAACAGCAGAGAAACGAGATTGTATGGAGTGTTCGCTAACCTGTCAATACTTTTGAGCGGCGGTGCGCAAAAACTTTTTACGGCGCCGCTTCGCGATCAGCGCTCGAGCAGGTGCAGCTTTTCCTGCACGTCCTTCCACTCGTCCGCGTCGGCCGGTGCCGGCTTGGTCTTCGTGATCGATGGCCAGTTCTTCGCCAGCTCGGCGTTCAACTCGGTGAACTGCTGCTGGTCGCCCGGAACGTCTTCTTCGGCATAGATCGCATTGGTCGGGCACTCGGCGACGCACACGGCGCAGTCGATGCACTCGTCCGGATCGATGGCGAGAAAGTTGGGACCTTCACGGAAGCAATCCACCGGGCACACATCCACGCAATCCGTGTATTTGCACTTGATGCAGCCTTCGGTCACAACGTGAGTCATCAAAACGCTCCTGCTTGGCGGTATATATGGGGTGGCGTTTGCGCCAAAAGCGGCATTGTAACTGAAGCGCAAAACCCGCATGGCATGGTCGGCTATCCGGCTTATATCGTTTCGTGATTAGTTTATGGGGCCGACAGCGGGCGCGGCGCGTGCGGCCGCCCGCACGACGCGGCGGGCAGGGGGAGGCGGTTTCACGATGGTCGGGCCCGCATTCGGGTAACATGGCCGACAGACCGGGCGGCGCGCGGTGCGCCGGGGCCCTGTCACGATATTGGCGGTGCCGTAATCATGATCATCACTTCGCTGCTCGACACGGATCTCTACAAGTTCACGATGATGCAGGTCGTCCTGCATCACTTTCCTGCCGCAAACGTCGAGTACCGGTTCCGGTGCCGCACGCCCGGCGTCGATCTCGTGCCGTACATCGACGAGATCCGCGACGAGGTGCGCGGCCTGTGTTCGCTGCGCTTCACCGACGACGAACTCGACTACCTGCGGCGCATGCGCTTCATCAAGAGTGATTTCGTCGACTTCCTCGCGCTGTTCCACCTGAACGAGAAGTACATCTCGATCACGCCTTCGCCGAAGGGCAACGGCGAGATCGACATCGTGATCGAGGGGCCGTGGCTGCACACGATCCTGTTCGAAATTCCGGTGCTCGCGATCGTCAACGAGGTCTATTTCCGCAACACGCAGCGGGAGCCCGACTATCGCGAAGGCCGCGAGCGGTTGTGCGAGAAGATCAAGCTGCTCGGCGCGAAGCCCGAGTTCGCCGACTGCAAGATCGCCGACTACGGAACGCGCCGGCGCTTCTCGAAGGTGTGGCACGAGGAGGTCGCGCTGACGCTGCGCGACGGGCTCGGGCCGCAGTTCGCGGGCACGAGCAACGTGTTCTACGCGATGAAGCACGGCCTGACGCCGCTCGGCACGATGGCACACGAATACCTGCAGGCCTGCCAGGCGCTCGGCCCGCGGTTGCGCGATTCACAGACCTACGGTTTCGAGATGTGGGCGAAGGAGTATCGCGGCGACCTCGGGATCGCGCTGTCGGACGTCTACGGGATGGATGCGTTCCTGAACGACTTCGACATGTACTTCTGCAAGCTGTTCGACGGCGCACGCCACGATTCGGGCGATCCGTTCGAGTGGGGCGAGCGCATGCTGCGCCACTACGAGGCGAACCGTTGCGATCCGCGCACCAAGGTGCTCGTGTTTTCGGACGCGCTCGACATCCCGAAGGTCATGCAGCTCTACGAACGGTTCCGCAGTCGCTGCAAGCTCGCGTTCGGCGTCGGCACGAACCTCACGAACGATCTCGGCTACGTGCCGCTGCAGATCGTGATCAAGATGGTCCGCTGCAACGGACAGCCGGTCGCGAAGCTGTCGGATACACCGGGCAAGAGCATGTGCGACGACAAGGCGTATCTCGCGTACCTGCGCCAGGTATTCGGCATCGCGCAGCCGGCCGACGACGCATCCCAGTAAGCGTCGGCCATGCGGCCAGGTGCGTCGCGGCGAGGGCGGCCGGTATAATCCGACGGTATCGCACGCCAACGTCACGAGGACCGTTCATGGACACTTCCGCTGCCCGTCGCCAGATCCTCGCACGCATTCGCGCGGCGCAAGGACGCGCACCCGAGCCCGATGCAGCGGAGCGCGACGGCGTCGCCGACTATCTCGCCCGCCATCCCGAAGGGCCGCGCCCGCCGATGCCGGCCGACCTCGTCGCCGCGTTCGTCGATGAAGCGGCGCGCCTGTCGACGACGGTCGACGAAGTCGCGACGCTGGCCGACGCGCCCGCCGCCGCTGCCCGCTATCTTTCCGCTCACGGCCTGCCGATGCAGGCCGTCGCATGGCGCACGCTGGCCGAGCTCGACTGGGCTGGCGCCGGCTTGTCGGTCGACTGCCGCAAGCCGCGCGACGGCGACCTCGTCGGCCTCACCGGCTGCTTCTGCGCGACTGCCGAAACGGGTTCGCTGGTGCTGCTGTCCGGCCCCGACACCTATGCATCGGCCGGGTTGCTGCCGGAAACCCACATCGCGATCGTGCCGGCGTCGCGGATCGTCGCGGGCCATGAAGACGCATTCGCGCTGATTCGCGCGGAGCGCGGCGAATTGCCGCGCGCGGTCAATTTCGTATCGGGCCCGTCGCGTACGGGCGATATCGAGCAGACCATCGTGCTGGGCGCGCACGGCCCGTACCGCGTTCACGCGATCATCGTGCGCGGCGCATGACGCGCGCGCCCGATCCATCCTCACTCGACTCACTCGCACAAGGAAGTTCTGCATGAAACGACATGCCGCCTGGGCGGGCATGGCGTCGGGAGCCGCGCTTGGCGCCGTTCCCGTGCTCGCATCGGCCGCCACGCTCGACGGTGCCACGCTGTCCGCACTCTGGGGCATCCCGTTCGCCGGGATCCTGCTGTCCATCGCGGTGTTCCCGCTCATCGCCCCGGTGTTCTGGCATCACCATTTCGGCAAGATCGCCGCGGCGTGGGCGATCGTGTTCCTGGTCCCGTTCGCGGTCGCGTTCGGCGCGGGCACGGCGTTCGGTGCGCTGGTGCACGCGCTGCTCGAGGAATACATCCCGTTCATCGTGCTGCTGACCGCGCTCTATACGGTCGCCGGCGGCATTTGCGTCAACGGCAACCTGCACGGCACGCCGAAGCTGAACACCGCGATCCTCGCGCTCGGCACGCTGCTCGCGAGCGTGATGGGCACGACGGGCGCCGCGATGCTGCTGATCCGGCCGCTGCTGCGCGCGAACGACAACCGCAAGCACGTCGTGCACGTCGTGATCTTCTTCATCTTCCTCGTCGCGAACGCGGGCGGCTCGCTGTCGCCGCTCGGCGATCCGCCGCTGTTCCTCGGCTTCCTGAACGGCGTGAGCTTCTTCTGGACGACCACGCATCTCGCGCTGCCGATGCTGTTCATCTGCGCGGTGCTGCTGATGCTGTTCTTCGTGGTCGATACGTACTTCTACCGGAAAGGCGGCGAGGAACGGCCCGCCGCGCTCGACCCGACGCCCGACGATGGCGCGCTGTCGATCGACGGCAAGGTCAACTTCGTGTTGCTCGCGGCCGTGATCGGCCTCGTGCTGATGAGCGGCGTCTGGAAGCCGGGCATCACGTTCGACGTGTGGGGCACGCACGTCGCGCTGCAAAATCTCGTGCGCGATGTCGTGCTGGTCGTCGTGGCGCTCGTGTCGCTCGCGCTGACGCCGCGCTCGGCGCGCGAAGGGAACGCGTTCAACTGGGCGCCGATCGAGGAGGTCGCGAAGCTGTTCGCGGGGATCTTCGTGACGATCGCGCCGGTGATCGTGATCCTGCGAGCGGGTGCGGACGGCGCGTTCGCGCAGATCGTCCATCTCGTCACGGGGCCCGACGGCAAGCCGATCGACGCGATGTACTTCTGGGCGACCGGCCTGCTGTCGTCGTTCCTCGACAACGCGCCGACCTACCTCGTGTTCTTCAACCTCGCCGGCGGCGATGCGCAATCGCTGATGACGGCGGGCGCGACGACGCTCGCCGCGATTTCCGCGGGGGCGGTGTTCATGGGCGCGAACAGCTACATCGGCAATGCGCCGAATTTCATGGTGAAGGCGATCGCGGAGTCGCGCGGCGTGAAGATGCCGAGCTTCTTCGCGTATCTCGGCTGGGCGCTCGTGATACTGGTGCCGGTATTCCTGCTGACGTCGTGGATTTTCTTCACGGCTTAGGCTGACGATTTTCAACCAAGCGCGGACGATTCAGGCGGCGCACGATGCGCCGCGTTCCGGCCGCCGCATGTGGAGATGGCGATGCAGAAGATCCTGGTCGCGCGTCCGATCTTTCCGGACGTGATCGAACGGCTCGAGCAGTATTTCGAAGTCGACTGGAACAACGGCGACGCGCTCGCCCCCGACGCGCTCGCCGCGCGTCTCGCGGACAAGGACGGCGCGCTGACGTCGGGCGACCCGGTCGGCGCGGCTGCGCTCGCGGCGGCGCCGCGCCTGCGCGTCGTGTCGAACATGGCGGTCGGCTACAACAACTTCGACATGGCCGCGTTCAACGCGGCGAACGTGCTCGGCACCAACACGCCGGACGTGCTGAACGAGTCGACCGCGGATTTCGGCTGGGCGCTGATGATGGCCGCCGCGCGGCGGATCGCCGAATCCGAGCACTGGTTGCGCGCCGGACACTGGCAGAAGTGGGCGTACGACGGATTCCTCGGCAGCGACATTTACGGCTCGACGCTCGGCGTCATCGGAATGGGGCGTATCGGTCAGGCGCTCGCGCGGCGTGCGCGCGGCTTCGGGATGCAGGTGATCTATCACAACCGGTCGCGGGTCGCGCCAGAGATCGAGGCCGAGCTGAACGCCGAATACGTGTCGAAGGATGCATTGCTGGCGCGCGCCGATCACGTCGTGCTCGTGCTGCCGTACACGAAGGAGAACCATCACACGATCGGCGCGGCCGAGCTCGCGAAGATGAAGCCCACGGCGACGCTGACGAACATCGCACGAGGCGGCATCGTCGACGACGCGGCGCTGGCCGCCGCGCTGCGCGACGGGACGATCGCCGCGGCTGGCCTCGACGTGTATGAAGGCGAGCCGAGCGTCCATCCGGCGCTGCTCGAGGTGCCGAACGTCGTGCTGACGCCGCATATCGCGAGCGCGACCGAGAAGACGCGCCGCGCGATGGCGAACCTCGCGGCCGACAACCTGATCGCCGCGCTGGACGTTGGGCCGCGCGCGGGGCAGCCGCCGAATCCGATCAACCCTGACGTGATCGGGAAGCCGCGCGCATGACGACGATGTTGTTGCTGGCGGCGGTCGTCGTGCTGGCCGTCGCGCTCGCGGTGGCGATCGCCGCGATCGTGCGCGGCTGCGGCCGCCACGACGATGCGGCCGTGCTCGGCGACCAGATCGAGGACGCCGCGCACGCGCAGGCGCTCGCGGTCGAGCGGCTCGAACGCGAGTTGCGCGGCGAGATCGTCGAGAATGCGCGTGGCTCGCGCACCGAGCTGGCCGGCAATTTCTCGCAGCTTCAGCAGACACTCGCGACGCAGTTGACGAGTATCGCGACCGTGCAGAACAACCAGATCGAAGGTTTCGCGCAACAGCTTGGCAAGCTCGTCGCGGGCAACGCGCAGCAGTTCGACGCGATGCGCGAGAGCGTGCAGCGCCAGGCGCAGCAGGCGCGCGAAGAGCAAACGGTCGCGCTGCGGCTGTTCGGCGACACGCTGAACCGGCAGCTCACGCAACTGACCGAGGCCAACGATCGCCGGATCGGCGAAGTGCGTGCGACGCTCGAGCAGCGGCTGAAGGAAATCGAGACGAACAACGCGGCGAAGCTCGAGGAGATGCGGCGCACCGTCGACGAGAAGCTGCATGCGACGCTTGAACAGCGGCTCGGCGAATCGTTCAAGCTCGTGTCGGACCGGCTCGAGCAGGTGCACCGCGGGCTCGGTGAGATGCAGACGCTCGCGGCCGGCGTCGGCGACCTGAAGAAGGTGCTGACCAACGTGAAGACGCGTGGCACCTGGGGCGAGGTGCAGCTCGAGGCGTTGCTCGAACAGATGCTCACGCCCGACCAGTACGCGAAGAACGTCGCGACGGTGCCGAAGAGCAGCGAACGCGTCGAGTTCGCGATCCGGCTGCCGGGGCGCGACGCCGGCACGCGCGACGCGCCGCCGGTGTGGCTGCCGATCGACGCGAAGTTTCCGCGTGAGGACTACGAGCGGCTGATCGATGCGCAGGAACGTGCCGATTCGGTGGCGGTCGAGGAAGCGGCCCGTGCGCTCGAGGCGCGCGTGCGGATGGAGGCGCGCACGATCGCCGAGAAGTACGTCGCACCGCCGCATACGACCGATTTCGCGCTGCTGTTCCTGCCGACCGAGGGGCTCTATGCGGAGATCCTGCGCCGCCCGGGGCTGACCGACCTGCTGCAGCGCGACTATCGCGTGACGGTGGCCGGGCCGACCACGCTGACCGCGTTGCTGAACAGCCTGCAGATGGGCTTCCGCACGCTCGCGATCGAGCAGCGTTCGAGCGAGGTGTGGCAGGTGCTCGGTGCGGTCAAGACCGAATTCGGCAAGTTTGGCGACGTGCTCGCGCGCACGAAGGCGCAACTCGAAACGGTCACGCGCTCGATCGAGGCCGCCGAGCAGCGCACTCGCGTGATGAACCGCAAGCTGAAACAGGTCGAGGCGTTGCCGGGCGATACGGCGGCCGGGCTGCTCGGTTCGGAAGTCGCGGACGGCGCCGATGCGGACGATGCATGACGCATGACGTAGGCAGCCGAAACCGGCTGGAATGAAAAACGGGCGCAGGGGCGCCCGTTATCTTTCGACACAGCGACCGGCGTGGCCGGCCCGGGTTCAGCGCGCGGCGAGTGCGTTCAACGCGTCGCCGGTGACGCGCACGATGCGCCAGTCCGGCAGCACGGTCGCGCCCATCTTCTCGTAGAAGTCGATCGCCGGTTGGTTCCAGTCGAGCACCGACCATTCGAAGCGCCCGCAGCGGCGCTCGACGGCGAGTGCCGCGAGGTGCTGCAGCATCGCGGTGCCGAGGCCTGTGCCGCGCTGCGACGGCTGCACGTACAGATCCTCGAGATACAGGCCGCGACGGCCGAGGAACGTCGAATAGTTGTGGAAGAACAGCGCATACGCGACGATCGCGCCGTCGCGCTCGGCCACCAGCGTTTCGGCGGCGGGGTGTTCGCCGAACAGCGCGTCGGCCAGATCGGCGTCGCGCGCGACGAACAGGTGCGTGAGCTTCTCGAACGCAGCCAGCTCGCGCATCAGCGCGAGGATCGCGCCGACGTCGCGCGCTTCGGCCGCGCGGATCAGCTGCGCGCCGCTCACGCCTCCTCCGGCGGATCCGACAGCACGATCTCGATGCCGCCGAAGCGCGACGCGACCCAGTTGTACGCGTGGCAGGCGATCCACAGCAGCACGAAACCGAGGATCGCGTTCAGCAGCAGCGCGCTCAGGATCGTGCTCAGTTCGACCATCCCGTAGCGGATGTACGCGACCAGGATGCCGAGCAGCACGATCGGCACGCTGAACGTCAGGTAGACGAGGATTAGCGCCTTCGCGGTCTGCCCCGCGGCGATCGACGAGATTTGTTTCTTCATGTGCGGATTGCCCCCGTAGAAATATACCGATTGGAATTCAGATCAGGCCGTCGAGCGGCAGGATGTCGACTGGGGCGCCCGCGTCGACTGCCGCGGTATCGTGGCCCAGGACGATGAAACAGTTGGCGGCCGCGAGGCCGCTCAGCGATGCGGAACTCTGCGAACCGGTCGGCGCGACGTGCCACTGGCCGTCGGCGTCGCGCGTCGCGATCGAGCGCAGGTATTCGGTACGGCCCGGACGCTTTTTCAGCGCCTGCGTGCTGCGTGCCGGGTAGAGCGCCGGCGGCGGCGTATGGGCGCCGGCCAGCGTCAGCAGTGCGGGGCGCACGATCGCGTAGAACGTCACGGCGGACGCGACCGGATTGCCGGGCAGCCCGAAGAACAGTACGTGGCCAGCGCCGTCGCCCGCGCCCGCGAGCGTGCCGCACGCGAGTGGCCGGCCGGGCCGCAGGGCGAGGCTCGCGAAGGTCACGTCGCCGAGCCGCGCCATCACGTCGCGCGTGAAATCGGCTTCGCCGACCGACACGCCGCCTGACGTGATCACCGCGTCGGCCTGTGCGGCGGCGGCATCGCGCAGCGCGCGTTCGAGCGCCGCCGGATCGTCGCGGACGATCCCGAGATCGATCGCGTCGATATGCAGCCTTTCGAGCATCGCGACCAGCATCCCGCGATTGCTGTCGTACAGCGTGCCGCGACCGAGCGGCTCGCCGGGTTCGAGCAGTTCGTCGCCGGTCGAGAACACGGCGACGCGCACGCGGCGGCGCACCGTGACTTCGCGCAACCCGAACGATGCGAGCAGGCCGAGATCGGACGGGCGCAGGATGCGGCCGGCGGCAAGCGCGCAGGCGCCGCGCGCGAGATCCTCGCCGGCCCGGCGGCAGTTTGCGCCGCGCGCGGCGTCGTGCGCGGCGAAGCGGATGACGTCGCCGTCGACGCGTACGCGTTCTTGCGGAATGACCGTGTCGCATCCGGCCGGCATCGGTGCGCCGGTCATGATGCGGATGCACGTGCCGGGTGCCACGGTGCCGTCGAACGGATGGCCGGCGAACGCCGTGCCGGCGACCGTCAGCGCGATGTCGGCGGTCGATGCAAGCGTGCCTGCGCTGCCGTCGAATGCATAGCCGTCCATCGCCGAGTTGTCGTACGCGGGAATGTCGAATGGTGCATTCACGTCGACCGCGAGCACGCGGTCGAGGGCGTCATGCAGCGACACCGTGGTGCACGCGTCGACGGGCACCGCGAACCGGCACGCGAGCGCCTGCGCGTCGGCGAGCGACAGCGGGGCCGCGGAATCGGGTGCGGGTCGGGAGGCGGGCGAGGATTGCGTGATCATCAGTCGGACTGCGCCGCAAGGCGTATCGGGTTCGTGGCCGGTGGCGCGCGGAGGGCGCCTGAGCGCGAAGGCGCATGCGGCGGGCGGGAACGCATGCCGGTGCCGTCAGCGGCGGGCAAGCGCGGCAAGTTCCTGCCAGGAGTTGGCATTGTAAAACGCACGCTCGTCGCGAAACTCGACTTCGACCGTCTTGTGGCGTGCGTACCACGCACGCACCTTGCGCTCGCCGGCCGCGAGCCCGGCCGCGAGATCGTCGGCGAGCGACGTGCGCAGCAGCGCGAAGGTCGGCTGCGGCGAACGCGCGTGCTGTGCGTCGACGGTCACCGCCATCGCGATGTCGGCCTGCTGCGCGTCGAGCGCCGCGTGCAGCCGCGCGACGAGGTCGGCCGGCAAATAGGGTGTATCGCACGGCGAGCACGCGACGAGCGGACCGCGCGCCGCCCGCATGCCGGCGAGCAGGCCCGCGAGCGGGCCGGGGAAATCGGGTGTTTCGTCCGGCACGATGCGCGCGTCGAACGGCGCACCGAGTTCGGCGTAGCGATCGGCGTTGCGATTCGCGCTGATCAGCGTCTCGTCGACTTGCGGCGAGAGCCGGCGCAGCACGTGCAGTGCGAGCGGCGTACCGTCCAGCAGCTGCAGGCCCTTGTCGGCGCCGTCCATGCGCGTCGCGCGTCCGCCCGCGAGCAGCAGGCCGGTGATGGAAGGCGAGGCGGAAGCGGACATCGCGGGAAATCGGGGCGGGCGGCGCGCGTCAGCCGCCGATATACGACATTTCGACGCGCTTGCTGGCGCCGTCGGGCGCGGCGTCGGCGGCCGCGCTGCCGCGCAGCTGCGAATAGCGGTCGGTGCGGGCCTGCCAGATCCGGGCGATCGCGGTCGCGATCTCGGCGTCGCTGGCGCCGCCGCGTACCAGTGCGCGCAGGTCATGGCCGGTCGACGCGAACAGGCACAGGTACAGCTTGCCTTCGGTCGACAGCCGCGCGCGCGTGCAGTCGCCGCAGAATGCCTGCGTGACGCTCGAGATCACGCCGATTTCGCCGCTGCCGTCCGCATAGCCCCAGCGCTGCGCGGTTTCCGCCGCCGTGTGCGGCTCGAGCGGCACGAGCGGGAACTGTTCGGCGATCCGTGCGACGACGTCCGCGGACGGCAGCACCTCGGTCATGTTCCAGCCGTTCGACGTGCCGACGTCCATGTATTCGATGAAGCGCAGGATGACACCGGTGCCGCGGAAGCGCTCGGCCATCGGCAGGATCTCGCCGTCGTTGGTGCCGCGCTTCACGACCATGTTGACCTTGACCGGCGCGAGGCCCACGGCCTGCGCGGCGAAGATGCCGTCGAGCACGTCGGCGCTGGCGAAGTCGGCGTCGTTCATGCGCTTGAACAGCGTGTCGTCGAGCGCGTCGAGGCTGACCGTCACGCGCGTGAGGCCGGCGTCCTTCAGCGCGCGCGCCTTGCGCGCGAGCAGCGAGCCGTTGGTGGTCAGCGTCAGGTCGAGCGGGCGGCCGTCATGGGTCGTCAGGCGCGCGAGGCGCTCGATCAGGAATTCGAGGTTCTTGCGCAGCAGCGGCTCGCCGCCGGTGATCCGGATCTTTTCGACGCCGTGTGCGACGAACAGCCGAGCCACGCGCTCGATCTCTTCGTGCGTGAGGAGTGCGCTGTGCGGCAGGAACGGGTAGTCCTTGTCGAACACGTCCCGCGGCATGCAGTACACACAGCGGAAGTTGCAGCGGTCCGTCACCGAGATGCGCAGGTCGCGCAGCGGCCTGGCGAACGTGTCGGCCAGGGCGCCGTCAGGGATATGCGCGACGCCGGAGATATCCGGCATCCCGCTGACGTTGGCGAGAGGAATGATGCGTCGGGACATGTTGAAAGAAGTGCGAGCCAGACCTCTATTTTAGCCGCAAGCGGCCGGCCGGGCCGGTGGGCGGAAACCCGCAGCACGGAAATGAAAAAGCCCGCCGGAGGCGGGCTTTTCCTGGTCGGGCGATGCGCCGCTTAATGGTGCGACGTTTCGACCTGCTGCATCGGGGTCGGGTCGACCGGCGGCAGCGACTTGCGCTCGCGCGGCACGCGGACCGCGCGCGGCAGGCGCGACGCGGCTTCCTGAGCTGCGCGGAACTTGTCGGCGTCGGTGTTCACCCACACGAGACCGGCCTGTTCCAGCACGACATCGAGGCTCGCCAGAGCAGGCGCAGCGGCCGGCTGGACGGGCGCCGGAGCCGGTGCGGCAACGGCTTGGACCGGTGCGGCTTCGACGTGAGCCGGTTCGACGGTTGCCGGAGCAGCGTCGACTGCGACGACCGGCGCCGGTGCGGCCTGCTCGACGGGCGCGGACTGCGGCGCTTCGACGGCAGCAGGCGCGGCCGGCACTTCGAACGCATCGGTCGGCGAAACCGCGACCGGTGCCGGGCTGGCTTCCGGAGCAGCGGCCGGCGCGACCGGTGCCGGCTCGGCTGCCGGTGCGACCGGGGCGGGCTCGAGCGGCGCGACCGGCGTCGCTTCGACACGAACCGGTGCCGATTGCGGCTCGGCTGCGACCGGCGCGGCCGCTTCGGCACGCTGCTCGATGGCTGCTTCGGCAACGGCGGCGCCGGTTGCGGCGACAGCTGCAACCGCGACCGGTGCGGCCGTATGGGCCGGCTCGACCGCGCTCTGGGCTTCCGTCGTCACGGCCTGAACGGCGGCTTCGCCGTCCGCGCCTTGCTCGACGTTGTCGACGACTGCGCCTTCATCCTCGCGTTCGCGACGACCGCCACGGCGGCCGCGGCGGCGGCGGCGACGTTCCTCACCGTCACGTGCGCCGGCTTCCGCGTCGGCTGCGATATCGGCGCCCGGCAGGGCGACGGCTGCGGCCTGGTCGGCTTCCGCTTCCGGATGGTTCTCGCCACGGGTGACAGTCTCGAGCGTAGCCGCGTGTTGCGTCGGCTTGCGGCGCTCACCGCGCTCGCGACGTTCGCCGCGGCCTGCCGCCTCGACGGCTTCCGGCTGCTCGGTGCGCTCGCGCGGTTCACGCGGCTCACGGCTTTCACGCGGCTCACGCGGTTCGCGGCCTTCGCGCGGGCCACGGCCCTCGCGACCTTCGCGGCCCTCACGACCTTCGCGCGGCTCGCGGCCTTCACGCGGTTCGCGACCCTCGCGCGGTTCACGCGGCTCGCGCGCTTCCTTGCCTTCGCGTTCCTGGCGTTGCGACTGGCCACGACCTGCCGCTGCCTGGTCGCGACCCCCCTGAGCCTGCTGGGTGCCGCCACGACGGTTGCGGTTGCGATCGCCGCCGCGCTGCTCGGTCTTCTCGGTCCGCTCGCGGGCCGGACGGGCAGCCTGTTCCTTTGCCGGTGCCGGTGCAACCGGCGCGGGCGCCGGAGCCGGCGACATGCCGAACAGACCCTTCAGCCAACCGATGAAGCCGCCGCTTGCCGCGGCGACCGGTGCGGGTGCCGGAACCGGCTCGACCGGGCGCTGCGGTGCCGGGCTCGGGGCCGGACGCTCGGGCGTGATGCCCTTGACCGCGGCTTCCTGCTTCGGCTTCACTTCGGCCGCGCGCTTGCTGTAGCCGGTTTCCGACTCGAGTTCGCGGGCTGCTTCCTCGGCCATCTTCCAGGATGCGCGCGGATCGTCGAGGCGCGCGTCGTCGTGGCGCAGGCGCTCGAGCTTGTAGTGCGGCGTATCGAGATGCTTGTTCGGGATCAGCACGATGCCGACCTTGAAGCGCGACTCGATCTTGTTGATTTCCTGACGCTTTTCGTTGAGCAGGAAGGCGGTCACCTCGACCGGCACCTGGCAGTGGATCGCCGCGGTGTTTTCCTTCATCGCTTCTTCCTGAATGATCCGCAGGACCTGCAGCGCGGACGATTCGGTGTCGCGGATATGACCGGTGCCGTTACAGCGCGGGCACGTCACGTGGCTGCCTTCCGACAGGGCCGGTCGCAGGCGCTGGCGCGACAGTTCCATCAGGCCGAAGCGGGAGATCTTGCCCATCTGCACGCGCGCACGGTCGTGCTTGAGCGCGTCCTTCAGGCGTTGCTCGACTTCACGCTGGCTCTTGGCCGATTCCATGTCGATGAAATCGATCACGATCAGGCCGCCGAGGTCGCGCAGGCGCAGCTGGCGGGCGACTTCGTCGGCCGCTTCGAGGTTCGTGCGGGTCGCCGTTTCCTCGATGTCCGCACCCTTGGTGGCGCGCGCCGAGTTCACGTCGATCGCGACGAGCGCTTCGGTGTGGTCGATCACGATCGCGCCGCCCGACGGTAGCGGCACCGTGCGCGAGTACGCGGTCTCGATCTGGTGCTCGATCTGGAAGCGGGAGAACAGCGGCACGTCGTCGTGGTAGCGCTTCACCTTCGCGACGTTGTCCGGCATCACGATATCCATGAATGCGCGTGCCTGATCGTGGATTTCGTTCGTGTCGATCAGGATTTCGCCGATATCGGGCTGGAAATAGTCTCGGATCGCGCGGATCACGAGGCTCGATTCCAGGTAGATCAGCATCGGCTGGCCGGCGTTGCCGCTTTGCGACGCCGCTTCGATCGCGCGCCACAGTTGCAGCAGGTAGTTCAGGTCCCACTGCAGTTCCTCGGCGCTGCGGCCGATGCCCGCGGTACGGGCGATCATGCTCATCCCGTCGGGAATCTGCAGTTGCGCCATCGTTTCGCGCAGTTCCTGGCGCTCGTCGCCTTCGATCCGGCGCGACACACCGCCGCCGCGCGGGTTGTTCGGCATCAGCACGAGGTAGCGGCCGGCGAGCGAGATGAACGTAGTGAGGGCGGCGCCCTTGTTGCCACGCTCTTCCTTCTCGACCTGGACGATCAGCTCCTGGCCTTCGCGCAGGGCATCCTGGATGCGCGCGGAGCGCATGTCGATGCCTTCCTTGAAGTACTGGCGGGCGACTTCCTTGAACGGCAGGAAGCCGTGGCGGTCTTCGCCATAGTTGACGAAGCACGCTTCGAGCGACGGCTCGATACGGGTGATGACACCTTTGTAGATATTGCCCTTGCGCTGTTCGCGCCCGGCTGTCTCGATGTCGATGTCGATGAGCTTCTGCCCATCGACGATGGCGACGCGCAACTCCTCCTGCTGCGTCGCATTGAACAGCATGCGTTTCATGAACGACTCCAGGCGGCTCTGCTGGCGGCGCCTCGCGGTTGTCAGTCGCGAGGGCGGGAACGACGGCAGGCCGCGCCTTGTTGTGTTGTCACAAGCACGCTGGAGCGGGAACGATGGCGGGGAGAATTGCCTGAAGAGGCGCTTGGGCCCGAAAGACGGGGCCGGCGGCCATAGGGCACCTGCGAACACGGCTTCAAAGCACGGCGTCCACACACCGCACGCTGTCAGAGCGCGCTAAGCCTGAGGCCGGGCACTGCCGCGGGGCGCGTCGTCATGCGTCGCGCGTGCCAACGGGCGGCAGATGCTGCGGCTTGGGCCGCAGCGGGGAGTATCGAATCCAGCCCGACTTTCCCGCCTGGGGTGTACTTCCCTGGTTTGACGTCGCCAGGCCCCGCACGCTTCGCGGGACCAAATCGGGCGCAACGCCGTAATTTTCGCAACCGGCAGCCCGCGCGGACACACTTCGCGCCGTCGGGCTGCCGATCAAATTCTTTTCAACCAACTTTCCGTTACCGCGGCGCCTTGCCGACCGAATCCGCCTGTGGGCGCGATCCTTGCCGACGGGCGGCGCCGTGCGTGCAACTTGCTGCTTCTCTTTGATTAGGGGCGAGCAGCAGACCCCCGGCGCAAGTAAAATAACGGTTTGCGCTTGCGCCTTGCCCGGTCAGTCCGGGCCGGCCGGTGAGGCCGCCCGCAACGTCAGGCTGGGCAAAATTATATTCAGTATGAACGAGTTAGGCAAAATATCCCAGAATTCGGTCGCAAGCGGCCAGGTATCGATGATCGAGATCGATGAAAACTCGGCCGGTCAGCGGATCGACAACTTCCTGTTGCGCGTCTGTAAAGGCGTGCCGAAAAGCCATATCTACCGGATCCTGCGCAGCGGCGAAGTGCGCGTGAATAAGGGGCGGGTCGATGCGCAGTACCGGCTCGCGTTCGGCGACATCGTCCGTGTGCCGCCGGTGCGCGTGGCGGCGGCCGACCTCGCGCGCGCCGACACACCGATCGTGCCGCCCGCGAATTTCGACGTGCTGTACGAGGACGACGCGATGCTCGTCATCAACAAACCGGCTGGCGTTGCCGTGCACGGCGGCAGCGGCGTCGCGTTCGGCGTGATCGAGCAGATGCGCCAGGCGCGCCCGCGCGCGAAATTCCTCGAACTGGTGCACCGGCTCGACCGCGAGACGTCCGGGATCCTGATGCTCGCGAAGAAGCGCACGGCGCTCGTGGGCCTGCACGAGCAGATCCGCGAAAACCGGATGGACAAGCGCTACTTCGCGTGCGGCCACGGCGAATGGCAGCCCGACTGGGGCCGCCGCCGCGTGGTGAAGGCGCCGCTGTTCAAGTATTCGACCCCGGAAGGGGAGCGGCGCGTACGCGTGCAGGACGACGGGCTGCCGTCCCATACGATATTCAACCTCGTCGACCGCTGGCCCGGCTACGCGCTCGTCGAAGCGGAACTCAAAACGGGTCGGACTCATCAGATCCGTGTGCACCTCGCGCATCTCGGCCTGCCGATTGCCGGCGACGCCAAGTATGGCGATTTCGCACTGAACAAGGCGCTGGCGCGCGCGAACGCGCAGCCGTCGCTCAAACGGATGTTCCTGCATGCGCACCGGCTGAAGCTCGCGCATCCGCTGACCGGCGAGGCGCTGCAGTTCGACGCGCCGCTGCCGGACGAATGCCGGCGCTTCCTCGACCAACTCAGCGCTCTGCGCGATACCGCCTGACTCGCATGGCCCGACAGCAATTTGATCTGATCGTCTTCGACTGGGACGGCACGCTGATGGATTCGACTGCGCACATCGCGCACAGCATCCAGGCCGCTTGCCGCGATCTCGGTCTGCCTACGCCGTCGGACGAGGCGTCCCGCTACGTGATCGGCCTCGGCCTGCGTGATGCGTTGCAGATTACCGCTCCGACCCTCGATCCGTCCGACTATCCACGGCTGGCCGAACGTTATCGCCATCACTACCTGCTGGACGATCAGCGCATCGAGCTGTTCACCGGCGTGCGCGAACTGCTCGCGGAATTACGCGATACCGGTTACTTGCTCGCGGTCGCGACCGGCAAGGGCCGGGTCGGGCTGAACCGCGTGCTCGACCAGTCGAAGCTGACGAGCCTGTTCGATGCGACGCGCTGCGCGGACGAAACGTTCTCGAAGCCGCACCCGGCGATGTTGCACGAACTGTCCCGCGAATTGGGGCAGGACCTGGCGCGTACCGTGATGATCGGCGACACCACGCACGACCTGCAGATGGCCGCGAGTGCAGGGGCGGCCGGCATCGGCGTCTCGTACGGCGCGCACACGGCCGATGCATTGGCCGCGCTGACGCCGCGCTTCGTCGCGCCGGACGTCGACGCGCTGGCGGCGTGGCTGCGGGAGCACGCATGAGCGCGGCGCCGGGAGCCGTGCGCGTCTGCGCATCGGACGCGCTGGCCGACGGCGGCGCCGGCGTGCGCGTCGACGCGACGCTGCGCGGCGAGCAGGCGGTCGTGTTCTTCGTGCGCTACGACGGCCGCGCCTACGGCTATCTGAACCGCTGTGCACACGTGCCGATGGAGCTCGACTGGGCCGAAGGGCAGTTCTTCGAGTCGTCGGGCCTGTACCTGATGTGCGCGACGCACGGCGCGATCTACGCGCCGGATACCGGCAAGTGCGTCGGCGGCCCGTGCCGCGGCGGCCGCCTGCGGCCGGTCGAGGTCGACGAGCGCGACACGCCGGACGGGCGTGCGGTATTCTGGGTGCCAGATGCCGACCTGGGTCCCGCCGCTCCGACCCCTCCCGCCACGACCGACTGACGACACCACTGCATGGCCGACCAACCGAATATTCCTGATTCCTCGTCCCGTCCCGACAGCCGCGAACCGAACTGGGAGCGCGCGGCGCTCGAGCGGATCGCGCTCGCGGCCGTCAAGGAACAGCGCGCGGCGCGTCGCTGGAAGATCTTCTTCCGCTTCGCGTTCCTCGGCGTGTTCGCGCTGCTCGCGTTCGCGCTGATCGATTTCTCGAGCGACTCGAAGTTCGCGTCGAGCGGGCGCCACACGGCGCTCGTGACGATCGACGGCGAGATCGCGGCGGGCACCAACGCGAATGCCGACGACATCAACACGGCACTCGATGCGGCGTTCGACGACGACGGCACGGCCGGCGTCGTGCTGCGGATCAACAGCCCGGGCGGTAGCCCGGTGCAGGCGGGGATGGTCTACGACGAGATCCGTCGGCTGCGCACGAAGTATCCGGGCAAGCCGTTGTACGTCGTCGTGACCGACATGTGCGCCTCGGGCGGTTATTACATTGCGTCCGCCGCCGACAAGATCTTCGTCGACAAGGCGAGCATCGTCGGCTCGATCGGCGTGCTGATGGACGGATTCGGCTTCACGGGCCTGATGGGCAAGCTCGGCGTCGATCGCCGCCTGCACACGTCGGGCGAAAACAAGGGCTTTTACGACCCGTTCTCGCCCGAGACGCCGAAGATGGATGCCCATGCGCAGGCGCTGCTCGACCAGGTCCATGCGCAGTTCATCAAGGCGGTGAAGGATGGCCGCGGCAAGCGGCTGCACGAAACGCCCGACATGTTCTCCGGCCTGTTCTGGACGGGCGAGAAGAGCGTCGAGCTCGGGCTCGCCGACGGCTACGGCACGACCGACACGGTCGCGCGCGACGTGCTGAAGGCGCCGGATCTCGTCGACTACACGGTGAAGGAAAGCCTGACGAATCGCGTCGCACGCAAGTTTGGTGCGGCGGTCGGCGGCGCCGCGATGAAGGCGCTCACTGCGGGCGGCACGTCGTTCAGCCTGCGCTGAGCGCCGGCCGGCGCCGCGGCGATCGGGGTCGGGCGCCTCGTGTCGCGAGGCTGTGGCCGGTGCCGGCCTCAGTTCGCGAGCAGCAGGAAGATGGCGGGGCGTTTCTGCAGATTCGGCGCCGGCGCCTTTTTCCAGTCCGCCACGGAGCGGCTGGCGATCGTCTCGGTCTCGAGGGTCAGGTCGGCCGCGACGCAGATCTGCGTCGACGGCGCACAGGTCGCGACGAGCGTGTCGAGCATCGCCTGGTTCCGGTACGGCGTCTCGATGAAGATCTGCGTCTGGCGCGCCTTGCGCGACAGCTGTTCGAGCTCGCGCAGGCGTTTCGCGCGCGCGGCCGCATCGACCGGCAGGTAGCCGTTGAACGCGAAACTCTGGCCGTTCAGACCCGACGCCATCAGCGCGAGCAGGATCGAACTCGGCCCGACGAGCGGCACGACCTTCACGCCGCGCTCGTGCGCACGGCGGACCAGCAGCGCGCCGGGATCGGCAACGGCGGGGCAGCCGGCCTCGGACACGAGCCCGGCGTCCGCGCCAGCCAGTACCGGTGCGAGCAGCCGCTCGATCTCGCCGGCCGGCGTATTGACGTTCAGTTCCCGAATCTCGATTTCCTGGATCGGCCGCGTCGTGCCGATCTTCTTCAGGAACGCGCGGGTCGTTTTCGCGTTTTCGCCGATGTAATAGCCGAGCGTGCCTGCGCGCGCCTGCACGGCGGCGGGCAGCACGGCGGCGAGCATCGATGCGTCGCCTTCACCGAGGGTGTTCGGAACGAGATAGAGCGTGCCGGCCGTCATGCGCGGTCTCCTTGGGTAGCGAACAGCGGATAGCCCGCGGCGCGCAGCATCCGCGTGAGCGCGATCAGCGGCAGGCCGACGAGCGCCGTCGGGTCGTTGGAGTCGATCGCATCCAGCAGCGCGATGCCGAGCCCTTCGGACTTCGCGCTGCCGGCGACGTCGTACGGCGTTTCCGCGCGCAGGTACGCGTCGAGTTCGGCTTCGGGCAGCGAACGAAAGCGCACGTGCGTGACGACGTCCTCGCTCTGCGTTTCGCCGGTGCGGCTGTCGTACAGGCTGAGCGCACTGTGGAATTCGACGTCGCGGCCCTGCATCGACAGGAGCTGCGCGAGCGCGCGCTCGTGCGTGCCGGGCTTGCCGATCTGGTGGCCGTCGAACGTCGCGACCTGGTCCGACCCGATCACGAGCACGCCGTCCGGCGCGTCGATCGTCGCGGCGACCGCGCGTGCCTTCGCGCCGGCGAGGCGCAGCGCGGTCGCGGCGGGCGTTTCGCCCGCGAGCGGGGATTCGTCGAGGTCGGGCGACACGACGTCGAACGGCATGCCGAGGCGCTCGAGGAGCACGCGGCGGTAGCGAGAACTGGAGGCGAGAATCAGCCGCGGCGGGCGGCAAACGGTATCCGGCATGGTCGATTGGGTCGGTGAGTCGTCAGGTGTGGCGCGGTGTTGCGAGGGCGCAAGCATAAGTGATTGACCGTAAAAGGTAAAACAGGTATGCTTTCCCGCTTTTCGTCGGCAGGCTTCCGCTGTGGTGGCGCCTGCCGGGACTTCGGAAGTAAAGTACGCATCGTACGTGGTGTAGATCGCGTACGTGAGTGAGCGGCGCCAGATGAGCAGCGCCGGCAAGCCGGATCCCGCAAGTCAGCCTGTAGGCAGGAGCGCAACATGAACACTT
This sequence comes from Burkholderia sp. Bp9143, assembly GCF_003853645.1. Taxonomy (GTDB): domain Bacteria; phylum Pseudomonadota; class Gammaproteobacteria; order Burkholderiales; family Burkholderiaceae; genus Burkholderia. Next base: position 110,700 of record NZ_QTPO01000006.1, on the reverse strand, counting down.
CTTCTGGCAAGCCTGCGGTAGCGCTTGATCCGCACGCAGTCGACCTGTTCGAATTCGCCCGCAGCGGGCGGCAGGCAGCGGGTGCCGTGCGCCTGTCGCAACTGCCGCGCATGTTGAAAGAAGTACCGGCGGACGCGCCCGATCGCGACACGGTCTTCACGTGGCAGGCCGAAGGGTTCACCCAGAAGGAGTTGCAGGACGACGGCGCCGATGGGCAGCAGCCGTATCTGCGCCTTGCGGTGCACGGCCATGCGTGGCTCACGTGCCAGCGCTGCATGACCCCGTACGACCAGACGTTCGACGTCGACATGACGTACCGGGTCGTTGAGACCGAAGAAGAAGCTGAAGAATTTCCGCTCGACGACGATGAAGCCGATGTGATCGTGGGCTCACGCCAGTTCGATCTCGTCGACTTGATCGAAGAGGAATTGCTGCTTTCGTTGCCGCTCGTGCCCAAGCACGAGGTTTGCCCGGCAGTTCACGAAAGCCTCGTGTCGGGTGCGAGCGGTCCTTCGGAAGACGCGGACGACGAGTCCGTCGAAGACGAGGACGAAGGCAAACGGCCGAATCCGTTCGCGGCGCTGGAAGCGCTGAAGAAGGACGGGGACGGCAGCAAGAAACACTAAGCAGTTGTGGCGCGGGAAGGCGTAAGGGCTTTGGGCCAGGGTAGTTAAGCGCCGGATCGGGCTGTGTTAGAATCCGGAAAATTATTTAGGAGTTAGTCATGGCAGTCCAGCAAAACAAGAAGTCGCCGTCGAAGCGCGGCATGCATCGTTCGCACGATTTCCTGACGGCAGCGCCGCTGGCAGTCGAGCCGAGCACGGGTGAGGTGCACCTGCGTCACCACGTCAGCCCGAACGGCTACTATCGCGGCAAGAAAGTCGTCAAGACGAAGAACGACTAAGCGTCAAGTCACGCGTTGCGCGCTACGATCGCCGTTCGCGTGACAACTGGTTCGCTTGACACTTTCCTGGCTCAACAAAAAGGCGGCATTCAACTGCCGCTTTTTTGTGCCTGAAATTCGTCGCATTCCATGACCGTAAAGCTCACAATCGATTGCATGGGAGGCGACCACGGCCCGTCCGTGACCGTTCCCGCGGCAGTCAAGTTCGTCCGCGCGCATCCCGATGCGCACCTGATGCTCGTCGGCATCGAAAGCGCGATCCGCGCGCAGCTGAAGAAGCTGAAAGCCCTCGACGATCCCGCGCTGACCATCGTGCCCGCCACCGAAGTCGTGGCGATGGACGACCCTGTCGAAGTGGCGCTGCGCAAGAAGAAGGATTCTTCGATGCGTGTCGCGCTCAACCACGTCAAGGAGGGCGCGGCCCAGGCCTGTATCTCCGCCGGCAACACCGGCGCGCTGATGGCCGTGTCCCGTTATGTCCTCAAGACGCTGCCCGGCATCGAGCGGCCCGCGATCGCGTTCGCACTGCCGAACCCGACCGGCTACACGATGATGCTGGACCTCGGCGCGAACGTCGACTGCGAGCCGCAGCACCTGCTGCAGTTCGCGGAGATGGGGCATGCGCTCGTCGCCGCGCTCGAAGGCAAGGAGCGTCCGACGATCGGCCTGCTGAACATCGGCGAAGAGGTCATCAAGGGCAACGAGACGATCAAGCGCGCAGGCGAACTGCTGCGCGCCAGCACGCTGAATTTCCGCGGCAACGTCGAAGGCAACGACATCTACAAGGGCACGGTCGACGTGATCGTCTGCGACGGCTTCGTCGGCAACGTCGCGCTGAAGACGTCCGAAGGGCTCGCGCAGATGTTGTCCGACATCATCCGCGAGGAGTTCGGCCGTTCGCTGATGTCGAAGCTGATGGCGCTGCTCGCGCTGCCGGTGCTGATGCGCTTCAAGAAGCGCGTCGACCACCGCCAGTACAATGGCGCGGCGCTGCTGGGGCTGAAGAGCCTCGTGATCAAAAGCCACGGTTCGGCCGATGCCTACGCGTTTGAATGGGCGATCAAACGCGGGTATGATGCCGTCAAAAACGGCGTGCTGGAGCGCCTCGCGCGCGCGATGGCGGACAATTCGGTGTCGCTCGGCGACGGCGAACACGACGCGGGCGGCGCGGGCCAGACGAGCCCGGCCGCAGGCCATCACGCTGAACCTTCCGCTGCGCAATCCTCTAAAGCATAAATGGCCCAATCGACTCTCTATTCCCGCGTGCTCGGCACGGGCAGCTACCTGCCGCCCGACCGCGTCACGAACCAGCAGCTCGCCGATCGTCTCGCGAAGGAAGGCATCGAGACGAGCGATGAGTGGATCGTTGCGCGCACGGGCATCCATGCGCGCCATTTCGCCGCACCGGACGTCACGACGAGCGATCTCGCGCTCGAGGCGTCACGTCGTGCGATCGAGGCGGCCGATATCGATCCGCAGTCGATCGACCTGATCATCGTCGCGACTTCGACCCCCGATTTCGTGTTCCCCAGCACGGCGTGCCTGCTGCAGAACAAGCTCGGCATCAAGAACGGTGGCGCGGCATTCGACGTGCAGGCCGTGTGCTCGGGCTTCGCCTATGCGATGGCGACGGCCGACGCCTTCATCCGTAGCGGCCAGCACCGCACGGCGCTCATCGTCGGCGCGGAGACGTTCTCGCGCATTCTCGATTTCAAGGACCGCACGACCTGCGTGCTGTTCGGCGACGGCGCGGGCGCGGTGATCCTGTCCGCCTCGGACGAGCCGGGCGTGCTCGGCAGCGCACTGCACGCGGACGGCAGCTATTCGCACATCCTCTGCACACCGGGCAATGTCAATCGCGGCGTGATCGACGGCAGCGCGTTCCTGTACATGGACGGGCAGGCCGTGTTCAAGCTCGCGGTCAACGTGCTCGAAAAGGTCGCGATCGAGGCGCTCGCCAAGGCGAATCTCGCACCCGAACAGGTCGACTGGCTGATTCCGCACCAGGCCAACATCCGCATCATGACCAGCACCTGCCGCAAGCTCGGCCTGCCGCAGGAGCGCATGGTCGTGACGGTCGACCAGCACGGCAACACGTCGGCTGCATCGATCCCGCTGGCGCTCGACACCGCGGTACGCGACGGTCGCATCCAGCGCGGTCAGCACGTGCTGATCGAAGGCGTCGGCGGTGGCTTCACCTGGGGCGCGTCGGTCTTCCGTTTCTGATCCGCGGCGCGCGTGAGCTGCGCGCGGATCCCGAACCGGCGCGCCGTTCGCGCGCGCCGTCCGAATCGATTCAATTGGGGACGATATGAAATTTGCATTCGTTTTTCCGGGGCAGGGCTCGCAGTCGGTCGGCATGCTCAACGCATTCGCCGATCTGGCCGTCGTGCGCGAGACACTCCAGGAAGCATCCGATGCACTCAATCAGGATCTCGGCAAGCTGATCGCCGAAGGTCCGGCCGAAGAGCTGAATCTGACCACCAACACGCAGCCCGTGATGCTGACGGCCGCCTACGCCTGCTATCGCGCATGGCAGCAGGCCGGCGGCCCGGCGCCGTCGATCGTCGCGGGCCACAGCCTCGGCGAATACACGGCGCTCGTCGCCGCGGGCGCGATCGCGTTCAAGGACGCGGTGCCGCTCGTGCGCTTCCGCGCGCAAGCGATGCAGACGGCCGTGCCGGTCGGCCAGGGCGGCATGGCCGCGATCCTGGGTCTCGATGACGACACGGTGCGCGCGGTGTGCGCCGAAGCCGCGGAAGCGGGCGTCGTCGAAGCCGTGAACTTCAACGCGCCGGCGCAGGTCGTGATCGCGGGCGCGAAGGCGGCCGTCGAGAAGGCCTGCGAGATCGCGAAGGCGAAGGGCGCGAAGCGCGCGCTGCCGTTGCCGGTCTCGGCGCCGTTCCATTCGTCGCTGCTCAAGCCGGCGTCGGACCAGCTGCGCGACTATCTTGCGAACGTCGACGTGAAGGCGCCGCAGATTCCGGTCGTCAACAACATCGACGTCGCGGTGGTCTGCGATCCGGCCGCGATCAAGGACGCGCTGGTGCGCCAGGCCGCAGGCCCGGTGCGCTGGGTCGAATGCGTGCAGCACATCGCGGGCACGGGCGTCACGCACGTGATCGAATGCGGTCCGGGCAAGGTGCTGGCAGGCCTGACGAAGCGCATCGACGGCAACCTGATCGGCGCATCGGTGTTCGATCCGGCTTCGCTCGACGAAGCACTGAAGCTGGCGACCGCCTGACGCGGCGCCTTTCCTCAAGAGACGGATACTCGATTCATGGAAAAGACTCTCGATAAACAGGTCGCGATCGTGACCGGCGCATCGCGCGGCATCGGCCGGGCGATCGCGCTCGAACTCGCGCGCCTGGGCGCGACGGTGATCGGCACGGCGACGAGCGAATCGGGCGCTGCCGCGATTACCGCCGGGTTCGCGGAAGCGGGCGTGACGGGCCGCGGCGCGGTGCTGAACGTCAACGACGCGGCGGCGGCCGAAGCGCTGATCGACGCAACCGTGAAGGAATTCGGCGCGCTCCACGTGCTCGTCAATAACGCGGGGATCACGCAGGACCAGCTCGCGATGCGGATGAAGGACGAGGACTGGGACGCGGTGATCGACACCAACCTGAAGTCGGTGTTCCGCCTGTCGCGGGCGGTGCTGCGCCCGATGATGAAGGCCCGCGGCGGCCGCATCATCAACATCACGTCGGTGGTCGGCTCGGCCGGCAACCCGGGCCAGGCCAACTACGCGGCCGCGAAGGCCGGCGTCGCGGGCATGACCCGTGCGCTCGCACGCGAAATCGGCAGCCGTGGCATCACGGTGAACTGCGTCGCGCCGGGCTTCATCGACACCGACATGACGAAGACGCTGCCGGAAGAACAGCAGGCCGCGCTCAAGACCCAGATTCCGCTCGGCCGCCTCGGCAGCCCGGCAGACATCGCCCATGCCGTCGCGTTCCTCGCATCGCCGCAGGCCGGTTACATCACCGGCACGACGCTGCACGTGAACGGCGGCATGTACATGTCGTAACGGTTTTCGTTTACCATCCGCGCCGTATCCCGTTTTTCAGGCGGATCGGCGCTTGATCGACCATCAAGCCAACGCGCGTTTTGGCGTCAGCAAACCTGATAAAATGCGCGCACTTGTAAATCTGAACTTTCCCTCGGAGGGGTAATGGATAACATCGAACAACGTGTCAAGAAGATCGTCGCTGAGCAACTGGGCGTCGCAGAAGCCGAGATCAAGAACGAAGCATCGTTCGTGAACGACCTGGGCGCGGACTCGCTCGACACGGTTGAACTGGTGATGGCGCTCGAAGACGAGTTCGGCATGGAAATCCCGGACGAAGAAGCAGAGAAGATCACGACCGTTCAGCAAGCGATCGACTACGCTCGCGCAAACGTCAAGGCGTAAGCGCCTTTCGCGCTTGTCTGCCACGTCGCCGCGATCTTCGCGTTTGACGCGCCATCCTGCCGGCAACCGCGCCGGACGGACTAACAGCCACAGGGCTCGCAGGGCTGGTTCCTGTGGCCACTGTGGCTTTTGTTTTTGTCATCCAATGGAAAAGAGGTTACCGTGAGCCGCCGTCGTGTTGTCGTTACAGGCCTGGGGCTGATTTCGCCTGTTGGCAATAATGTTGCCGACGGCTGGGCCAATCTCGTCGCCGGCAAGTCCGGCATCGTCACCGTCACGAAGTTCGATCCGTCGAACCTCGCCGTGCATTTCGCGGGCGAGGTGAAGGGTTTCAGCGCCGAGGAATACATCCCGGCGAAGGAAGCCCGCAACATGGATACGTTCATCCATTACGGCATCGCAGCCGGCGTCCAGGCTATCCGGGACAGCGGCCTCGAAGTGAACGAAGCCAATGCGGAACGCATCGGCGTGCTGGTCGGCTCCGGCATCGGCGGCCTGCCGATGATCGAAGACACGCACCAGACCTACGTCGATCGCGGCGCACGCCGGATTTCGCCGTTCTTCGTGCCGGGTTCGATCATCAACATGATCTCGGGTCACCTGAGCATCATGTTCGGCCTGAAGGGCCCGAACCTCGCGGCCGTGACAGCCTGCACGACCGGTCTGCACAGCATCGGCCTCGCGGCGCGCCTGATCCAGGCCGGCGATGCCGACGTGATGGTCGCGGGCGGCGCCGAATCGACGGTGTCGCCGCTGGGCATCGGCGGTTTCGCGGCCGCGCGCGCGCTGTCGACCCGCAACGACGATCCGGCCACCGCGTCCCGTCCGTGGGACAAGGACCGCGACGGCTTCGTGCTGGGCGAGGGCGCAGGCGTGATGGTGCTCGAGGAATACGAGGCGGCGAAGGCACGCGGCGCGAAGATCTATGCGGAAGTCTCGGGCTTCGGCATGACGGGCGATGCGTACCACATGACCGCGCCGAACATGGACGGTCCGCGCCGCTGCATGGTTGCGGCACTGCGCGACGCCGGCGTGAACGCGGACGAGGTCCAGTACCTGAACGCGCACGGAACGTCGACGCCGCTCGGCGACAAGAACGAGTCCGACGCGGTGAAGGCGGCTTTCGGCGAGCACGCGTACAAGCTCGTCGTGAACTCGACGAAGTCGATGACGGGTCACCTGCTGGGTGGCGCGGGTGGCCTCGAGTCGGTGTTCACGGTGCTGGCGCTGCACAACAACGTGTCGCCGCCGACCATCAACATCTTCAATCAGGACCCCGAGTGCGATCTCGATTACTGCGCGAATACCGCGCGTGACATGAAGATCGACGTGGCCGTGAAGAACAACTTCGGCTTCGGCGGTACCAACGGCACGCTGGTGTTCAAGCGCGTCTGACGCTGAAATCGCTTGACGAGTCCATTCGATGCTCCGGCCGGGCGTCCGCAGCGCTTTGCGTTGCGGGCCTCGGCCGTGTCGTATGTCGTGCTGGCCGCATTCGTCGCGGCGGCGTCCGCGTCCGCGTACCTGTTCTGGGCGCCGCGGGCCGGTGCCGCCGCTGGCGCGTGCGTGTCCGCGGCGACGGCCGCGCTGCTTGCCGTGTGCGCCGCGCGGGCCTGTGCCCGCCGGCTGCCGGCCGAGTTGCGGATCGATGCATTCGGGGAGATTGCGGCGTTTGGCCGCACCGGGCGCTTGCTGGCCCGGGGCCGCGTGACCGGCCATGCACACTGGAGCAGCCTGCTGCTCGTGCTGTCGGTCGGGCAGGGCGCCCGGCGCGCGCGGCCGCTGCTGATTCCGGCCGATGCGCTCGACGCCGCGTCGTTCAGCGCGCTGTCCGTGCTGGCGCGAACCGCGGGCAAGGCGGGGCCGGCATGACGGCGGCGCGGTTACCGACCGTAACCAGCGGCCGGCGCCGGAACGCTACAATAACGCTCCGCGTTGCATCCCTAGTTAACGGATTTGTCAGGTGAGTGAAAAAGAAATCGATCAGGCTCTGGTCGAGCGCGTACAGAAAGGCGACAAGGCAGCGTTCGAACTCCTGGTCTCCAAATACCACCGCAAGATCATTCGGCTGATCTCGCGCCTCGTGCGGGATCCCGCCGAGGTCGAGGATGTGGCCCAGGACGCGTTCATCAAGGCGTATCGTGCGCTGCCGCAATTTCGCGGCGAGTCGGCGTTCTACACGTGGTTGTACCGGATTGCCGTCAATACGGCGAAGAACTACCTTGCGACGCAGGGTCGCCGGGCACCGACCTCCACCGAGGCTGATGCCGAGGAAGCGGAAACTTTCTCCGACGCAGACCAACTAAGGGATATCAACACGCCTGAGTCGATGTTGATGAGCAAGCAGATTGCCGAGACGGTCAACGCTGCAATGGCCGTCCTGCCCGAAGAACTGCGCCAGGCGATTACGCTGCGCGAGATCGAGGGCTTGAGCTACGAAGAGATCGCGGAAATGATGGATTGTCCGATCGGGACGGTCCGGTCGCGGATCTTCCGGGCGCGCGAGGCAATCGCTGCGAAATTGCGTCCGCTGCTCGATACACCCGAAGGCAAGCGCTGGTAAGCGCGACGGGCGTAACGACGCGGGTCGGGGTCTAGTTACGGATAGAGTCGTGAAATCACGACGGGGTGTGTGCAAGATGGGGAGCATCATGGGGTCGGTCAATACGCAGTCGCAAGCGTGCTCGCGCGGCGAGCGCCTTTCCGCTCTGGTCGACGGTGAACTGTTCGACGGCCCGGATCACGGGCAGTTTCTGGCTGAGCTCGACCGCGCGGATCGCGCTGCGTGGGCCCAATACCACCTGATCGGCGATGCGCTGCGCTCGGACGAGCTCGCGCTGTCGCCCGCGCTGAGCGTCGCGTTCACCGCGCGCATGTCGGCCGCGCTCGAAAGCGAGCCGCACCTGCTCGCGCCGGCCGCCGCGCCGGTCGCACGCAAGCTGCTGTCGCTGCGCCGGCGTGTCGTGCCGGCGTTCGCGGTGGCCGCCGCCGCAGCCACGCTGACGTGGATCGTTGTCCCGCAGATGCAGACGGCCGGTGCGCCGGGCGCCGTCCAGGTCGCATCGGCAGGCGCGCCGCAAAGCGGCAACCTGCAGCGCGTGACGGTTGCACAGGCATCGGCGCAGCCGGGCCTGCAGGACGTCAACATCATCCGCGACGCAAGTCTCGACCAATACCTTGAAGCGCACCAGCAATTCGCGCAGCAGCCCGTCGTCACGGGCTCGATGCCGCTGATCCGCGCTGCCGTGACCACCACGCCAGGCCAATAAACCCGATGCGGACATTGCAGTTGAATCACGCCATCTCCGGATGGAAGCGGCTGCCGGCACTCCTGCTTTGCGCAGCCGCCCTGTTGTCCGTTCAATCCCTCCCAGCCAGCGCCCAGCAACCGGATGATCCCGTCGCGACCCGCAAGGGAGCGGCGGATTGGCTCGATCGCATCCAGCAGGCGGCCCAGCAGCAGAGCTACGAGGGGACGTTCGTCTACCAGCGAGGCGGGTATGTCCAGTCGTCGCGCATCGCGCACGTGGCGTCCCGCGACGGCGAGTTCGAGCGAATCGAGTCGCTCGACGGCAAGCCGCGCAAGGTGCTGCGGCATAACGACGAGCTGTACACGTTCGTGCCCGAGCGCAAGCTGTGCGTGGTCGAGCGCCGCCAGACGCGCGATTCGTTCCCCGCGCTGCTCGGTGCGGGTGGCGAGCACGTGATGTCCGTTTATGACGCGAAGCTGCTCGGCAAGGATCGTGTGGCCGGGGTCGATGCGCAGGTGGTCGAGCTCGTGCCGAAGGATGCGTACCGCTTCACGTACAAGCTGTGGGCCGACGCCCGCACCGGGCTGCTGCTGCGTTCGCAGACGCTCGATGCGAACGATCACGTGCTCGAGCAGGTCGCGTTTTCGCAACTGCAGACGGGTGGCACGACCGGTGACAAATCCGCGATCGCGGCCGGCATGCGCAACCTGAGCGGCTGGACGGTGGTCCGCCCGCCGGTCGCGACGGTCGACATGGAAGCGCAGGGCTGGCAGATCGCGCCGACCATCGCCGGCTTCCGGAAGATTCGCGAGGTGCGCCGGCCGATGGCCGCGCGCGACGCCGGCGATCCGCCGATTCCGGTCGATCAGGCCGTCTTCACCGACGGCCTCGCGACAATCTCCGTCTTCATCGAGCCGGCCGAAAAGAACACGCGCAAGGAAGGCGCGGGCAGCACCGGCGCGACCCACGTTCTCGTGAAGCGTCGCGGCGACTACTGGATCACCGTGCTCGGCGAAGTGCCGCCGGCCACGTTGCAGCAGTTCGCGTCTGCCATAGAATATAAGGCTTCCAAGTAACGCTACGGCTTCCGACATGACCAAACTCACGCTGCGCAAAGTGCTCGCGGCGGCGGTGCTGTTTGCCTGCCTGCCGCTCGCCCCGCATACCGCGGCCGCGGCCACGGCGCCCGCTGCCAGCCTTCCCGATTTCGCCGATCTGGTCGAAAAGGTCGGGCCGGCCGTCGTGAACATCCGGACCACCGCGAACGTGCCGATGGCCGGCCCGCGCGGTGTGCTCCCGCCGGGCTTCGACAACGGCGACATGTCGGAATTCTTCCGGCGCTTCTTCGGCATTCCGCTGCCGCAGGCGCCCGGCAATGGTGGCGGCAACGGCAGTGGCAACCCGAAGGGCGCGCCGGCACCGGACAATCCGCCCGACACCGAGCAGAACCGCGGCGTCGGTTCGGGCTTCATCGTGTCGGCAGACGGCTACGTGATGACCAACGCGCACGTCGTCGACGACGCGGACACCATCTATGTGACGCTGACCGACAAGCGCGAATTCAAGGCGAAGCTGATCGGCGTCGACGACCGCACGGACGTCGCGGTGGTCAAGATCCAGGCGTCGAACCTGCCGGTCGTCGCGATCGGTGATTCGAACAAGGTGCGCGTCGGCGAGTGGGTCGTCGCGATCGGCTCGCCGTTCGGCCTCGACAACACCGTGACCGCCGGCATCGTGAGCTCGAAGAGCCGCAACACGGGCGATTACCTGCCGTTCATCCAGACCGACGTCGCCGTGAATCCCGGCAACTCGGGCGGCCCGCTGATCAACATGCAGGGCGAGGTGATCGGCATCAACTCGCAGATCTACAGCCGCACCGGCGGTTTCATGGGGATTTCGTTCGCGATCCCGATCGACGAGGCGATGCGTGTGGCCGACCAGCTGAAGGCGACCGGCAAGGTCACACGCGGTCGTATCGCGGTGGCGATCGGCGAAGTGACGAAGGACGTGGCCGACTCGATCGGGCTGCCGAAGGCGGAAGGCGCGCTCGTCAGCAGCGTCGAGCCGGGCGGTCCGGCCGACAAGGCGGGCATCCAGCCGGGCGACATCATCCTGAAGTTCAACGGCCGGCCGGTCGATGCGGCGTCGGATCTGCCGCGCATGGTCGGCGACACGAAGCCGGGCACCAAGGCGACCGTCAGCGTGTGGCGCAAGGGGCAGGCGCGTGATCTGCCGATCACGATCGCCGAGACGCCGACGGAGACCACGGCGAAGGCCGAGCAGCGCAAGAATGCGCCGCAGAAGCCGCGCCAGGCCAATTCGCTCGGCTTGACGGTCAGTGACCTTTCGGCGGATCAGATGAAGTCGCTGAAGCTGAAGAACGGCGTGCAGATCGACGGCGTCGACGGCCCGGCGGCCCGTGCGGGCCTGCAGCGCGGCGACATCGTGCTGCGCGTCGGCGACACCGACATCACGAGCGCGAAGCAGTTCGCGGACGTGACCGCGCAGCTCGATCCGCAGAAGACGGTCGCGGTGCTCGTGCGGCGCGGCGACAACACGCAGTTCGTGCCGGTGCGCCCGCGCCCGGGTCAGAAGTAACGCGCCGATGTTCACGCTCTACGGCCGCGGCTGGTGCCATCTGTGCGACGACATGCGCGATGCGCTGGCGCCGGTGGCGGCCGAGTTCGGCGTCGCGGTCGACTACGTCGACATCGACGCCGATCCGGCACTCGTTGCGCGTTACGACGAAGACGTGCCGGTGCTGTTGCTGGACGGCACGGAAGTGTGCCGCCACCGGTTCGATGAGGAGAGGGTGCGCGGCGCGCTCGCGGCCCGACGCTGAACCCGGCGCCGTTGCCGGCCGGCCACGCCTCGCGCAGGGCTTTCGGCGGCGGGCCCCCTCAGCCAGGCCTCCGGCGGGGCGCCCCTGGCCGGGCGTTCCTGACAGGGCGTCCCAAATTACCGCCCGGCAAAGGGCTTTTCGGCTAAAATAAGCCGTTTTTTCACCGACTTACAAGGCGTGCTCCGCAGTCGTCGAGCGCGCCTTTTTCGCTTGATCGGCACTGAATGGATCATATTCGCAATTTCTCGATCATCGCGCACATCGACCATGGCAAGTCGACGCTCGCGGATCGCATCATCCAGGTATGCGGCGGTCTCGCCGACCGTGAAATGGAAGCGCAGGTGCTCGACTCGATGGATATCGAGCGCGAGCGCGGCATCACGATCAAGGCGCAGACGGCGGCACTTTCCTATCGCGCCCGCGACGGCAAGGTCTACAACCTCAACCTGATCGATACGCCGGGGCACGTCGACTTCTCGTACGAAGTCAGCCGTTCGCTGTCCGCGTGCGAAGGCGCGCTGCTCGTGGTCGACGCGAGCCAGGGCGTCGAGGCGCAGACGGTCGCGAACTGCTATACGGCAATCGAGCTCGGCGTCGAGGTCGTGCCGGTGCTGAACAAGATCGACCTGCCGGCCGCGAACCCCGAGAACGCGATCGAGGAGATCGAGGACGTGATCGGCATCGACGCGACCGACGCGACGCGCTGCAGCGCGAAGACGGGTCTCGGCGTCGAGGACGTGCTCGAAGCGCTGATCGCGAAGGTACCGCCGCCGAAGGGCGATCCGGCCGCGCCGCTGCAGGCGCTGATCATCGACTCGTGGTTCGACAACTACGTCGGCGTCGTGATGCTCGTGCGGATCGTCAACGGCACGCTGCGTCCGAAGGACAAGATCAAGATGATGGCGACCGGCGCGCAGTATCCGGTCGAGCACGTCGGCGTGTTCACGCCGAAGTCGCGCAATCTCGAATCGCTGTCGGCAGGGCAGGTCGGCTTCATCATCGCCGGCATCAAGGAACTGACGGCCGCGAAGGTCGGCGATACCGTCACGCACGTGACCAAGGCCGCCGCCGAGCCGCTGCCGGGCTTCAAGGAAGTGAAGCCGCAGGTGTTCGCGGGGTTGTATCCGGTCGAGGCGAACCAGTACGACGCGCTGCGCGAATCGCTGGAGAAGCTGAAGCTCAACGATGCGTCGCTGCAGTACGAGCCGGAAGTGTCGCAAGCACTCGGCTTCGGTTTCCGCTGCGGCTTCCTCGGGTTGCTGCACATGGAAATCGTGCAGGAGCGGCTCGAGCGCGAGTTCGACATGGACCTCATCACGACCGCACCGACGGTCGTCTACGAGGTCGTGCAGAGCGACGGCTCGACGATCATGGTCGAGAACCCGGCGAAGATGCCGGAGCCGGGCCGCATCGCCGAAGTGCGCGAGCCGATCGTCACCGTGAACCTGTACATGCCGCAGGACTACGTCGGTTCCGTGATCACGCTGTGCGAGCAAAAGCGCGGCTCGCAGATCAACATGCAGTATCACGGCCGTCAGGTGCAACTCACGTACGAAATCCCGATGGCCGAGATCGTGCTCGACTTCTTCGATCGCCTGAAGTCGGTGTCGCGCGGCTATGCGTCGATGGACTACGAGTTCAAGGAATACCGTTCGTCGGACGTCGTGAAGGTCGACATGCTGATCAACGGCGACAAGGTCGACGCACTGTCGATCATCGTGCACCGGTCGCAGTCGCAATACCGCGGTCGCGAGGTTGCCGCGAAGATGCGCGAGATCATTCCGCGCCAGATGTACGACGTGGCGATCCAGGCCGCGATCGGCGCGCACATCGTCGCGCGCGAGAACATCAAGGCACTCCGCAAGAACGTGCTCGCGAAGTGCTACGGCGGCGACATCACGCGAAAGAAGAAACTGCTCGAGAAGCAGAAAGAAGGTAAGAAACGCATGAAGCAGGTGGGTTCGGTCGAGATTCCGCAGGAAGCGTTCCTCGCGATCTTGCGCGTCGAAGACAAATAACAGGACTGATCCTTTTATGAATTTTGCGCTGATTCTTTTTGTGCTCGTCGTCGTGACGGGCGTAGCGTGGGTGCTGGACAAACTGGTGTTCCTGCCGCGGCGTCGTAAGGCGGCCGACGCGGCGATCGAGGAGTTCGATCGCCAGCAGTCGCGTATCGACAAGCGTTTCGCGGACGAAAACGCAGGGCAGACGCGTTCGCAGCTGCGCGACGAAAAGCTGCGTCAGCCGTGGTGGCTCGAGTACACCGCAAGCTTCTTCCCGGTGATCCTGGCCGTGTTCGTCGTGCGTTCGTTCGTCGTCGAGCCGTTCAAGATTCCGTCGGGCTCGATGGTGCCGACGCTGCTGGTCGGCGACTTCATCCTCGTCAACAAGTTCGAATACGGCCTGCGCATGCCGATCACGAACACGAAGATCACGCAGGGCAGCCCGCTGTCGCGCGGCGACGTCGTCGTGTTCCGTTATCCGAAGGACGAGTCGGTCGACTACATCAAGCGCGTGATCGGCCTGCCGGGCGACACGGTCGCTTACCAGGACAAGCAGCTGACGATCAACGGCCAGCCGGTGCCCGAAGCGCCGCTGCCGGATTTCTTCGACGACGAGCGCCAGAACTACGCGAAGCAGTTCGAGGAAACGATCGGCACGAAGAAGAATGCGATCCTCAACAATCCCGCCGTACCGCCGTTCGTGATGGGTGCCTACGACTATCCGTATCGCGACAACTGCACGTACAACAGCCGCGGCGTGATCTGCAAGGTGCCGCCGGGTCACTACTTCATGATGGGCGACAACCGCGACAACAGCGCGGACAGCCGCTACTGGGGTTTCGTACCGGACAACAACATCGTCGGCCGCGCGTTCTTCATCTGGATGAACTTCGGCGACCTGAAGCGCATCGGTTCCTTCAACTGATCGCGTTCGACTCGCACGCACTATGCGACGCACGGGCCGCGTCGCGTAGTGCCGAACTACTTTAAGAACCGGCGGCAATACCGCCTCGTCACGCCTTTTCGCGTCCGGCCGTGCCGTTTCGGCCCGGCCGGCGCCCGCGTTATACTCCTGCACATGCCCCTATCCCAGTTGGAAAGCCGGCTGCGCTACGAATTTCGCAATGCGGAATTGTTGCGCCAGGCTTTGACCCATCGCAGTCACAGTGCCACGCATAACGAACGGCTCGAGTTTCTCGGCGATTCCGTTCTGAATTGCGCGGTGGCCGCCCTTTTGTTCCAGCGTTTCAGCAAGCTGGACGAAGGCGACCTGTCGCGCGTGCGCGCCAACCTCGTCAAGCAGCAGTCGCTGTATGAAATCGCTCAGGCCCTGAATATCTCGGAAGGGCTGCGGCTGGGCGAGGGCGAGTTGCGCAGCGGCGGCTTCCGCCGCCCGTCGATCCTCGCGGACGCGTTCGAAGCCATCATCGGGGCGGTGTTCCTCGATGGCGGCTTCGAAGCCGCCCAAGGGGTCATCAAGCGCCTCTATATCCCGATTCTCGACCACATCGATCCGCGCACGCTCGGCAAGGATGCGAAAACGCTGCTGCAGGAGTACCTGCAGGGGCACAAGATCGCTCTGCCGACCTACACGGTCGTCGCGACTCATGGTGCGGCGCACAATCAGCAGTTCGAGGTCGAATGCACGGTGCCGAAGCTCGACGTGAAGGTGTCGGGCTCCGGCGCGAGCCGGCGGGCGGCCGAGCAGGCCGCCGCGAAGAAGGCGCTCGACGAGGTGCTGGCGGCCGCGCCGATGCTGGCCGCGAAGCCGAAGCGTTCGAAGAACGCGCGCGGGTCGAAGCATGTCGAGCCCGAAATCGTGCCGGGCGTGAAGGGCGTGCAGGAAGCGCTCGACCTGCGTTCTCCGGAACGGAAGGAACGTGCTGCGGCGCGCGACGCGAAGGCGGCTGCTGCTGTCGCGTCTGCAGGGACCGACGCCGGCGCACAGCCGAGCGACCGGCCGGCGCAGGCGCCGATGGCCGCGATTCGCGCGGCGCATGTCGAAACAGTCGCGGACAAGGCCGACCGCCCCGCGAAGCCGACGGCCGACAAACCTGCCGAGAAGCCGTCCGAAAAACCATCGGATCGCAACGAAGCCGGCTCTCGCGTGGCGGACAAGTCCGCGGAAGGCGCACCCCGTGCAGCTGACAAGCCGGTGGGTCAGACGGCCGATCCGGCCGTGACGTCCGCCGACAAGCCTGCTGCCGGTTCCGACGCCGCTTCGCGTGCGACGCCGCGCGCCCGCGACGCCGCGGCGCCCGGCCCCGAGACGCCGCCGGGCGGCGCAAGCCTCGCTGCCGCGCAGGCGCGCGCGGCCGATGCCGACCACTGAATTGCCCATCGATCGTGCCGCGCGCCGCGCGGCCGTTTCCGAACCTGTCTCCCAAACGATATGAACACTCCCGCTCCTACCGGTTTCCGTTGCGGCATGATCGCGATCGTGGGCCGCCCGAACGTCGGCAAGTCGACGTTGATGAACGCACTCGTCGGCCAGAAGATCAGCATCACGTCGCGCAAGGCGCAGACGACCCGCCATCGCATCACCGGCATCAACACGTTCGACGACGCGCAATTCGTGTTCGTCGACACGCCGGGCTTCCAGACCCGTCACAGCACCGCGCTGAACCGCTCGCTGAACCGCGCGGTCACGTCGACACTCACGTCGGTCGACGTGATCCTGTTCGTGATCGAGGCCGGCCGCTTCGGGCCCGACGACCAGAAGGTGCTCGACCTGATCCCGCCCGGGATGCCGACGCTGCTGATCGCGAACAAGATCGACCGCGTGACCGACAAGGCGACCCTGTTCCCGTTCATGCAGCAGATGAGCGGGCTGCGCGAATTCACCGAACTCGTGCCGCTGTCCGCGCAGCGGCCGGAAGACATCAAGCGCCTGCTGGACACGATCAAGCCGTACCTGCCGGAAGGCGAGCCGATCTACGGCGAGGACGAACTGACCGACCGCAGCTCGCGCTTCCTCGCGGCCGAAATCCTGCGCGAGAAGGTGTTCCGCTGGACCGGCGACGAACTGCCGTACACGAGCACCGTCCTGATCGACAAGTTCGAGGAGGAAGGGCGCCTGAAGCGCATCTTCGCGACGATCCTCGTCGAACGCGATTCGCACAAGGCGATGGTGATCGGCAAGAAGGGCGAGAAACTCAAGCAGATCAGCACCGAGGCGCGGATGGACATGGAGAAGCTGTTCGACGGCCCCGTGTACCTCGAGACCTTCGTGAAGGTGAAGAGCGGCTGGGCCGACAACGAGGCGGGGCTGCGCGCCTATGGGTACGAATGACGCGCTGACGTCGACCGAAGACGCGGTGACCGCCGGCGCGAACGACGCGCCGTTGCCGGCACCGCCCGAACCGCCGCGTCGCAAGGCGCGGCGCGCGACGTCTCGCACGTCCGATTTTCGCGTCACCGAGCAGCCGGCGTTCGTGCTGCACAGCTATCCGTACCGGGAAACGAGCCTGATCATCGACGTGCTCACGCGCGATCACGGCCGGCTCGCGCTCGTCGCGAAGGGCGCGAAGCGCCCGCATTCCGCGTTGCGCGGCGTGCTGCAGACGTTCCAGCCGCTGCTGCTGTCCTGGTCGGGCAAATCCGAAGTGCGCACGCTGACGGGCGCCGAGTGGGTCGGCGGGATGCTGCCGCTCGGCGGTGACGGGCTGCTGTGCGGCTTCTACGTGAACGAGCTGCTCGTGAAATTCTGCGCGCGCGAGGATCCGCAGCCGCCGCTCTTCAATCATTACGTGCTGACCCTCACGCGCCTCGCGCACGGCGAACCCGCGGTGCAGGTGCTGCGCTCGTTCGAGCGCGTGCTGCTGCGCGAGACCGGTTATGCGATGGCGCTGAACCGCACGGTCGCGCGCCGAGCGGTCGAACCTGATCGCCGCTACGTATTCGATCCCGAGCGCGGCGTGCGCAATGCGGACGACGACGTGCCGTCACACTGGCCGGTGATTACCGGACAGACGTTGCTCGACATGGAGCAGGACGATTACCATCGAGCCCAGACGGTCGCGCAAAGCAAGACGCTGATGCGCTTCCTGCTGAACACCTATCTCGGCGGTACGCCGCTTGCCACGCGTCAGATCCTGATCGACCTGCAAAACTTATGAGTTTCTTCCTGACAACGCCCACCGCTATCGACCTCGGCGTGAACATCGACCACGTCGCGACGCTGCGCAACGCGCGCGGCACGACCTATCCCGATCCGATCCGTGCGGCGCTCGCGGCCGAAGAGGCCGGTGCGGACGCGATCACGCTGCACCTGCGCGAGGACCGCCGCCACATCGTTGACGCCGACGTGCGCAAGCTGCGCCCGCTGCTGAAGACGCGGATGAACCTCGAATGCGCGGTGACGGCCGAGATGCTCGACATCGCATGTGAAGTGCGTCCGCACGACGCGTGCCTCGTGCCGGAGAAACGCGAGGAGCTGACGACCGAAGGCGGTCTCGATGTCGCCGGGCGCTTCGAGGCCGTGCGTGCGGCATGCAAGCAACTCGCCGACGCCGGCGTGCGCGTGTCGCTGTTCATCGATCCGGACGAGACGCAGATTCGCGCCGCGCACGAAGCCGGCGCGCCGGTGGTCGAGCTGCATACCGGCCGCTATGCCGATGCGCACGACGAGGCCGAGCAGCAGCGCGAATACGAACGCATCGTTGCGGGCGTGCAGGCCGGCGCGCAACTGGGCCTGAAGGTCAACGCCGGTCACGGCCTGCATTACACGAACGTGCAGCAGATCGCCGCGATCGACGGCATCGTCGAGCTGAACATCGGCCACGCGATCGTCGCGCACGCGATCTTCGCGGGCTGGGACAACGCGGTGCGTGAGATGAAGGCGATCATGGTCGCCGCGCGGGTCGCCGCGCTGCACGGCGGCGCGCGCTGACGATGCATTCCGTGCGCGCGCGCTTCGCTCGCCGACCGGCATCGTCCGTGCATCATGGCGGGCGCTGACATGGCGATCTACGGCATCGGTACCGACATCGTCCAGGTGAGCCGCATCGCGGCCGTGCTCGAGCGCACGGGCGGCCGGTTTGCCGAGAAGGTGCTGGGCCCCGACGAACTGCGCGTGTTCCACGCGCGCCGCGCGCGCTCCGAGGCACGCGGCATCGCGTTTCTCGCGACGCGCTTTTCCGCGAAGGAAGCGTTCTCGAAGGCGATCGGACTCGGCATGCATTGGCCGATGACGTGGCGCGCGCTGCAGACCCTCAATCAGCGCAGCGGCGAACCGTACGTCGTCGCGTCGGGCGAGCTGGCCGACTGGCTTGCCGAACGCGGCGTCACGGCGCGCGTGACGGTCAGCGACGAACGTGACTACGCAGTGTCGTTCGTGGTCGCCGAGACCGAAGCCGCACTTCCGCCTGCATCCGCTCCTGTCTCCCGAACTACTCCCTGACGGAACTCCCAATTCTGATGAAAACGACTCCCGGCCCGGTCATGCTCGACGTCGTCGGCACGGCCCTGTCGCGCGACGATGCGCGGCGCCTTGCGCATCCGAACACCGGCGGCGTGATCCTGTTCGCGCGGCATTTTCAGAACCGCGCACAGCTGACCGTGCTGACCGACTCGATCCGCGCGGTGCGCGAGGACATCCTGATCGCCGTCGATCACGAAGGCGGCCGCGTGCAGCGGTTCCGCACCGACGGCTTCACGGTGTTGCCGGCGATGCGCCGCATCGGCGAACTGTGGGACCGCGACGTGCTGCTCGCGACGAAGGTCGCGACCGCGGTCGGCTACGTCCTGGCGGCCGAGCTGCGCGCATGCGGGATCGACATGAGCTTCACGCCGGTGCTCGATCTCGACTACGGGCACTCGAAGGTGATCGGCGATCGCGCGTTCCATCGCGACCCGCGCGTCGTCACGCTGCTCGCGAAGAGCTTGAACCACGGGCTGTCGCTCGCGGGCATGGCGAACTGCGGCAAGCATTTCCCGGGGCACGGCTTCGCGGAAGCCGATTCGCACGTCGCGCTGCCGACCGACGACCGGCCGCTCGACGCGATCCTCAAGCAGGACGTCGCACCGTACGACTGGCTCGGCCTGTCGCTGTCCGCGGTGATTCCCGCGCACGTGATCTACACGCAGGTCGACAAGCGGCCGGCCGGCTTCTCGCGCGTGTGGCTGCAGGACATCCTGCGCGGGCAGTTGGGCTTCACGGGCGCGATCTTCAGCGACGACCTGTCGATGGAGGCGGCACGCGAAGGTGGCACGCTCACGCAGGCGGCCGATGCGGCGCTCGCAGCCGGCTGCGACATGGTGCTCGTCTGCAACCAGCCGGACGCGGCCGAGGTCGTGCTGAACGGGCTGAAGGCGCAGGCATCGGTCGAGTCGGTGCGGCGCATCAAGCGGATGCGGGCGCGCGGCAAGCCGCTCAAGTGGGACAAGCTCATCGTGCAACCCGAGTATCTGCAGGCGCAGGCGCTGTTGAGTAGCGCACTGGCGTAAGCGGACGAAGGGCGGCGCGATGCCGCTCTTCCGTTGCCGAAAACAAGAAAGCCGCGCGTTTGCGCGGCTTTTCTCATTGGGGCGTGAAGTGCGGGGCGATACGCATTTACGCAACTAACCGTCAGCTTCAGCCGGCGCCCCGAACAAAGGCGGCCCGGTCAGTTGACCTTCATCCGCTGCAGCTTGTTGTACAGCGTCTTGGGGCTGATGCCGAGCAGCGTCGCCGCACGATGGCGCGTGCCGCCGACCGCGTCGAGCGTCGCACGGATCAGCAGATCCTCGACGTCGGACAGCGGGGTGCCGACCTTGATCTGCACGCTGCTGCCGTTCAATGCGGCGCCGGCCGCGAAGCTCGCTTCGCCCGCGCGCAGCGTCTCGATGAAATCGCCGGACGCGTCATAGGCGAAGCGCACGCGCTCCTGCAGTTCGCGCACGTTGCCGGGCCATTCGTAGGACACGCATTCGCGCACGAAGCCCGGCGCCGCGCGCTTGTCGGTCGTGCTGCGGCCGGTGGCGCGCGCTTCGCGGTTGAGTTCGTCGATCAGCGCGTCCGCGATGGCGAGTGCATCGCCGTCGCGCTCGCGCAGCGGCGGCATCGTGATCGATGCCGCATCGAGACGCAACCACAGATCCTCGCGCAGCGTGCCGTTCGCGACCGCCTCACGGGCCGGGCGACGCGTGGTCGCGATCAGCCGGAAGTCGCTCGCGATCGAACTCGTGCCGCCGATCCGCATGAAGTTCTGCGAGTCGAGCGCATGCAGCAGCGCCTCCTGCAGCACGAGCGGCAGTGCGGTGATCTCGTCGAGGAACAGGGTGCCGCCGCCGGCCTGTTCGAACAGGCCGGATTCGCGCCGCTCGGCGCCGTCGAACGCGCCGCGTTCATGACCGAACAGCACGCTGTCGAGCGACGCGCCGTGTCGCCCGGCCTGCGCGATCGTGCGGCAGTCGAACGACACGAACGGCCCCTTGCGGCGCCGGCTCAGGTCGTGCAGCGTGCGCGCGGCCAGCTTCTTGCCGGTACCGGCCTCGCCGGTAAACAGCACGGCCGTTTCGGTGCCCGCGTTGTGCTCGATCATGTCGTACACGTGTTGCATCGCCTCGCTGCGGCCGACCAGCGCGCCGAAACGGCCGAGGTGGCGCAGCGACGCGCGCAGCGTCCGCACTTCATCGATCAGTTCGTAGGGGCGCGGAATCCGGGCCAGCAGGCTGCGCAGGCGCGGAATGTTGATCGGCTTCAGCAGGTAGTCCCAGATACCGTGACGCAGGCCTTCGATCGCGCTCTCGACCGTCGCGTTGCCCGTCAGCACGATCACCGGCAGCGAGCCGTTCGGCTGCTGCTGCGGCAGGTGCTGGAGCAGGTCGAATCCGCTGCCGTCCGGCAGGTTCAGGTCGACGAGGACGACATCGGGAATCGAGCGGCCGAGCGCCGTGCGTGCCTCGGCGAGCGACGTGGCCGTGTCGACCGAGAAGCCGTCTGCGGCGAGCAGCGCGGTCAGGCCGGACAGACTGTTGGGATCGTCTTCGACAATCAGGGCGTGTGGCATGGTGGACGCGAGTCGAGTCAAGAGAGGCGGGCTGTCGGCCATCGAGCCGGCCGCAGCCGCATGTCAGATTAAAAACTGATTTTATGCCCCGCTGAACGCCTGACGTGCATTATTTCTTTGCCGCTATAAAACAGTTACCGATGATACAAATTGAATACCTTTAGTGCTGGATTTTGTGTTGTCCATGGTGCCGACGCACCGGTGCTGTTGGCGGCAGGCAAACAAAAAGCGCCCCGAAGGGCGCTTTGTTCGATCCGAAAATTGCAGGCAATTACGCGCGGCTGCGATATTCGTTCGTACGCGTATCGATTTCGATCTTGTCGCCGGTGTTGCAGAACAGCGGCACTTGCAGTTCGAAGCCCGTTGCGAGCTTGGCGTTCTTCAGCACCTTGCCCGACGACGTGTCGCCCTTGACGGCCGGTTCCGTGTAGGTGATCTCGCGAACCAGGACCGTCGGCAGTTCGACCGAGATCGCCTTCTCGTTGTAGAACACGACTTCGCAAGCCATGCCGTCTTCGAGGTAGTTCAGCGCTTCGCCCATCATTTCCGCTTCGACTTCGAACTGGTTGTAGTCGGCGTCCATGAACACGTACATCGGATCGGCGAAGTACGAGTACGTCACTTCCTTGCGGTCGAGCACGACGACGTCGAACTTGTCGTCAGCCTTGTAGACCGATTCCTGGCCTGCGTTCGAGAGCAGGTTCTTCATCTTCATCTTGACGACGGCGGCGTTACGGCCCGACTTGTTGTATTCCGTCTTTGCGATGACCCATGCGTCGCTGCCGATCTGCACGACGTTGCCTACGCGGAGTTCCTGTGCGGTCTTCATAAAAAACTGTCCTGATCCAATCAAATAAATAGGTGCCTGAGCGTTGCACAACGGCTGACGGCGCAAGCGGGGGGCGTTCCGGTGGGTGCCAAGAGCCCCAAACGCGAGCGCTTGCGTGGTCAGCCGTCGGATAACCGCTTATTTTAACTGAGATTTTGCGTATTCCGCCAGCTTTCCGGCGAGATCGCCGACGCTCGCCAGCGCGTCGGCCCAGCACGTCGCGTTGGTGTCCAGCGCGGCACGGTGTTGCAGCAAATCCGCCCAGTCGGGCGTGCCGGCGCCGTTCCATGCGTGCCAGAAGCGCTCGAGCGCCGCGCGCGGCGCATCGGCGAGGCCGGCCGACAGATGCGCGAGCGCGGCGTCGAGCTTCGGCAGGTGCGCATCGTCGGCCTGCGGGTAGATGTGCCATACGAACGGCTTGCGTGCCCATTGCGCGCGGACGAACGAATCCTCGCCGCGCACGAAGTTGACGTCGGCCACCCACAGCAGCGGGTCGTAGTCGGCCTGTGGGACGAACGCGAGCCCGTAGGCGGTCAGGTTGCCGCTGGTTGCGCGCGCGCCGGCGCCGAACGATTCGACCCCGAAGAAGCGGGCGACGGCCGGCGACACGCGGCCGGCGGGCACGAGCGCGACGACGGGCGACGGGCTGTCGCGCCACTGCGCGAGCAGCGCGTCGACGGCCGGATTTTCATACGCGAACAGGCTGACGACGGTCGTGCCCGGCGCCGGCGGCGTGTCGCCGGTTGCATGGCGCCACCATGCGGCGCGCGCCGCCGCGTCGGTTTCGAAGGCCGTGCGGCGCGCGTCGAGGTCGCGTTCCTTCAGCACGCCGCCCGTGCCGGCCGACAGTCCCGGGAAGAAGAACGTCTTCAGCAGCGGGTAGCGCGGATGCGGCGACGGGCGCAAATGGAAATCGGCGACCCAGTCCTCGGCGCTCAGGTATTCGAGATTGATCCACACCGGTCGGCGCGCACGGCGCGCCATCGCCGCGAGATACGTGCCGGGCAGCTCGCACGCGAACGCCTCGATCACGACGTCGGCGATCTCCAGCGCGTCGCCGACTTCCGCATGCCAGTGTTCGACCACGATGCCGTCGAGCGTCTGCCGCCCCGCATCGGGATCGACCCCCGGCAGCAGCCGCGCGAACGTGCGCAGGTCGTCGACGAAGAGGCGTACCTGCCAGCCGTGTTCGTGCGCGAGCTGACGGGCGAGGCGCCAGCACACGCCGATGTCGCCGAAGTTGTCGATCACGGTGCAGAAGAGGTCGCACGCGATCGGTTCGTCGGGCGCGAGCGGCGAAGGGGAGGCGGGGGTGGTGCGGGGCATCGAAGCGGGCCGGTGAATGCTCTAAACTGGCGATTCTAATGGACCCGTTCCGCGCCACAAGGCACCCGGATCACGCATGACATCCCCAGAAGCCGCCGACACCCCGTTCGAACCCAAGAAGATCCTCGCGCAGTTGCCGCACATGCCGGGCGTTTACCGCTACTACGACGCGGCGGGCGCCGTACTTTACGTCGGCAAGGCGCGCGACCTGAAGAAGCGCGTGTCGAGCTATTTCACGAAGACGCAGATGTCGCCGCGCATCGCGATGATGGTCACGCGCATCGTGCGCATCGAGACGACCGTCACGCGCTCGGAGGCCGAGGCGCTGCTGCTCGAGAACAACCTGATCAAGGCGCTCGCGCCGCGCTACAACATCCTGTTTCGCGACGACAAGTCGTATCCGTACCTGAAGCTCACCGCGCACCGCTTTCCGCGCATGGCGTACTACCGCGGCTCGGTCGACAAGCAGAACCAGTACTTCGGGCCGTTCCCGAGCGCATGGGCCGTGCGCGAGAGCATCCAGATCCTGCAGCGCGTGTTCCAGTTGCGCACCTGCGAGGATTCGGTCTTCAACAATCGCACGCGGCCGTGCCTGCTGCATCAGATCGGGCGCTGCACGGCGCCGTGCGTCGGCGCGATTTCCGAGGATGACTACGCGATCGACGTGTCGAATGCCGCACGGTTTCTGCTCGGCCGGCAGTCGGAGGTGATGAAGGAACTCGAGCAGAAGATGCACGCGTTCGCGGCCGAGCTGAAGTTCGAGCAGGCGGCCGCCGTGCGCAACCAGATGAGCTCCCTCGCGACGGTGTTGCACCAGCAGGCGATCGAGGTCGGCAGCGACAGCGACGTCGACATCCTGGCGGTGGTCGCGCAGGGCGGACGCGTGTGCGTGAACCTGGCGATGGTGCGCGGCGGCCGGCATCTCGGCGACAAGGCCTATTTCCCGACGCACGTCGAAAGTGCGCTGACGCTTGCCGAAGGCGGGCTCGGCGACGAGACCGAAGCGGCGGACGGTGCCGATGAAACCGCTGCGGCGTTGCCCGACCGGCCCGTGGACGAGGCTGCTGCCGCGCGTGACGCCGGGGTGTCGGTGGAGGCCGAGGTGCTCGATGCGTTCATCGCACAGCACTATCTCGGCAATCGCGTGCCGCCCGTGCTGGTCGTGAGCCATGCGCCCGCGAGCCGCGACCTGCTCGAGCTGCTGTCCGAGCAGGCCGGCCACAAGGTATCGCTGGTGCGGCAGCCGCAGGGGCAGCGGCGTGCGTGGTTGTCGATGGCCGAGCAGAACGCGCAGATCGCGCTCGCACGGCTGTTGTCCGAGCAGGGCTCGCAGCAGGCGCGCACGCGCGCGCTCGCGGAGACGCTCAGCTTCGAGTGCGACGATCTCGCGACGCTGCGGATCGAATGTTTCGACATCAGCCACACGATGGGCGAGGCGACACAGGCGTCGTGCGTCGTCTATCACCATCACAAGATGCAGTCGGGCGAGTACCGTCGCTACAACATCACCGGCATCACGCCGGGCGACGATTACGCGGCCATGCGGCAGGTGCTGACGCGCCGCTACGAGAAGATGGTCGAGCAGGCCGCGCAGGCGGCGGCCGCCGACGACGCGGCCGGCCTCGACGGCGAATCGACGCGCAAGGCCGAGGCATCGAGCATGCTGCCTAACATCGTGTTGATCGACGGCGGCAAGGGGCAGGTCGAGATCGCGCGCCAGGTGTTCACCGAACTCGGGCTCGACACATCGATGCTGGTCGGCGTCGCGAAGGGAGAGGGGCGCAAGGTCGGCCTCGAGACGCTCGTGTTCGCGGACGGCCGCACGCCGCTCGAACTCGGCAAGGAGAGCGCCGCGCTGATGCTCGTCGCGCAGATCCGCGACGAGGCGCACCGCTTTGCAATCACCGGGATGCGCGCGAAGCGGGCGAAGGCGCGCCAGACCTCGCGGCTCGAGGAACTCGAAGGGGTCGGGGCGAAACGCCGGCAGCGGCTGCTCGCGCGGTTCGGCGGGCTGCGCGGGGTGGTCGCCGCGAGCGTCGAGGAACTGGCGAGCGTCGACGGCATCTCGCACGCGCTCGCCGAGCAGATCTACAAGCAGCTTCACTGATCCGGCCGTGCGACCGGCCGCGCCTGAGCGCGATCTCGCGTTCTTGTGGCAGGCCGGTCGACACGGCACAATTGCGAATCCTTTACTGACCCGCATGCCATGCCGTTCAATTTCCCGATTTTCCTGACGTGGGTACGGATCGTGCTGATCCCGCTCGTCGTCGGCGTGTTCTATCTGCCGGACACGGTGATGGGCGGCGCGCACCGCAACCTCGCGGCAGCGGCGATCTTCATCCTCGCCGCGCTGACCGATTGGTTCGACGGGTTTCTCGCCCGCAAGTGGAACCAGACGTCGTCGTTCGGCGCGTTCCTCGATCCGGTCGCGGACAAGCTGATGGTGACGGCCGCGCTGCTGATCCTCGTGCAGATTTCGCGGGTCGACGCGGCGATCGCGCTCGTGATCGTCGGCCGCGAGATCGCGATCTCGGCGCTGCGCGAATGGATGGCACAGATCGGTGCGTCGAAGAGCGTCGCGGTGAACCAGCTTGGCAAGTTCAAGACCGCGTGCCAGATGGTCGCGATCCCGATGCTGCTGTACTACGGCCCGCTGCCGCTCGGCATCGCGACGATCGACACGCGGGTGTGGGGCGAGTGGCTGATGTACCTCGCGGCGGTGCTGACGATCTGGTCGATGCTGTACTACATGAAGCTCGCATGGCCGCAGATTCGCGAGCGCGGCGGCGCGTGACCGGTCCCGCACGTCGGTTGCGCAGGTTTTTGGAAAAAGGGCTGGAAAAGCCCTTGACATACGAATGTGCCTTCGACATAATCTCGCTTCTCCGCTGCACGGCGAACTAAGTGTGTGACGGGGAAGCAGTAGCGCAGCAATACGCGGGAGTAGCTCAGTTGGTAGAGCGCAACCTTGCCAAGGTTGAGGTCGCGAGTTCGAGACTCGTCTCCCGCTCCAGATTTTTTCTGGCAGCGTGTTGTACGGCAGAGCGCTGCAGATGCAGGACACATGCGGGAGTAGCTCAGTTGGTAGAGCGCAACCTTGCCAAGGTTGAGGTCGCGAGTTCGAGACTCGTCTCCCGCTCCAGATTTTTCTGGCAGCGTGTTGTACGGCAGAGCGCTGCAGATGCAGGACACATGCGGGAGTAGCTCAGTTGGTAGAGCGCAACCTTGCCAAGGTTGAGGTCGCGAGTTCGAGACTCGTCTCCCGCTCCAGATTTTTCTGGCAGCGTGTTGTAAGGCAAAGCGCTGCAGGTGCAGGACAATGCGGGAGTAGCTCAGTTGGTAGAGCGCAACCTTGCCAAGGTTGAGGTCGCGAGTTCGAGACTCGTCTCCCGCTCCAAGTCATGGGGAAGCCACGCTTCCCTTTTTATTTGATGGACTGACGGTCCTCGAATAAAAAAATCTGTCGCTTGCCGCCACGGCATCCGGACAGTCCGCTTTTGGCGCGATAGCAAAGCGGTTATGCAGCGGCCTGCAAAGCCGTTTAGGCCGGTTCGACTCCGGCTCGCGCCTCCAGCAAGAAAAGAAAAGCCCCGCTTCGGCGGGGCTTTTCTTTTTTCCGCGCTTGATCCGAACGTCATCCGCGCAGCTATTCCGCCGGATACGTCAGCGTCACCAACTCGCACTTCGACGTGCTCTTGCCGTCGTAGTCGTAAATCGCAAGCAGATGCTGGCCCTTGCTGTTCGCGATCGGCAGCGTGATCGCCCGGCGATTCGGATTGTTGCCGCCGGCCGGTTCGTCCGAAACCTGTTTGCGGATTTCCGATTCGAGGTCCGACGGGGTGTTGATGCCGTTTTCCGGACCGCGGCTGCGCACCCTGCTGTAGAAATGGAAACCGTTGTCGGTCCAGCCGCGCGGCAGCATGTTGCGCCACTGGTTGTTGGTGACTTCCTTCCACAGAAGATCGGTGTTGCCGCTCAGCGCAAACGGCGTCGGACATGCGCCGGCCGCGAACGCTTGTCCGCAGAAAAGCGGGAGGGCGGCAAGCGACCACGCAACGCATCGGACCGCGCGTCGCGCGAGGCCGGCATCGCGTCGCGATCCGGGATGATGTGGCAAGGCATGGGGTGTTTTCATACGGCATTCTCCGGGTGATGGATCGGTAGGCGACCGTGCTGTGGCCGCTGGGGAATACCGTATCGCTACCGTTCTCGCGCAAGAATGCGGTGAACGTCACACGCGTGGTCACGGGGCAAAGGTGCGGGGCCGGGGCCCGGGATGCGTGTGGAAAAACCGGGAGGAGGGGCGACAACGCGGTGCGATGTCTTGATCGCGCATTGTCGCGGGTGAAGCGATGGCCGTGCCGCGGGCCGTCTACGCCGTCCGCGTCATCATGGCCGTGCCGAACATTCGGCGATGCCGATCAGCCATCGACCGGCTGAGCCGGCGTGTCGAACCTCAACTGATAGAACGCCGCATCGAGCCAGCGGCCGAACTTGAAGCCCGCTTCGGTGATCGTGCCCGAGTGCACGAAGCCGAGGCGCGTGTGCAGCGCGACGCTGCCGCCGTTGGTCGCGTCGATGCAGCCGACCAGTACGTGTACTTCGGCTTCGCGCGCACGCCGGATCAACTCGCGCAGCAGCAGCTCGCCGAGCCCGCGGCCGCGATGGTCGCGGTGGACGTAGACGCTGTGCTCGACCGTGTACTTGTACGCAGGGAACGCGCGGAACGTGCCCCAGCTCGCGAAGCCGACCAGCGTGCCCGACTCATCGACCGCGCCGACGACCGGAAAACCGCCTGCGCGCTTCGTCGCGAACCACGTGACCATCGCTTCCGGCGGGCGCGGCCGGTAGTCGTACAGCGCGGTCGAGTTCACGATTGCATCGTTCAGGATCTCGAGGATGGCCGCGGCATGCTCGGCCTCGCTGCAATCGATCAGGCGCACGTCGTCGCGCGGTTTCGGGGAATTCATGCGGGCTCCTGTGCCTGTCGGCTCTGAACGGATGACACACTCCGCGCGCCGGCGGCGGCGGGGACATCGCAGATCGCGACGACATAGCGCGCGACGTGCGACGACGGGTTGCTGAAAATCAGCGGCTGATCGACGCGCATGGCCAGACAGTCGCCTTCGTGAAGTTCGTGAAGCTGGTCGCCGAACGTGACGTCGACGCGCCCATGGACGATCCACACCTGTTGATGCAGCGCACTTTCGCGCCCGCCCGAGTCGTATGCGACGCGCGCGCCGGGCGGGAAATCGATCTCGACGAGCTGGATCGGCGACGGCCAGCCGGGCGGCGACAGATTGCGCCGCACGTAACCGGATGCCGGATCGCGCCATTCCGCCTGCTGCGCGCGGCGCACCAGCGGGTGCGCGGGCGCATCGTCGCGATCGCCGCCGAACAGCCCGGCCAGCGACACGCCGAGACCCGCCGCGAGCTTGTCGAGCACGACGGCCGTCGGGCTCGCCGACGCGCGCTCGATGAGCGAGATCATCGAACGGCTGACGCCGGAACGCGCGGCGAGCGCATCGAGCGTGTAGCCTCGTAGCGTGCGCAAGTCGCGCACGCGCCGGGCGATGCGTTCGTTGATGCCGGTGTCGTCGGCAGGGGAGTGGGTCGATTCCTGCATAGTGGATTTATTTTCCAGCAAGTTGGAATTCGATGTCAACGGGATTCCTGCTGTTCCGGATCGGCGGTTCGCTGGCGGTCGAGCGCTTGCCCGACGACCGGGGTGAGCGTAATATACGAAATGGCTACATTTCGTTTAATTGGAGACATATGGGAATCATCAAGATCTCCGAGCACATGCACGAACGGCTGCGCTCGACCAGTACCGCGCTGAGCCGTTCGATCAATGCGCAGGCGGAGCACTGGCTGCGCGTCGGGATGCTGGCGGAACTCAATCCGTCGCTGTCCTATGGCGATATCTGCCGGATGCTGATCGAGACCGAAGCACGCGGCGGCGATGCCGGTCCGACGGAGTCGGTGGCCCACGGCATCGAGCAGGTGGCGTAATGGCGAGGCGCGAAATCCCGATCCGCGGTGCCGCGGAAATCGCCAAGTCGCGCGAGGCCGCGAAGCTCGCGTCCCAGGTGCTGACGATGATCACCGAACACGTGAAACCGGGCGTCACGACCGACGAGCTGGACGCGCGCTGCCGCGAATACATCGTTGACGCGCTCGGCGCGATCCCGGCGAACATCGGTTACCACGGCTATCCGAAAACCCTGTGCACGTCGGTCAATCACGTGGTCTGTCACGGCATTCCGTCGTCGCGGCCGATGCGCGACGGCGATATCGTGAATCTCGACATCGCGGTGATCAAGGACGGCTGGTTCGGCGACACGAGCCGCATGTATTTCGTCGGCGAGCCAGGCGAACTGGCGCGACGTCTCGTCGCGACGACCTATGAGGCGATGCATGCAGGCATCCGCGCGGTTCGTCCGGGCGCGACGCTCGGCGACGTCGGCTATGCGATCCAGCAGGTCGCGCATCGCGAAGGGTTCAGCGTGGTCCGCGAGTACTGCGGGCACGGGATCGGCGATGTGTATCACGACGAGCCGCAGGTGCTGCACTATGGCCGCCCGGGCACCGGCGTGCCGCTGCGGCCGGGGATGATCTTCACGATCGAGCCGATGCTGAATGCGGGCAAGCGCGATACGCGCGTGCTGGCGGACGGCTGGACGGTCGTCACGAAGGACCATTCGCTGTCCGCCCAATGGGAGCACATGGTCGTCGTGACGGAGCAAGGCTTCGAGATCCTGTCGGACGACGTGAAGCCGCAGGCATTCGCGGCGCTTTCCGGCACGCACGCGGCCTGACGCGCAGCAAGCCGCGCGCAGCGGCGCAACGAAAACGGGCCCCGTGTGGGGCCCGTGTCATTGGCGGCCGAGCGGCGCGATCAGCAGGCAGCTGCTTCCGCGGCCGCGGCCGGCAGCGTCACGCGGCTCGACCGCGCGCCTTCTGCCACGCGTGTTCGACGAACACGTGGCACAGCGCTTCCATCCCGTTACGGTCCTCGTCGTCGAAACGCGCGGCGACGGGGCTGTCGACGTCCCACACGCCGATCAGCGTGCCGTCGGCCGCCACCAGCGGCACGACGATTTCCGATTCCGACGCGGCATCGCAGGCGATATGGCCGGGAAATGCATGCACGTCGCGCACGACCTGCGTTTCGCGGGTCTGCGCAGCCGTGCCGCACACGCCCTTGCCGAGCGCGATCCGCACGCACGCGGGCATGCCCTGGAACGGGCCGACCACGAGTTCCGTCCCGTCGAAGAAATAGAAGCCGGCCCAGTTCAGGCGGTCGAGGGAGTGATAGACGAGCGCGGCGAAGTTCGCGGCGTTCGCCGTCAGGTCGCGCTCCGATTCGACGAGCGCGCATGCCTGCTCGACGAGCGTCGCATAGTGTTCGGCCTTGGAGGCGTGTGGGTCGGTGGACAGCGTGAACATGGCTGAAATGCGGAAAGGGTTGTGAACAGCGGGGTTGTGAAAAGCGCGATGCGCGTCCCGCAGTCTACGGCACGCGCGGCCTGTTTGCAGCGCGCGGTTCGCGAGCGCCGTGTCGAACGCGCCGCGCCGTCGCTCAATCGGGTTCGAGTTCGGCGAACCGCTCGGCCAGGAAGTCGAGTAGCGCACGCACCGCGGGCAGCAGCCCGCGCCGCGACGCGAACACCGCGTGCACGATCTCGCGGCGCGGCGCCCAGTCCGGCAGCACGGTCGCCAGTTCGCCGCGCGCGACTTCGTCGCGCACCATCATCGTCGGCAACTGCACGACACCGACCCCGGCGACGGCCGCCGCGCGCAGCGCGAGCATGCCGCCCGTCACGAGCCGCGGCTGGTGGTGGATTTCCGCGTGCGCGCCGTCGGGGCCGCGCAGCCGCCATACGTGCGTGGTCTGCGGCACGCCGTGATCGAGGCTCGGCAGCCGGGTCAGGTCGGCGGGGACGGCCGGCACGCCGAGCTCACGCAGCAACGCGGGGCTCGCGACGAGGCATTGGCCGCGCTCGGCCAGCACGCGCAGCGCGAGATCGCTGTCCTCGAGCGGCGGCGGGCGCACGCGGATCGCGACGTCGATCCCTTCGCCGACCACGTCGACGCGCCGGTTGGTCGCTTCCAGGTAAATCTCGACGCGCGGGCACGCGACCATGAACGCGGCGATCATCGTGCCGACCAGCGAATCGAGCAGCACGATCGGACAACTGACCCGCACGATGCCGCGCGGCTCCTCGTGCAGCAGCGCGATCGCCTCGTCGGCTGCGTCCGCTTCGACGAGCATCGCGCGACAGTGCGCGTAGTAGGTCTGGCCGACGTCGGTGACGGTGAAGCGGCGCGTCGAGCGCTGGATCAACCGCATCCCGAGCCGCGCCTCGAGCAGCGCGATGCGGCGGCTCAACTTCGATTTCGGCATGTTCAGCGCGCGCCCGGCCGGCGCGAAGCCGCCGTGCTCGACGACCTGCACGAAGTAATAGAGATCGTTCAGATCCCGTTTGTTATCGTTCATAAAATAGAACGCTGAGTGCGATTTTGGCAGTCTACCGGATCAATCGTCCCACCACTATATTCGTACCCAGGATGCGAAACAGGTGTTTCGCCGCAATTCGGAGAAGGCAAATGAAGAAGATCCAGGGTGTTTACAGTGCGCCGCGCGGCCATTGGGTCGGCGACGGTTTCCCGGTGCGTTCGATGTTCAGCTATCAGTCTCACGGGGCGCACCTGAGCCCGTTCCTGCTGCTCGACTACGCGGGGCCTGCGAATTTCGAGCCGGCTTCGGCACCGCGCGGGGTGGGCCAGCACCCGCACCGCGGGTTCGAAACGGTGACGATCGTCTATGACGGCGAAGTCGCACACCGCGACTCGACCGGCGCGGGCGGCGTGATCGGCCCGGGCGACGTGCAGTGGATGACGGCCGCGAGCGGGATCCTGCACGAGGAATTCCACTCGGAAGCATTTACGAAGCGTGGCGGCCCGCTCGAGATGGTGCAGCTGTGGGTGAACCTGCCTGCCGCCGACAAGATGGGCGCACCCGGCTATCAGACGCTGCTGAACGCGGACATCCCGGTGATCGAACTGCCGTACGGTGCGGGGCGTGCGCGGATCATCGCGGGAGAACTCGACGGGCGGCGCGGCCCGGCCCGCACGCACACGCCGATCGACGTGTGGGACGTGCGGCTCGCGGCCGGCGGCCGTGCGCGGTTCCCGATCGCCGAAGGGCGGACGCTCGCGGTGGTCGTGCTGAGCGGTACGTTACTGGTGAACGGCGAGACGGTCGCCCGCGAAGCGCAGTTCGTGCAACTGAGCCGCGACGGGCGCGACGTCGAGATCGAAGCGAACGGCGACGCCAAGTTGCTGATCCTGAGCGGCGAACCGATCGATGAGCCGGTCGTCGGTTACGGGCCGTTCGTGATGAACTCGCAAGAGGAAATCCGGACCGCGATCGACGATTTCAACAACGGCCGCTTCGGCCGGATGCCGGCATGATGGACAGGCCCCGCGCAGTGCGGGGCTTTTTTCATGCGCGGAAGGGCGGTCGCGTGCCGCGTGCGCTTCGAGGCATAATCGACGGTTGCCGCGCGCCGGCCGGCGCGCCCGAATCAGGACCGACCATGAACGCTTCCGCACCTGCCGCATCCCTGCGCGCCGACGATCTCGACTGGCGCTGGAAATTCTTCGACGCGCTGACGGCGCGTGAAGTTTATTCGATCCTCGACGCGCGCAGCGCCGTGTTCGTCGTCGAGCAGAACTGCGTGTATCGCGACATCGACGATGCGGACCAGGCCGCATGGCATCTGGCGGCGTACGATCCCGCGGGCCGCCTCGCCGGCTACCTGCGCGTGCTGCTGCCGGACGCGCAGCACACCGACGTGCGCATCGGCCGCGTGCTGACGACCCCCCCGTTTCGCGGTGCGGGCCTCGGCAATGCGCTGATCTCGCGCGCGCTCGAGCACATCCGCGCGCAGTGGCCGGATGCGCAGGTGAGCCTGCATGCGCAGGCCCACCTGCAGCGCTTCTATGGGGCATTCGGCTTCACGCCGAGCTCGGACGTGCACGACGAGGATGGCATCCCGCACGTGTGGATGACCAGCGTGCGCGACTGACGCGCCGCGCCGTCAGTGGGCGGCGCGCGTCACCGAAGGGCGTGCCGCGGGCCGGGCGGCAGCCCGTTCTTCGATCAAACGGCCGCGCGCGGACAACCGCAACCAGTGCCGCAGCGCGATCAGCGCACCGATCACGCTCATCATCGAACCTGGAATCCACAACAGCAGGCCGCCGATCTGCTGGTCGCGCAGCGGGCTGAGCCATGTGAATGCGCGTCCGCAGATCGAGTAGATCGGATACAGCTCGTGCGGCGTGAAGAAGATCAGCGCGCCGAGCGCGATCTGCGGCGGGATCGCCGCGACGACGATCAGGATCCGGCGGCCCGGCGACAGCCGTGCGGGCGGCGCGGGACGCGGATCGACGACGAGCCACCAGAACAGCAGCCCATCGATCACCATGCTCCAGTTCATCACGCGATACAGGCGCCAGTCGAGCATCGCGATGAAGTGGATCGGCGACAGCAGCCAGAAATAGATCAGCCCGACGAACAGCACGACCGCGACGACCGGATGGAACACCACGTCGAGCGTCGCGCGCACGGGTACCCACGCGAGCGCGGGGCGCACGAAGCGCTGCCGCCAGCGAAACGGAATGCCCGCGCGGATCGCCGCACCCGGATAAGCCAGCGCGATGAAGAACGGCCCGAGGTGATGCAGCACGAGGTGCTGCGCGCGGTGCATGAAGAATTCGTGCTCGAAGAAGTAGTCGAGCCGCGTATGCAGCGCGAGGTAGAGCGCCGTCAGCCCGAGCCAGAACGAGAACTGCCGCAGCGGTGACACCTTCGCCTTCTTCACGCCGCGCGCGAACAGCACGGCGGCCGTCAGCACCGCGATGACCACGGTCGGCGACGGTTCCCACGGATCGAGCCAGTACAGGACGTTCATCGCGCGCGCATCACTTCGCCTGGGCCGGCGACTTCACGGCGAACGGCGTGTCGACCGTCTCGCCGTCGGAGAATTTCAGGCGCAGGCGCACGGTGTCGCCGGGCCTGATCGCGTGCTTCGGTTCCTCGAGCATGAAGTGATAGCCGCCCGGCGCGATGTCGACCTTGCCGCGCGCGGGGATCGTCAGCTTGTCGACCATTTCCATCTTCTGTGTCGAGCCGTTCGACACGGTCTGGTGCAGCATCGCCATCCCGTAGTCGGGGCTGTCGACGTCGACGAGATCGACCGGTTTGTCGCCCGTGTTGACGAGCGTCACGTAGCCGCCCGCGGGCAGCTGGTTCGGCAGCCAGCGCACCCATGCATTCTGCGCGGTGATCGCGCCGGCGGCGTAGGCGTGCGCGCTGGTGCACAGCGCGGCGAGGAGGGCGAACGTCTTGAGGGTCGTCTTCATGTCGGAGTTCGGAATTCAGGAGGGGGTGGAGGCGGTGTCGACGATCCGGCGCACATCGGCGGCGATGGCGTCGGGCGAATCGCGGTCGGTCGCGAGCAGGCGCGCGCGGCCGTTCGCGTCGAAGATGTATACGGCCGAGCTGTGCGTGACTTCGTAGCCACCGGACGGATCGCGTTTCTCCATCTGGTACGCGACGCGATAGCGTTTCGCGAGCGATTCGATCTGGCCGTCGGTGCCGGTCAGGCCGCGTGCGTGCGCGGCGTCGAACGCGGCGACGTACGACTGCATCGCCTGCGGCGTGTCGCGGGCGGGATCGACCGAGACGAACAGGATGCGCACGTCGTGCGCTCGCGGGCCGAGCTTCGAAAGCACTTCCATCAGCCGCGCCATCGTTTCGGGGCAGACGTCCGGACAGTGAGTGTAGCCGAAGTAGACAAGCGCGACGCGGCCGCGAAACGCGTTCGCGTCGACCGGGCGGCCGTCGCCGCCGGTGAGCGTGAACGACAGGTCGGGCAGGTGGCCCGTGACGTTGGTCAGGCGCCAGTTCGGCTCGTCGTGCGTGCACGCGGCGAGCGCGACGGCGGCGGTCAGCGCCGCGGCCGTGCGGACGAAGCGGGTGAGGCTGAAGAAGCGCCGGTGCGGCGCGGGACGGGCAGGCGACATCTTAGGGACTGTTTCCATATGGAACGGTCGCCGGCCGGCGCGGCGCCATGCGTCGCGCGGCCGGCGGTTGCCGACTGTAGCGCAATTCCCGCGCCCGCGTCCTTTCGAAACCCGTACGGCATGGGCGAGCGGGGCAATATGTCGCAGTTGACGCGGCGGGGCGGCGAGTGGCCCGCACTGCGCCAGTTTCGCCCATCTCGATACGCAGGCGCGGTAAGATGCGCACAATTCCATTCTCGCAGCGGCGGCCCCGCGTTTGCAGGCCGCTCCTCAGCCTATCGAATCGATGCAATCCGTTCCGGCTTCCCTGTCCCTGACCGATACCGCGTTCTTTTTCGACTTCGACGGCACGCTCGTCGAGCTGGCGCCGACGCCCGACAGCATTCACGTGCCGCCGTCGCTGCTGACGCTGCTCGATGAACTGCGGCGCCGCTCGCACGGCGCGGTCGCCGTCGTGTCGGGCCGCGGCATCGACAACATCGACACGTTCCTGAACATGCCGGACTTGCCGATCGCGGGTCTGCACGGCGCCGAACGTCGCGACGCGAACGGCGACACGCAGCGCATCGGCTTCAACGACGAGCGGCTGCTGCGCATCGAGCGCGAGCTCGCGTCCGTCGTCGACCGTCATCCGGGCATGCTGCTCGAAATCAAGGGTGCGGCCGTCGCGCTGCACTACCGCAACGCACCCGAGCGCGAACCGGTCGCGCGCGCAGCCGCCGAGCGCCTCGTCGCCGAATATGCGGATGCCTACGTGCTGCAGCCCGGCAAGATGGTGTTCGAGATCAAGCCGAAGGGCGTCGACAAGGGGCGCGCACTGGCCGCGTTCCTCGACGAGCCGCCGTTCGCGGGCCGAGTGCCGCTGTTCGCGGGCGACGATCTGACCGACGAGAAGGGCTTCGCGGTGGTCAACGCGCGCGGCGGCCTGTCGATCAAGGTCGGCGCGGGCGAGACGTCGGCCCGCACGCGGCTCGACTCGGTCGACGCGCTGCACGCGCAGATCGCCCGCTGGCTTGGTGCGGAGCAGACGGGCGCATGAGTCGACTCATCATCGTTTCGAACCGCGTCGCCCCGATTTCGGAAGGCGAGCCGGCGGCGGGCGGCCTCGCGATCGGCGTCTACGATGCGCTGAAGGAGACGGGCGGCATGTGGTTCGGCTGGAGCGGCGAGGTGGTCGCGTCCGGTGCGCCGCAGCCGCAGATCCGCATCGAGGAGCGCGGCCCCGTGACGTTCGCGACCGTCGGGCTGTCGCGCCGCGATTACGACCAGTACTACCGCGGTTTCTCGAACGCGACGCTGTGGCCCGCGTTCCATTACCGCGCGGACCTGATCCAGTACGACCGCCACGAGTTCGACGGCTACAGCCGCGTGAACGTCTGGCTCGCGCAGCAGCTCGTGCCGCTGCTGCAGGACGACGACGTGATCTGGGTGCACGACTATCACCTGATCCCGTTCGCGCGTGCGCTGCGTGCGGCCGGCGTGAAGAACCGCATCGGCTTTTTCCTGCACATTCCGTTTCCGGCCGCGCAGGTGCTGGTCAACGTGCCGCCGCATCGCGAGCTCGTCGAGTCGCTGTGCGCGTTCGACCTGCTCGGCTTCCAGACAGAGCCGGACCTGCGCGCGTTCTGCGACTACATCGAGTTCGAGGCCGGCGGCGAAGTGGCGCGCGAAGGGCACACGGTGCGCGTGAGCGCGTTCGGCAACACGCTGCGCGCGGCCGCCTATCCGATCGGCGTGTATCCGGACGAGATCGCGTCGCTCGCGCAGGCGGGCGAGAACGGCAAGGCCGCGCGCATGGCCACGTCGCTGCGCGGGCGCCAACTGATCATGAGCGTCGACCGGCTCGATTATTCGAAGGGGCTCGTCGAGCGGTTCCGCGCGTTCGAGAAGCTGCTGGAGCACCAGACCTCGATCCGCAACCGCGTGTCGTTCCTGCAGATCGCGCCGTCGACGCGCGCCGACCTGCGCGCGTACCAGGATATCCGCCTGCAGCTCGAAGCGGAGTCGGGGCGCATCAACGGCCGCTATGCGGAGCTCGACTGGGCGCCGATCCTCTACATTCACCGCCAGTACGACCGGCAGGTGCTCGCCGCGCTGTATCGCCTCGCGCGCGTCGGCTTCGTGACGCCACTGCGCGACGGGATGAACCTCGTCGCGAAGGAGTATGTGTCCGCGCAGAATCCGGACGATCCGGGCGTGCTGGTGTTGTCGCGCTTCGCGGGGGCGGCACGCGAGCTGACGGGCGCGCTGATCGTCAATCCGATCGACATCGACGGGATGGCCGATGCGCTGTCGCAGGCGCTGACGATGCCGCTCGCCGAGCGGCGCGCGCGTTATGCGGACATGATCGCGCAGCTGCGGGAGA
Source organism: Burkholderia sp. Bp9143 (assembly GCF_003853645.1). GTDB lineage: Bacteria > Pseudomonadota > Gammaproteobacteria > Burkholderiales > Burkholderiaceae > Burkholderia. Next base: position 72,682 of record NZ_QTPO01000006.1, on the reverse strand, counting down.
ACAACGTGTCGGTGTGGCGCGACAACTTCCTGCGCGACCTGCAGCGCGTGTAACCCCCGCGCTGCGCGGCGGAGGTCGCGCGATGCCATGAAAAAAGCCGCCGTGCGTGAAGCACGGCGGCTTTTTTATCTGCAGCGTGCCTTGGCGTCAGGCCGCGCGTTCGCCGGTCGGCGTGGTGCCGTCGGGCGCGTGATGGCGGCCGTGCTGCTTCGCGAGCAGGTCGCGGTACAGGCCCGGACGGTTGCGCAGCACGTCGGGGCTGCCGTCGTCGATCACCTTGCCGTTGCTCATCACGATGATCCGGTCGAAGTTGCGCAGCGTCGACAGCCGGTGCGCGATCGCGATCACCGTGCGGCCGACCATCAGGCGGTCGAGCGCGCTCTGGATCGCTTCCTCGGATGCGCTGTCGAGTGCGGACGTCGCTTCGTCGAGCAGCAGGATCGGCGCGTCCTTCAGGATCGCGCGCGCGATCGCGATGCGTTGGCGCTGGCCGCCCGACAGCTTCACGCCGCGGTCGCCGACGATCGTGTCGAAGCCTTCCGGCATCGCCTCGATGAACTCGGAGCAGCGGGCGTCGCGCGCGGCGGCGAGCACTTCCTCGCGGGTCGCCTCGGGGCGGCCGTACGCGATGTTGTCGTAGATGGTCCGGTGCAGCAGCGAGATGTCCTGCGGCACGAGCGCGATCGCATGGCGCAGGCTGTCCTGCGTGATCGCCTTCACGTCCTGGCCGTCGACCTTCACGGCGCCGTCCTGCGTGTCGTAGAAACGCTGCAGCAGCGCGAGCACGGTCGACTTGCCGGCGCCCGACTTGCCGATCAGGCCGACGCGCTGGCCCGGTTCGATACGGAGGTCGAAGTGGTCGAGGATCGCGCGGCGGTGCGGATACGCGAACGTCACGCGTTCGAAATCGACGCGCCCGCCCTTGGCCGACAGCGGTTGTGCGTCGGAGCTGTCCGGCATCCCGTGCGGCTCGAGCAGCGTCTTCACGGCTTCGGACAGGCGTGCCACGTGCTGCGTGACGTCGACGAGGGCGACCGCCAGATCGCGCGTGCCGTGCAGGATCGTGAAGCCCAGCGAGCTGACGAGCACGATGTCGCCGGAGGTCGCGCGGCCCTGGTCCCACAGCCACAGCGCCCAGCCGAGCAGGCCGGCGGACAGCATCGCGGTGATCACCGCGTGCAGCAGGCGCAGCTTCTCGAGATAGAGCAGGCTTTGCTGGCGCGCGTCCATCTCGGCCTTCACCGTCGCGCCGAAGCGTTTCTGTTCGCGCAGCGTCATTCCGAACGCGCGCACGAGGCCCATGTTGCCGATCACGTCGACGAGCTCGCCGTCGACCGCGGCGGCCTTCGACGCGAACGCATGATGGCGCGCGGAGCCGCGCCCGGCGAGCTTGAACAGCACGACGGACAGCACGGCCGAACAGCCGAGCAGGCCGGCGGCCATCAGCGGGTTCACGACGATGATCATCAGGATCGCGCCCATCACCGCGATGCACGGCGGCAGCACGTTCCACGCCATCGTGTTCTCGGACGTATAGACGGCGTTCGACGTGGCGGTGATGCGGCTCGCGAGCGTGCCCGGTTGCTTTTCCGAGTAGTAGGTCGGCGAATGGCCGATCAGGTACTGGAACAGGTCGCGCCGCAGGTCGCCGGTGACCGCGACGAACGTGTGCGCGGCGACCCAGCCGCCGACGCGCCACAGCAGGTTGTCGGCCGCGATCAGCCCGACGAGCAGCGCGAACGCGCTCCACAGCGGGCCTGGATGATGGCGCCCGGTCGCGAGCACGTCGATCAGGTGCTTGATCGCGTATTGCGAGCCGAGCGCGCAGCCGACGGCGGCCAGCACGCTGCAGAGCACGACCAGGTGCGCGACGGGATGCAGACGGATGTAGCGGAACAGGAACGCGATCGGCCGATGCGCGTAGCTCGACAGCTTCGCGTTGTGGGCGTTGCGCTGGGCAGGGGTGAGAGATTCCAAAATATGCGTGCGGTGATTCGGTGATTGAGCGGATCGGCTGGATCGCAGCCCACGGTCGCCCGGACTGAATAATCCGGCATTGTAAACAAGGCCGTGCATTGCGCTGCGCGAATCTTGCCTTGGTCAGGGGCGCGCGATCAATTTTGAGATAAAATCCGGCATCCGTCCTGCCGCATGCGCCGGAATCGCACGATGCCGGCAGTGGCGGGATGACTCGGAACGCCAAAAGGGCCTTCCACTCTAGAACGGACACCCAAGTCCGCGGGTTGCAAAGTGTTGCGCCTTTGTAACAAAGTAAATTGTTTGAAATGTTGTGCGCCGTATCGGGATTAACCCTAGATAATCGGCTCCGGGTTCGATTCCAGGTTTTTTACGAACCCCTGTCAACGGGTCTTCGTTTCAAACGTTCTATGCCTGTCGCGTCGCCGACGCTCCTTGAGCAGCGCGGGTTCGACGCCCCCGGCAGGCTGATTCGTCCGATCTTCGGACGAAATGCATCCAGCCCGGACCGCCGGCAGGTTGCCGACCCACACCTGGTTTTTAGCCGATTTTTTAGGAGTTACGCATGCGAATCGCCCAAATCGCTCCGTTGCACGAAGCGGTGCCCCCGAAACTGTACGGTGGTACTGAGCGAGTGGTGTCCTACCTCACCGAAGCACTTGTCGAGATGGGGCATGACGTCACGCTCTTCGCGAGCGGCGATTCGCAAACGTCGGCGAAGCTCGAAGCGTGCTGGCCGCAGGCGCTGCGCCTCGACCCGACGATCCGCGACGTGATGGCGCCGCACATGCTGCTCCTCGAGCAGGTGCGCCGCCGCGCGGAAGAGTTCGACGTCCTGCACTGCCACATCGACTATTACCCGTTCTCGCTGTTCTCGCGCCAGCCGGTTCCGCATCTGACGACGATGCACGGCCGTCTCGACCTGCCGGAACTGCAGCCGATCTTCAACGCGTTCAGCGACGTGCCGGTCGTGTCGATCTCCGACAACCAGCGCATCCCGCTGCCGCAGGCGAACTGGCTGTCGACCGTATACCACGGCCTGCCGGAAAACCTGCTGACCCCGATCCCGAACGTGAAGCCGAGCTACCTCGCGTTCCTCGGCCGCATCTCGCCGGAGAAGCGCGTCGACACCGCGATCCGCATCGCCGAGCAGGCCGGCATGCCGATCAAGATCGCCGCGAAGCTCGACAAGGCTGACCGCGCGTACTACGAAGAGAAGATCAAGCCGCTGTTCGCGCTGCCGCACGTCGAGTACATCGGCGAAATCAGCGAGTCGGAAAAGACCGAATTCCTGGGCAACGCGCACGCGCTGCTGTTCCCGATCGACTGGCCGGAGCCGTTCGGCCTGGTGATGATCGAGGCGATGGCCTGCGGCACGCCGGTGATCGCGTTCAAGCGCGGTTCGGTGCCGGAAGTGATCGAGAACGGCGTGTCGGGCTTCGTCGTCGAAGACGAACTGTCGGCCGTCGCGGCGCTCAAGCGCCTCGATACGCTGCCGCGCGAGAAGGTGCGCGCCGCGTTCGAAGCACGTTTCTCGTCGAAGGTGATGGCGCAGAACTACGTGAAGGGCTACGAGGAACTGCTGCGCCAGAAGCGCCGCACGGTGCTGCGCGAAGTCAACGCAGGCTGATGCCGGGCCGCCGGCCGCACTGCGGCTGAGGCCGTCATCGACGCCCCGTCCGGGTCCCCGGCGGGGCGTTGTCACATCTGCGGCGCGGATCTGTTGTATTCTCGCCGCGCCCGGCGCCGCGAACGGCCCCGGAAGCGGTCCGGCACGCCATCCGGCCGTCTGTCCAGACGGTAATGTCCCTATAATGGCCGTGCCGTGAAATCCGACCCCGCACGAACATCGAGAGGAGAGCAGTCTTGGCGAGAACGAAAACCACGCGCGCAGCGCCGGCCCCCGGCGCCGGCGTGATCTTCGCATTGCGCGCGATCGGTCTCGTGCTGCTCGCGCGCTGGCTGTTCTCGATGTCCCAGATGGGCTATCGCGCGTCGCTGTCGGCGATGGTGTCGTCGCCCTGGGCGTTCGTCTATCTCGTGCTGATCTTCCTGCTGCTCGCGCTGCCGGGCGCCGTCGCGCGCGCCGAGCGGCCGTTCCATCCGCTGCCGCAGTGGCTGCGCCAGGCGCTGCGGGTCTTCGCGCTGATCGGTTTCCTGTTCGCCGTGTGGTCGATCGGCGCGTTCGCGTGGGCGGCCGGCTGGCGCCGTGCGCTGCACGCGGTGACGGCGACCAACGGCTGGCTCGTCGCCGCGCCGGCGCTGTATGCGGCGATCGTGTGGATGTGCCGCCCGCGGCCGTTGTGGCGCACCAACGTGGCCGCGCGCCGCTTCGCGGTCGGCCGCTACGCGATCTCGCTCGACACGCTCACGCGTACCGCGATCGTCTGGATGGAGAGCCGCAAGGTCGGCCAGTATGACGCGCGCGAACTGTCGGTGCGCTGGCCCGGACGGGTCGTCGCGCCCGCCGCGGGCGAGCAGGAAGCGCGGCCGGCCGTCGTGCCGCCGCGTCGCGGCAGCCTGTTCCGGCGGCCGAAGGTGGAACTGTTGTGGGATTCGCCGGCGGCCGTCGGCCATAACCGGCAGATCGTGATGCGCGCGCCGCTCGCGACCGAGGGCGATCGCGTCGCGGTGCTCGCGCTCGACGCGGCGCTCAAGCAGATCGTCTGACAAGGCCTGCGCGTCGCGCGGGCGACAAGGAGGCGCAATGATCGTCCGCTGGTTGCTGGCAGCCGTTCACCTGATGGCATTCGGCGTCGCGTTCGCCGCGATCGCGGGGCGCAACCGTGCGCTGCGCCGGGTCATCGCGTCGGCGCAGGCCGCCGACCTGCCCGGCGTGTTCAAGGCCGACGCGGCCTGGGGGTTGTCCGCGCTGGTGCTGATCGCGACGGGGCTCACGCGTGCATTCGGCGGCTTCGAGAAAGGCTCGGCGTATTACCTTCATGAGCCGCTCTTTCACCTCAAGATGACCGCGCTCGTACTGATCCTGCTGCTCGAGATCGTGCCGATGCTCGGGTTGATCCGCTGGCGCATCGCCGCACGGCAACAGCAGATGCCCGATCTGGGCCGTGCACGGACCTACGTGCGGATCGGCCACTGGCAGGCCTTGCTCGTGATGGTCATCGTGTTTGCCGCGTCGGGGATGGCGCGGGGGATTGGGCTGGCCGGGTAGGTGCGGCCGGCTAGGCGTGGCCGGCTCGGTCTGGCCGGGTACGTGTGACCGGTCGCACTTGGCGGGACGGGTTTGACCGGCTGACTGCGCCGGGTCGTGGTCCCGGGCCCGGGCCCGGTTCGACCGCGACCGGCCGGCGCCGCTCAGCCGGATTCCGTTTCCCGCCAGCAGCCTTTCCCGTGCGGCCCCCACCGATGCGTGGGCGAACCCGGCGCATTTCCTTCTGACCGGGCGGACCCGCCGCCCGGTTCGTCCCGCGCTCAGCGCACGAGGCAGGGGCGCTTGTTGTTGAACGTCCACCCCGGAATCAGATACTGCATCGCGGCCGCATCGTCGCGCGCGCCGAGCCCGTGCTGCTTGTACAACTCGTGCGCGACAGCGACCGCATCCATGTCGATGTCGATGCCGAGACCCGGACGCTTCGGCACTTCCACGAGCCCGTTCTCGATCTTCAGCGGCTCGCGCGTCAGCCGTTCGCCGTCCTGCCAGATCCAGTGCGTGTCGATCGCGGTGACCTGGCCGGGCGCGGCGGCCGCGACGTGCGTGAACATCGCGAGCGATACGTCGAAGTGGTTGTTCGAATGCGAGCCCCACGTGAGGCCCCAGTCGCGGCACATCTGCGCGACGCGCACCGAGCCCTGCATCGTCCAGAAGTGCGGGTCGGCGAGCGGGATGTCGACGGCCTGCAACTGTACCGCGTGGCCCATCTGGCGCCAGTCGGTCGCGATCATGTTGGTCGCCGTCGGCAGCCCGGTCGAGCGGCGGAATTCGGACATCACCTCGCGGCCCGAATAGCCGTTCTCCGCGCCGCACGGATCTTCCGCATACGCGAGCACGTGGTGCAGGTCGCGGCACAGGCGCACGGCCTCGTCGAGCGACCACGCGCCGTTCGGATCGAGCGTCACGCGCGCTTCGGGGAAGCGCTCGGCGAGCGCCGTCACCGCTTCGACCTCACGTGCGCCTTCGAACACGCCGCCCTTCAGCTTGAAGTCGTTGAACCCGTAGCGTGCATGCGCGGCTTCGGCGAGACGCACGACCGCCTCAGGCGTCAGCGCGGCTTCGTCGCGCACGCGGGTCCAGTCGTCGGTCGCGCCGCGGCCGTCGCGATAGGGCAGCGAGGCCTTGGTGCGGTCGCCGACGTAGAACAGGTAGCCGAGCATCTCGACGCGCTCGCGCTGCTGTCCCTCGCCGAGCAGGGCGGCCACGGGCACGCCGAGATGCTGGCCGAGCAGGTCGAGCAACGCCGCTTCGAGCGCGGTGACCGCGTGGATCGTGGTGCGCAGGTCGAAGGTCTGCTGGCCGCGGCCGCTCGCGTCGCGGTCGGCAAAGGTGCGCCGCACGTCGTTGAGCAACGCGTGGTAGTTGCCGACCGGCTGACCGACGACGAGCGCGCGCGCGTCCTCGAGCGTGCGGCGGATGCTTTCGCCGCCCGGCACCTCTCCGACGCCCGTCCGACCCGCGCTGTCTTTCAGGATCACGAGGTTGCGGGTGAAGAACGGGCCGTGCGCGCCGCTCAGGTTGAGCAGCATGCTGTCGTGGCCGGCGACCGGAATGGCTTGCAGGTCGACGATGCGCGGCGTGTCGTGGGAAGGCGAGGCAGTGACGGCGTTCATGGCGGCGATGGCAGAAGAGTGGGCAATGCCGTGCGGCAAAATCTTTGCCGCGCGCGGCGGGAGGTGCGATCATTCGACAACCGACGTGCGCGGCGCGCAAGCCCCGCATATCGACAGCAACCCGAAAGGGTGGGGGCGACCCGCTCGATGCCGGTGTCGCGGTGGACCGGAGCAAGCGCGGATGCGCGCTTCGATCGGCCGCGAAACCGGGCGCCGGCAGCCGCGCAGATGCGCGAATGCCGGCCGATCGCGAACCACGGGACCCGGCAGGCGCTGGTGCGCCGGCCTCGGTCGACAGGAGATCCGTGTCGCGATCATCAGTCGTCGGATGACTTGTGACGCAGTATAATGAATCATCGGCGTTCGCTCAAACCCCGCGTAAACCCTCGGCTCACATTACGATCATTCAAAAAGGAACCGGCCTCATGTCCGTGCCCACGCTTCCCGCAGCGCCGCGCCGTCGCGCACGCAGCCTCGCACAAGATGTCGTCGACGCGCTGACCGCGCAGATCGAAAACGGCACGCTGCGTCCCGGCGACAAGCTGCCGACCGAAACCGAAGTCATGGCGGCGCAGGGCGTCAGCCGCACGGTCGTGCGCGAAGCGATCTCGCGGATGCAGGCGAGCGGCCTCATCGAGACGCGCCACGGCATCGGCAGCTTCGTGCTCGAACCGTCGCGCCGCCGGACGCTCGGCATCGATCCCGCGACGATCACGACGCTGCGCGACGTGCTCGCGGTGCTGGAACTGCGCATCAGCCTCGAAAGCGAGTGCGCGAGCCTCGCCGCGCAGCGTGCGAACGATACCGACCTCGCCGCGCTGCGGCGCGCGCTCGACGCGATCGCGTCAGGGGCGGGTGGCGGCCGCGACACGGCGCAGCTCGATTTCCAGTTCCACCTGCAGATCGCGCAGTCCACCGGCAACCGTTATTTCGTCGACATCATGACGCAGCTCGGCGCGTCGATCATTCCGCGCACGCGCGTGAATTCGGCGCGCTTCGCCGGCGACGATCTCGAGCGCTATGTCGGCCGGCTCAATCACGAGCACGAGGATATTTACGAGGCGATCGCGCGTCACGACCCGGAAGCCGCGCGTGCCGCGATGCGCACGCATCTGACCAACAGCCGCGAGCGGCTGCGCCGCGCGCACGAGGCGGCCGAGGCGGAACGCGACACGCAGGCCCACTGACGCGTGGCCGCTGACACGGCCCGCGTATCGCCGCGGGTCGTGACGAACATCGGCTCAACATCAGTCATCGTATGAGGTTGGCGCGATTGCGCCGGTCGCTTCGCTGCCGGCGGCGTTCGCCGGTACCCGCATCGTGCGACGGGAGGCGGTGCGGCGTTCCCGCCGTCGTCCGCGCTCCCGGGCAGCCCGGCTACCCGGACCGCCAGCCCCGCCCGATCAGCCCCCCTTCGTCACGATGGTCTTCCACGCGCCGCTCTTCACCTGGTACAGCGTCGACATCCCGCTCTTCAGCGAGCCGTCGTTCGCGAACGAGATGCGGCCGGTGACGCCTTCGAAGTCGACCTTTTTCAGCACCGGGCGATAGACCTTCGGATCAGTCGAGTTGGCCGCCTGCATCGCCTTGATCGCCGCCCACGCCGCGTCGTAGCCGAACTGCGCGTACGACAGCACGTCGACGCCGAAGCGCTTCTTGAACCGCTGCTCGAAATCCTTGCCCTGCGGCAGTTCGTCGAGCGGCCGTCCGTATTCCCACGCCATCGCGCCTTCCGCGGCCGGGCCGGCGATCTTGATGAACTCGTTGTCCTTCACGCCGCCGCCGCCGACGAACTGCGCGTTCAGCCCGAGCTGGCGCATCTGCTTGATGAAGTTCGCGGCGAGCGAATCGAGGCCACCGAAGAAGATCAGGTCGGGGTTCTTGCCCTTCAGGCTCGTGATCTGCGCGCGGAAGTCGACCGCCTGGTTGCTGGTGAACTCGCGGCCAATGATGTTGCCGCCGGCCGCCTTAACGGCCTTCTCGAACTCGTCCGCCTCACCCTGGCCGAACGCGGTGCGGTCGTCGATGATCGCGATGCGCTTCGCCTTGGTCACGTCGACCGCGTACTTGCCCGCGTTGCCCGCGTTCTGGCCGTCGGTCGCGATCACCATGAACATGTTCGCGAGTCCGCGCGACGTGAGCGTCGGGTTGGTCGCGGCAGGGTCGATCACCGGGATGCCGGACTTGTCGTAGACCACCGACGCCGGAATCGTCGTGCCCGAGTTGAAGTGGCCGACCACCACCGCCACGTTCTGGTCGACGAGCGCCTGCGCAGCCTGCACGCCGATGCGCGGATCGGCCTGGTCGTCCTGCACGACGAGGTCGAAGTGTGCAGGCTTGCCGGCGATCTGCACCTTCTGCGCGGCGGCGTCGTCGAGCGCGAGCTGCACGCCGTTCTGAAGATCCTTGCCGTAGCCGGCGTTCACGCCGGTGAGCGGCGCGGCGAAGCCGACCTTCACGTCGGTCGCGTCGGCGGCCTGGGCGGCGTGTTGCGAGAGGAGGGTTACCGCGGATACGACCGATACCGACAACAGGGAATGACGGAATTTCATGTTCGTTCCTCTTGTTCTAACCAGCGAGTGGGTACCGCACGCAGCCAGCGGGCCGGATGCGTGCGACGGGTGGGCGGTTCGACCGCTTCTCGGAATCGGGCGGGGAGGTCGGCATGCTGATGATTCCCGGAAGAATCTCCCGTCAGGCTCGGCGAGGAGCCCCGATCGCCTCGATTTATAGGTCGCCGATATGCGCGGGTCTTGGCAATTTGCCGCGCAATCTGTGCGGATTTGCGCATAGCTTCCGCGTGCGCGCGGGCAGCCGGTATCGGGAGTTTCCCGTCACGAATGGACGGGAGGCAGGTGCGGGTGGACGGGCGGCGCGGCCCGCCGGGGCCGCGCCGCGTGCGCCGTCGTCAGTCGGACAGGGCGTCCGACGCGGCTTCGGCGTCGTCATGCGACGCGCTCGTGCGGATCGCCGGGTCGCTCGTGCTCGGTCGGCCGGTCTCGACGTGGCCCGCGAAACGACGCAGGAAGCCGAGCAGGCGGCCGTCGCTGACGGTCAGGTCGTACCAGCCGTGGCTGCCGCGCAGATCCCAGTAGTCGTCGACGTGCGCGCCCGGCGCGAGGTCGAACGTGCGCGCGCCGCCGTGGCCGTACGCGTTCGTCACCTTGAGCCGCACGGCCTTGTGGCCGCGGTTCATCAGTCGCAGCGTGATGTTGCCGTTCGCGACGTCGTAGCCGTAGATCACCTCGGGGTTCACGTTCGCGCTGCCGGCGCCGGTTGCGATCGGGCTGCGGAAATGGCAGTAGAAGCCGTTCGGGCCGTACACGTCGAGGTCGTACAGGCCGAGCGACGCCGCGGCGCTCCACGTATCGGCGACCCGCTTGCCGGCCTCGACCGTGTACGCCCACGGGCCGTCGAGACGATTGCGCGACTGTACCTGGAATGCCGCGCCCGCGCGGCCGGTGTTCGCGAAGGTCAGCCGGAACTGGCCGTTCGCGGCTTCGACGCGGCCGTGCACGAACAGCTCGTACGGCAGCGCGCGTGCCGGACGCAACCCGGCCTCCTGTTTCGGCAGCTTCTGCAGCACCGGCGGCACCGGGATGTAGTCGGGGTGCCGCAGCCGGTCGGGCGGCGCATAGCCGGTCGTGTCGGGCAGCGTCGGCCAGGCGGTGTCGGCGGTCGCGAAGTCGAACGCCGACGTCAGGTCGCCGCACACCGTACGGCGCCACGGCGACACGTTGGCGGCCGTCACCGGGTACTGCGCGCCGAACCGCGCTTCGATGAATTGCAGCAGCGACGTGTGATCGAAGGTCTGCGAGCAGAGCCAGCCGCCCTTGGTCCACGGCGACACCACCAGCATCGGCACGCGCGGCCCGAGCCCGTACGGGCCGGCCATGTGCGACGCGTCGCCGGCGAATACCTCGTTGGTCGTCGCGACCGTCGACAGCCCGTTGTCGCGCGACTGCGGCGCGAACGGCGGCGGTACGTGGTCGAAGAAGCCGTCGTTCTCGTCGTAGGTGATGAAGAGCGCGGTCTTGCTCCACACGTCCGGATTCGACACGAGCACCTTCAGCACCTGCTCGATGTACCACGCGCCGTAGTTCGCCGGCCAGTTCGGGTGCTCCGAGTACGCTTCCGGCGCGCAGATCCACGACACCTGCGGCAGCGTGCCGTTCTTCACGTCCTGCTGCAGCACGTCGAACAGCGTGCCGCCGGCGCTGATGTTGGTGCCGGTGCGCGCCTTGTCATACAGCGGCGTGCCGGGCAGCGCGCTGCGGTACTGGTTGAAGTAGAGCAGTGCGTTGTCACCGTAGTTGCCGATGTACGGGTTCTGTGTCCAGCCCCACGAGCCGTTCGCGTCGAGCCCCGTGCCGACGTCCTGGTAGATTTTCCACGACACGCCGGCCTGCTCGAGCACTTCCGGATAGGTCGTCCAGCCGTAGCCCTTTTCCTCGTTGCCGAGCACCGGGCCGCCGCCCGTGCCGTCGTTACCGACGTAGCCGGTCCACATGTAGTAGCGGTTCGGATCGGTCGAGCTCGGGATCGCGCAGTGGTACGCGTCGCAGATCGTGAACGCGTCGGCGAGCTGATAGTGGAACGGGATGTCGTCGCGCTTCAGATACGCCATCGTCGTGGTGCCCTTGTTCGGCACCCACTGGTCGTAGCGGCCCTTGTTCCACGCGGCGTGCATGTCCTGCCAGCCGTGCGGCAGGTCCTGCAGGAACTGCAGGCCGAGCTTGTCGGCGCCGGGGTGGAACGGCAGCAGTTCGGCCGGGCCGACCGGCTGGTGGAACACCGACTTGCCGTTCGCCAGGCGCAGCGGGCGCGGGTCACCGAAGCCGCGGACACCGCGCATCGTGCCGAAGTAATGGTCGAACGAGCGATTCTCCTGCATCAGGATCACGATGTGTTCGATATCGCGGATCGTGCCGGTACGGCGGTTCGCGGGAATGGCGAGCGCATCGCGGATCACGGGCGGGAACAGGTTCAGCGCGGCGGCGCCGGCGGTGCCGGCGGCGACGCGCAGGAAGTCACGACGGTTCGATCGGGTCATGGTCGTTATCGTGCGGTAAAAGGGGGGAGCCGATTGGCGGGACATGCGGGAAAAAACGGACGCGTCCGGGGCGCAGGATGCGGCTGCGCCGGTCGTGCCGCCGCGAGCATAGCGAGGATTCGGTGTCATTCATGTGAAGTCCGGAAACGTTTGCACGTGCGGGCGGACAGGATTCGGACGGCGTGGCGCCGGTGGTCGGGCCGTGGGGAGAGAAGCGAAGGGGCAGTGGGGCGGCGCGTGGAATGCCGGAGAAGCAGGGGGGATGCGAGGCGGTGCGGGGCGCGTCAGGCGTCGGTGACCCACGCGCCGAACCATTCGCTCGGTCGCGCGATTTCGTCCTGCGCGGCGACGAGTTCGAGCTCGTAGCGGCGCGCGTCGTAGGTCGCCTTCACGACCGCATGCACGGCCGCGAGCGTGTGCTCGAACGCGGCGCGTACCGAGTCGCCGCGCAGCCGGCGCGCGACGAAAATGGCGCTGGTGAGGTCGCCGACGCCGACCGGATGGCGCGGAAACGCATACAGCGGGCGCTGGCCGATCCACGCTTCGGTCTCGGTGACGGCGAGCATGTTGAAGCGGTCGGCCGGACTGTTGCGGTCGTGCAGGTGCTTGACGAGGATGATCTTCGGGCCGCGGCGGATCAGCGCGCGGCAGGCGTCGACGGCTTCGGCGACGCTCTCGATGCGCCGCCCGGCGAGCTTCTGCAGCTCGGTGTGGTTCGGCGACATGCCGTCCGCGAGCGCCGGCATTTCCTGGACGATGAATTCCTCGACGCCGGGCTCGGGCCGGATGCCGCCCGTCTGACCCATCGCCGGATCGCAGAAGTACCATGCGTTCGGGTTCATCGCCTTCACCGAGCGCACGATCTCGACCGTCGCGCGCGCCTGCGCGGGCGAGCCGACGAAGCCGGACAGCACCGCGTCGCAGCGCTTGAGCGCGCCGATCGCGGCGATGCCGTCGACCAGCTGCTCCATCTTCGCGGCGTCGATCGCGCTGCCGGCCCAGTGGCCGTACTGCATGTGATTCGACAGCTGGACGGTGTTGAGCGGCCAGACGTTGACGCCGAGGCGCTGCATCGGGAACACGGCCGCGCTGTTGCCGGCGTGTCCGTAGATGACGTGCGACTGAATGCTGAGGACGTTTTTCATGAGCGTTCGCCTGCAGGCGTTTCAGGGTCACGTCACACGATACCCGAGTTCGTCGCGCGCGCGGAAGTCGCGCGGCCATCGAGTGTTGCGCGCCGTCGTCAGCCCGACCGCGTAGAATCGCGGGGCGCGAAGCCGCCCGGCTGCCCGCGTGCATTTCCCTTTATCGTGATCGCCATGCCTTCGACTTGCAAGATGTTGTCCCTCGCGCGCGCCGCCGTGCTCGGTGCGGGCGTTGCCGCCGCATGCGCGACGTCAGCCGCGGCGGCGGCCCCGGCACCGGCCGGCAACGACGGGCCCGCGTACGGTCCCCGCCTGGAAGGCTTCGCCTATCCGGAGCCGGTGCACCGCTACGCGTTCGTGTCGCAGCGCGAAACCCTCGAGATGATGTACATGGACGTGCAGCCGGCGCATCCGAACGGCCGCACCGTCGTGCTGCTGCACGGGAAGAACTTCTGCGCGGCGACCTGGGAGGACACGATCGGCGTGCTGAGCCGCGCCGGCTATCGCGTGATCGCGCCGGACCAGATCGGCTTCTGCAAGTCGTCGAAGCCCGAGCGCTACCAGTACAGCTTCCAGCAGCTCGCGCGCAACACGCATGCGCTGCTCGAGTCGATCGGCGTGAAATCGGCGACGATCGTCGGCCATTCGACGGGCGGGATGCTCGCGATGCGTTATGCGCTGATGTACCCGAAGGCGACCGACCAGCTCGTGCTGGTGAACCCGATCGGCCTCGAGGACTGGAAGGCGCTCGGCGTGCCGCCGCTGTCGGTCGACTACTGGTATGCACGCGAGCAGAAGACGACGGCGGACGGCATCCGCCGCTACGAGCAGGCGACCTACTACGCGGGCAAGTGGGCGCCGTCCTACGAGCGCTGGGTGCAGATGCTCGCCGGCATGTATCGCGGCCCGGGCCGCGACGCGGTCGCGTGGAACTCCGCGCTGATCTACGACATGATCTTCACGCAGCCGGTGGTCTACGAACTCGGCGCGATCCGCGTGGCGACGCTGCTGCTGATCGGCGACAAGGACACGACCGCGATCGGCAAGGACGTCGCGCCGCCCGACGTGCACGCGAAGCTCGGCCGGTACCCGGAACTCGCGAAACGCACGCAGGCGGCGATTCCCGGCGCGCAGCTCGTCGAATTCCCCGCGCTCGGGCACGCGCCGCAGATCCAGGACCCGGACGCGTTCCACAAGGCGCTGCTCGACGGGATGGAGGCGGCACACTCGCAGTGACGCGCAGGCTGGTGCACCCGCCTGCGCGGGCGTGCCCGTCCGGTCAGCGGGTTTCGTTCGCGAGTTCGTCGCGGATTTGTGCCGCCAGCTCGAACGAGCGCACCCGTGCCGCGTGATCGTAGATCTGCGCGGTGATGATCACCTCGTCCGCGCCCGTCTGCGCGATCCGGTCGCGCAGCTTGTCGCGCACCGTATCGCGTGAGCCGACGGCCGCGAACGAGAGCGCATGCGCGACGTTCGCGAGTTCGAACTCGCTCGCCTCGAGCGCGTCGACGGGCGGCGGCAGCTTGTCCGGCGTGCCGCGGCGCAGGTTGATGAACTGCTGCTGCAGCGACGTGAAGAGGCGCCGCGCGTCGTCGTCGGTATCGGCCGCGAACACGTTGACCCCGACCATCGCATGCGGCTTCGGCCACGCGGCCGACGGCCGGTACTGCGCGCGATAGAGCTCGAGCGCGCGCATCAGGTAGTCCGGCGCGAAGTGCGATGCGAACGCGAACGGCAGCCCAAGCATCGCGGCCAGCTGCGCGCTGAAGAGGCTCGAACCCAGCAGCCACACGGGCACGTCCAGCCCCGCGCCGGGCACCGCGCGCACGCGCTGGCCGGGCACCGGTTCCGCGAAGTAGCGCTGCAGCTCGGCGACGTCGTCCGGAAACGCGTCGGCGCTGCCGATCAGGTCGCGGCGCAGCGCGCGCGACGTGGTCTGGTCGGTGCCGGGTGCGCGGCCGAGCCCGAGGTCGATGCGCCCCGGATACAGCGACGCGAGCGTGCCGAACTGCTCGGCGATGACGAGCGGCGCATGGTTCGGCAGCATGATCCCACCCGAGCCGACGCGGATCGTCTTCGTCGCGCCCGCCACATGACCGATCACGACGGCCGTCGCCGCGCTCGCGATGCCGGGCATGTTGTGATGTTCGGCGAGCCAGTAGCGCCGGTAACCGAGGCGCTCCGCGTGCCGCGCGAGATCGACGGTGTTGCGGAAAGCCTGCGCGGCGTCGGCGCCGGCGGGAATGGGGGCGAGATCGAGAACGGAAAACGGAATCATCGGTTGGCCTTCGAAAGGGAGGGGCGCGGTGATGCGCATGCGCAACAGGTGCCGACGATTTTGCCAAAGGGTTCCGGAACGCGCTGGCGACGCGCGGATACCCATGCGTCTTTCAGGGGCGTAAGGCTGGCTCGGGCAATCGTTGCAAAAATCGATCTAATCACCGAATAATTACCGAACTTTACGGCGATTGGGCGTGTCTCCGCATCGACGTACAAATTTCCACGAAACGTTTGATTTTTAAGACTGCAATACGCCTGCAAAGCGCTTACGCTAACGTGAATGTGGTGGCACCAGAATGGTTCCTCGGTCGCACAGCTTTGCCGAAATCGCACCAGTCCGTTTCGCGAGGTGCCCAAGCGCGGGCTGGCGCGGGCTGCTAAAATCCGGCGCCTGTCCATGTTGTGCCGATGTAGCCATTGGAATCTTCCCGCATCCCGTCCGGGCATCGCGCGAGGATGTGCCACGCGAAGCCGGGCATGGCCGCTTTCGGGGAATGGGCCGTGCCTCCCCATTACACAGACGCTGCTGGAACAAGGAGTCGGGTCGTGCCCGCGTTCGTTGCTGTCGGAATACCCAATCACGTTCAATCCGGTTCGATCGGTCGGCAGGGCGCCCGCGTCGCCGGAGGGCGTCGCGCATGACGCCGACCGTTACGCTGCTCGACTGGCTCCTGACCGTGTTCACGCTGGCCGCGGCCGGCTATGCGCTCGTCGCGGCGTTCGCGCCGCGCCCGCGCACGCCGCGCACCGCCGCGCGCGACGGCTTCGAGCCCGTCAGCGTGCTCAAGCCGCTGTGCGGCGCGGAGCCGCACCTGTACGAGAACCTCGCGACGTTCTGCGAGCAGCGCCACCCGTGCCATGAAGTGCTGTTCGGGGTCGCGTCGGCGGCCGATCCGGCCGTCGCCGTCGTCGAGCGGCTGCGCGCCGACTATCCGGAATGCGACATCACGCTCGTGATCGACGCGCGCGTGCACGGCAAGAACCTGAAGGTCAGCAATCTGATCAATCTCGCCGAACGCGCGAAGTACGGCCGCATCGTGATCGCGGACAGCGACATCGCGGTGAAGCCTGACTATCTGGAGCGTGTCACGGCGCCGCTCGCCGACGCGTCGGTCGGGGTCGTCACGTGCCTGTATCATGCGCGCAGTGTCGGCGGGTTCTGGACGCGGATCGGCGCGCAGTTCGTCGATGCCTGGTTCGCGCCGTCGGTGCGGATCACACACCTCGGCCGCTCGAGCCGCTTCGGCTTCGGCGCGACGCTCGCGCTGACGCGCGACACGCTCGACCGGATCGGCGGTTTTCCCGCGTTGAAGGACGAACTGGCCGACGACTTCTGGCTGGCCGAGCTGCCGCGCCGCCTCGGGCGGCGCACCGTGCTGTCCGAGGTCGAGGTCGCGACCGACGTGATCGAACCGTCGTTCGGGCCGCTCTGGCACCGCGAGACGCGCTGGCTGCGCACGATCCGTTCGCTGAACCCGAGCGGCTTCGCGTTCCTGTTCATCACGTTTACCGCGCCGTGGCTCGCGATCGGCGCGGCGCTCGCGCTGCGTCTCGACGGCACCGTCGCCGGCACGCTGGCGGGTGGCGCGGCCGTCGTGGGCGCGTTCGGGCGGCTCGTGCTGCATGCGCGCGGCGAGGACGGCTGGCGCGCGTTCTGGCGCGACCTGCCGCTCGTCGCGGTACGCGACACGCTGCTCGCGCTCGAATGGCTCGCGGCCGCGTTCGGCACGCACGTCGTGTGGCGCGGCGCGAGGATGACGGTCGTCGGCGGCGAACGCGCGGCGGCGGTGGTGGAAGGCGGGGACGGCCGCTGACGTACTCGATGTACGTCCTCCGGGGAACCGGCCTTGAGCCCGTCCCCGATCGAATCCGGCCCGAGGGCCGAGACGCGCCGCGCGGCAACGCCGCGCGACGCGACATGACAGAGAGGCGGGCGCCGGCAGGGCGGCCCGCGGTTGATTGACTGAATCGTTGAAACGAATCGAACTATGCAGGCTACCGGAGCATTCATGAAAACGCTGTTCTTGCAGGCCCCTTCGTATGACGGCTTCGACGGCGGAGCCGGCTCGCGCTATCAGGCGAAGCGCGAAATCCGTTCCTTCTGGTATCCGACGTGGCTCGCGCAGCCGGCCGCGCTCGTGCCGGGCAGCCGCGTGGTCGACGCGCCGGCCGACGGCCTGTCGGTCGAAGAGACGCTGAAGATCGCCAACGACTACGACCTCGTGATCATCCACACGAGCACGCCGTCGTTCCCGACCGACGCGATGTTCGCGCAGGACCTGAAGAAGATGAAGCCGTCGATGCTGGTCGGCATGGTCGGCGCGAAGGTGATGGTCGATCCGCACAACTCGCTCACGGCGAGCGAGGCAATCGACTTCGTGTGCCGCGAGGAATTCGACTACACCTGCAAGGAAATCGCCGAAGGCAAGCCGTTCCCGCAGATCAAGGGCTTGAGCTGGCGCGCGAAGGACGGCTCGATCGAGCACAACGAAGCGCGTCCGATCCTCGAGAACATGGATGAACTGCCGTTCGTCGCGCCCGTCTACAAGCGCGACCTGAAGATCGACAACTACTTCATCGGCTACCTGAACTATCCGTACGTGTCGATCTACACGGGCCGCGGCTGCAAGTCGCGCTGCACGTTCTGCCTGTGGCCGCAGACGGTCAGCGGCCATCGCTACCGCACGCGCTCGGTCGAGAACGTGCTCGCGGAAGCGAAGTGGATCCGCGACAACATGCCGGAAGTGAAGGAACTGATGTTCGACGACGACACCTTCACCGACGATTTGCCGCGCGCCGAAGCCATCGCCATCGGCCTGGGCAAGCTCGGCATGACGTGGTCGTGCAACGCGAAGGCGAACGTGCCGTACAAGACGCTGAAGGTCATGAAGGAAAACGGGCTGCGCCTGCTGCTGGTCGGCTTCGAATCCGGCGACGACCAGATCCTCGTGAACATCAAGAAGGGCGTGCGCACCGATTTCGCGCGCCGTTTCAGCGCGGACTGCAAGAAGCTCGGCATCAAGATCCACGGCACCTTCATTCTCGGCCTGCCGGGCGAGACGCAGGAAACCATCAAGAAGACGATCGAGTACGCGAAGGAAATCAATCCGCACACGATCCAGGTGTCGCTCGCCGCGCCGTATCCGGGCACGACGCTCTACAAGCAGGCCGTGGAAAACGGCTGGATGGAAGAGAACAAGACCATCAACCTGGTGAGCAAGGAAGGCGTGCAGCTCGCGGCGATCGGCTATGCGCACCTGTCGCGCGACGAGATCTATCACCATCTCGAGCAGTTCTATCGCCAGTTCTACTTCCGTCCGTCGAAGATCTGGGAGATCGTCCGCGAAATGCTGACGAGCTGGGACATGATGAAGCGCCGTCTGCGCGAAGGCGTCGAGTTCTTCCGCTTCCTGCGCGCGCACGAGGCCTGATTCGTGTCGACGCAGCGGGCGGCGCGGGCGCTGATCTTCACCGCGGACGACTTCGGGCTGCATCCGCGCGTCAACGCGGCGGTCGAGCGCGCGCATCGCGACGGCGTGCTGAACGCCGCGAGCCTGATGGTCGGTGCGCCCGCGGCGCAGGATGCGATCGAACGCGCGCGGCGCCTGCCGTCGCTCGCGGTCGGCCTGCATCTGGTCCTCGCGGACGGGCCGGCCACGCTGCCCGCGCATGAGATATCCGCGCTCGTCGGCCGCGACGGGCGGTTCGGCGATGCGATGGCGAAGGACGGCTGTCGCTTCTTCTTCCTGCCGCACGTACGTGCGCAGCTGCGCCGCGAGATTCGCGCGCAGTTCGACGCGTTCGCGGCGAGCGGTCTGCCGCTCGACCACGTGAACGCGCACAAGCATTTCCACCTGCATCCGACCGTGCTGTCGATGATCATCGAGATCGGCCGCGACTACGGGCTGCGCGCGGTGCGGCTGCCGTACGAAACGAGTGCGCCCGCGCTGCTCAAGCCGTGGATCGCGCTGGTGCGTGCCCGGCTCGACCGCGCGGGGCTCGCGCACAACGACTACGTGGTCGGGATCGAGCATACGGGCGCGATGGACGAGGCGGTGCTGCTCGACGCGCTCGCGGCGCTGCCGCCCGGTGTCGGCGAGATCTACTGTCATCCGGCGGAAGCCGGCGGCGGCCCGATCACGCCGACGATGGCCGCTTACCGGCCGGTCGACGAACTGGATGCGCTGCTGTCGCCGCGCGTCGCGGCCGCGCTGAAGGCGGCGGGCGTCGCGACCGGCGGCTTTGCGGACGTGTTCGGCCAACCCGTGGTGCGGCGCGGCACGCACCCGTCGCGCGAAGCGGGGGCGCGGCCGTCATGACCAAGTGGATCAAATGGCTCGGCTGGCCGATCGGCATCGGAATCCTGCTTGCACTCGGGCTGCACGAAGGCGTCGGCGACGTGTCGCGGATGCTCGAGCGCGCCGGCTTCGCGTTGCTGTGGCTCGTGCCGTTCCACGCGCTGCCGCTGCTGCTCGACGCGTATGCGTGGCACCAGTTGCTCGACCGGCGCGCGTCGCTGTCGTTCCTGTGGTGGGTGGCGACCGTGCGCGAAGCGGTGAACCGGCTGCTGCCGGTGGTCGGCATCGGCGGCGAGCTGGTCGGGATCCGGATGGCGCGTTGGCAGGTGCCCGACGCGAGCCGCGTGACCGCGTCGGTGATCGTCGAGGTGCTGGTGACGATCGTCGTCCAGTATGCGTTCGCGGCGCTCGGTCTCGTGCTGCTGCTCGCGACGACGCACGACATGGGCGGCGGCACGATCGGCCTCGCGCTGCTGCTGACGCTGCCGTTGCCGGTGCTCGGCGTCGTGCTGATGCGGCGCGGCGGGATCTTCCATGCGATCGAGCGGTTCGCGGGGCGTCTGCTCGGCGATTCGCACCGGTTGCTGCAGGGCGTCGACGGCCGCCGCCTCGACGGCGACATCGACGCGCTGATGTCGCGCACGGCGCTGTTGTTCAGCGCGTTCTTCTGGCAGCTGTCCGGCTATGTGCTCGGCGCGCTCGAAATTTACTGGGCGCTCGCGCTGCTCGGCCATCCGGTATCGATCGGCGGCGCGATCGCGATCGAGGCGATGACGCAGGCCGTGCGGCATGCGGCGTTCATGGTGCCGGGCGGTCTCGGCGTGCAGGAGGCGACCGTCGTGCTGCTCGCGCAGATGTTCGGCGTCGATCGCGAGACGGCGCTGTCGCTCGCGCTGGTCAAGCGCGGCCGCGAGGTGCTGTTCGGCTGCCTGGCGCTCGGTTCGTGGCAGCTTGCCGAACTGGCGCGCACGCGCCGCCGGATCAAGGCCGTGCCGGCCGGGGCGCGCGCCCCGCAGGCGAGCCGCGAGGCCGAGGTGCAAACCGAAACGATGCATTGAACACGAGACGGGCCGCGCGCCCGTCTCGCGCTTTTGGCGTTGCGCGGGTATCCTTGCCGCGTGTTTCTCGACGCGCATTTCTTCCGATGATTTTCCGTTTCCGGCTACTTCCCGTGACGATGCTGGCTGCCGCGCTGGCGCTGACCGGCTGCGACGACAAGCAAGGCAATCTCGACGTGCAACGTATCAGGGACTTTTTCAACGCGATCAAGCCGGCACCGCTGCTGCTCAAGGGGCTGAAGGCCGGCGTATCGACCGAAGCCGACGTGCGCGCCACGATGGGCAAGCCCGAGACGGAGCGCGCCTTCACCGACGGCTCGAAGCGCCTCGAATATCCGCGCGGCCCGATGGGCAACCAGACCTGGTTCGTCGACCTCGACCCGAACGGGTACTACATGGGCGCGACGCAAGTGCTGACCGCCGAGAACTTCGCGAAGGTGCGTCCCGGGATGACCGAGGACGAGGTGCGGCGCCTGCTCGGCAAGCCGGGCGACATCGCGCAGTACCCGCTGAAACCCGAGACGGTGTGGAGCTGGCGCTGGCTCGAGGACGGCGTGAACACCGACGCATTCTTCAACGTCCATTTCGGCCCGGACGGGCTTGTCTATACGACTTCGCGCTCCGACATCCTGAAAGGGCGGTGAGACCGCCTGCGGCGCTATATCGAAAAAGCGACCGGAAAATTGCAAAAAGTCCGCTTCCCTGCGTGTCATCAGACTGTCAGGAAGCGGCTTTTTTCCTTTTGAAACAGCGCTGTAGGCCGTGCCCGCAAATGGTGGGATGAATTGCTGCGACGCAGCAAGCGCGTGCACGGTGATTTGAGGCAATCAATTTCGCTTGCGACTATCCGCGTCAGCCCGGCGCGGGACAGGATTTCGCGCCGGTTTTCATATCAACACTGGAGACGCGCGTGTTCCTTTACGGCTTTGGTCCTGTCCTCTGGGCCGGCACCGTGCAGACCATCGAGCTGTCGGTGCTGTCGCTCGCCGCTGCGGTGGCGCTGGGGCTGATCGGCGCGGTGGCGAAGCTGTCGCATAACCGGGTGGTGCGAGCGATCGCGACCGGTTATACGACGCTGATCCGCTCGGTGCCCGATCTCGTCCTGATGCTGCTGTTGTTCTACAGCATCCAGATCTGGCTGAACCAGTTCACCGATCTCGTCGGCTGGGACCAGATCGACATCGACCCGTTCGTCGCCGGCGTGCTGACGCTCGGCTTCATCTACGGCGCGTACTTCACCGAGACGTTCCGCGGTGCGTTCCTGTCGGTGCCGCGCGGCCAGCTCGAGGCCGGCGCGGCTTACGGGATGAGCGGGATGCGCGTGTTCGTGCGGATCATGTTTCCGCAGATGATGCGATTCGCGCTGCCGGGCATCGGCAACAACTGGCAGGTGCTCGTGAAGGCGACCGCGCTGGTGTCGATCATCGGCCTCGCGGACGTCGTGAAGGCCGCGCAGGACGCCGGCAAGAGCACATTCAACATGTTCTTCTTCATCCTCATTGCGGCGCTGATCTACCTCGCGATCACGACCGTTTCCAACCTCGTGCTGATCCAGCTCGAGAAGCGTTATTCCATGGGTGTGCGGCACGCAGAACTATGATCGAGATCCTCCAGGAATTCGGCCAGGCGTTCCTTTACTGGGACGGCCAGCGCCTCTCCGGCCTTGCGGTGACGCTGTGGCTGCTCGTCGCGTCGATTTCGCTCGGCTTCGTATGCGCGGTGCCGCTCGCGGTCGCGCGCGTGTCGAAGAAGAAGTGGCTGTCGATGCCGGTGCGGTTCTACACGTACGTGTTCCGCGGCACACCGCTCTACGTGCAGCTGCTGTTGCTGTACACGGGTATGTACAGCCTCGAGTTCGTGCGATCGCACTCGCTGCTCGACGCGTTCTTCAGGAGCGGCTTCAACTGCGCGATCCTCGCGTTCGCGCTGAACACCTGCGCGTACACGACCGAGATCTTCGCGGGCGCGATTCGCGCGATCCCGCACGGCGAGGTCGAGGCGGCGCGTGCCTACGGGATGTCGCCGTTCACGATGTACCGCCGGGTGATCCTGCCGTCGGCGCTGCGCCGTGCGCTGCCGCTGTACAGCAACGAGGTGATCCTGATGCTGCACGCGACCACCGTTGCATTCACGGCGACCGTGCCCGACATCCTGAAGGTCGCGCGCGACGCCAATTCCGCGACCTACATGGCGTTCCAGTCGTTCGGAATCGCCGCGCTGATCTATCTTGCGGTATCGTTCGCACTCGTCGCGGCATTTCGCCGGGCGGAGCGCCACTGGCTCGCGTATCTCGCGGCCGGCCGTCATTGATTTCACTTCGAGGAGAGCCAGTTGGCCGAGATCACTCAAACGAGCGCGTCCGCTTCCGTCAAGCTTGCCGCGGTCGACATTCACAAGCGCTATGGCGATAACGAGGTGCTCAAGGGCGTGTCGCTGAACGCGAAGGCCGGCGACGTCATCAGCATCATCGGCGCCAGCGGTTCGGGCAAGAGCACGTTCCTGCGCTGCATCAATTTTCTCGAGCGGCCGAATGCGGGGCAGATCGTCGTCGACGGCGAGGCCGTGCGCACGAAGACCGACCGCGCCGGTGCGCTCGAGGTCGCCGATCACAAGCAGTTGCAGCGTATCCGCACCAAGCTCGCGATGGTGTTCCAGCACTTCAATCTGTGGGCGCACATGAACGTGCTCGAGAACGTGATGGAAGCGCCGGTGCACGTGCTCGGCATTTCGAAGAAGGAAGCCGAGGAGCGTGCGCGCGAGTACCTGGAGAAGGTCGGCCTCGCGCCGCGCGTCGAGAAGCAGTATCCGTCGCATCTGTCGGGCGGTCAGCAGCAGCGTGTCGCGATCGCGCGGGCGCTGGCGATGCATCCGGACGTGATGCTGTTCGACGAGCCGACGTCGGCGCTCGATCCGGAGCTCGTCGGCGAAGTGCTGAAGGTGATGCAGAAGCTGGCCGAGGAAGGCCGCACGATGATCGTCGTCACGCACGAGATGGGTTTTGCGCGCAACGTGTCGAACCACGTGATGTTCCTGCATCAGGGGCGGACCGAGGAAGAGGGCGATCCGAAGGAGGTGCTGGTGCGTCCGCAGAGCGAGCGTCTGAAGCAGTTCCTGTCGGGCAGTCTCAAGTAACGCGAAGGGCGGGTTTCATACGTGGTACCGGTGTCTCGTCCCGCAGGCGCCACCCGCACGACGCAGGTGGTGATCGTTGCATTGCCGCCCGTGTCGATGTCGGGCGTGGGTCCGATCGTCGATGCGTTGCATCTCGCGAACGAGATCGACGGGCGCCTGCTGTATCGCTGGCAGGTGTGTTCGTGGGACGGGCGGCCGGTGCCGCTCGTCGGCGGGGCGCAGTGGCATGCCGATGCGGCGTTCAACGATGCGATCGCGTGCGACTGGCTGATCGTCGTGTCGGAGCGGTTTCAGCAGTTTGCCGACTATCGGTTGTTTCTCGCGAGTCTCGCGCGGGTCGGGCAGCGGACGCCGGTCGTGACCGGGATTCATCACGGCGTGTGGTGGCTCGCGATGGCCGGGCAGCTTTCCGGATATCGCGTGAGCGTGAACTGGGAGACGTATCAGCAGTTCGCCGAGCAGTTCGAGCGGTCGATCGTCACGCAGCAGATCTTCGAGATCGATCGCGATCGGGCGACCTGTGCCGGTGGGCAAGCCACCGTGGACTTCATGCTGGCCATGATCGGCCGGGAACATGGAGCGGATCTCTCGGAGCGGATTGCCGATGCGCTCGGGGCCGGGACGCTGCGGAGTGGTGAGGAGCGCCAACGGATTCCTTTTGTTACCGCGCCCGGTGAGCGACATCCTCGGTTGAATGATGCTTTGCTTTTGATGGAAGCCAATATCGAGGATCCTTTGACGACCGATGAGATCGCCGGGCTCGTTGGCGTTTCACGCCGGCAGCTGGAGCGGCTCTTTCGGCAGTATCTCGGGGCGATGCCCTCCAAGTATTACCTCAATCTCCGATTGCTCAAGGCAAGGACGCAGTTGCAGCGGACCAGCAAGTCGGTGGTTCAAGTCAGTCTTGCTTGCGGGTTTTCTTCTGCTGCGCATTTTTCCAATGCTTACCGCGAGCGGTTTGGCGTCACGCCGCGGGAAGATCGACGGGCCTGGCTCGAGAAACAGACTGGCGGCGGGAGCGAGCCTCGCGGGGGCGCGCTTGTCGAGCGCGGTGCGAAGGATTGATTTTTTTGGTGGTGCGCTTTCGTTTGGTGTGAAGCACCTGTGATCGCGTCGGTCCATTAGCGTCGCCCCTGCGCGGGGCGGCGGTTACTTTTCTTTGTCTTGCCAAAGAAAAGTAACCAAAAGAAAGGCGCTCGGATAACGCATGACCTCCCGGTGCCATAGCCCACCAAGTGGCCCTCGCCTAAGTGTCGGCGCCAGTCGGGAACCCGGAGTGGTTCGAGCAATGGTTCTGACGCGCCACACCGCCCAACAGAGCGGTATACCGCCCGCTAGCTCCGTCCTCGCTTCGCTCGGCCGACAGGTCCACACGCCCCCCTTACAACGCTGTCGATCGATTGATTTCCACAATCGCGGCGGGTGGCGCATGAATGCAATAAATTGAAATCGTCGTTGCGGTACAGCGGACACAGTACTGATTTGGGGAACTGATCAGTGGGTGCTTCATGTATGGCGCGGACGCATGAATTGCGACCGAAGAACCTTGCAGCCGAGCGTAGCGAGGATGGAGCTAGCGGGCGGTATACCGCTCCGTGGGGTAGTGAGAGGTGTCAGAACTATTGCTCGAACCACTCCGGGTTCTTTCGTGGCGCCGACACTTAGGCGAGGGCCACTCCGTGGACCATGGCACCGGGAAGTCATGCGTTATCCGGGCACCTTTCTTTTGGTTACTTTTCTTTGGCAAGACAAAGAAAAGTAACCGCCGCCCCGCGCAGGGGCGACGCTAATAGACCGACACGATCACAGGTGCTTCACGCCAACCGAAAGCGCACCACCCGAAAAGCCCCAAAATACCGCCATCCCCCAGAAGAACCACCCCCGCCGGGAGGGCAAAATAGACGGAAGAAAGCGCTTCCGATAGAACCCGTCGCAATTCCGCAAGACGCTTGCGTCACCCTTACCTAAACTTGATCCTGTTGAACCCTCTTACGAAACCGAAAGGAACGACCATGACGACCTCGACCGTGACCCGCCAGACATTCGACGAAGTGATGGTGCCGGTATTCTCCCCCGCGCCGTTCGTGCCGGACCGAGCAGAGGGTTCGCGCGTGTGGGACACGGCCGGCCGCGAATATGTGGATTTCGCCTGCGGCATCGCAGTGACGTCGCTGGGCCACGGCCACCCGGAACTGCTGAAGGTCCTGGACGAACAAGGCCGCAAGCTCTGGCACATCGGCAACGGCTACACGAACGAGCCGGTGCTGCGCCTCGCCAAGCGCCTCGAATCGCTGACCTTCGCCGACCGCGCGTTCTTCGCGAACTCGGGCGCGGAAGCCAACGAAGCCGCGCTGAAACTCGCACGCCGCGTCGCATTCGACCGCCACGGCGCCGACAAATACGAAATCGTGTCGTTCGTCCAGTCGTTCCATGGCCGCACGTTCTTCACGGTCAGCGTCGGCGGCCAGCCGAAATACTCGGAAGGCTTCGGCCCGGTGCCGGAAGGCATCAAGCACCTGCCGTTCAACGACATCGAAGCCGCGAAGGCCGCGATCGGCCCGCAAACCTGCGCGGTGATCGTCGAGCCGGTGCAGGGTGAAGGCGGCGTGATCCCGGCCGATCCGGCCTTCCTGAAGGCACTGCGCGAAGCATGCGACGCGAACGACGCACTGCTGATCTTCGACGAAGTGCAAACGGGCGTCGGCCGCACGGGCCAGTTCTACGCATACATGGACACGGGCGTCACGCCGGACATCCTCACGACCGCGAAGGCGCTCGGCAACGGCTTCCCGATCGGCGCGATGCTGACGACGAACGAACTGGCCGCGCACTTCAAGGTCGGCGTGCACGGCACGACCTACGGCGGCAACCCGCTCGCGTCGGCGATCGCGGACAAGGTCGTCGAACTGATCGGCGACCCGGCACTGCTCGAAGGCGTGCGCGAACGCAGCGTGCGGCTGAAGGGCGCGCTGGAACGCATCAACGCGCGCTTCGGCATCTTCAAGGACATCCGCGGCAAGGGCCTGCTGGTCGGCGCGGAACTCACCGCCGCATTCGACGGCCGCGCGAAGGACTTCGTCACCGCCGCCGCCGAGAACGGCCTGATCATGCTGATCGCGGGCCCGAACGTGCTGCGCTTCGTCCCGTCGCTCGTGATCCCGTTCGACCTGCTCGACGAAGGCATGAAGCGCTTCGAGAAGGCAGTCGAGCAGGTGCTCGCGGCCCAGGAAGCCACCGCGCGCTGATCGGCGCACCCATCGCAGACAGGAACGACGATGCTATTTGTTCGCCCCGGCAAACTCACGGATCTCGATGCGCTCGCGCACATGGCGCGCACCGCGCAGCCGGTCCTGCACTCGCTGCCGCACGACCGCGCGGCGCTCGAAGCGCGCGTGGCGCTCTCCGAGGATTCGTTTCGCGCGGACGTCGATTTCGCCGGCGAAGAGTTCTATCTCTTCGTGCTCGAGGATTCGTCGACGGGCAAGCTGCTCGGCACGGCGAGCATCGTGGCCGCGGCCGGCTACTCGGAACCGTTCTACGCGTTCCGCAACGATGCACTGATCCACGCATCGCGCGAGCTGCACGTGAACCGCAAGATCCACGCGCTCACGATGTCGCACGAGCTGACCGGCAAGAGCCGGCTGGCAGGCTTCTACGTCGATCCGTCGCTGCGCGGCGATGCGGCCGCGCACCTGATCTCGCGTGCGCGGATGATGTACATCGCCGCGAACCGCCGCCGCTTCACGCCGGAAGTGTTCACGCTGCTGCTCGGCGTGAGCGACAGCACGGGCGCATCGCCGTTCTGGGAAGCGGTGGGCCGCAAGTTCTTCGGCCGCGACTTCACCGACGTCGACATCGCGTCGGGCGGCCGCAGCCGCACGTTCATCGCGGAAGTGATGCCGGCGTATCCGCTCTACGTGCCGCTGCTGCCGGAAGCGGCGCAGCGCGTGCTCGGCGAGCCGAACGAAACGGCACTGCTCGCGTACGACATCCATCTCGAGGAAGGTTTCGAGCCGGACCGCTTCGTCGACATCTTCGACGCGGGCCCGGTGCTGACCGCGCAGGTCGACCGCACCGCATGCGTGAAGCACGGCGCGGAGCGCACCGTGCGCGAAGCCGCGCGTCAGCACGGCGATGTCGCGTACATGGTATCGACGGGCAGCGGCGAATCGTTCCGCTGCGTGCTGGCCGACCTGCCGGGCGACACGGCCGAGGCGCCGCTGGCCGGCGACGTGCGCGCGGCACTCGATGTGAAGGATGGCGATGTCGTGCGCTGCGTGCCGCTGCATCGCCGCGACGATGAAGAGATGAAGGGAGACGCAGCATGATCGTCGTTCGGGTCGTACAAACGGGCGACGTCGACGCGCTCGTGTCGCTCGCGAAGGAAACCGGGCCGGGCCTGACCACGTTCAAGCCCGACCGCGACGCGCTCGCCGCGCGCATCGAACGCACGCGCCGCACGCTCGCGGGCGAGGCCGCGCCGGGCGAGGCCGGCTACTTCTTCGTGATGGAAGAATCGAAGACGGGCGACATCGCGGGTGTGTGCGGGATCGAGACGCAGGTCGGCCTCGAGCAGCCGTTCTACAACTATCGCGTGAGCACGGTCGTGCACGCGAGCCAGGAGCTCGGCGTGTGGACGCGGATGTCCGCGCTGAACATCTCGCATGACCTGACGGGCTACGCGGAAGTGTGCTCGCTGTTCCTGAGCCCGCGCTATCGCACCGGCGGCGTCGGCGGCCTGCTGTCGCGCTCGCGCTTCATGTTCATCGCGCAGTTCCGCGACCGCTTCCCGGAACGCATCTGCGCGGAACTGCGCGGCCACTTCGACGAGGACGGCACGTCGCCGTTCTGGCGCGCGGTCGGTTCGCACTTCTACCAGATCGATTTCAATGCAGCCGATTACCTCAGCTCGCACGGCCGCAAGTCGTTCCTCGCGGAACTGATGCCGCGCTATCCGGTGTACGTCGACCTGCTGCCGCAGGACGCGCAGGACGCGGTCGGCCTCACGCACCGCGACACGCTGCCGGCGCGCAAGATGCTCGAGGCCGAAGGGCTGCGTTACCAGAACCACGTCGACATCTTCGACGCGGGCCCGGTGCTCGAATGCCACGTCAACGACCTGCGCACGGTGCGCGAGAGCGTCGTCGTGCCGGTCGCGATCGGCGTGCCGGACGCGCGTGAAGACGCAGGGAGCGGCCATCCGCCGAGGTCGCTCGTGTCGAACACGTCGCTGAACGATTTCCGCGTCGGCGTCGCGCCGGGCGTGGTCGCGAACGGTTCGTTCGTGCTGTCGGCCGACGACGCCGTCGCGCTCGACGTGAAGGCCGGCGATCCGGTCCGCGTGCTGCCGCTCAAAGTCAAACAGGGATAAACGAATCATGACGGAACTCTTCATCGACGGCGCCTGGGTCGCAGGCTCGGGCCCCGTCTTCGCTTCGCGCAACCCGGGCACCGACGCGATCGCATGGCAGGGCGACAGCGCATCGGCGGCCGACGTCGACCGTGCGGTCGCGAGTGCGCGCCGTGCGTTCGCCGGCTGGTCGGCGCTCGACTTCGATGCGCGCTGCGCGATCGTCAAGCGCTTCGCGGCGCTGCTCACCGAGCGCAAGGAAGCGATCGCCACGGCGATCGGCCGCGAGACGGGCAAGCCGCTGTGGGAAGCGCGCACCGAAGTCGCGGCGATGGCCGCGAAGGTCGGCATCTCGATCCAGGCCTACCAGGAACGCACCGGCGAGAAGCGCCAGGACATGGCCGACGGCGTCGCGGTACTTCGCCATCGTCCGCACGGCGTCGTCGCGGTGTTCGGCCCGTACAACTTCCCCGGCCACTTGCCGAACGGCCATATCGTGCCGGCGCTGATCGCGGGCAACACGGTCGTGTTCAAGCCGTCGGAACTCGCACCGGGCGTCGCGCGCGCGACGGTCGAGGTGTGGCAGGAAGCCGGGCTGCCGGCCGGCGTGCTGAACCTCGTGCAGGGCGAGAAGGACACGGGCATCGCCCTCGCGAATCACCGGCAGATCGACGGCCTCTTCTTCACCGGCAGCTCGGATACCGGCACGCTGCTGCACAAGCAGTTCGGCGGCCGTCCGGAAATCGTGCTCGCGCTCGAGATGGGCGGCAACAACCCGCTCGTGATCGGCGAAGTCGAGGACATCGACGCGGCCGTGCATCACACGATCCAGTCGGCGTTCCTGTCGGCCGGCCAGCGCTGCACGTGCGCACGCCGCATCTTCGTGCCGCAGGGCGCGTTCGGCGACCGCTTCCTCGCACGCTTCGCCGACGTCACGTCGAAGATCACGGCCGACGTGTTCGACGCCGATCCGCAGCCGTTCATGGGCGCGGTGATCTCGGCACGCGCGGCCGCGAAGCTCGTCGACGCGCAGTCGCGCCTGGTCGAGCAGGGCGCCAAGCCGATCATCGCGATGACGCAGCGCGATCCGCGCCTGGGCTTCGTGAACGCGTCGATCATCGACGTGACCGGCGTGGCGAACCTGCCCGACGAAGAGCACTTCGGCCCGCTCGCGCAGATCGTCCGCTACGCGACGTTCGACGAAGCGATCGAGCGCGCGAACGACACGGCGTTCGGCCTGTCCGCCGGCCTGCTGGCCGACGACGCGCACGCATGGGACCACTTCCGCCGCACGATCCGTGCGGGGATCGTCAACTGGAACCGTCCGACCAACGGCGCATCGTCCGCCGCGCCGTTCGGCGGCACGGGCCGCTCGGGCAACCATCGGCCGAGCGCGTACTACGCGGCCGACTATTGCGCGTATCCGATGGCGTCGGTGGAAAGCACCCAACTGACCTTGCCCGCGAGCCTGTCGCCGGGCCTGCATTTCTGATCGAGGGAACGACGATGAACGCACAAGAAGCCAATTTCGACGGACTCGTCGGTCCGACCCACAACTATGCCGGGCTGTCGTTCGGCAACGTGGCGTCGCTCAACAACGAGAAGTCGGCCGCGAACCCGAAGGCCGCCGCGAAGCAGGGGCTGCGCAAGATGAAGCAACTCGCGGATCTCGGCTTCGCGCAAGGCGTGCTGCCGCCGCAGGAGCGCCCGTCGCTGCGCCTGTTGCGCGAGCTCGGCTTCTCCGGCAAGGACGCGGACGTGATCGCGAAGGCCGCGAAGCAGGCGCCGGAACTGCTCGCCGCGGCGAGCTCGGCGTCGGCGATGTGGACCGCGAA
This sequence comes from Burkholderia sp. Bp9143, assembly GCF_003853645.1. Taxonomy (GTDB): domain Bacteria; phylum Pseudomonadota; class Gammaproteobacteria; order Burkholderiales; family Burkholderiaceae; genus Burkholderia. The sequence goes on along the minus strand of NZ_QTPO01000006.1, from coordinate 41,769 downwards.
CGCGGCGACCGTCAGCCCGTCGGCCGACACGAGCGACGGCCGCGTGCACTTCACGCCGGCCAACCTGTGCAGCAAGCTGCATCGCGCGATCGAGCACGAAGCGACGCGCCGTACGCTGTCGACGCTGTTCGCCGATCCCGCGCATTTCGCGGTGCATGAGGCGCTGACGGGCACGCCGGCACTCGGCGACGAAGGCGCGGCGAACCATACGCGCTTTTGCGCGGAATACGGCAAGCCGGGCGTCGAGTTCTTCGTGTACGGCCGCGCGGAATACCGCCGCGGCCCGGAGCCGAAGCGCTTCCCGGCGCGCCAGACCTTCGAGGCGAGCCGCGCGGTCGCGCATCGCCACGGTCTCGCCGAAACGGCGACGGTCTATGCGCAGCAGGATCCGGACGTGATCGATGCGGGCGTGTTCCACAACGACGTGATTTCGGTCGGCAACCGCGACACGCTGTTCACGCACGAGCGCGCGTTCGTCAACAAGCAGGCGATCTACGACACGCTGACGGCCACGCTCGACGCGCGCGGCGCGCGGCTGAACGTGATCGAGGTGCCCGATGCGGCCGTCAGCGTGAACGATGCGGTGACGTCGTACCTGTTCAACAGCCAGCTGCTGTCGCGCGCGGACGGCTCGCAGGTGCTCGTCGTGCCGCAGGAGTGCCGCGAGAACGCGAACGTCGCCGCTTATCTCGACCAGCTCGCGGCCGGCAATGGCCCGATCAGCGACGTGCTCGTGTTCGACCTGCGCGAAAGCATGAAGAACGGCGGCGGCCCCGCGTGCCTGCGCCTGCGCGTCGTGCTGAACGACGCCGAACGTGCGGCCGTCACGTCGAACGTGTGGATCAACGACACGCTGTTCGCATCGCTCGACGCGTGGATCGAAAAGCACTACCGCGACCGTCTCGCACCGGAAGACCTCGCCGATCCGACGCTGCTCGACGAATCGCGCACGGCGCTCGACGAGCTCACGCAGATCCTGCGCGTCGGGTCGCTGTATGACTTCCAGCGCTGAGTCCCGCATGTCGGCCGCCGCACTGCTCGACGACTTCCTCGCGTTCACGCTCGCGGGTGACACGCCGGCCGTGAAGGACGGCGCGTGCGCGGACGGCGCGGTGCGCTGGCAATGGCTCGGCGACGGGCTGCTCGAACTCGAGCCGGCGGGTGACGATGCAGGGCGCGCGAGCGTGCTCGTGTCGGCCGGCGTGCATGGCGACGAGACCGCGCCGATCGAGCTGCTGTCAATGCTCGTGCGCGATCTTGCCGCGGGTACGCTGCCGCTCGCGTGCCGATTGCTCGTCGTGCTCGGCAACGTGCCGGCGATGCGTGCGGGCGAACGCTATCTCGACGACGACCTGAACCGCCTGTTCAGCGGCCGTCATGCGCAAGTGCCGACGAGCCGCGAAGCGCCGCGCGCGGCGCAGCTCGAAGCGGCGGCCGCCGCGTTCTTCGCGGCCGCGCCGGCGGGCGGTGCGCGCTGGCACGTCGACATGCACACGGCGATCCGCGCATCGGTGTTCGAGCAGTTCGCGCTGCTGCCGCACACGGGCACGCCGCCAACCCGCAGGATGATCGAATGGCTCGGCGACGCGCGCATCGCGGCCGTGCTGCTGCATACCGCGAAAGGCAACACGTATTCGCATTACACGGCCGAGCAGTGCGGCACGCTCGCGTGCACGCTCGAACTCGGCAAGGTGCGGCCGTTCGGCCAGAACGACCTGTCGCGCTTCGCGCCGGTGGACCGTGCGGTGCGCAAGCTGGTCTCGGGCGCAACGCGTGACGTCGACGCGCGGGGCGGCCATCCGTCGTTGCCGCGCGTGTTCACCGTGATCGACCAGATCACGAAGCGGAGCGACGCGCTCGAGCTGTTCGTCGCGGCCGACGTCGCGAACTTCACCGCGTTCGCGCGCGGCACCGTGCTCGCGCAGGACGGCGACTACCGCTACACGGTGAATCACGACGAGGAGCGCATCGTGTTTCCGAATCCGACCGTGAAGCCGGGTTTGCGCGCGGGCCTGCTCGTCATCGACACGACACGCGACACGCTTGCCGCACTCGTCTGAACGATGACCGGTTGCGCGCGGCCGCGGCGACCCGCGGCGCGCGCACCGTTCCCGCGGCATCTCCCTATGCGTCGACGCCCGCATGCCGGGCAGACGGCCCGCGCGTCGCGCTTGCGTATTTGCGACATCGTCTTGCAAGTTCGACGGCGCACCTGGCCGTCATCGCGCACGCAGCGCAGCATCGCGTGCAGGCGGCCGCTTTACCGTATCGGGCCGCCCGGATTGGTACAATCGCGGCCTTGCGGCTGTTGCGCCGCATCAAGGCGCGGCATCGGGATTGTCGTTGTCATCCGACCCTGCAATGATGCATGCGCCCGTAGTTCCGGAACATTCGAGTATCGAGGAGAACACCTGATGAAGTTGGATTGGCGTAAAGTGGCCGCGCACGCGGTAGTGGCGGCCTCGGCCGTGGCGGCAGGCAGCGCGATGGCGGCGGATCTGAAGGAGATCCGGTTCGGCGTCGAGGCCTCGTACGCGCCGTTCGAATACAAGACGCCCGACGGCAAGCTGACCGGCTTCGACATCGACATCGGCAACGCGGTGTGCGCGAAGCTGAAGACGAAGTGCGTGTGGGTCGAGAACGACTTCGACGGCCTGATCCCCGCGCTGCAGGCGCGCAAGTTCGACGCGATCAACTCGGACATGACGATCACCGATCAGCGCAAGCACGCGATCGCGTTCACCGATCCGATCTACACGATCCCGAACCAGCTGATCGCGAAGCAGGGCGGCGGCCTCCAGCCGACCCCGCAAGCGCTGAAGGGCAAGCGCGTCGGCGTGCTGCAGGGCACGATCCAGGAAGCGTATGCGAAGAAGAAGTGGGCGCCGGCCGGCGTCGAAGTCGTGCCGTACCAGACGCAGGACCTGGCGTACGCCGACCTGAAGTCGGGCCGTCTCGACGCGACGTTCCAGGATTCGGAAGCGGGCTCGAAGGGCTTCCTGTCGAAGCCACAAGGCCAGGGCTTCGGCTTCGCCGGCGGCACGGTCAGCGATGCAGAGATCCTCGGCTCGGGCGTCGGCTTCGGCCTGCGCAAGAACGACGCGGCGCTGAAGACCGCGCTCGATCAGGCACTGAAGGAACTGAAGGCCGACGGCACGATCGACAACCTCGCGAAGAAGTACTTCAGCGTGCCGGTCACGCTCAAGTAAGCGTTTCGATCCGTCGTACGATGCAGCCGGCCGCTTTCGCGGCCGGTTTGCATTTGGGGCGCCGCAACGCGCACGCAGGCCGGCGGGGCGGCCGCGGGTTGCGTGCGGCTTGCGTCACGCGGGGAAGAACCGCCCCAGTTCGCGCGCGAGCTCGTTGAGCACGCTCATCTCCTGCTGCGTGATCTTGCGCGCGGGCTGCGCGCCGGCCCAGTCGCCGTACAGCAGGCCGACGGTCGTCGTGCCGACGCGCACCGGCAGCAGCACGAACGCGCGCGTGTCGGGAAACGCATCGAGGTACCACGCGGGCAGGCGCTTCACCATCTTCGGGTCCTGCGCCTGCTCGATGAAGATGCCGACCGAGTTCGTGATCGCGAGATGGAACACGTCCGGCTCGAAGCGCTCGTCGAAGCACAGCCGGTCGAGCGCCGCATCGACGTCCGGGCCGAAGCCGAGACGCGCGGCGAACGCACCGTCTGCCCGGCGCACGAACATCACGGTGCGCGTGAACGCGAGGCCCGCGAGCAGGCTTTCCGACGCGAGTGCGAGCACCGGCGTCAGCACGTGTTCGGACGGCAGCGCGCGCAGGTCGGCGAGGCCGGCCTCGAGGCAGGCCTCGGGATCGGGCTGCGCCCGCGCGATCGCGTCGGCGTTCGCGCGCAGCTCGACGATCTCGCGCATCACGGTGTCGCTCGCTTCCTCGCGTGCGAGCCGGTCGGCGATTTCCACCAGCGCGTCGGCGTCGATTTCCAGCTCCTGCCCATAGTGCTGCGAGAGCACCGCGATGTGCGCGTCGCGCTGCGGGCCCGCGGGCATCGCGAGCGCACCGGCGACATCGGTCGAGCAGCGGCTCACCGCGCGCAGCCAGCGCACGCGGTCGTCGTCGGCGCAGGCGTCACGGGGCTGCTGGCGGTCGTCGTCGGCGTCGTCCTCGTCGAGGCTGGCGGCGTGCGCGGTGCGGCCGTCGCCGTCGGCCATCCCGGCGCGGATCACGTCGGGCAGCCGCCAGCTCGCGGCGGCCTCGAGACCGATCTCGTCGAAGCCGACGCCGAGCACGTCGATGCACGCGGCCGCATCGTCGCCGTCCAGCTCGGCGGCGCGACGACGGATCCGGTCCCATTCGCTGTCGAGATAGCAGACCACCAGCAGTTTGCCGACCTGGCGCATCAGCGTGCAGACGACGGCTTCCTCGCCGCCGCGCAGCTCCGCATGCTCGGTGAGCTTGCGGGCGACGCAGCCGGACAGCAGCGCGCGGTTCAGCTCGAGTTTCGCGTCGATACGGCGCGGCGTGCTTTGGTGGAAATGGTCGACGAGCTTCAGCCCGACGACGAGATGGCCGACTGTGTCCATGCCGAGCACCATCAGTGCTCGCGTGACGGTCGTGATGTTGCCGCCGAACGCCATGTACATCGCGGAATTGGCAAGCCGCAGGACTTTCTGCGTGAGCGCGAAATCCGACAGCACGACGCGCACGAGCGCGGTGAAGTCGAGGTCGTCGTTCTTCATGGCGGCCATCGTCGCGCGCAGCGATTCCGACAGCAGCGGGAAGTCGCCCCGTTCGTTCATCCGGGCCCACAGCTTGTCGAGCAGCGCCGTGCGGGGCAGGTGTGCGGTGATTGACATACGGATCTATCCGGTTCGCCGCGCGCGTCAGGCGGCGTGCAGGCGCAGTTGCTGCGCCTCGAAGCGTCGTGCGAGTTCCTCGGACGGCAGCGCCTGACACACGAGCCAGCCCTGGATGTGGTTGCAGCCCATCTCGGTCAGCAGTTCGCGCTGCGCCTCGGTCTCGACGCCTTCCGCGACGAGCTCGAGATCGAGCGTCTGCGCGAGGCCGACCACCGCCGACACGATCGCGCGGTCGTTGCGCGACGTCAGCAGGTTCTCGACGAAGCTGCGGTCGATCTTCAGCTTCGCGAGCGGGAAGCGCTGCAAGTAGGCGAGGCTCGAATAGCCGGTACCGAAATCGTCGATCGCGAAGCGGATGCCGAGCTCGGTCAGTTCCTCGAGCAGCCCCTTCGCCTGTATGGGGTCGTGCATCAGCAGGCTTTCGGTGATTTCCAGCACGATGCGGCGCGGGTCGATGCCCGTCAGCGCGATCGCCTCGCGCACGCTCTGCGTGAAGCGCGGGTCGCGGAACTGCTGCGGCGACACGTTGACCGCCACATACTGCAGCGCGAGCCCCTGGCGATCCCAGGCGACGAGCTGCATGCATGCGGCCTTGAGCACCCAGTTGCCGAGATAGTTGATCAGGCCGATCGATTCGGCGAGCGGGATGAAGGTCGCCGGCGGTACGAGGCCGTGCACCGGATGACGCCAGCGGATGAGCGCCTCGACGCCGTCCACCGCCCCCGACTGGCTGCGCGTGATCGGCTGGAAGTGGAGCGAGAACTCGCCGTTGCGCACGCCGTCGTACAGGTCGGCTTCGAGCTTGAGCCGCTCGGCGTCAGCCGGATCGTCGACCGGCGCGTGAAACGCGAGCGCGTTGCCGCCCGATGCCTTCGCCTGCGCGAGTGCGTGGTCGGCGCGGCGCAGCAGCGGGCTGTGGTGCTGCGCGCGATGGGGCGCGGCCCGTTCGTCCGGGTATAGCGCGATGCCGATGCTCGCGGACAGGTGGACGGTCTGCCCCTGGTACCCGTAAGGTTCGCGCACCGCGGCCTGCAGCCGGCGCGCGAGCGCGTCCGCGGCTTCGCTCGCGCGCGTGCGGTCCGGGGCGGTGAACACGATCGCGAACTTGTCGCTCGCGACGCGCGCGAGCTGCTCGCCGGGCGCGACGAGCGCCTGCAGCCGCCGCGCGGTGTCGCGCAGCAGCGTATCGCCGGCGTCGTAGCCGAGCGCGCGGTTGATGCGCTGGTAGTCGTCGAGGTCGAGCAGCAGCAGCGCCGCGCAGGTGCCGCTCTCGTCGGCGGCCTGCTGCGCGCGCATCAGCGCCGGCACGAGCGCGGACAGGTTGTCGAGCCCCGTCATCGGGTCGTGGTGCATCTCGTACGTCAGGCGGGCCTCGAGCGCACGCCAGGCCGACACGTCGAACGCCGCGATCGCGAAGCCGTCGACGCCGTGGTGGCGGCTCTTGAACGCGCGAATCTCGACGTCGAGCGGGTAGGTGAGCGACTTGACGATGCACATCGTCGCCTTCTCGACCTGGCCGGAGCGCGCGGCGCGCGCAAGCAGGCCTTCGAGCGTCGCGGTATCCTGTTCCGCGATCAGGTCGCGCAGCGTCAGCGTGTGCAGGTAGTCGCGGTGATAACCGATGAAGCGCAGGCTCGCGTCGGATACATACAGAAAGCGCAGCTCGCGGTCGACATGGGCGAGGAAATCCACCGTGCCGACCGTCTGTTCCAGCCAGTTGCGCACGGTGTCGTCGCGGCGCGGCGCGCCGGCGCGCGCAGGCATCAGCGCGCCGCCCGACCAGGCGAAGCGGCGCAGCGTATGCAAGGCATTGCGCCAGGAGCCCTTGCGTGGCGTCTGTTTCCTGTTGGCTTCCATGTTTCTCGCTGACGTGAAGGGCTGGAACCGGTTGTCCGGAAGGAATAACGGCAGGCTGCGCGGAATCTTTAACCGGCCGGCCGCGGCTGGCGCTGCCGCTGGACCGGGTCGTGCACATCGGTGTTCGACAGGCGAACGCCGGTGTGGCCTACATCGAGGCTGACTTTATAAGAAATGAGGACGCAGATGAAGCGAAAACTGTTGGTGGGCGCCGCGGCGGCGCTGCTGGTGGCCGGTCATGCGCGGGTCGCACAGGCGGAACTGAAGCCGGGCGACACGGCGCCCGGCTTTACGACGCAGGCGTCGCTGGGCGGCAAGACTTACACGTACTCGCTGGCCGATGCGCTGAAGCACGGGCCGGTCGTGCTGTACTTCTACCCGGCCGCGTTCACGAAGGGTTGCACCATCGAGGCGCACGCGTTCGCGGACGCGGTCGATCATTACAAGGCTTACGGCGCGACGGTGATCGGCGTATCCGCCGACAACATCGACACGCTCACGAAGTTCTCGGTGAGCGAGTGCCGCAGCAAGTTCCCGGTCGCGGCCGATCCGGACGCGAAGATCATCCGCGAATACGACGCGAAGCTGCCCGCGCTCGATCGCGCGAACCGCGTGTCCTACGTGATCTCGCCGGAAGGGAAGGTGTTGTACGAATATACGAGCCTGTCGCCCGACAAGCATGTCGAGAACACGCTCGGTGCGGTGAAGGCGTGGGCCGACGCGCATCCGAAGCAGTAAGCGCGCAGTAAAGCGGCCCGCATCGCGGGCCGCGGGCACGATGAAACGCGCCGCCCCGCGGCGGCGCGTGCGTTACGGTTACGCGCGCAATGCCTGTTCGATCGGCACGCTGCCGCCGACGAAGCCGATGACCTTGCGCGAAATGCCGAGCTTGATCGCCTCGATCGCGGCCCACGCGACATCCTGGCGCGACACCGGCGGCGCCGCGGCGAGCGGCTCCTCGGTCAGCGCGATCTTGCCGACGCCCGGGCCGTCCGCGAGCGGGCCGGGGCGCAGGATCACGTAGTCGATGCCCGATGCGATCACGCGCTCGTCGCCTTCGCGCTTCATCTGCGAGTAGTGGCGCAGCGCGTCGCCGCTGCGCTCCGGCCAGTACGCGGTCAGCGAACTGATCACGACCAGCTTCTGCACGTTGTACGCGAGCGCATGTTCGGCCGCGCGCGCGACCGCGTCGCGGTCGATCTGCTCCTCTTCGGCGGCGCCCTCCGATTCCGCCGAGCCCGCCGCGTAGATCACGTGCGTGATGCCCTGGAACGCGTGCGAGAAATCGCCCGTCAGATCGGCCTCGACGACCTTCGCGCCCGGCAGCGCATAGCCGTGCCGGCGCACCAGCGCAGTCACCTCGAATTCCGGCTGCTCGAGCAGCAGATCCGCGCAGGCCCTGCCCGTGCGGCCGGTCGCGCCAATCAGCAATACCTTCGTCGTCATGAAACCGCTCCTTGCTCGATGCGTCATCCTTCCAGATAGGGACGGACGACCGATACTCAAGTGTATGTCGAATTGGGGCGGCGGCGCGCGGGTAATTGGGGCTGTACCGCACCGAAATGGCTGGCGTGGCGCCCGTCATCCGCGCGGTCGCGCGCATGGAACACGGAATCGACCCGCCGACCGGCTATCATGTGCGCGATGCATTTTTCGCCGCCACGCAATACAACGCGGCGACCAACCGGTTGGAGTACACATGGCATTACCCCTGGACAACGTCAGCATGGCCGTGTTCTGCGACTTCGAGAACGTCGCGCTCGGCGTGCGCGACGCGAAGTACGAGAAATTCGACATCAAGCCCGTGCTGGAGCGGCTGCTGCTGAAGGGCAGCATCGTCGTGAAGAAGGCGTATTGCGACTGGGAGCGCTACAAGGGCTTCAAGGCGTCGATGCACGAGGCGAGCTTCGAGCTGATCGAGATTCCGCACGTGCGCCAGTCGGGCAAGAATTCGGCCGACATCCGGCTCGTCGTGGACGCGCTCGATCTCTGCTACACGAAGTCGCACGTCGATACGTTCGTGATCATCAGCGGCGACTCGGATTTCTCGCCGCTCGTGTCGAAGCTGCGCGAGAACGCAAAGAAGGTGATCGGGGTCGGCGTGAAGAAGTCGACGTCGGACCTGCTGGTCGCGAACTGCGACGAATTCATTTTCTACGACGACCTGGTGCGCGAGCAGCAGCGCGCGCTGGCGAAGCGCGAACAGCAGCGCACGGGCAACGGCGGTGCGAAGCGCGCCGACGAGCCGTCGCGCAAGCCGGAACTGGAAGTGCGTCGCAGCGAGGCGATCGCGCTCGCGGTCGAGACGTTCGATGCGCTGGCGTCGGAGCGTGACGACGTCGGCAAGATCTGGGCGTCGGTGCTCAAGAGCGCGATCAAGCGCCGCAAGCCGGACTTCAACGAGTCGTATTACGGCTTCCGCGCGTTCGGCAACCTGCTCGACGAAGCGCAGGCACGCGGCCTGCTCGAGGTGGGGCGCGACGACAAGTCGGGCGCGTTCGTGTCGCGGCCGCGCCAGTCTGCGGCGGCGGAGCCGGTGGTGGCGGCACGTGATGCCGGTGGCGCGCAGCAGGGGCACGGCGGGCGCCATGCGGAAGCTGCAACGGCCGAGCGCGAGCCGCGGCGTCGCGGGCAGCGGGCGGAAGCGGCCGTGCAGGAAAGCGAGCAGGTCGACGTCGACGAGGCCGTCGTCGACGTCATGAACGAAGCAGCGATCGTGCCGGCAGTCACAGCGGAAGCGGCCGATGCGGCCGGGACGCACGGTGACGCAAAGGATGGCCGCAAGCGCGCGCGCAAGAGCGCGGCGAAGAAGACGGGCGCGAAGAAGGGCGGCGAGGCGAAGGGTGCCGGCCGTCACGCGGCGGCGAAGCCGGACGAGGCCGCGCACGGCGGTGCGAAGCACGGTGGCGACAAGCACGCGGACGGCAAGCACGCCGAAGGCAAGCATGCGGAAGCGACGCATCGCGACGCGGAGCACGGTGAGGACCGGCATGTCGCGGCGCAGCACGCGGCGCCGACGGTCGGCGAGTACGGTGCCGCGGCGGCTGCCGCGCAGCCGTCGCACGAAGCTGCACCGGCTGCCGCGCAGCCGTCGCACGAAGCTGCACCGGCTGCCGAATCGAGCGGTGAAGCGGCTGTTGAAGTTGCCGTTGAAGCGGCAACGGGCGCCAAGCCGAAGAAGCCGGCCCGCAAGACGGCGACTCGCGCGCGTCGTCCGCGCAAGACGGCCGCCGCCGCCGAATAACGGCGTGAAGGCGGGGCGGCGTCCGACCGAGGACGCTGCCCGTGACGCCGCGTCGGCCGGTGCAACGCCGGCCGGCGCGATCCGCTATCCGTTCAGCACGTACGGCCGCGTCATCACTTCGAGGAAGTGACCGTCCGGATCGTCGAAATACACGCCGCGCCCGCCGTTGTGGCGGTAGATGTCCCCGGGGTGCCGCTTCGCCGGATCGGCCCAGTGCGGCAGTCCGCGCTCGCGAATGCGCGCGAACACGCGATCGAAGCCGGCCTCGTCGGTCAGGAATGCGTAGTGCTGGGCCGTGATCTCTCCCTGCTTTTCGTAGAAATCGAGCGACACGCCGTTGTCGAGCTGGACGACCAGCATCGCGCCGAATGGCGTCGGCGCCGGCAGTTCCAGAAGCTCGGTGAGGAAGCGGCTCGACGCGTGCTTGTCGCGGCACCAGACGATCGTATGGTTGAGCTGGACGTTCATGGCGGGTCCCCGGAAAGGGGCGCGAGGGTGGGCATGGACACACGATAGCCGATCGCCGCCGGCATGCAAGCATGTCAAGCGGCCGCCCGATGCGGCCGCTTGCCCCGTTATCCGCTTACTCGCCGGCCACCGCCGGTCCGCCCGAATCGCCGCGGCGGTTGCGGCGCTTCTCGCCCCACACGCGGAACCGGTCCATGTACAGATAGACGACCGGCGTCGTATAGAGCGTCAGCACCTGCGACATGACCAGGCCGCCGGCGATCGCGATCCCGAGCGGCGCGCGCAGCTCGGCGCCGTCGCCGTGGCCGAACGCGAGCGGCAGCGCGCCGAGGAGCGCCGCCATCGTGGTCATCATGATCGGCCGGAAGCGCAGCAGGCACGCTTCGTGGATCGCGTCGAACGACGACTTGCGGCCGCTGCGCGTCTGGTCGATCGCGAAGTCGATCATCATGATCGCGTTCTTCTTCACGATACCGATCAGCAGGATCACGCCGATCAGCGCGATGATGCTGAACTCGGTCTTGAACAGCAGCAGCGCGAGCAGGGCGCCGACACCGGCCGATGGCAGCGTCGACAGGATCGTGATCGGGTGGATGTAGCTCTCGTACAGGATTCCGAGCACGATGTAGACGGCCAGCAGCGCCGCGAGGATCAGGATCGGCTGGTTGCTCAGCGATTGCTGGAATGCCTGTGCGGTGCCCTGGAAGCTGCCGACGATCGTCGGCGGCACGCCGATCTGCGCCATCGTCTGGTAGATCACCTGGGTCGCCTGCGACAGCGACACGCCCGGCGGCAGGTTGAACGAGATCGTCGTCGCGACGAACAGCCCCTGGTGGTTGACCGACAGCGGCGTCGTGCTCGGGCCGAAGGTCGCGATCGCGGACAGCGGGATCATCGTCGATTTCGACGTCGACACCGCCGCGCCCGACGACGCGCTCGACTTGCCGCTCGACGCGATCGAGTTCAGCGCCTGGTTGCGCGCGGAATCGGACGCGATCGCCGCGGCGCTGGTGGCGGCCGTGCCGGCGCTCGATGTGCCTGCCGAGGTCGCGACGTAGGTGCCGGCCGCCGCGTTGGTCGTCTGCGAGCCGTTCGCGCTGCCGCCCGACTTGCTGATCCACACCTGATTCAGCATCTCCGGGCTCTGCCAGTATTTCGGCGCGACTTCCATCACGACGTGGTACTGGTTCAGCGGGTTGTAGATCGTCGAGACCTGGCGCTGGCCGAACGCGTCGTACAGCGTGTTGTCGATCTGCGCGGGCTTGATGCCGAGCCGCGCGGCGGTCGCGCGGTCGATCGTCACCATCGCCTCGAGGCCGCCTTGCTGCTGGTCGGAGTTCACGTCGGTCAGCTCGGCGCGCTTCTGCAGCGCCTCGGTCAGCAGCGGCCCCCACTTGTACAGCTCGGCGCTCGAATCGCCGAGCAGCGTGAACTGGTACTGCGCGTTGCTCTGCCGGCCGCCGACGCGGATGTCCTGCGCGGCCTGCAGGAAGGTGCGCGCGCCCGCGACGTCGGCCAGCGGCTTGCGCAGCTGCTGGATCACCTGGTCGGCCGACAGCTTGCGCTCGGTGCGGTCCTTCAGCGTGACGAACATGAAGCCCGAGTTGGTCTGCGTGCCGCCGGTGAAGCCCGCGACGCTCTTCACGTTCGGGTTGGCCTGCACGATCCGCATCATCTCGGAGAACTTCAGCTTCATCGCCTGGAACGAGGTCGACTGGTCGGCCTGGATGCCGCCGATCATCAGCCCCGTGTCCTGCTGCGGGAAGAAGCCCTTCGGCACGACGACGTACAGGTACACGTTCAGGCCGATCGTCGCGAACAGGATCAGCAGGACCAGCAGCGGGCGGCGCAGCGCCCACGACAGCGAGCGCTCGTAGCCGCGCTGCATCCGCGTGAAGAAGCGCTCGAGGAACCGGCCGAGGCGGCCTTCCTCCTGCACGTCGTGCGATTCGCGCAGCAGCCGCGCGCACATCATCGGCGTGACGGTGAGCGACACCGCGAGCGACACGCCGATCGCGAGCGACAGCGTCAGCGCGAATTCGCGGAACAGGCGCCCGACGATCCCGCCCATCAGCAGGATCGGCAGGAACACCGCGACGAGCGAGAGGCTCATCGACAGCACGGTGAAGCCGACCTCGCGCGCGCCGTCGAACGCGGCCTGCAACCTTGGCTTGCCGTTCTCGATGTGGCGCGTGATGTTCTCGAGCACGACGATCGCATCGTCGACGACGAAGCCGGTCGCGACGATCAGCGCCATCAGCGACAGGTTGTCGATCGAGAAGCCGAGCAGGTACATCGCGCCGAACGTGCCGATGATCGAGATCGGCACCGCGACGCTCGGAATCAGCGTTGCGCGCCAGTTGCGCAGGAACAGGAACACGACCATCACGACCAGGCTGATCGCGATCAGCAGCGTGTGCTCGGTGTCCTTCAGCGACGCGCGGATCGTCGTCGAACGGTCGAGCACCGGCGTGACCGTGATGTCGGCCGGCAGCGACGCGGTGAGCTGCGGCAGCGCCGCGCGCACGCGGTCGATCGTCTCGATGATGTTCGCGCCGGGCGAGCGGTAGAGGATCACGAGCACCGCGCGCTTGCCGTTCGACAAACCGAGGTTGCGCAGGTCCTCGACGCCATCCACGACCTCGGACAGGTCGGACAGCCGCACGGCCGCGCCGTTGCGGTAGGCGACGACCAGGTCGCTGTATTGCGACGCCTGCGAGGCCTGGTCGTTCGTATAGAGCTGGTAGTGCTTCGGGCCGAATTCGATCGCGCCCTTCGGGCTGTTCGCGTTCGCGGACGCGAGCGCGGCCCGCACGTCCTCGAGGCCGATCCCGTAGTGGAACAGCGCATGCGGTTCGAGCTCGACGCGCACGGCCGGGTTCGCGGAGCCGCTCACGGATACCTGGCCGATCCCGTCGATCTGCGACAGCGACTGCTGCAGCACCGTCGACGCGGCGTCGTACAGCTTCGCGGGCGACGACGTTTCCGACGTGAGCGACACGATCATGATCGGCGAGTCGGCCGGGTTGACCTTGCGGTACGTCGGGTTGCTCTTCAGCGACGCCGGCAGGTCGGCGCGCGCCGCGTTGATCGCGGCCTGCACGTCGCGCGCGGCACCGTCGATGTCGCGGTTCAGCCCGAACTGCAGGATGATCCGCGCGTTGCCGACCGTGCTGGTCGACGTCATTTCGCTGACGTCGGCGATCGAGCCGAGGTGCCGCTCGAGCGGGCTCGTCACGCTGGTCGCGACCGTCTCGGGGCTCGCGCCGGGCAGCGACGCCTGCACCGAGATGGTCGGGAAGTCGACCTGCGGCAGCGGCGACACCGGCAGCTTGATGAACGCGAACAGGCCCGCGAGCGCGACGCCGAGCGCAAGCAGCGTCGTCGCGACGGGGCGGGTGATGAAGGGGCGCGACAGGTTCATCGGTTACGCACCCGGGTGCGTGCCGGCATCGGCGCCGGGGCCGTGCCGCTCGAACCAGCCGCGCACGCGGCGCGCGAGGCTGTCGAAGCCGAGGTAGATCACCGGCGTCGTGAACAGCGTCAGCACCTGCGACACGATCAGGCCGCCCGCGATCGCGATCCCGAGCGGCTGGCGCAGCTCGGAGCCCGCGCCCGCGCCGACGATCAGCGGCACCGCGCCGAGCAGCGCGGCAAGCGTCGTCATCAGGATCGGCCTGAAGCGCAGCAGGCACGCCTGGTAGATCGCCTCGCGCGGCGGCTTGCCCTCGACCCGCTCGGCCTCGAGCGCGAAGTCGATCATCATGATCGCGTTCTTCTTCACGATGCCGATCAGCAGCACGATCCCGATGATCCCGATGATGTCGAGGTCGTGCCCGGTGATCATCAGCGCGAGCAGCGCGCCGACGCCGGCCGACGGCAGCGTCGACAGGATCGTGATCGGGTGGATGTAGCTCTCGTACAGCACGCCGAGCACGATGTACATCGTGACGATCGCCGCGAGGATCAGGAACAGCTGGTTCGACAGCGACGCCTGGAACGCGAGCGCCGCACCCTGGAAGCGCGTCTGGAACGAGCTCGGCAGGCCGATGTCCTGCTCGGCGGCGCCGATCGCCTTCACGGCCTCGCCGAGCGACGCGCCCGGTGCGAGGTTGAACGAGATCGTCGTCGACGGGAACTGCGACAGGTGCGCGACGAGCAGCGGAGACGGCCGCTCGTGGAACGACGCGATCGACGACAGCGGCACCTGGCCGCCGCCCGCGGACGGCAGGTAGATGTCGTTCAGCGATTCGGTGTAATGCTGCTCCTTCGGCGCCGACTCGAGGATCACGCGGTACTGGTTCGACTGCGTGAAGATGGTCGACACGATGCGCTGGCCGAACGCGTCGTACAGCGCGTTGTCGACGGTCGCCGGCGTGATGCCGAAGCGCGCGGCGCTCGCGCGGTCGATCTGGATGTAGACCGACTGGCCGTTGCTCTGCAGGTCGGTCGCGACGTCGGCGAGCGACGGCTCCTTCTGCAGCCGCGTGACGAGCTTCGGCACCCAGGTCGCGAACTCGTCCGGGTTCGGGCTCGTCAGCATGAATTGGTACTGCGTCGGGCTGACGGTCGAGTCGATCGTCAGGTCCTGCACCGACTGCATGAACAACGAGATGCCGGTCACGTTCGCGACGCGCTGCTGCAGGTCGCGGATGATCTGCGCGGCGGTCTCGGTGCGTTCGTCGCGCGCCTTCAGGTTGATCAGCATCCGGCCGCTGTTCAGCGTGATGTTGCTGCCGTCGACTCCGATGAACGACGTGAGGCTCACGACGTTCGGGTCCGTCAGGATCTCGGCCGCGAGCGCCTGCTGGCGTTCGGCCATCGCGCCGTACGAGATCGACTGCGGCGCCTGCGTGATCGCCTGGATCACGCCGGTATCCTGCGCGGGGAAGAAGCCCTTCGGCACGTACACGTAGAGCAGGGCGGTCAGCGCGAGCGTCAGCAGCGCGACGACGAGCGTCGAGCGCTGGCGGTTCAGCACCCATTCGAGCGCGACCGCGTAGCGCGCGATCACCCAGTCGATCGCGCGGTGCACGCGCGCCTCGAAGCGGTGGCTTTCGGGCGGCGGCGAATGGCGCAGCAGCTTCGCGCACATCATCGGCACGAGCGTGAGCGACACGATCGCCGAGATCACGATCGTCACCGCGAGCGTGATCGCGAACTCGTGGAAGAGGCGCCCGACCACGTCGCCCATGAACAGCAGCGGGATCAGCACCGCGATCAGCGACACCGTCAGCGAGATGATCGTGAAGCCGATCTGCTTCGAGCCCTTCAGCGCCGCCTCGAGCCCGGAATCGCCTTCCTCGACGTAGCGCGCGATGTTCTCGATCATCACGATCGCGTCGTCGACGACGAAGCCGGTCGCGATGGTGAGCGCCATCAGCGACAGGTTGTTCAGCGAGAAGCCGGCCATGTACATCACCGCGAGCGTGCCGATCAGCGACAGCGGCACCGACAGGCTCGGGATGATGGTCGCGTAGATGTTCGCGAGGAACAGGTACATCACCAGCACGACCAGCGCGACCGCGAGCAGCAGTTCGAACTGCACGTCGCGCACGGCGGCGCGGATCATCGTCGTGCGGTCAGTGACGATCTGCACGTCGAGCGCGGCGGGCAGCGTCTCCTGCAGCTTCGGCAGCTGCGCCTTGATCGCGTCGACGGTCGCGATCACGTTCGCGCCCGGCTGGCGCTGCACGTTCAGGATGATCGCGGGCTCCGAATTCACCCATGCGCCGAGCTTGGTGTTCTCCGAGCCGGCGACGACCTTCGCGACGTCGGTCAGCATCACCGGGCGGCCGCTCTTGTAGGCGACGACCGCGTCGTTGTACTGATCGGCGTTCGTCAGCTGGTCGTTCGCGTTGATCGTGTACGCGCGCGTCGGGCCGTCGAAGTTGCCCTTCGGCGTGTT
The DNA here is from genome assembly GCF_003853645.1 of Burkholderia sp. Bp9143. Lineage (GTDB taxonomy): Bacteria > Pseudomonadota > Gammaproteobacteria > Burkholderiales > Burkholderiaceae > Burkholderia. The sequence continues at coordinate 25,460 of NZ_QTPO01000006.1, read as the reverse complement.
CACGTTCAGGTTCGAGATCGTCGTGCGCAAATCATCGAGGTTCATCCCGTACTGCGCGAGCGCGGTCGGGTTCGCCTGGATCCGCACGGCCGGCCGGTTGCCGCCCGACAGGCTGACGAGGCCGACGCCCGCGATCTGCGAGATCTTCATCGCGAGGCGCGTGTCGGTCAGGTCCTGCACTTGCGTGAGCGGCAAGGTCTTCGACGTGATGGCGAGCGTCAGCACCGGCGCGTCGGCCGGGTTGACCTTCGCGTAGATCGGCGGAGCGGGGAGGTCGGACGGCAGCAGGTTGCCGGCCGCGTTGATCGCGGCCTGCACTTCCTGTTCGGCGATGTCGAGCGGCAGGTCGAGCGAGAACTGCAGCGTGATCACCGACGCGCCGGCCGAGCTTTGCGACGACATCTGGTTCAGCGACGGCATCTGGCCGAACTGCCGCTCCAGCGGCGCGGTGACCGACGACGTCATCACCTCCGGGCTCGCGCCCGGATAGAAGGTCTGGACCTGGATCGTCGGGTAGTCGACTTCGGGCAGCGCGGCGAGCGGCAGGAAGCGCAGCGCGACGAGACCGGCCAGCATGATCGCCGCCATCAGGAGGGCGGTGCCGACCGGCCGGAGAATGAAGAGACGGGACGGATTCATCGAGCGGCCCGCGCGTTACTGGGCCGCGGGGGCCGTTGCCTGCGACGCGCCGTGCTTGTGTCCGCCGCCGTGGGCGGCCGCGCCCGATGCACCCGATGCAACCGATGCGCCGGACGCCGCGCCGGACGCCGCGCCGGCGCCGTGCGCGCCCGACGCGCCTTTCGGCTTGTCGGCCGGGATCGAGATCTTCGCGCCTTCGCGCAGCCGGTCGGAGCCGTCGGTGACCACACGCTCGCCGATCGCGACACCGCTGACGATGCTCGTGCGCTCGCCGTCGACCGGGCCGATCGCGACCTTGCGCACCGTCACCGTGTTGTCGGGCTTCACGATGTACACGAACCGGCCGATCGAGCCCGTCAGCACGGCGGCCGTCGGCACGATCGTCGCATTGCGCATCACGTCGACGAGCAGCCGCGTGTTCACGAACTGATTCGGGAACAGCAGGCCTTCCTTGTTATCGAAGGTCGCGCGCAGCTTGACGGTGCCGGTGCTCGTGTCGATCTGGTTGTCGAGCGTTTCGAGCGAACCCGTCTCGAGCGGCACCGTGTTGTTGCGGTTGTACGCGGTGACCGACAGTTTCTGGCCCGCGTTCACCTGCTTGACGATCTGCGGCAGGTTGTCTTCCGACGTCGTGAAGATCACGCTCATCGGCTGCAACTGCGTGATCACGACGAGCCCGTTCGTGTCGCCCGCCGTCACGTAGTTGCCGGGGTCGACCTGGCGCAGGCCGACGCGGCCCGACACCGGCGCCGTGATGCGCGCGTACGTGAGGTTCAGCTTCGCGGAATCGATCGCCGCCTGGTCGGTCTTCACCGTTCCTTCGTATTGCCTGACGAGCGACGCCTGCGTGTCGACCGTCTGCGACGCGATCGAGTCCTGCGACAGCAGCGTCTGGTAGCGCTTCAGGTCGATGCGGGCCGTCGCGAGCAGCGCCGAGTCGCGCGCGTGCGTGCCTTCGGCGTTCTCGAGCGCGACCTGGTACGGGCGCGGGTCGATCTGCGCGAGCAGGTCGCCCTTCTTGACGATCTGGCCTTCCTGGAACGCGACCGACTGCAGGTAGCCCGACAGCTGCGTCTTGACCGTCACGCTCGCGAGCGGCGTCACGGTGCCGAGCGCGGACAGCACGATCGGCATCTCGCCCTGCGTCGCGGTCGCGACCGATACGGGTTGCGGAACGTTCGCCATGGCGGCGGGGCCGCCGCGGCCGCGAGCGCCGCCGCCGGCGCTCGCGCCGGAGGCCGCGCTGCCCGCCGCCGCCGCAACGGCCTGCGTACGGTTCCACGGGTGCCACCACAGCAGGCCGCCGATGACGATGACCACGAGCGTCCCGATCACCAGCGTGCGGCGCGGGCGGCGCGCGGCAGGGGAGGCGGGATCCTTCGAAGGGGGCGTGGGCTTGTGTTGGTTGTCCATCGTGTTTTGTCAGGAAGACGGCGCGGCCGGCCGGGCAACGGAAGTGGAGCGGCGCGTGGGCATGCGGTGCCGGGAGGGCCGGCTCGGTCCGGGCCCGTGCGGTCCGCGCGGGAAAAGAGCGGCGCGCGCCGCGAATGCGGCGCGGTGATGGGCATGATCCTACGTCCCGTCCCCGTTACAGTCCAGTGGACTATCTTTCAACGGGTTACGGTCGTTACAGACCGCGACGGGACGATGACGGATCGATTACACGGCGCTGCGCCGGGCCGGCGCGCCGCCGATCTCGCGGGTGATTTTCGCGATGCATTCGTGCAGCGCGGGCACCACGTGTTCCTGCAGCCATTCGGGCGGGCACTGACTGGATGCGCCGCCGCAGTTCACCGAATAGCGCTGGCCCGACGGGCCGACGAAACCGGCCGCGACCGCGTTCAGCCCTTCGCGCCATTCGCCGATCGCGATGGCATGGCCTGCGCGCATCGCGTCGTCGAGGCTGGGGTTCAGGCGCGCCGATATGTGCGGCCAGTCGTCGCCGGCCGTCGCGCGCAGCGCGTCGAGCAGCGCACGGCGCTCGTCGTCCTCCAGTGCCGCGAGATACGCGCGGCCGACGGCGGTGCGCGCGATGTCCATCCGCGAGCCGATCTCGAGGCGCGTGACGAGCACGGCCGAGCGCGGCCGGATCACGTCGATCGCCACCATGTCGAGCCGGTCGCGCACCGCGAGGTGCACGGACAGCGACGTTCGCTCGGCGAGTTCGATCATGAACGGCCGCGAGCGCGCGCGGATGTCGAAATTGCGCAGGAAGCCGTGGCTCAGCTCCAGCACCGACGCGGTCAGCACGAAGCGCTCGCTGTCGGGCAACTGGAACAGGAAGCCGGCGCTGACGAGCGTCGCCGTGATGCGCGACACGGTCGGCTTCGGGATGCCCGTCAATTCGGTCAGCTCGCGGTTGCTGACCGGGGCGTCGGCGGCCGCGATGCGGCGCAGCACGGCGAGGCCGCGCGCGAGCGCGGTGATCTCGTCCGGCGACGATTCGCGATCTCGGGGCGCGGGAGGCGTTACAGGTGTCGACACGAGGGATTCTCTCTATTTCCGAAACTCGATTTCAATTTTGTTGGTATTGTAGGATGATTGTCAAAAGATGCATGTTCCATGGGTGAATCGTTCATCGGATGAGATTTTGCGGGTTCACCCTTGGTTTATTAGGAAAGTGCTCAGATGAGCCTTGCCGGAAAGTACAGAAACCGGTGCAAATACCGCTTGACTTGTCGGGCGGAAACAGAAAGAATGTCTCACGTTTTCGAAACATCGTTTCAGGAGTTTAACCGGCAACGGTGTTTCGCGCAGTCTCTCAGGTTCTAGCACGGCCCTCGGAATGGCTAGAACTTTTTTAGCGCCACGGTCTCCGTGGCGCTTTTTTTTGCCCGCTATCGGCGTACAACAAAGTCTGCGGGAACGTAAGGTCCGCCGTTCGAACGCAACAAAGTCTGCGGCAACGGGATAAAACATGCCGCGACGCAGCAATATTTGTGGACTAGGAACTCTGCAAATCTAGCGTTCGCTGCGGATCGTGAGGTTCAACTGCTCGTCATGTGGTGATTTGGAGCTATACCACTATGCAGAGGTATCGTTCGTGAACGACTGAGTACACTTGTCCCACTTATCGAAGTCGGCAACGAGCTTCGGGACGTGATTGTACCGATAGCTCCCGCGTACCGTCCGTAGTGAATCAGCTAACGGAACGGGACAGACCCATTTGCCTCAGGATTCCCCGACCGATACCTTCTACGCGCAGTATGCCTTCATGCGGTCGATGTTCCAGTACGCCACGGCCGACGGGGCCGTGGCACTGCGTAGTTGCTGACTTCTCGGTCGAACAGCGGTGATGTGCAGGGACGTCGATAACGAGCCGCGGGCCCTGCGGCATTAGTTTGCTTTGCCCGCGGCGACCAACTTCAGCGTCTCTCGACTCCCGCGCGCGCCTGGAACTTTTACCGATCGGGCGACGGCAAACGGAGCTTCCGACCTACAGCGCTCGGCAAAGCGCGCCATGCCAGAGCGCTACTCGAACTGGGCGAATCTCATCGGACAGTCGCAGAGCGACTGGGTGTCAGCATCATGACCGCAAGGCGTTCGACGTCGCACACTCCGGCCGGGGAAGACTGCGCTTCATATGACGACATTCGAGCGTGGCGGACTGAATGGATGATTGCGCTCGCCGGCACGCCAGGCTCTGTAGCCGCGGTGTGCAGGAAGCGGCATCGACCACTTTACCGACGACTTCTGCAACATGACCGAAAGTGGGTGCAGCAGAGTTGCCTGAATCAGTGCACGACCAGCTCGAGACGTATCAACTGGTCAGCTCGTGATGCTGCGTATGTGATTTCAATAAGGAAAGCATGGGAGGCGCTCAGAGCGACAGAACCGCCAAGATGGGTAAGCAAAATCAGCATTTTGATGCTATCCGGTGTTCCACAAGGTACCAGAAATCAGCTTTCCAAGCTGCCGATCTGCAACAGCTTTCTCAATGCTCATACGGAGTCTCGCGGCGACTACTTGCGCCGAAAGATTAAATGGCGCGCCGAGAATTTTCCTAGGCCCCGTGCAAGTAATTGCGCAGAAACGACCGAAATTGCAGAGCTTTAATGGGGTGTGATGGCCTGCACTGAATTCTGAAGAAAATCTCTCAAGTCATCGAAGGAGAATATCATGGCGCTGGCTTTGAAGAAGTTCCTGGAGTGCGAAACGATTTATAGCAACGTTTGCCGGTATGCGGACGAAGTGGGTCTGAGAAGAATCGATACGATCATACCCACTCTCTTTGGTTCACGTATCAAATCGTTGAAGACAATGATTCCAAATGGGATTCGGAATTTTTCGGAGCAAACTTCAGCATATGTAGGCATGTCCGGGGAGGAAATTGTTAATCGACATACAGCCTACAATTATTTGACGGCGTTGGCGAGTGAGGATGAGAGGGCTGCAATGATGCAAAGTATGTTGGAAATTTCCTCATCGAGGGGAAACAATTGTTATTCATTGAAGAAGGAAAAGATAAAGGGGTTGCGATATTGTGACGAATGTGTTGCCGACTGTCTCGAAGCAGGAATCGAACCGTACTATCGTATCGACCAACAATTGCCTGGCGTATATGTTTGCTCGAGGCATGGTGGGTTGTTACGTTGGATAGCCGGCACAGAAGAAAAAAGAACTTATCGTCCAGGTAGCTTGGCAACGCTCGCGTCTTGCAAAGACAAGACTACTTTCGAAGGAGCGAAACCACTTGAGTTGCAGGCAATGGCTGACCTTGCGAGGCGCAGCGCATACGTGCTTGTGTCGCCTGATTTTGACATCAAAAATTTCCCATACCGAGAGATGTTGAAAGAGGCTGGCTTGCTATCAAAGGCAGGTGACGTTCGTCGGGATGCCGTGATTGAAGCATGTGATAGTTACTTCGGTGCTCAGTTTTGCTGGGCAACTGGATTTGACGATTTCCACATACTCCGGCTACTGCATTTATCTTTTCGAAACCCAGGGGCGACTCAGATATTCAGGACTCTAGCTGTCCAGTCCATGCTGTCATACCTTGTATCAGAAGCCGGTGCGTACCGTCCCGGGTTTGAGATGAATCTCAAAAACTTGTGTGGTTATTTTGTTTGCTCAGGGAAGCTTCACCGAGATGGCGATAGCTTTGGATGTCCGAGATTTGTAAAGTCTAGCGGCCGTTACGTGGCTGATTGCACGTGCGGCGTGTCTATAAGCATTAGAGTCGACCGCGACGGGAACGTTGTCGACCGAAAGACAGTTCGGATTGGGAGTCGCTATAAAGCTGCGTTTAGGGAGCTTATTAACAGGGGAATTAGTGTATCGGATGCTGGGAAAGAAATAGGAATTAGATGGACTGCATGGGCCTGGAAGCGGGAAACTTCTCCGAAAACAGATCGGCTTTCTAAGTCTAGTCGTGACATCCTCAGAAAAAAATGGCGTGCTTGTGTGGAATCAGCTCCGGTAGAGCGAAGGCTGAAGGCTGCGTGCGAAACAGAGCCCACGTTGTACCGGAAATTGCGGACCTATGACAAGAAGTGGCTCCAGCATTTCAATGCTCGACATAGGAGTTCGAAGCGCCTGAGCGATGCGCGCCTAACGGAGAGCTTGGCGAGATTTAGTCGCGCTCGCCAACTTCTTGCGGATAGACTCCCGCCTGAGCAAATTACGATAAAGGCACTGGTCACTGTTGCAAGGGCTGGACTGAAAGGTCCCTTGCGAGGACGCCACGGGCCCGTAGTAAAGCAGCATATCTCCACGCTGGTGGAGGAACGGAGTGTTTTTGTCGACCGACTGATCGACTACTGGCTGGAGGAGTTGCATGGTGAGCGAGTTGTCAACATGGCGCAACTTCGCACCCGCTGCGGGTTTTCGTACACGAGGCTGACGGCTGCGCAGAAATCTCGTGTGCTGGAATGGCTTTCGGTTAACGCCCAATCATGGAAGTCAGCGTCCAGCTTGAAAGGACGTTGATGATCGGCAAACTCAAAACCTACGTTTGGCAATGGTGCGCCGCAGCGTGACTAGCGTCTCCCTCTAAAAATTTATGGTCTGGCGGCCCATGGCGCCACGCGTTCCCGCAAACTTTGTGGTTGCGGGAAGTGCTCCGAAGCTTCTCCCTTTCGAGGGGCTGCAGACATTATTTGTTTTCGGGGCCGCCACCTGCACGACGTTATCGGATCGTCGGTCGGGAATTACTGCAGACTATGTTGCAGCAGATTACCCGCCGTCCGGCGGACGGCACCGTCTGCCGCGATCGAAAGACCGCCGTTTCGAGGCAGCCAGGTCCGCGGTTGAGGCGCCGCCCATTTGCCCGGCCCACGATTCTAATGAATTTCGGCGCCCGGGATGATTTCCGGAATGTGCCGTCAACCGGCCGTCCATCCGCCTGCGACCCGATGATTCGCCGCGCAGCCGGCGAACCGATCGCCCGGCAGCCCCGACACGCACGAATCCGTGCGACTCGCCGATTTCCCGATTTCCCGACGCTTCGATGCCGCGCGAGCCCGGCCGGCTGCCGCTCGCGCGCGCCGTCGTACTGAGCATGACGCACCCACTCGCCGGGCCCCCCCTACGCAAAAGTAGGGAGGTGACCCATCCCGGTGCACAGCGCTCTTGTCCAGAATTCAGCTACGGGCAGCGGTCATGATCCGGCCGGCCCGCGTTCGCATCAGCGCATGACTTCCAGCGCGAATCGCGCTGACTGGCCCCAGGGACGGAGGTCATATGTCCAGTACCCGCGCGTATGTCGGCAGTGTTGCAGCACTGCTGATGCTGTTGTTCGCCATTCCTTCATTCGCCCAATCGTTCCGCGTCCAGTGCCCGCCCACCACGACGCTGCATCCGACGGCGCTGCAGCCCGGTGCCGGAGAGCCCGCCTACACCGGGCCTTCCAACACCGGACAGAATTCCGCGCCGACCGGCGTCGTGAACGGTGCAATCAAATGCCAGCAGATCTCCGGCGGCGACGGCTACGCGACGATGGGCGACGGGACGCAGACGTACCTGTTCGCGTTCGGCCCGTTGTCGGGGATTTCCGACATCCTGCGAGGACTGCCCGGCACGGAGTTCGCGGCGACGTTCAACACCGTCGGCGATCCGCGCACGGATCCGACCTACAACGGCGCGGTCGGCCTCGTGCCCGATCCGGAATCCTCGCCGCCCGGCCAGCTGGACGGCCATGTCGACCCGCGGCCGATCATGGACGTCGGCGTGATGAACGGCAACATTCCGGCGCCGACGATGGGCATCGACGAAGACGACGAGTTCTTCCTCACGCTCACCAACGTCGGGATGATCATGCGGCCGGATCTGTTCGAGCAGCACACGGTGCACTTCCATGGCTATCCGAATGCGTCGTCGTTCTACGACGGCGTGCCGGACGCGTCGGTCGCGATCAACATCGGCGGCAGCTTCACCTACTACTACCTCGCGCCGGATGCGGGCACCTACTTCTGGCACTGCCACATCACGCCGCCGGAACACCTGCAGATGGGCATGGTCGGCCAGATCTTCGTGCGGCCGCGCCAGAATCGCGTGCCTTATGGCGCGTCGCTGTACAACGCGCTGTTGCAGCAGCAGAACGACCTGCGCACGAAGTGCGGCAACGACATCCTGTGCTCGACGCCGCTGCCGACTTCGAACGGCATCCTGCATGCGAGGAACAGGAGCGGCTCGCCCACGCTCTACGCATACAACGACGGCGACGGATCGACCGCCTACGACGTCGAGTATCCGCTCCAGATACACGGCTTCGATCCGAACTTCCACTTCGTCGGCATGACGTTCAACCCGGAACCGTTCACCGACATGAAGGACAAGTACTTCCTGCTGAACGGGCGCAGCTATCCGGACACGGTGAACACGGCGGCTCCCGGCACCACGGGTTCGATGCAGACGCCGGTCGCGGACGGCACGACGCACTTCTCGCAACCGTTGCCGGCGCTGATCAATATTCCCGCGGGCGGCAAGGCGCTGCTCAGGATCTCGGATCTCGACGTGAGCGAGTACCAGACGCTGGCATCGCTGGGCATCCCGATGCACGTGATCGCGATCAACGCGCGCCTGCTCCGCGACATGGCCGGCAACGACATGACCTACTACACGAACTCGATCACGCTGGGCGGCGGCGAGTCCCTCGACTTGCTCCTCGACGCGAGCGACACGACGAAGTACGCGCCGGGCCAGATCTTTTACCTGTACACGCCGAATCTCGATCACCTGTCGAACGATGCCGAGAACTTCGGTGGCCTGATGACCGAAATCCACATCTGCCATGCGGTGGACCCCACCACGAAGGCGTGCACCTAGGAGAACCACCGTGGGCCACATCATTCACCTCCTGCGGATCGACACGCTCGCCGGCCTGGCACGTGTCGCGCGGTTCGGTGCGGCGGCGCTCGCCGCACTCGTCTGCCTGCACGCGCAGGCCGCTGCGCCGGGCATCACCGGCACGAACTTCGACCTGAGCGCCGAGGCGGCGCGCATCAGCCAGCCCGACGGCGCGAGCGTCTACTCGTGGGGCTACGGCTGCCGCACCGCGCCGGCCGGATTCTCGCCGTCGAACATTGCGGGCGCGAAATGTCCGAGCATGCAGATTCCCGGTCCGACGCTGATCGTCAAGCAGGGCGACGTCGTCACGATCACGCTCACCAACAACCTGCCGGCGGCCGCCGGCAACACGTCGATCCTGTTTCCGGGATTCCAGGTCTGTGCGGCCGTGATGAATCCGGACGGCACGTGCCCCACGACGTTGACCGGCACGCCGGGCTTGCTGACGCGCGAGGCCGCGCACGGCGGCACGGTCACCTACAGCTTCGTCGCATCGACACCCGGCACGCACAGTTACTTCAGCGGCACGCAGGGCGACCTGCAGATCGAGATGGGCCTGTTCGGCGCGATCATCGTCCTGCCGACCACTGCGCCGGGCACGCTCGCGGTGCCGACGGGCTGCCGCGCGGTGGCGGGCACGCTGCCTGACGGGCAGCCCGACTACCGCAATGCGGCGGCGGCGTACAACCTCGGCGCGGCCTGCTACGACCGCGAGTACCTGTTCCAGTTCTCCGAGATGGACCCGCGGATTCATACGCAGGCGGAGGCGCAGGCCGCCAACCCGTGCACCCAGCCCAACGGCTGCATGACCGTCGCGACGGAGCCGTATCACCCGGCCTATTTCATGGTCAACGGCCGCTCGATGCCCGACGACATGGACCCGAACTACGCGGTGCAGTATCTGCACCAGCCGTACAACGGCAATCCGCACATGCACCCGGGCGAACTCGTGCTGTTGCGGATCATCGGCACCGGCCGCTGGCAGCACCCGTTCCACGAGCACGGCAACCACGTGCGCGTGCTGGCGCGCGACGGCAACCTGCTGCTGAGCCAGTCGGATCCGACCAAGCTCGCGGGCCCGCTGCTGTTCACGACGACGACGACGCCCGGCCAGACGATGGACGGCATCTTCTACTGGACGGGCAAGGGGCTGAACTGGGACGTATACGGGCACAAGCCCGGCGACGGCAGCGTCTGCATTCCCGATGCGAACGGCTACTACACGCAGGACCCGACCGCGCCGAACTACTACGAGTGGTGCGCCGATCACAACAAGGCGCTCGAAGCCCATCCGTTCGGCAACGTCGGCGGCGGCGGCCCGGTCACGTTGCCGGACTCGCACATCCTGACGAACGGCGCGTGGTATGGCGGCAGTCCCTATCTCGGCCCCGACGCCACGATCCGGGCGACGTCGCCCACCGGCACGACGCCGCCGAGCGGAACGATCGCGAATCCGCCGGGCAGCGAAGCGGGCTTTGCATTCATGTGGCACTCGCACAATGAGCGCGAGATCACCACGAACAACATCTTCCCCGGCGGAATGATGATGATGATGCTCGTCGATCCACAAGTGTTCGTGATCAACGAAGGGAACTAGAGGCGGGGAGAGTTGCGATGAGAGCCAACCAGTTCAAGGCGATGCTCGTCGACCTGCTCAAGGCAGGGGCGGTGGCATCCATTCTGCTCGCGACCGGCGAGGCCGCGTTCGCGCAAAGCGTCACGCTGACGGCGAAGGCCACGACAGCCGCATTGCCCGACGGGCAGTCCGTGCCGATGTGGGGCTACACCTGCTCGGCGGCCGCGACGGCGCCGGCGACCTGCGCGGCGGCGAATCCCGGCGCCGGCGGGAACTGGTCGCCGGTCGTGATCACGGTGCCGCCGGGACCGCTGACGATCAGTCTGACCAACAGCCTGCCGGCGTCGGTGCCGACGTCGCTGGTGATCGTCGGCCAGCTCGGCGGCGGCCTGGGAACGACGGCAACGAGTACGGCGAGCCCGACGCACCCGACGCAGACCGCGACGACCTGGCCGATCGCGGGGACCGGCAGCGGCGCGACGTTTACGCCGCCGCCGCAGGGTCCGCGCGTACAGTCGTTCTCGACCGAGGTGGCGAAGGGCGCGACGACGACGCTCACGTGGCGCAACTTGCGGCCCGGCACCTATCTGATCGAATCGGGCACGCACCCGTCGATCCAGGGGCCGATGGGGCTGTACGGCGTGCTCGTGGTCCGGACGCCGCCCAGGACGGGGACGCGTTCGCTCGCGTATCCAAACATCCCTTACGACGCCGACGTGCCGCTCGTGCTCAGCGAAATCGATCCGGTGCAGAACGCCGCCGTCGCGGCCGCCGTGGCGACTACCGGCTTCAGCGAGACGAAGGTCTGGTCGGGCCTGTCGGGCGGGTGCGGCGATTCGAAGTCCGCATCATTCGGCACCTGCTATCCGCCGGCGGTGAACTACGATCCGCGCTATTACCTGATCAACGGTGTCGCGTTCGACCGCACGCATCCCGATGCGTCCGCTTTTCCCGCCGCCGCGCCCGTCTCCACCGGCCAGGTGCTGCTGCGCTTCGTGAACGCGGGGCTGCGGATGCACGTGCCGTCGGTGGTCGGCGCACAGACTGGCGCTGCCGGCAACTCCGGCTTCTCGCTCGTCGCCGAGGACGGCAATCCGCTGCCGGGTGCGCCGCGGGTGCAGTCGACCGTGTTCTTGCCGGCCGGCAAGACCTATGACGTGATGATCAACGCGCCGGCCCAGAACGCGCCCGCGCTGCCGGTGTACGACCGGCAATTGAGCCTGTCGACCGACAACCATCGCGACGGCGGCATGCAGGCCTATGTCAGCGTCAACAACGGCGCGCTGCCGACGGCGGGCGGCCAGAACGTGGTCGCCAATCCCGACAAGTACTTCCTCGTGGCAGGCAATCCGCTGACCGTCGCGGATCCGGCCAAAGGCGTCATCGCCAACGACGTCGGCGTGTACGGCGTGCAGATCAAGACGCCGCCGTCCGGCGGCACGGTAACGCTGAACCCGGACGGCACGTTTACCTACATGCCGAACAACGGCACCGCGTCCGACGCGTTCGAGTACCAGGTCAACGGCAATCCGAACATCCATACGACGGTGACACTGGCTGCCTGCACCGCGGCCGCCAGTTGCCTGTCGGGCCCGCCGGTGGCGAGCGATGCCAGCTATACGAGCAACATCGCGTCGCGGCTGCAGGTCGGCGCCCCCGGCCTGACCGCGTACGGCAAGGATCCCGCCGGGCTGGCGCTGACCGCCACGCTGGCGGGCGGCGTGATGGGCGGCACCGTCACGGTGAATCCGGACGGATCGTTTACCGCGGTGCCGACGACGCCGCCGGTTGGCGCGGCGAATGCCACCGTGACGTTCAAGTATGCGGTGGTTAACTCGCAGAACACGGCGAGCGCGACCGCGACCGCGACGGTGACGTTCCTCGGCGGCAGCGGACTCGCCGTCAAGGTGCTGGATGCGCCGAGCACCGCACCGGGCAAGACCCCGGTTCAGCTCAGCGACTACCGCTGGATCATCGAGGAGGACCGCACGTTCCAGATCGATCCGCGTTGCCAGGTGAACGTGACGCCGCGTCCCGCCGGCTGCCCGGCGCTGCCGGTGCCGAGTCTCGGCACGAACTTCCACAGCAGCTACATGCCGGTGGTGGCCGCGGGCTGCGTCGGCACGGTGGCGTGCGAGTCGAAGCAGACCGTGTTCGACCCGAAGACCAACACGCACGTCCCCGCGGTGTGCGACGTCGGCGACGGCGTGTGCCGGACGAACGCCTCGCAGCAAGTGCCGGTCGATCCGAGCCAGGTGGCGCTCGATCCGACGAAGCACTATTACATCTCGATCCTGCCGGGCGACGCCGGCAACAGCTTCTCGGCCGGCGCGGGCGCGCCGCAACCGGTCGATCCGACCAACCCGACCGGACCGCAGCGTCAGTTCAGCATCGCGCAGGACTGTCCGTCGGGCCCCGGCGGCGCGGACTTCGCGCCCGGCACGGGCACCTGCGGACACACGATGGGCGGTGCGCCGATCGCGCCCGCGCAGAGGACCGTCAACGTACTGGTGCAGGAAACGCCGTTGCAGACCGCGAAGATCTCGGTGTTCGTCTTCGAGGACGATGCGCCGGTCAACGGGGAAGTGGACGTGGGCGGCGGCACCGACGCGTTCGGCACGGCCCACGAGCCGGGCCTCGGCGGATTCGAAATCAAGCTCTTCGACGACGCGGGCGGCACGGGCGACGCAACCGGGCAGATGACCTACGACATGTTCAACATGCCGTTGTCGAACTCGCTGCAGGGCACGCTCGATCCGCTCACCGGGCTGGATGCGTGCCCGATATCCCGCCAGGCCGACACGCTCGACCCGGTCACCGGCAAGCTCATCAGCACCGACGGCCTGGTCGGCATGATCCCGACCTGCCCGAAGTTCGAGTCGGACGGCAAGACGATGTCGCCGCTCGTGGGCCAGGCCGTCATCGCGAACCTGATGCCCGGCCGCTACGGCGTCGTCGCGACGCCGTCCGCCGACCGGATCGGCCGCGGCGAGGAGTGGCTGCAGACGAACACGCTTGACGGGCAGAAGGCGCACGACGCGTTCATCAAGGTCGGCGGCCCGTCCTACTTCCAGGAATTCGGGCCGGCGGGCTTCCACGTGTCGATCGGCTTCGCGAACCCGAAGATCATCAATGACCGGCTGCCGATCGCCTGCACCGGCAGGACATGCAACAACGCGGTGTCGGGGCAGGTCACGAACCTGCACTACAGTCGTCCGCCGAACGAGAACCTCTATAGCTCGGGCTCGCGCGATTCGCTGGGCTTTACGCAGTGCTACGTGAGCATCGGCGACACGGACGGCGAGGACATCTCGTTCACCAAGTGCGACACCGACGGCAAGTTCTCGTTCACGGGGCTGCCCGACGGCACGTTCCGGATCACGGTCTTCGATCAATGGAACGACCAGATCGTCGACGGACTGGCGACGGCGGTGCAGGTGGCGGGCGGCCAGAGCAAGGACCTCGGCCAGATCGCGGTGCTGCAGTGGCACACGAACCTGTACACGCGGACCTTCATGGACCTGAACGGCGACGGCGTCTCGCAGGACAGCGAGCCCGGGCTGACGCTCGTGCCGACCAACATCCGGTTCCGCGACGGCAGCTACTCGAACTTCAACAACACGGACCTGAACGGCTTTGCCGGGTTCAATGAAGTGTTCCCGCTGTTCAACTGGTATGTGGTCGAGGCCGATACGACGCGCTTCAAGCAGACGGGCGTGCATGTCGTCTACGACGCGGGCGGGCCGGTCGACGGCACGACCGGCGGAGGCAGCTCGACCATCGCGGCGAACTTCGCGAACACGACGGAAACCTCGACAGGGCAGTTGCCGACGAGCCTGCGCGTGCCGGGGGCGGTGTATTGCGACAACGCCGATTGCGGTTCCAATCAACGGACGGGTACGACGCCGTCGACCGGCCGGGTCGATCCGCCGTGGGTGACCACGGAGGGCTGGCAGGGTTTCTCGGGCCAGAATTCGTTCATCGAGTTCGGCAAGAAGGCCTTCGGCCCGACCGAGAACGGCGGCATCAAGGGTGAAGTGATCTACGCGTCGACGCGGCCGTTCGACGATCCGGCGCTGCTCATCCACACGAGCTGGACGCCGAATATTCCGAACGTGACGGTCAACCTGTATCAGGAGGGCACGGCCGCGGACGGCACGCAGAGCCTCACGCTGGTCGACACGACGAAGACCTCGAGCTGGGACGACTGGGCGCAAGGCTTCCGTTCCGACGGCGCCACGCCGAACATGAACTGCCCGGGACAGGAAACGAGCGACCCGTTCTACGCGGTCACGCTGAAGAACAGCGCCCAGTGGCTCGATCCGCAGCGTCGTGCGCTGCCGTACTACTCGCAGTACAAGTGCTACGACGGCATGCATGCGTTCAACCAGGTGCAGCCGGCGCCGTACGACGGGATGTACCAGTTCCCGAGCGTGACGGCGCGGGACCTGCACAGCGGCCTGCCGACCGGCACGAACTGCAAGATCTGCGTGGCGAACCCGTCGGGCGACGGCACGCAGATGCTGCCGGCGGGCAAGTACGTGGTCGAAGTGATCGTGCCGCCCGGGTACGAGCTGGTGAAGGAGGAGGACAAGAACATCCTGATCGGCGACAACTACATCGCGCCGGTCACGCAGCAGTTCGGCGGGCTGGGCAACATCTTCATCCTGCCCGACCAGGCGGCGATGAATTCGACCTTCAACCCGACCAATGCGCAGAACCCGACGACGGATCTCGGTTCGACGCCGCGGCACGAAGGCGACACGGGCAGCGTCGAGACGTTCTGGCCGTGCGTCGGCGAACTGCGCATCGTGCCGGACTACATCAGCCTGTTCCCGGGCTCGCAGGAAGTCGCGCCGTTCGCGGGCGCCTCGCGGCATCTGTGCGATCGCAAGGAAGTGACGCTGACCAACGAGATGTCGGTGCTGGCGAAGTTCTGGCTGTTCAGCTCGACGCACGTCGCCGCGCACTACACCGGCTTCATGCTGGACGACTTCTCGTCGGAGTTCGACCCGTATTCGCCGCAGTTCGGCGAGAAGTTCGCGGTGCCGAACGTGCCGATCTCGATCAAGGATTTCGGCGGCAACGAAGTCGCGCGCACCTACTCGGATTCGTGGGGCATCTTCAACGGGCTCAACTATTCGACTTGGCAGGTCAACCCGCCGAATCCGACGGGTTACGCGCCGACGATGATGGTGGCCTGCATGAACGATCCGGACATGCCCGACCCGGCGCATCCGGGCCGGACGATTCGCGACCCGCTGTTCAACCCCGCGTACAGCCAGTTCTGCTATGAGATTCCGTTCATGCCGGGACAGACGCAGTACATGGACACGCCGGTCGTGCCGGTGCAGGCGTTCGCGGACGGCTACAACCAGCCCGACTGCGCGTATCCGGATGCCACGCCGGCGATCTCCAGCGTGACCGGCGATGCGAGCGGCGGGGGCGCAGGGCCGTGGGTCAGCGCGGCCGGCCACCAGCTGACGATCAACGCGCTCGGCGACCAGCCCGTGCCCAACAACGCGTACAACGGGCCGGCGGCGAGCACGACGCCGTTCAACCAGAAGTTCGTCACGCGCCACTACGGCTTCGGCAGCCGGCCTGCGTCGTGTCCGACGATCGGGGCGTGCCCGAACGTCACGATCGGCGGCTTGCCGGCGGTGGTGACGTCGTGGAGCGATACGCAGATCAAGGCCGTCGTCCCGCCCTTGATCGGTACGCAGGCAGCCTGCACGATCCAGCAGCGCGGCGTCTTGACGCCGACCGCCTGCGGCGAGCTCGTCATCACGGCCGCCAACGGCAAGCGTACCGTGGATACGGTCACCGTCACGGTGGGCGGCAAGCCGCCGACCTACGTCGGCGGCGAGAATGCGACGGGCGACGCGCTGCAGAAGGCGATCAACAACGCGACGCCGGGCGACATGATCGTCGTCGGCCCGGGCACCTACAACGAGATGCTGGTGATGTGGAAGCCGGTCCGGCTGCAGGGTGTCGGCGCGCCGTCGGTGGTCGTCAACGCGAACACCCACCCGTCGGGCAAGATGGACATCTGGCGCAAGCTGGTCGATTGCCTGTTCGGTGTCGCGATGAATGGCGCGATGATTTCGAGTACGAATCCGTTCGATCCGAACGATCCGGCCAACGCCTTCTGTACCGCGAAGATGCGACGCCAGGTCGATCCGATCCCGTTCGAGCCGATCGTCGGCTGGGACAGCACCCTCAACGGCAACCTCGGCGAAATGCTGCTCGAGCCGTCGCTGATGGGCGCCTATGAAGGCGCGGGCGTCACGGTGCTGGCCAAGGGCGTGCGGGACGTGCTGGTGGGCGGCGTACTGCAGCCCGATCCGAACTGCACGACGAACGGCATCTGCACGCCGCTCACGGGGCCGACCCTGCGCCAGCCGAACCCGCCGGACTGCGTCAACTACCCGAGCAACTTCAAGTGCAATCCGTCGCGCGTGGACGGCATCAGTTTCACGAACAGCTCGCAAGGCGGCGGCGGGATTTTCCTGCACGGCTGGGACCATCTGATGGAGGTGTCGAACAATCGCGTGTTCTCCAACGCCGGGACGCTGACGGGCGGCATCGCGATCGGCCAGGTCGAAGTGCCGGACGGCACCATCGCGGGCGACGGCGTGACCGAGCTGCCTTACCTGTTCAACAGCAACGTGAACGTGCACCACAACTATGTCACGTCGAACGCGTCGTATGGCGATGAAATCAACTCGAGCACGCCATCGTCGGCCGGCGGCGTCGTCTTCTGCACGGGCGCCGATTTCTACCACTTCAACTACAACTGGGTGTGCGGAAACCTGAGCAGCGGCGACGGCGGAGGTGTCGCGCACTTCGGGTTCAGCTACAACGGCGACATCTCGCACAACTGGGTGCTGTTCAACCAGAGCAACAATCCGACGTTGCCCACCTACGGCGGCGGCATCATCGCCCAGGGCGTGCCGCCGGACGGGACCTTCTGCGAGAACTCGACGGTCGACGTGGACTGCGCGCCCGAGCTGTCGGACGGCACCGGCCCGGGCCTGACGATCGACGGCAACCTGATCATGGGCAACACGGCGGAAAGCGGCAAGGGCGGCGGGCTGCGGTTGCAGCAGGTGAACGGCACCGACGTGCAGCGCAGCCCGAACAACGCGGCGAACTGGTACACGGTGCGCGTGATCAACAACATCATCGGGAACAACGTGGCGGGCTGGGGCGGCGGCGGTGTCTCGCTGCAGGACGCGGTGAGCGTGAGCTTCGTGAACAACACGGTCGTCTCCAACGACGCGACCGCGACGGCCGGCGTGCTGTTCAATACGCAAGGGGCCACGCAGGCGAACGTCGGGCCGCCGAACTGCACGACGGTCGGCTCGGAAACGACCTGCAACCCGATCACGACGTCGACCTATCAGCCTGCCGGGCTGGAGACCGCGCGGCACACGACGAACTTCATCTCGGCGTTCACGAGCGCGGGGGTGGCGTGTCCGGCCGGGTTGCCGAACTGCACGACGTTCTCGAATCCGCTGCTGACCAACAACGTGTTCTGGCATAACCGCACGTTCTACATCACGGTGAGCGGACCGAATCCGAACATACCGGGGCTGCAGAACACGGTCACGCTGAACCCGACGTTGAACCAGGCCACGCATTCGACGGGTTTCTGCGATCCGAACGCGGTCTACTGGGATATCGGCGGATACGGCGACACCGGGCCGGGCAACCATCAGTCGGGGCTGACCATGAGCCCGCGGTACTCGATCCTGACCGACGCGGGCGATTACCCGGGCGCGAACAACGTCGGGACCGACCCGGCGCTGGCAAGCCTGTACTGCAACGGCTCGCGGGTGCCGCCGGAAGGGGGCGGAAACGGCTTCGCGGTGCCGCCGGGCATCTCGGACACGGTGCTGCCGAACCCGTTGTTCAGCCTGCTGCCGTCGGCGGTGCCCGACGAAGGCAACCAGTGGATCAACATGTCGTACGGCCCGCTGTCGCTGTTCAACATGTCGATCGTGCAGGGCACCGCGGGCTACGGCGTGCTGCTGGGCAACTACTCGATCAAGACGACTTCGCCGGCGCGCGATACCGGCACGGCGACGGGCGCGCCGAACCACGACATCTTCGGCACGCACCGGCCGCAAGGCACCGGCTACGACCGGGGGGCGGTGGAGTTGTCGGCCGGCGGCACGCTGGTCGATCCGCTCGCGCTGAACGCGCAGTCTTCCGGCCTGCTCGGGTTGTTGCCGGCGTTGAGCACCTTGACGGGAGTGGCGCCATGAAATCCTCGTGTTCCCTTGGATGGCGGGTGGCGTGCTGCGCGGGCGCCGCCTGCGTGGCCGCCGCGCTGGCCCAGCCGGCCGCGGCCGGGCAGCAGGCGCAGCCGGCGTTCGCCCGGCACTCGCCGTATCGGCCGACGGGCCTGCCGCTGCGCGCGAAGATCTATTACCAGATGACGCGCGGCATCGACAACATGCGGGTGCGTCACACCGCATCGGACAACCTGATCCGCTTCAGCTACCGCGTGACCGACCCGGTGGCGGCGAAGCGGCTCGGCGACAAGAGTGCGACGCCGCACCTGTACGGGCAAACGAGCCACGCGCTGCTCGACATCCCCGTGATGGACAAGATCGGCCAGTTGCGGCAAAGCGGTCCGCTGAAGGCCGGGCAGGAATACTGGATGGTGTTCTCGAACAAGGGCAACGCGATCAAGCCGGGCGAGCGCGTCAACGTGCTGGTCGGCTCGTTCCATATCGACGGGTTGGTGGTCGAATGACGCGCGGCAGGGAGCCGCGGCATAACGCAGGGAGACAACTCATGAATCGCTTTCTTTTGACGGGGATTTCGGTGGCGGCAGTGGCAATGGGCCTGCTGGCATCGATGCCCGACGCGCGCGCCGCGTCGGCTGCGGGAACGGCCCAGGCCAGGGCCACGGCCAAGGCCGCGCCGGTGGCGCGCATGAGCGCGCCGCAGATCGTCGAGCGCAACGTCGCGGCGCGCGGCGGGCTGCAGGCATGGCGCGCGGTCGGCTCGCTGACGATGTCCGGGCTGATCGAGGCCGGCGGCAAGAAGAACACCGCGCTGCCGTTCGTGATGACGATGAAGCGGCCGCACAAGAGCCGCTTCGAGGTGCGCTTCAACGAACAGACGGCGTTCCAGGTCTACGACGGTGCGCAGGGCTGGAAGGTCAGGCCGTTCCTCGGACGCGACGAGGTCGAGCCCTTTACGCCGGCGGAAGCGAAATCGGCTGCCGCCGCGGCCGAGCTGGACGGGCCGCTCGTCGATTACGCGAGCAAGGGCACCACGGTGCAGCTGGTCGGCACCGAGCAGGTGGAAGGGCATGGCGCATACGTGCTGAAGCTGACGACGAAAGAGCACGCGGAACGCAAGGTCTGGATCGATGCATCGAGCTTTCTCGAGCTGAAGATCGACGGCGAGCCGCGCATGCTCGACGGCAGGATGCACAACGTCTCGATCTACTACCGCGATTACCGGAAAGAGAACGGTCTCGACATCCCGCATGTGCTGGAGACCGTGGTCGCGGGCGTCAGGCCGACGCGCAAGCTGACGGTCCAGAGCGTGAAGGTGAATGCGCCGACGGACGACGCATTGTTCGCCAGGCCGCAACTGGCGATGGCGAAGACGCCGGCCCATTAGGCCGGCACCGGGCATCCGGACGGGGGCAACGAACATGAAGCGTAATGCGTTATGGATGCTGGCCGGCTGCGTCGCGGCGGCCATGTTCCTGGTCGAGCAGATACCGGCGCAGAGCCTGAGTGCGGACCAGATCGTCGAGAAGAACGTCGCCGCGCGGGGTGGGCTCGACGCGTGGCGAAAAATCCAGACGATGGTCTGGATCGGGCACGTGGACAGTGCCAATGCCGTGGCGCCGAACCTGCCGTTCGTGCTGGCGATGAAGCGGCCGAACAAGACGCGCTTCGAAGTGACCGTGCTGAACCAGCGGGCCGTGCGCGTGTTCGACGGCAAGGACGGCTGGAAACTGCGACCGGGCGCGACCGGCAGGACCGATTTGCGGCCGTATACCACCGACGAATTGAACTTCGCGCGCGACGAGCAGGTGATCGACGGGATGCTGATCGATCACGAAGCGAAGGGAATCGGCGTCACGCTCGACGGCGTCGAGCAGATTGGCGGGCGCGATGCGTACCGGCTCGCGGTGAAGCTGCCGTCCGGCCTGAGCCGCCATGTGTGGATCGATGCGCGGACGTTCCTCGAGGTGAAGTACGACCGCGTGGTGCGGGATCTCCGTGGCCAACCGGTGAGCGTGGAGGTGGCCTACCTCGATTACCGGACCGTCGACGGCTTGCAGATGCCGTTCACGATTGAATCCGGCGGGGCCGCGTCCGCGAGGAGGGACCGGCTGATGATCGACAAGATCGCGCTCAATCCGCCGCTCGGAGACGCGATCTTTGCGAAGCCTGCCGCGCCGGGGCGCCGCGGTTCCGTTTCGATCGATGTCGACGCGACGCCGGCGATGCACGGCAAGTCGATGCCTTGATCATGAACGGTGCCCGCATCCTGCGACACGCGATCGTGCGCGGCACGCTGCCGCGCGCACGGCGCTGGCTCGCTGCCTGGATCGGCGTTGCGCTGTTCGCGATGCAGTGGGTGCCGTCGCCCGATGCGCGAGGCGCGCAGGGCGAGCCGCCGCCCGCGCCGGCGAGCGCGGGCGCGGCGATCTTCCGGCAGGGCCTGCTGGGTTCGGGCGAACCGCTCGAAGCGGTGCACGACGACGGCGTGCGGCTGCACGGCGCCGCGGCGGCCTGCATGAATTGCCATCGATACAGCGGCCTCGGCGCGCGCGAGGGCACGAGCAACATTCCGCCGATCACCGGCCGTTATCTGTTTCAGCCGCGCGTCGAGAATCCCGACGACGCCAAGGTTCCCTTCGTGCCGGGCATGCGCTTCAATCGCGAACCGTATACCGATGCGACGGTCGCGCGGGCGATCCGCGAAGGCCTCGATTCGGAAGGCAAACCGCTCAGCGCGCTGATGCCGCGGTATGCGCTGAACGATGCGGACATGAAGGCACTGATCGACTACCTGAAACGCCTCGACCGGCATGGGCCGACTGGTGTCGACGATACGGTGCTGCACTTCGCGACGATCATCACGCCGGATGCGGACCCGGTGAAAAAACGCGGCATGCTCGATGTGCTCGTGAATTACTTCCACGACAAGAACGTTTTTCCGCTGGGCGCGACGCCGGCCCTGCGCTCGTCGCGCAAGATGATGTTCATGGTCAACCGCCGCTGGGCGCTGCACGTGTGGCAGCTCGAGGGGCCGCCCGACACGTGGCATGAGCAGTTGCGACAGGATCTCGCGCGGCAACCGGTGCTGGCCGTGGTGTCGGGACTGGGCGGCCGGAACTGGGCGCCGGTTCACGATTTCTGCGAGCAGGAGGCGGTGCCCTGTCTGTTTCCGAACGTCGAGGTGCCGATCGAAACGGATCACGATTTCTATTCCGTGTATTTCTCGAAGGGGGTGCTGCTCGAGGCCGGGCTGATGGCCAAGCGCATGCTCGACGAGACGGGCGCGGGGACGGCCGCCAACACGGTGCGAACGGTCCGGCAGGTCTATCGCACGGGCGACAACGGCGAGCGCGGCGCGCAAGCACTTGCCGCCGCGCTGAAGACCCACGGCGTCGCGGTGTCGAACCAGGCGCTTGCGCCCGGCGAGCCCGTCGCGCGCGCGCTGCACGGCGTGTCGCGCGACGACGTGCTCGTGCTGTGGCTGCGGCCGCCGGACATCGCCGCGCTCGGCCATGCGCCGCCCGCGTCGGACACGGTCTACATGTCGGGGCTGCTCGGCGGGCTCGACAGCACGCCGCTGCCGACGAACTGGCGCGGCGTGACGCGCATCGCCTATCCGTTCGACTTGCCGGAAGGGCGGCGCGTGCGCGTCGACTATGCGTATGGCTGGTTCTCGATCCGGCAGATTCCGGTGGTCGCGCCGCAGGTGCAGGCGGACACCTATCTCGCGTGCGGCCTGCTTGCCGAAACCCTGAGCCACCTGGTCGATGCGTTCGTGCGCGAGTACCTCGTCGAACGCATCCAGGACATGCTCGAACGCCGCATCCTGACCGGCTACTACCCGCGCCTGACGCTCGCACCCGGGCAGCACGTGGCGTCGAAGGGCGGCTATATCGTCCGGTTCGCCGGGCCGGACCGAATGAAGCTCGTCGCCGACGGCGGCTGGATCGTTCCGTGAGCGATGGCGCGGTGCGACTGGATCGGGTGGAGATCAGACCGCGTTAAGAGGGAGTTGCCCCATGCCGGTTTCGGCCGGCGGTTCGCACAATGAAGTCATCGCGCGACGGTCGAAGGTCGCGCAGGCGAATGGCGGCATACGGCTTGGGGAGAAGCAGCCATGACAACGTTTCGGGTCGACCATGGCGGAGGCCATCGCTGGATGCGGCGCGGCGGGATGATCGTGCTCGCGGCGCTCGCATTGCTGCAGGCGTCCATCGTGCAGGCGCTGCCGATCTTCGCGCGCCAGACCGGGCAGAGCTGCGTCGCGTGCCATGCCGGCGGGCAGTTTCCGGAACTCACGCCGTACGGGCGCATGTTCAAGCTGAACGGTTATACGTTGGGCGAGCGCACGATTCCGCTCGCGGCGATGGCGGTCGGCGACCTGAGCAAGACGAGGGCCAACAGCGATGCCAGCGGCAATCCGGTCACGCCGAAGAACGGCCTGCCGATCTTCGATTTCGCGAGCGTGTTCCTCGCCGGGAAGATCACCGACCATCTCGGCGGTTTCGCGCAATTCACCTATGCGAACTACGATCATCAGGATGCCAACGGAAAATGGAAGGGCTGGTGGGCATCGGACAACACCGACTTCCGCTTCGTCGACCGGATCATCTCTCCCGCCAACGATCTGATCCTCGGACTGACGCTGCACAACAACCCGACCGTGCAGGACGTCTTCAACACCGCGCCGGCCTGGAGCTATCCGTATATCGGCTCGGCGATCAGCCCGGTTGCTGGCGTTCCGATCACGCCGATCATCGAGGGCGGTCTCTCGATGCAGGTCGTCGGGATGGGCGGGTACCTGTACTGGAACAAGTTGGTCTATGCGGAGCTGACCGCCTACAGCACGGCCGACGGCATCTGGTCGTTCCTGAGCAAGGGCAACCACGCGGGCAACCCGGACCACCCGCAGGTCTATTTGCGCGGCTACAACCCGTATGCGCGCATCGCGCTGACGCGCGAATGGGGCCCGCACAACATCATGGTCGGCGCGTTCGGGTTGAGCGTCGACATCTATCCGAACGACCCGAACAGTTTCCCGATCTTCGGCACGGGCGTGACGCGCTATCGCGACTACGGTTTCGACACACAGTATCAGTACCTGCTCGAGCCGCACACGATCACCGCGCAAGCGCGCTACGTGCGCGAAAACATTCACGATCCGAATAACTTCGTCTTGAGCGACAACACGGCAGCGAACCTGAATTCGCTGCGGCTCAAGGCGTCGTACATCTACCAGTCCAAGTATGGCGTCAGCCTGTCGTTCTTCAATACGACGGGGACCGCGGACAGCGCCGCCTATGCGGGGAGTGCGAACTTCCATCCGAATACGCAGGGCTGGACGCCGGAAATATTCTGGATACCCGATCAGCACGTGCGCGTCGGTATCCAGTACACGCACTTCACCAAGTTCCTCGGCGCGACGACCAACTACGACGGCAACGGACGCAATGCCAGGGACAACGACACGCTGTTCATCTATCTATGGATCGCGTCGTTCTGACATCTGGCGGGGCGACGGACGTTGCGGCAGGGAGAGCGCTGACATGAACAAGGTGCCCCATTTCGCTTTGCTGGCGCTGGTGCTGGCGGCATCGGGTTGCCACGACCTGGAGCGGTCGCGGGAAGTCGACAATCCGGCCGTATCGGGCAAGACCATCGCGCTGCAGGTGTGCTCGAACTGCCATGGCGCGAACGGCGTCTCGGTGTCGCCGCAGTTTCCGAAGCTCGCCGGGCAACGCAAGGAATACCTCGTCGATCAGTTGACGGACTTCAAGCATCACGCGCGTGCCGATTCGAACGCGCAGCGGTTCATGTGGGGCTTCACGCACCTGACCGACGCGCAGATCGACGACCTCGCCACCTATTTCTCGAATCAGCATGCGAGCCTTGGCGAAGCCGGCGATCGCGGGCTGATCGACGCGGGCAGGGTGATTTTCGTATCGGGCTTGCCGGACAAGGGTGTCGCGGCGTGTATCGGATGTCATGGCCAGCGTGGGGAAGGCGTTGACCGGTTTCCGCGTCTCGCCGGTCAGCACGCGGATTACGTGCTCAAGCAGCTCAAGGTCTTCCGGGAAACCGACGCGCGGCCGCGCGGCGCGGTCATGAAGGGCGTGTGCGCGAACATGACGGAGCAGGAAATGCGCGCCGTCGCGGCATTCGTCGAGGCATTTCCGGTGGAGCCCGAGACAGCGGCGAGCCCGCCGGCCGATCAATGAGCCGGCGGCGGTGAATCCGGTTGGCGTGCCTCGGGGCGCACGCAAGCCGGCGCCGCCGGCGATCCTTTCGGTGTCTCGTCTCCCCCGGGGCGGGGCGCCGCTTTTTATTTCAGCCGTGCGCGGCGACATCGTGGAGAAGGTGATGAAGGCGATGCGATCCTCTCGCGGCGGTGCGGCTTCCGTTGCCGCGCCGCCGTACCGGCAAACAGATGCGATGCGCGAGGTTCGGGCAGCCGATCCGCACGACGACCGTCCGTTCCTCGCGCGCCTGTCGGTCATCGACTGGCTGTTCGCCCTGGCTCTCGTGGTCGGCGCGGGCCATGCGTTCGTGCATTACAACGCGCACATGGATGACTACGACAAGGCGGTGATGATCGGCGCGGTGCCGGCGCTCGTCGTGCTGGGCTGGCGCTGGAAACCGGCGCGGCTCATGATGGCGTCGATCGCGGTGCTGTCGCTGCTGTCGATCCAGATTTACCA